>JAEWAF010000052.1 GCA_023391815.1 Pseudomonadota bacterium
GGCTTCCCGCGAGCTTTCAGTTCCAGCCTGAGCTTTTGTGACTTCCTGCGAGCTTCCAGATTCAGCCAGGGCGTTTGTGACTTCCCGCGAGGCGCTCGGTGCAGGTTGCGCTGAAGTGTCGTTTCGCCCGGTGCCATGTGCCCGCTGAAGCGGCGCCGTTGCTTGCGAACTTTCAAACGGGCCGGGAGCCGGAGTGGCCCCTCTCGGGCCATTCGACCCAGCGTGAGGTGAAGTTCTGTTCGTTGCGACGGTCGTCGTGGGCTGAATCGGAGGGGTCGCTCGCGAACTATCAGCTGCTACCTGAGACGAAGTCGGTTCTCTCCTCGGGCTCGGTGCTGACTGCGCTGAACCCTCCTTTCGTGCGGGATTTGGAGTGATCGTTGGCGAGTTATCAGCTTCAACCCGAGGCACCGGCGGCGGAGCAATGAGTTTGTATTCGGCTCTCAGGTCGATGACCAGCGGGCGATCGGCAGGCGTCGGGCTCAGGCAGCGGCGCATCGTATCGAGCAGTGACGCGGGCACTTCAGCAGGCAACGAAGCCGTATCGAATGAATGATCGCCAGAGCTCAAAGCTCGGTTCGTGAGCGCCTCGAACAGCGTCGCGCCCAAACTCCACACATCGCCAGCGGTGGAAGCTCCGTGATCCTGGCTCGCAGGCCGGATGGTGTCGCTGGACAGCTTGAGCTGATCTCCAACCGCCAGAAAGTTCGAGGGCTTCAGCTGGCCATGAACGAGCTGCCGTCGATGCAGAAAGGTCAGCGCATCCAGAACAGGTGGCAGTAACTCGCGCGCTTCCTCCGCGCTCAGGGCGCGACGACGCAGGATCTCCGCGAGCGTCTGGTCGCCGTATTCCATCACGACAAATAGAAAGTCGGTGCCGTCCGACTGCCACCGGCCCACTTCGAAAAGTTGTATCAGATGAGGATGCGACAGAGCCATCGCCGCCTGCCAGCGCACCAGCAGGCTGTTCGCTTGCGGCGCATCCGCCCGCACGAATTTGATCGCGGTCTGGGCCAGGTTCTTGGCCTTGTGTTCGGTCAGAAACACCGCCGCGCGATCCGACCGGCCCAGGCAGCGGCGCAGAGGAAAGCGCCCGTCGACGACGTGGTTCTCCCATTTCGTCCAGGCATGCCGGGTCGTTGATTGTCTCGGTTCAGCGCTCATCCGTGGGTTATTCGGCGCCGGCGCCAATTGGATTCCGCTTCATCTTCACCGACGTTGTCGGCTGCAACGCGGCGATCCGTGGCGCCAGCAGCCGGGCAAGGTAGGCGGTCACTCTCAATGCGAATTGCGGGTGGGCAGCACGCGAAGTATAAGCACGCGATGTCACTGAACAACGCGCGTCCCGCGTCAGTGCAATTGCGGAACAGCGTCATCGCGCTACTGGTGCTTGCGGTAGTGGGCTGGGCAGCGTGGCACTTCACCCGAGGCACGGAACCCGGTGCGGGCAAGGGACGGCCGGTGGCCGCCGTGGGCACGGCACGGGCGACGGCGATGGACGTGCCGGTGACGTTGAGTGCCATTGGCTCGGTGCAGCCCATCGTCGTGGCGACGGTCCGTTCGCAGCTCGCCGGCACGCTGTTCAGTCTGCACTTCACCGAAGGGCAGCAAGTGGAGAAGGGCCAATTGTTGGCGCAGATCGATCCGCGCCCCTATCAGCTGGCATTGGCGCAGGCCCGCGCCAATCTGGTCCGTGACGAATCGACGCTGAATCAGGCTCGGGTCGATCTGGAGCGCTATCGCACGCTGTGGTCTCAGGACTCGATCGCGCGCCAGCAGCTGGATACCCAGGCCGCCACGGTGAAACAACTCGAAGGCACGGTGGCGGCCGATCGTGCGGCCATCGGAACGGCCACCTTGAATCTCGCGTACACCTCGATCGTGGCGCCGGTCGCAGGCAAGGCGGGATTGCGGCAGGCGGACATCGGCAACTACGTGACACCGAGCGATACCACCGGCATCGTCGTCATCACCCAGATCCACCCCATCGATGTCACATTCACCTTGCCCCAGGCGCAGCTGCCGGAGGTGCAAGTGCAATTGCGTGCGGGCCGAAAGCTGCACGTCACCGCCACCGATCAAGCCGGCGAGCGGGTGTTGGCGGAAGGTGAATTCCTGACCTTCGACAATCAGATCGACGCGACCAGCGGCACGGTGCGAGCCAAGGCGCGCTTCGCCAACACCGATGAGACCTTGTTCCCCAACCAGTTCGTGAATGTTTCGGTGGTGGTGAAGACGCTGCCGCAGGCGGTGACCGTACCAGTCTCCAGTGTCAGGCACGGCGCGCAGGGTGATTTCGTGTTCGTGCTGCAACCGGATCGCACGGTGAAGTCGCGGGCGGTGCGGACCGGTGTGATTCACGGTCAGCGGATCGTGGTCAGCAGCGGTCTGCGCACAGGCGAGACCGTGATCACCGAAGGCGCGGACGGATTGAACGACGGCGCACACGTGATGTTGGCTGGTGCGAAATGGCCGGCGAGCACGACCAAGCCTTAGAGCGCAGTGAGGGCGGGCCGTCCCGTCTGTTCATTCTGCGCCCCGTCGCGACCACGTTGACGATGCTCGCGATTCTGCTCGCCGGACTGGTCGCGTTTCGCGTGTTGCCGCTCTCGGCGCTGCCCGAAGTGGACTACCCGACCATTCAAGTGCGCACGCTTTATCCGGGCGCGAGCCCGGACGTGATGGCGGTCACCGTGACCAGTCCGCTCGAGCGTCAGTTCGGCCAAATGGCCGGACTTTCTCGTATGACTTCCGCGTCCTCGGCGGGGGCATCGGTGGTCACGCTACAATTTTCGCTCGATCTGCCGTTGGACGTCGCCGAGCAGGAAGTGCAGGCGGCCATCAACGCGGCCAGCACGTTGTTGCCCTCGGATCTGCCGGCACCGCCGATCTATGCGAAGGTCAATCCGGCCGATGCGCCCATCGTGAGCTTCGGCGTCACATCCACCTCGCGTCCGCTCGCCGAAGTGCAAAATCTGGTCGATCAGCGCATCGCGAATAAACTCTCGCAGATTCCCGGCGTCGGGCTGGTGAATCTGTCCGGCGGACAGCGACCGGCGGTACGCATTCAAGCGAACGTGTCGGCGCTGGCCGGGCGCGGGCTGTCGCTCGATTCATTGCGAACCGCCATTGCCGCGGCGAATGTCAACGGCGCGAAGGGCAGTTTCGACGGGCCGACACGCGCGTGGACCATCGACGCCAACGATCAGCTGTCGACGGCGCAGGAGTATCGCGATCTGATCGTGGCGTATCGTGACAACGCTCCGGTGCGTCTCGCCGACGTTGCATCGATCGTCGATTCTTCGGAGAACACGCGGATCGGCGCGTGGATGAATCGTACGCCGGCCATCATTGTCGATGTGCAGCGTCAGCCCGGTGCAAACGTCATCGGCACCGTCGATGCGATCCAAGCCGCGCTGCCGGCGCTCGAGCTGCAACTGCCGGCCGATGTGAAGATGACTGTGCTCAGTGACCGCACCGTGGGCATTCGTGCCTCGCTGGCCGATGTGCAGTTCGAGCTGTTGCTCGCCGTAGTGCTGGTCACCGTGGTGATCTTTCTTTTCCTCGGCAGTTTGCAAGCCACCGTCATTGCCAGCATCGCGGTGCCGCTGTCGCTCGTCGGCGCGTTCGCCGCCATGTATCTGCTGGACTTCAGCATCAACAATCTGACGTTGATGGCGCTCACTATCGCGTCGGGATTCGTGGTCGACGATGCCATCGTGGTGCTGGAGAACATCAACCGGCACATCGAGGACGGTATCCGACCGTTCGCCGCCGCCTTGCGTGGCGCGCGCGAGATTGGCTTCACCATCATTTCACTCACCGTCAGCCTGGTGGCCGTGCTGATCCCACTGCTGTTCATGGGCGACGTCGTCGGGCGGGTGTTCCGTGAATTCGCGGTGACGCTGGCAGTGACGATCTTCATCTCCGCGGTCGTGGCGTTGACGCTCGTGCCCATGCTCGCGTCACGTTGGCTGCGACCGGAACGCGAGCGGCGTCCCTTGCCGCTCATCGAACGCAGCCTGCGGTGGTTCGAGCGGCTGGCGCAGAGCTATGCGCGTCGACTCGATTGGGTGCTCGATCGGCAGACCCGGACGCTGCTGGTGTTTCTCACGACGCTGGTGCTGACCGCGCTGCTGTTCGTCATCATTCCCAAAGGACTGTTTCCCCAACAGGACACGGGGCAGTTGCGCGCCATGGTGGTCGCCGACCAGGATATTTCTTTCCCGCGCATGGTCCAGCTGCAGTCGCAGGTTGCCGGGCTGGTGCTTGCCGATCCGGAGGTCGCGAGCTTGAGCTCGAACGTGGGCGTCGATGGGCAGAACGTGGCGCTTCATCAGGGGCGCATGCTGATCAATCTGAAAGGAAAAAAACAGCGCGGCTCGCAGCAGGCCCTGATGCAGCGATTGCAGCGCAAAGTGCGCGACACCTTGGGCATCACACTCTACCTGCAGCCGGTGCAGGATCTGACCATCGATACCCAGAGCGGGCCGAACGAATATCGCTTCTCCTTGCAAGCGGCGGACGCACGCGAGATCTCGCAGTGGGCGAATCGTTTGCTCGCAGCCTTGCGCGAGGTGGAGCAGATTAGAAATGTCACGTCCGACGTTCTCGAAGACGGCAGGGCGGTGCAGGTGGACATCAACCGGGACGTCGCCGCACGTCTGGGCATCAGTGCCGCGACCGTGGACAGCGCGCTGTACAACGCGTTCGGTCAGCGCATCATCTCCACCATCTTTACGCCGTCCAACCAGTATCGCGTCATCCTGGAAAGCACGCCGGGCATGCTCGCGGATCCGAAGGCGCTGTCGCAGATCTACGTGCCAACGGGTTCGAGCTCAGCGACACCGGCGGGTTCTGCGACAGTTGCGTCGAGTACCGCCGGTCTCGGGTCGGGCCCCGCCACGGCCGCGTCGCCGTCGACCGGGGCGCCCACTGTCACGCCGTTAAGTGCGGTGGCGACGTTTCGTTTGAAGAGCGCACCGGTATTGATCTCGCGCGTCGCGCAGTTTCCGGCCGCGACCCTCGGTTTCGATCTCGCGCCCGGCGTATCGCTTGGCGCGGCCGTGGCTGCGATCACGCGAGCGGAGCGGGAAGTGGGCGTGCCGCCGTCGATCACGACTCAGTTCACCGGCGCTGCCAGTGCATTTCGCGCGTCGCTGGCGAATGAGTTTTATCTGATTCTCGCGGCCGTCGTGGTCGTGTACATCGTGCTGGGCGTGCTGTACGAAAGTTTCATTCATCCGCTGACGATTCTGTCCACGCTGCCGTCGGCCGCTGTCGGCGCGTTGCTCGCGCTGCTGTTGACGGGCAGCGGACTGGGCGTAATCGGCATCATCGGCATCGTGCTGCTGATCGGGATCGTGAAGAAGAACGCCATCATGATGATCGATTTCGCGATCGAGGCACAGCGCGTCGAAGGCAAAGAGGCGCGGGCGGCGATCAGGCAGGCGGCGTTGCTGCGCTTCCGGCCGATCATGATGACCACGTTCGCGGCCTTGTTCGCCGCGTTGCCTCTGATCTTCGGTTTTGGCGTGGGCTCGGAGCTGCGCCGGCCGCTCGGCATCGCTATCGCGGGCGGCCTGATCGTCAGCCAGGCGTTGACGTTGTTCACCACGCCGGTCGTGTTTCTGGCCTTCGAGAGATTGATGCAACGACGGAGCCGCGGTGCTTCACCCGCGTTGGAGTCGTCGCCATGAATTTATCCGGCCCATTCGTCAGGCGACCGGTCGGCACGACGCTGCTGACGCTCGGTGTCGCGTTGACCGGGTTGGCCGCCTTCTTCGTTCTGCCCATCGCGCCGCTGCCGCAAGTGGATTTTCCTACGGTGAACGTGCAGGCCAACTTGCCCGGCGCCAGTCCGGCGACGATGGCATCGAGCGTGGCATCGCCCCTGGAGAGAAAGTTAGGTGTGATCGCCGGTGTGACCGAGATGACGTCCCAATCCGGCATCGGCTCCACGCGTATCACGTTGCAGTTCGATCTGAGTCGCGACATCGATGGCGCGGCTCGTGACGTACAAGCGGCGATCAACGCGGCGCGAGCCGATCTGCCGGCCACTTTGCGAACGAACCCCACGTATCGCAAGGCCAATCCAGCCGACGCGCCCATCTTGATCCTGGCGCTGACGTCGCCGACGCGTTCACCGGCGTCCATCTATGACGCGGTGTCCAATGTGATTCAACAGCGCTTGTTGCAGGTCGAAGGCGTCGGCGATGTGGAGCTCGGCGGTGGCACGCTGCCGGCGGTGCGGGTCGACTTGAATCCGCTGGCCCTGGCACGCTTTGGAATCCCGCTGGAAGACGTGCGCAGCGCCTTGTCGTCGGCGAGTGCTCACCGGCCGCGCGGAGTCATCGAGAACGACACTCTAGCCTGGCAGATCGAGGGCAATGAGCCGGGACTGCATGCCGCCGATTACCGCGATCTGGTGATCGCGTGGCGGGGCCAGGCGGCGGTCCGATTGCGTGATGTCGCTTCTGTCTACGACGGTCCCGAAGACATACGCACCATGGGATTGTTCAACGGTGTGCGCGCGGTGATGGTCATCATCAGCCGCCAGCCCGGAGCGAACATCGTCCAGACGGTGGACGCGGTGAAGTCGCAATTGCCGGCGCTCGCGGCCGTGCTGCCGAAGGACATCAAGTTGCAGGTCGCCTCCGACCGGACCACCACGATTCGTGCGTCGTTGCATGAAGTGGAAGTCACGTTGATCATCGCCACACTGCTGGTGGTCGTGGTGACGAGCGTGTTTCTGCAGTCGTTGCGGGCTACCCTGGTCCCGGCCATCGCCGTGGTCGTATCGTTGCTCGGGACCCTGGGCGTGATGTATGCGCTCGGGTTCTCGCTCAACAATCTTTCGCTGATGTCGCTGACCATCGCGACCGGCTTCGTCGTCGACGACGCCATCGTGGTGCTGGAGAACATTTCCCGGCACGTGGAGCGAGGCATGCCGGCCAGACAGGCGGCGCTGCTCGGGGCGCGTGAAGTCGGGTTCACCGTGCTGTCCATTTCCATCAGCCTGGTGGCGGTGTTCATACCGTTGCTGTTCATGGGCGGCATCGTCGGACGGTTGTTTCGCGAATTCGCCGTGACCTTGTCGGTCGCGGTGCTGATCAGCCTGGCGGTTTCGCTGACCACGACGCCGATGATGGTGTCGCTGCTGCTACGTAAGCGCGAGGCGCCGAATCGGTTCACTGCGTTCACCACTCGCGCGTTCGATCGTTTGCAGCAGCGCTACGCACACGGGCTCGACTGGGCGCTGAACAATCGCGCGACGGTCCTGGTGATATTGGCCGGTGTCGTGGTGCTCAATCTGTTCCTGATGGTGACGGCGCCGAAGGGCTTTTTTCCCGAGCAGGACACCGGCTCGTTGCAAGGCGGCCTGCGCGCCGATCAAAGCATTTCCTTTCAGGAGTTGCAGCGGAAGATCACCCGGGTCGCGGCCATCATCCGGGCCGATCCCGATGTGGATGCGGTGGTCGCTTTCACCGGCGGCTCGCGCGCCGGCGGCGGGTTCATGTTCGTGGTGTTGAAACCCCGCAATCAACGTGCATCGAGTCGCGAGATTATCGGGCGACTGCGGCCCAAGCTCATGAGCGTGAGCGGACTTGCGGTGTTCCTGAACCCGGTGCAGGACATGCAGATCGGCGGACGCGCGGCGACCAGCACTTATCAATTCACGTTGAAGGCCGGCAACGTCGATCTCTTACAGAGCGCGGGCGAGACGCTGGTCCGGCTGTTGAAGCGGGAAGCGCAGCTGGTGGACGTCGACGTGGATCAGCAACAGGGTGGAGCGGAAGTGATGGTCGAAATCGATCGCGACCGGGCGGCGCAGCTGGGCATTCCGACTCAGGCCGTGGATCAGGCGCTGTACGACGCGTTCGGCCAGCGGCAGGTGGCGACGATCTACTCCGGTTTGAATCAATATCACGTGGTCATGGGCGTGGCGCCCGAGTTCACGGGCTCGCCGACGATGCTCGAACATGTCTACGTACCGACGACGTCGACTCCGACCGTGGCTGCCGGTTCGACGCCGGTGTCGGCGACCGGCACAGGTCGTGATGTGTCGACGGGAGCGGCGGTGAGTCTCGCGCCCTCGAACACCGTGCCGCTCACGGCGATCGCGCACTGGAGCACCAGCGCAACAGCGGCACTGGTGAATCATCAGGACGGTCAGCCGTCGGCGACGGTTTCTTTCGGTCTGGCCAACGATGTGTCGCTCGGCCAGGCGACGCAACGAATCCTGCAGGTAACCCGGGACGCGGGCTTGCCTTCGACCGTGACCGGTTCTTTCGCCGGTACCGCGCGTGTATTCGCGCAATCCACCGCGACCATGCCGCTGCTGATTCTCGCTTCGCTGATCGTGATTTATATCGTGCTCGGCATGTTGTACGAGAGCGCCATCCATCCATTGACGGTGTTGTCGACCTTACCCTCGGCCGGCGTGGGCGCGATGCTCGCGCTGCTGATCGGGCGGCTCAATCTGGATCTGATCGCGTTGATCGGGCTGATCCTGCTGATCGGCATCGTCAAGAAGAACGCCATCATGATCATCGATTTCGCGCTGGAGGCGGAGCGTTCGCGAGGCTTGAGTCCGTTGGCAGCGATCCGCGAAGCGTCGCTGCTGCGGTTTCGCCCGATTCTGATGACCACGCTCGCGGCGGGCTTCGGCGCGGTGCCGTTGGCGATCGGCTTCGGCGACGGCGCGGAACTGCGGCGGCCGCTCGGCATCGTCATCGTCGGCGGTTTGATCGCGAGTCAGTTGCTGACGTTGCTCACCACACCGGTGGTGTATCTCGCGCTCGATCGATTCCGTCGGCCGAGCTCACGTCATCTCGATTCTGCCTTTGGAGTTGCGCCGACATGAGATACGCCGTGCTCATCGTCTGTGTCGCGAGCTGCGTCGCTTGCAGCGTTGCGCCGAGGTATCGAAGCCCCGATGTTCGGATTCCAGCATCGTTCAAAGAAGCGCCGGGCTGGCGTGAGGCGAAGCCCTCGGATGCGGTGGCCCGCGGCGAGTGGTGGCAATTGTTCGATGATCCGGTGCTCGGCGACCTGCAGCGGCAGGTGGTGCTCTCGAATCAAACACTCGCGACCTCGAAAGCCGCCTACGATCAAGCACGCGCGCTGGTTCGCGAACTACGCGCGTCGTTGTTGCCGGTGATCAGTCTGACCGCCTCGGGAACCAAGGTCGGCTCCTTCGGTCCGGGCACGCCCACGGTGGGCAACGTCGGCACGGTGAACACAGGCGGCACTTCGCGCTATTCGATCACCATCGGGACCACATGGGAGCCCGATCTATGGGGGCGCATCGGCGACAGCGTGCGGCAGGCGGGTGCGTTGGCCGAAGCGAGTGCGGCCGATCTGGCCAATGCCACGTTGTCCGCGCAGGGAGAGCTGGCGCTCGACTACGTCCAGTTGCGCGGCCTGCAAGCGCAGGAGCAAGTGCTCAACGCGACGATTGCAGCTTATGAACGGGCACTGGCGATCACCACCAATCGTTACAACGCAGGTGTTGCCGCTCGCTCGGATGTGTTGCAGGCGGAAACGGCGCTGCGAAACGCACGCGCGAACGTCGCTGATCTGGTGCGCCAACGTGCGTTGCTCGAACATGCAATCGCGGTCCTGGTCGGCGTCAATCCCTCGAGTTTCACCCTGCCGCGGGGGGAGTGGAGTCGAAACGTTCCGGACATACCCGGCGTATTGCCGGCATCGTTGCTGGAGCGGCGGCCTGACATCGCCGCGGCCGAGCGTCGTGTCGCCGCCGCGAATTCTGCGATCGGCATCGAACGCAGCGCTTACTTTCCCACGCTTCAGCTGAGCGGCGACGCGGGCTACAGCTCGCGCACGACGAGCGATCTGTTCGAGTCCGCCAGCAGCGTCTGGTCATTGGGCCTAACCGGAGCGTTGACGTTGCTCGACTTCGGCGCTCGCTCGGCCCGAGTGGATGAAGCACGAGCCGCGTATGAGCAGACCGTTGCCGAATACCGGCAGGCTGTGCTGTTGGCATTCCAGCAAACGGAAGATCAGCTCGCCGCCTTACGCGTGCTGGCGATTGTTTCCACTGAGCGCAACGCCGCCGCCGTGGCGGCGAATCAAGCCGAGCAGATAGCAAACAATCAGTACGTTGCCGGCCAGATCAGCTATGCGGACGTGATCGTGGCGCAGACCGCGGCGCTCTCGGCCCGACAGGCGGAGATCCAGGCGGTCGTCGATCGACAGTCGGCGGCGGTTTCGTTGATTCAGGCAATCGGCGGTCAGTGGCAGTGAGCCGCTTGTCGACAAGTTGAACTCGTGACATCCCGAGGTGCATGAAGGCCCGAGCACCATCGGTCATGTGAACCGCGGCGCATTGTGACCAAGCCACCTCTGACACCGCTTCGATCTCGCGTGCCACTGAAGTCGGCAAACGACGCCCGTAGCAAAGGTTGCTTGATCTCGAACAGTCGCTGCATGCCGCGATGGCAGGTTCGGCGTTGACACCTCATCGCGCTTATCACTGAATCGAATCGGCCCACGTTCCTCAGTCACTCACGGAAGGAGTCGCATCATGGACCGATGCCGAGGATTCGCTGTCGCGTCGCTATCGTTCGCCTGCGCTGTAGGCTGCAGCTCGCCGGCGAACGCTCAAGAAATATCTCCAACGCAGGACGCCGAGCGTCATTTCGATGCGCGGCTCGATCTGAACCGAGGCTTCACGGCTTCCCGATCCGCAGCCACCGTTCATCCTGAATCGATTCAGGGGCTGGTCGCCAATGTCGAAGAGCTCACGGTCGAGTCCAACGAGACGACCGGGACGGTGAGCTCACTGTCCAGTCAACGCGGCTATCTCACGGCGGTCGCGAAGGGCCGGCCGATGGATCTGGCCCTGGCCTTCCTTCATAGCAACCTCACTGCGCTGGGACTGGAGCCCTCCGATCTGCAGGGATATGTCGTGTCGGACGTCGTGTATTCGCGCGTGACGGGTGCGACGCATATTTATCTTCAGCAACGTCATGCCGGAATCCCGGTGTACAACGCTCAACTGCAAGTCAACGTGAATCGAGACGGTCGCGTCATCAGCGTCAACAATTCTTTCCTGCCCGGGCTGGCGCAGTCGGTGCGTACGCTCAAGCCGAAGATGCAATTGGCCGCGGCCGTGAGTGCGGCTGCGAAGTTCTCCGGCATTGCCGTGCCGACGCAAACGACGAAAGGGCG
Organism: Pseudomonadota bacterium; assembly: GCA_023391815.1. GTDB lineage: Bacteria > Pseudomonadota > Gammaproteobacteria > Steroidobacterales > Steroidobacteraceae > Steroidobacter. The sequence goes on from JAEWAF010000052.1 coordinate 11,197, forward strand.
CTTGATGCTCTTGCCGATCCGACGAGGGGAGGCGCGCCTGGTCTGGAATTTCCAGATCGAGACGATCGATGAACAGCACACGTGGGATTTCACGGTCGACGCAGAGACCGGTCAGGTGTGGACGCGCTTCGACGGCACGGTCGCGGATCAGTATCGAGTCTATGCGCAGCCGGTGGAAAGCCCGACTCACACCAGCCCGCTGCCTCCTGCCGACGGCCGCACGCTCGTGGTGAATCCCGCGAACAGCACCGCATCTCCGTTCGGATGGCACGACACCAACGGGGTGGCGGGCGCGGAGTTCACGACGACTCAAGGCAACAACGTCGAGGCCTATACCGATACCGACAATAACAACTCGCCGGATGCCGGATCGAGCCCGAGCGGCGGCGCGACTCTGAACTTCGACTTCGCGATCAACCTCTCGGGAGCGCCGAGCACGTATCGTCCGAGCGCCGTGACCAATCTGTTCTACTGGAACAACATCATTCACGACGTGCAGTATCAGTATGGGTTCGACGAGGCGGCCGGAAACTTTCAAGTAAACAACTACGGTCGCGGTGGCGCGGGCAACGATTCGGTCAGAGCGGAAGCCCAGGACGGCGGCGGCACCAACAATGCCAATTTCTCCACGCCCGCGGACGGCTCGCGACCTCGCATGCAGATGTATATCTGGACCAGCCCCAATCCGGATCGCGACGGCGATCTGGATGCGGGCATCGTCGTGCACGAGTATGGCCACGGCATTTCCAATCGACTCATCGGCGGACCGTCGAACGTCAACTGCCTCACGAATCGTCAGCAGGCGGGCGAAGGGCTGTCCGATTGGTGGGCGCTCGCATACACCGCGAGGGCGAGCGATACGGGCGCCACTCCGCGTGGCATGGGTACCTATGCGTTGGGACAAGCCACGAGCGGGGCGGGCATTCGCACTCAGCGTTACAGCACCGATCCAGCGGTCAACACCTGGACGTACGCGAGCATCAACGGCATGGCGATTCCACACGGCGTCGGCTCGGTGTGGGCGCAGGCGGCGTGGGAGGTGTACTGGAAGCTCGTCGATCACTGGGGCTTCGACGCGAACCTCTACAACGCCACTGGCGGTGCGGGCAATCAGCGCATGATGTTGTACGTCAACGAGGGCTTGAAGAACACGGCGTGCAATCCGACCTTCACCCAGATCCGCGACGGCATCATCCAGGCCGCCACGGACAATCATGGCGGCGAAGATGTCTGTCGGATCTGGGAAGCGTTCGCGGGCTTCGGTCTGGGTGCGAATGCAGTGAGCGGCGGTGCCGCGAGCACGACTCCAACCAACGGGTTCGATATCCCGGCTTCGTGTCAGGGCGGCGGTGGAACGGTGGTGTTCGAAGATAATTTCGAGACCAATCTCGGCTGGCAGACGAACCCTAACGGCACGGACACCGCGGTTTCCGGCGCCTGGGAGCGCGGCGACCCGGAGGCGACGAACTCCAGCGGCACCAAACAACTCGGCACGACCGTCAGCGGCACGAACGATCTGGTCACCGCGCGCCTGGCGGGTGCGAGCGCGGGTGAAAACGATGTCGACGGCGGCGTGACTTCGATTCGTTCACCGGCGATCACATTGCCGGCGACCGGCACGTTGACCCTGTCGTTCAGCCAGTATCTCGCTCATGGCAGTAACGCGACGAACGCGGACTTTCTGCGGGTGAGCGTCGTTGGCGCGACGACCAGCGTGGTGTTTCAGCGGCTGGGATCGGCGACCAACGTCGATGGCGCGTGGTCGACCGCGACAGCCAGTCTGAATGCTTTCGCCGGCCAGACCGTGCGCCTGTTGATCGAAGCGGCCGATGCGGGCACGGCGAGCCTCGTCGAAGCGGGCATCGATAACCTGCGCATCACGCAACAGTGAAGCATTCGTTGCTAGCAAGAACGGCGCGGGCCTCGTCGGGCCCGCGCTGTTATCCTAACGGCATGAGACCTCATCATTATCTCTTTCCGCTGCTGCTGACCGTGGCGCTCGTGGCATGCCGCTCGGCCGGCGATTCCGCACCTCGCGAAGTCGGTCTCGATCAGGAAGTTCAGCTCGCACCCGCAGAGCGCGCTGTGTTCGGCCCGTCCAAACTCGATATCGAATTCGTACGAGTCGTCGAGGATTCGCGCTGTCCGAGCGATGTGACTTGCGTCTGGGCGGGCGAAGTCAAGGTGCAACTGTCGAGTCGAACGGGCGGGGCCGAAGCGGTTCAACACGAGCTCACGACGGGCAAGGAAGCAGCGGTGGGCGAGCTGCGGCTGATGATCGTGCGGGTTCAACCCGAGCGAATCACGACGCGTGAGATCTCGCCGGAGCAATATCGGGTCACCCTGAAAGCACGCTGATGTCATTCCAGGATCACGGCCTGCCTTTAGCGACCGACTCATAGCTCAACTTCCGTTGGAAACGTCAGTCGAATGGTGGTGCCGCGCTGGTCCGGACCGGCGTCGATCGTAATCCCGGCACCATGCAGTTGGGCCACCTCGTTCACGATCGCGAGCCCGAGTCCCGTGCCGCTGCCACGTGCGTTACTGCCCCGGAAGAATCGTTGCAGCACCTGCGTACGTTCGGCGGGCGGAATGCCGATCCCCGTATCGGTGACTTCCAGGAAGGCGGCACCATGTTCACTCCCACAGCGAACGGTGACGCTGCCGCCTGCGGGCGTATGCGCGATGGCGTTGTTCACGAGATTGCCGAGCGCCTCCTCGAGGAGCCAGGCAACTCCGCGAATGCGCGCCGGCTCGATGCGCGCGCCGAGATCGATGTCGGCGAGATCCGCCGCGGCCAGGCGTTGCGTAACAATCGATCCCACGACGTCCACCAGGTCGACCGATGTGAAGTCCCAGTTCAGGTTCGCCGCTTGGTCCGAACGCGCCAGCGCCAACAATTGGTGAGTCGTGTGCGCGAGCTGTCGTGTGGCATCGAGCACGCGAGTGAGTTGCTCGCGCTTGGAGTCAGTGGCTTCGGCGGCCAGCAATTCCAGCTGAGCTTGCACACCGGCCAGGGGCGTGCGCAACTGATGGGCTGCGCTTTCGAGGAAGCGTCGTTGCGCCGAACCGGTATCGCGCAGAACCTGGAACAGGCGGTTGATCGTTTTGACCAGACTGAGTATCTCAACGGGTACGGTCGATGTCGGCAGTGGCGCCAGATCGCGAGGCGAACGGCTGGCGATCTCTCGTTCGATTTGATGTAGCGGCGCTATCGCGAACCGCACGCCAAGCCAGATCAGCAACAGGACCAGCCCCAGTTGCGCGGCATCCGCCAGTAGTGCACTGGAGAGAATGCGGTTCAACGTGTAATCGCGTTTGTGCAAGGTCTCGGCGACGCTTACAACGATCGGACCCGCGGGACTCATTGCACGATACGCGACCATGCGAATACGTTCGCCGCCATAGAAGGCGTCGCCGCGCGCCGGATTGCGCACATCCTGATGAAGCTTCGGCAGATCGGCGTCGCCGCCGATGACGCGAGCGTTGGCACCGATCACCTGAAAATAGATCGAATCGGACGAGTCCGAGCGCAGCAGCGTGACCGCGTGAGGGGAGAGCGTGAGTACCGGGTTGCCGCTAGCATCAGGTTCGACATAGGCGGCAATGGCGATGGCCGCGTCGATCAGCGCCTGGTCGTACGCATCCTGGAGCGGTGCACGTGAAGCGAGATAGTCGGTGAGCGTTCCGGCCGCGAGCACCAGCGCCGCGGGAATGAGCAACAGCGCGAGCAGTCGCCGGCGGATGGACGGGCCGCGTTCATTTGTTTTTCTCATCGATGCGATATCCCATGCCGCGCACGGCACGGATCCGGGCCGCATCGCCCAGCTTGCCGCGCAGGCGCGAGACATAAACTTCGATGGCGTTGGGCGTGAGCTCCTCGGTCCAGTCGCTGACCGAGCTCATCAGTTTGTCCTTGCTCACGATCCGTCCGGCGTTGAGCACCAGACATTCCAGAATGGACCACTCACGCTGGGTCAGCTCGACGGGGGCGCCGTCGATGCTGAGCGCGTGATGCGTCATATCCAGATGCAGCTCGCCGAACGACAGCTTGTTGTTCGCTACGGCGTTGGCGCGCCGGATCAGTGCCCGACAGCGCGCGATCAGCTCCATGACTTCGAACGGTTTGGTCAGGTAGTCATCGGCGCCGAGATCGAGCGCGTTGACCCGATCGGACAACCCGTCTCGCGCGGTGAGCATCAGTATCGGCGTGGATTTGCCCGCCGCTCGCAAGCGCTGAACCAGCTGCAATCCATCCTCGCAGGGCAGCCCGATGTCGACGACGGCCAGGTCGAAGCCTTCGGCTTGTAGGGCCGATCTGGCGGCTTCCGCGGTAGTGACGATGTCGGCGGCGAATCCGGCTTTCGACAACGCTTGCCGGACGGCGTCGGCAATCAGCGGATCGTCTTCGACGATGAGCACACGCATGCGGTTGCAACGTCAGTTTCGCGTCAGCCTTCGATTGCATTCTGCAGCCGTGATCCGATCCGGTCACGCTCGCTGCGGAAAATGTCATGAACAAGATCCTCCAGGCGCTGACGGCCGGGTTGCTGGCCGCCGCGGCATTTGCGCCGCTGAGCGGTGCATTGGCCGACGATGGACAGTCCGCCGCACCGCAAGTCTCGATTCCGTTCGTGAGTTTCGGCGGAGTTCGCAATTGGCAAGCCGACGGCGACAAGGGCTTGTGGGTCGAAGACGCCCATCGGCAGTGGTACTACGCGTCGCTGGTGGGGCCGTGCGTCGGACTGGATTTTGCCTACACGATCGCGTTCGACGGGCGACCGATGGACACGCTCGATCGCTTCGGCTCGGTGATCCTGCCGGGCTGGGGCCGCTGTTACTTCAGCAGCTTTACCCTCAGCGACGGTCCGCCCCCCAGGCACAAGACCGACGAAGCGGCGCCGGCCGCGCAGGGGTAGGAGGTGACGCGATGTTGGTTGCGCCCAATCGGCTCGTGGCGGCCGGCGCCGTCGTTGCGTATTGCACCCTCGCCATCGTGGCGTTCAGCACGGCCGGCAATCACGACTTCGACAATCGGCGAACGTTGCCGCCGCCGGCCGAAGATGCATTGACGCAGGCCATCGATCTGAACCGGATCACCGCGTTTCGTTACATCAACGATCGCGAGCTCGAGATCACCGACGGCGCCGGCCGCAAGTTCGACATGGAGTTCACTGAGGACTGCGCCCCGCTGAAGCACATGAAGGACTTCTCGCTGGTGACCGAGAGCTTCCACGATATGGACCGCTTCACCGGTATCGGCGTCGACGGACAGATCTGCACGTTCAAGAAGTTTGCGCCGAAGACCTGAGTGAGCACGCTCCGGCGATCTTTTTCATGGCGTTCTCGACGGCTCCTCCGCAACTGAATAGCATGTGCAAGGAGACGATTCGGTCGAGACGTATCTGAATGAGCCCAGGCCCCAGCGCGTCGTGTCCCGCGAGCTTCGGTGAACTATTACAAGGGATGCTTCCGGACGGCAGCCACTTCCTCGTGACGTTGCCCATCGATCTGCACAGCCGCGCGTCGTTCACTGTTTCAGCGGAAACCGCGGCTCTCAGCGTGTGGCCCGAGAGTTCCTGGAAAGTACTCCGTGGGGTGACAGCGCTGCTGCGTCGGTATGGCCTGCCGCTGCGAGGTGAGCTGCGTCTGCAAAGTGATATTCCTCGCGGCAAGGGGCTTGCCAGTAGCACCGCCGATCTCGTGGCCGCATGCCGAGCGGTCGCGGGCCGCTACGATTTGCGCCTCGATCTCGAGGTGCTCGAAACCACGTTGCGTGACATCGAGCCGAGCGATGGGTTGATGTACGAGGGCGTCGTCGCGTACCGCCATCGCGAGGGGCGCATGCTCGAGCGATTGGGCCGCGTGCCTGCACTCACCCTCGTCGCGATCGATGAAGGCGGCGAGATCGAGACTCTCGCGCACAATGCTCGGGCGCTCGATTACTCGGACGCCGAGCGCGACGAATACGCCGAGTTGCTGGCCCAGGTGCGTCACGCGATCGAGAATGATGATGTCGAGGCGCTCGGTGCTGTAGCTACCCGAAGCGCGCTGCTGAATCAGCGTTTGCTACCCAAGCGCTGGTTCGATGCGATGAGAAAAATCGCTCGCGAAATCCGAGCTGCCGGCGTGGTCGCGGCGCACAGTGGCACCTACCTTGGAATCATGATCGATGCATCGGGCGCTCAGCATGAGGCGCAGGTTCGCCGTGCCATCGGTCTGATCGCGGAGATGAAGCTGACGCCGATGGTATTCCGATCGCTGACGCCGTAAGCCGCGGCAAATTGCTCAGTGCTGTAAGATTTAGTATTGAAGCGTTTTCGCGAGAGTAGAAGCATGGCTCAGATCAAATCCATTGGTGTCGTCGGCAGCGGTCAGATGGGTGGCGGCATCGCGCAGGTCGCGGCGCAGAGCGGTTATTCGGTGGCGCTCGCCGACATTTCCCTGGCGGCGGCCACCGCGGGCAAGCAGAAGATCGAGAAGGGTCTGAACAAGCTGGTCGAGAAGGGCAAGCTCGAAGCCGCGAAATCCGCGGACATCCTCGGTCGCATCACACCGGTGGGCGAGCTTGCGGCGCTGGCCGATTGCGACGTGGTCATCGAGGCGGCGACCGAGAACGTCGAGCTGAAGAAGCAGCTGTTCGCGAAGCTGGATGCGGCCTGTCCGAAAGCGTCGATCCTGGCGACCAACACCTCGTCGATTTCCATCACCACGATCGCCGCGCAGACCCAGCGGCCGGAGCGGGTGGTGGGCATGCACTTCATGAACCCCGTGCCGGTCATGCAACTGGTCGAGATCATCCGCGGTCTTGCGACCGACGCGGCCGTTTACGAATCGACGGTCGCGCTCGCCAAGGCGATGGGCAAGACGGTGGTGACGAGTAACGATGCGCCCGGCTTCCTGGTCAATCGCATTCTGATTCCGCTGATCAACGAAGCGTGCTTCGTGCTGCAGGAAGGTGTGGGCACTGCTGAAGACATCGATGCTGGCGCGCGCCTGGGGCTGAATCATCCGATGGGGCCGCTGCAGCTGGCCGACCTGATCGGGCTCGATACGTGTCTGGCCATCGCCGAGGTGTTACATCGCGACCTGGGCGACGATAAATATCGTCCGGCGACGATTCTGCGCAATCACGTCGCGGCCGGTTGGCTGGGGCGCAAGACCGGTCGCGGCTTCTATACTTATTGATCGGTTCCCTGATCGCCACCGGCCCCAATCGCGCCGGTGGCGATCAGCTCGGCTCGCTGCCCGCTCGCGTGGGCGCGCCCGACGGCACGGGCAGCGCAATTCCCTGGCCCACGGGGTCGCCAAATTGAGGCCAGCCATTCTCTGTCCACTCGAAGCGCTGAATGTGCGGAGCGCGCCGGGGAGTGCACTTCATGCCCGGCCCGGAATTGGCGTGGTAGACGATCCAATGTTCCTTGCCATCGGGCGACAGGAAGAAACCGTTGTGTCCGGTCGCGTACACACCGTTGGCGCTCTTGAGCACCGGCTGCGGAGATTTGCTCCATGCCGCCGGATCGAGCGGATCGGCGCCCGGCGCGGCGTGCAGCAGCCCTAGCGAATAGTCGTCCGACCAGCAGGCGCTTGCTGAATAGGTGAGGAACAGATCCCCGTTCGGCCCCGGCAGAAATTCCGGACCCTCGACGATCTTGCGGTCGCCGCGTTGTTCCCACGGCTGATCGGGACGCGCGATGACGGTCTCATGACCGGTCAGCGTCCACGGATTTTTCATTTCCGCGATCGCCAGGGACGTGTCCGATTCGGTGTACGGCGAATAGACGAAGTAACGCTTGCCGCCGTGAGTAAAGACTGTGCCGTCGATGCCCGGTCGCGTCGTGTTGATACGACCACGGTCGATCCAGTTGCCGTTCAGGGGATCGGCGGCATCGTTCTCCAGGACGAACACGCCGCGATGCGCGTCGTCGCTGAAGCCACTCGCGGTCGCCGAGTAGTACAGAAACCACTTGTTGTCGAGGCGATGCAGCTCGGGCGCCCAGATCGAATGCGCGTTCGGCCCGCGCTTCGGCGCGGTCCACACCACGACCGGAGCTGCTCGGGCGAGATCGGCGATATTGTCCGTGCGCCACAGAGCAATCCGATCGCCCATCGTGTGCATGTAGTAGTAGATCCCATCGACTTGCGTGATCCAGGGATCCGGGCCCGAGGGCAAGAGTGGATTCGTGTACGTCGGTGCGGCCGGCGCTGTTGCCGCGAACGCGGCTTGCACCGTGAGAATCGCGAGCGCGCTCATCCAAGTGCTTCCGTACCGGCTCGACCGAGACATCTGCGAACTCCCAGGGTTGGCCCGATTGAATATACAGATTGATATGATAAAACGGAACGCAGGCTAGGCTGATTTATCTTACAAAAGGGCGGATTTGACCGGTCGCGGCATCATCTGGGGGGCGATTGTTTGCCTCGGCCTCTGGCTCTCGAGCACTTCGCAGGCGCTGTTGCCGTCGGCGCCGGTGCCCTTGGCGCTGCGCAATCCCGTGTTGCGCGGAGATTTCCCCGATCCGTTCCTGCTCGAAGCGGAGGGACGCATCTATGCGTACGCCACGAATTCCGCTGGCATGCGCGTGCAGGTCTCATCCTCCGATGATCTCTCGAACTGGTCGCCACCGACCGACAGCCTCGCCCGGCTGCCCGCGTGGGTAGATCAAAACAAGCCCGATGTATGGGCGCCCGAAGTAATGCGATTCGACTCTTATTACGTGCTGTACTTCAGTGCGCGATCCGCTTCGCGGGTGCGGCCGGATGGGCTCGGTCGCCTGTGTATCGGCACAGCGGTCAGCAAACACGCCGACCGGGACTTCGTTCCCCGGGACACGCCGTTGATGTGCGATGAGTTCGCGGAGGGCGTGATCGATGTGAGTCCGTTTCGCGACGGCGATCGGACCTACGTGTATTTCAAGAATGACGGCAACTGCTGCGATCGTCCCACCGGGATTTTCGCGCGTGAGCTCGACGCGACCGGCCTGGCAACCGTGGGTGCAACGACGCGGCTCGGAGTAACAAACGACCGGTCATGGCAAGGCCACGTGATCGAGGCGCCCAGCATGCTCAAGCAGGGCGACGCCTACTATTTATTTTATTCCGCCAATGCCTACGAACAGCCGGAGTATGCGGTCGGTTACGCGCGCTGCGCCGGGCCGCTTGGACCTTGCAAGGATGTGAGCACGCGGCCATTGCTCGCGACGCCCGAGCGTGTCGTCGGATGGTTCGGCCCGGGACATCAATCGTTACTGCGCTTTCAAGGTCACACGCTGATGGCGTATCACGCTTGGAATGTGCTGCCGAACGGCCAGAGAGACGGCTGCCGCGCGATGCACATCAGCGAGATCGAATGGAGCCCCGCTGGCGAGCCGCTGGTGAAATCGGAGCTCAGCGCCGTCGACCAGTGGCGCTGTCCGTCCATTCGAGAACGTTTGTTCGAAGCGTCAACGCTCGATCGCCAGGGCGACGCCCTGGCCACCGCCGATACACAGCGTCGCGAGGCCACGCTTGACGTCGCGACGAGCCATCTCGTGGATCAAGGTCACGAGCACGCGGCAGCCCGATGCGCCGATGGGGTGGCCCAGTGCGATGGCGCCGCCGTTGACGTTGACCTTCGAAATATCCAGCTCGAGCTTCTTCGCGACCGTTAGCGACTGGGCGGCGAAGGCTTCGTTCGCTTCGATCAGATCGACCGAGCCGAGCGTCCAGCCGGCTTTCTTCAAGCAGCGTTGGGTCGCGGAGATCGGACCTTCGCCCATGTAGGCGGGATCGACGCCGGCGCTGGCATAGGAAACAACTTTCGCGAGCACTGGCAGCCCGAGTTTCGCCGCGCGTTCGGCGGACATCATGACGACGGCCGCGGCGCCATCGTTCAAGGTGGAAGCGTTGCCCGCCGTCACTGTGCCGTCTTTGTCGAAAGCAGGGCGGAGCTTCGCAAGAGAAGCGAGGTCGGTGCCGGCGCGCGGTTGCTCATCCACCGCGAATTCCGCAGTCTTGCCTTTACCCAATTGCACCGTCACGGGCGTGATCTCATCGACGAATCGACCGGCCGCGATCGCCTCGCTCGCGCGCTTCTGAGACAGCACGGAATATTCGTCCTGCTGTTCGCGAGTGATGCCATGGCGCTTCGCCAGGTTTTCGGCGGTGATGCCCATGTGATATTGATTGAACGCATCCCACAAGCCGTCGACGATCATGGTATCGATCACCTGGCCGTGGCCCATGCGCAGACCGGTGCGCAAGCCGGGAACGACGTACGGCGCGAGGCTCATGCTCTCCATGCCGCCAGCCACGACGATGTCGGCGTCGCCGAGCAGAATGGATTGCGCGGCCAGATGCGTCGCCTTCAACCCCGAGCCGCAAACTTTGTTGATCGTCATCGCCGGCGTCGTCACCGGCACGCCGCTGTTGATCGCCGCCTGGCGCGCGGTGTTCTGACCGGCACCGGCCGTGAGCACATGACCCATCACCACTTCATCGACCGCATCGGGCGCAAGGCCCGTCTTGGCCAGCAGCGAACGAATCACGATCGCGCCGAGCTCGGCGGCCGGGACTTTCGCAAGCGAGCCCTGAAACGCGCCGATGGCGGTGCGGGTGGCGGCGACGATGACGACTTCACGTACGGCGGGTACTCGCACGGCGGGTTCTCGCTTCGAGTTTAGAATTTCATTTCCGGCACGTTGGCCGGCACGACCAGCCGACCGGCGGTCTTGGCGCGGATCTCATCGACGCTCACGCCCGGCGCACGCTCCTTCAGATGGAACGCGCCGTCGGCGATCTCGATGTAGGCGAGATCGGTGAGCACGCGCTTGATACAACCGCTGCCGGTCAGCGGCAGGCTGCAACGCTCGAGCAGTTTCGATTCGCCGTCCTTCGAGGCGTGCATCATGGTCACGATGATGTTCTCGGCGCCCGCGACCAGATCCATCGCGCCGCCCATGCCTTTGACGAGCTTGCCCGGCACCATCCACGACGCGATGTTTCCTTGCACGTCCACTTCGAACGCGCCCAGCACGGTCAGATCGACATGACCGCCGCGAATCATCGCGAACGATTCGACGCTGGAGAAGATCGAAGCGCCGATGCGCGCGGTCACCGTTTGCTTGCCGGCATTGATCATGTCGGCATCGACTTCGCTGTCGGTGGGGAAGGGGCCCATGCCGAGCAAGCCGTTCTCCGACTGCAACATCACTTCCATGCCCTTGGGCACGTAGTTCGCCACCAGCGTCGGAATGCCGATGCCGAGATTCACGTAGAAACCGTCGCGCAATTCGCGGGCGACGCGTTCCGCCATCTGTTCTCTAGTCAGTGCCATGATGACCTCAAGCGGCGCGCGTGGTGCGCTTCTCGATACGTTTTTCGAAGCTGCCCTGGATCAGCCGGTCGACATAGATGCCCGGCGTGTGGATCTGACTGGGCTCGAGCTGACCCGGCTCGACGATCTCTTCGACTTCCACGACGGTGATGCGACCGGCGGTCGCCGCCGCGGGATTGAAATTCTGCGCGGTGTGGCGGTACACGACGTTGCCGTACCAGTCGGCCTTCCAGCCCTTCACGATGGCGAAGTCCGCGGTGATCGACTGTTCGAGAATGTATTTGCGGCCGTTGAACTCGCGCACTTCCTTGTTCTCGCCGACCGGCGTGCCGTAGCCGGTCGCGGTGAAGAAGGCAGGGATGCCGGCGCCGCCAGCGCGAATTTTCTCGGCGAGCGTGCCTTGCGGCGTGAGCTCGACCTCCAGCTCGCCCGAGAGCAGCTGGCGCTCGAACTCGGCGTTCTCGCCCACGTAGGAGGCGATCATTTTCTTGATCTGGCGATCCTTGAGCAGAAGGCCCAAGCCGAAGTCGTCGACGCCGCAGTTGTTGGAGACCACCGTGAGCCCCTTGACCCCCATGCGCCGGATCTGCGCAATCAGGTTCTCGGGGATGCCGCACAGGCCGAAGCCGCCGGCGATCACTGTCATGTTGTCGGTGAGGCCGGCCAACGCCGCCTGGTAACTGTCGACTCGTTTATCGAAGCCTGCCACTAGCCTGTCTCCGCTGCTCGGACCGCCACAGCTTGGCGCGGGACGATTCAGTTGTTAAGTTTGAAATACCTGCTGATTATTTTGCCCGGTAAATGAATTCATGACCCCCCGCCAACTGGAAGCGTTCGTGGCCGTCGCGCAGACGCTGAGCTTTGCCCGGGCCTGCGAACGGCTGCACATGTCGCAGCCGGCGCTGAGCCTGGCGATCCGCAGCCTGGAGGATTCGTTGGGCGGGCGGCTGTTGTCGCGAACCACGCGGCAGGTGCGGTTGACGCCGGAAGGGGCGGTGCTCCTGCCCCAGGCGATTCAATTGCTGGCGGATTGGGACAACGTTCGGGAGCGCTCGCGTCAGCACTTCACCTTGCAACGGGGGCACGTGACGATCGCGGCCATGCCGTCCTTCGCGGGCAACGTGCTACCGCAGATCCTCGATGAATTCCGCGGTCGGTTTCCGAATGTCGCAGTGACCGTGCACGATGTGATTCACGAGGACGTGGTGCGAATGGTCGCGACCGGGCGCGTCGAGCTGGGGTTCGGCTTCGAGCCGGACGCGGCCAGTCAACTGAGCTTCCATCAGCTGTTCATCGATCGATTCGTCGCCATTGTCCCGAGCCGATCGCCGCTGGCCGAGTTGCGCTCGGTGTCGTGGGCGCAATTGTTGAGCAACAATTTCATCACCCTGCAGAGGCCGTCGACGGTGCGGCAGCTGTTGGAAACATCGCTTGCCGAGAGCGATATGGAGCTGCGCGTAGGAGTCGAGTGTCATCAACTCGTCACGGTCGGGCAGTTTGTCGCCTCGGGGCTGGGTGTCAGTGTCGTGCCTAACTTGTGCGAACGGCAGATGGCCGCGTTGGGCGCGCGAAGCGTGCAGTTGACGCGGCCTGTGATTCGTAAAGCCGTCGGACTGATGACGCGTAACAATCAGCAGTTGTCGAGCGCGGCGGACGCGATTCGACAGGCTGTCATTGCTACTCGCGCGCGCAAGTAGCAACGCAAGCCTCGGCGGGCATTTCGTCGCCGTCACCGACCAGTAGCGACGTTCCCCACACGACGAGCCCCGCGAGCGCGAGTCCGCATCCCACCCAACCGGTCGAGGTCCATCCCCAACCGGCCGCGATCGCGAGGCCGCCAAGGAATGGCCCCAACGCGTTGGCGGCATTGAACGCGCTGTGATTCAAGGCTGCGGCGAGCGTCTGTGCATCGCCCGCGACTTCCATGAGGCGCGTCTGCAAGACGGTGCCGAGTCCGCCACCGCCGCCGATCAAAAAGACCACGATGGAGATGGCGAAGATGTTGCTTGCTGCCAGCGGAAACAGCGCGAGGGCCGCTGCGCTCCACAGAAGAATTCCGCCAACGGTCGGCATCACGGCGCGATCGGCGAGCCAGCCCGCGACCAGCGTGCCCGCGGTCATTCCCAATCCGAACATGCATAGAACGAGCGGCACGAACTGATTCGAAACATGGGTCACTTCGATGAGCGTCGATGCGACATAGGTGTAAACGGCGAACAGGCCGCCGAAACCGATGGCGCCGATGCCCAACGTCAACCACACCTGCCGGCGTTTCAACGCGCCGAGCTCTCGCAGCGGGCTCGCACTCTTCGGCGGCTGATCGTGAGGAACATGTTTTCGAACGAGCATCACCGTGAGCAGCGCCAGCAGTCCCACCACCCCGAAGCCCCAACGCCAGCCCAGCATCAGACCGATCCAATTGGCCATCGGCACGCCGATGATGGTTGCCACGGTGAGTCCTAGCATCGTGCGTGCGACCGCTTGCGCTCGTTGGTTGGGCGGTACGGCGGAGGCGGCCACGAGAGAAGCGATGCCGAAGTACGCGCCATGGGGCAGACCGCTCAAGAAACGAAACAACAGCATCCATTCGTATGAAGGCGCGAGCGCGCTCATCACATTGGCGACCGCGAACACGCTCATGAGCGCGATCAACAGCGTGCGTCGGGCGACTCGGGCGGCGAGTACCGCAATCACTGGAGCCCCGACCACCACGCCCAATGCGTAGGCGCTGATTACGTGACCTGCGGTCGGCGCGTCGATTCCGAGCCCGACGGAGAAGTAGGGCAGCAGGCTCATCGAGGCGAATTCGGTGGTGCCGATGGCGAAGCCGCCCATGGCCAGCGCCAGGAACAGGAGCCACCGCGAGGGAGCCCCGGGTCGACCCGCGGAGGGGGCGGTGAATTCAGAAGAATCAGCAGCTTGCAACGTAAATCCGCAGCTTGGGGAAGATCTTTGCATAGCATTGCAACACGGTTTGCATAGCTATGCAATGAGGCGTACCCTGCGGCCGCGCTGTCAACCGAAGAGCGCGGGGGGAACGGGGGACTCATGGCGAATTCGAAGCCGCCATCATCGATCGACGTCGCGCGTCTGGCAGGTGTGTCGCAGTCGGCGGTGTCACGCACATTCACGCCAGGGGCGAGCATCTCGCCGGAGACCAAGGCGAAAGTGATGGCCGCGGCCGACGCGCTGAACTATCGGCCGAACCTCATCCCTCGCATCATGCTCAAGAACCGCTCGAACATCGTCGCGGTCGTCGTGGGCAGCCTCGCCAATCCGTATCACTCCAAGGCGCTGCAAGGCTTCGGTTGCAAGCTCCAGGCGTTGGGCAAGCAAGTTCTGCTGGTGCAAACGAATTTCGATCGCTCGCTCGACGAGGTGGTCGGTGAGCTCGCGAGCTATCGAGTCGACGCGGTCGTCAGTCCCCTCGAGATCACCTCCCCGGATGTAACGGCGCTCATCGACAAGATGCGCATTCCCGTGATCACGCTCAACTCCGACCATATCAGCGAATGGAGCGCCACCGTTTCTTCCGACAATGAAATGGCGGGCAATTGCATCGCGCAGTTGTTGTGGAAGCGCGGTGGCCGGCGGTTCGGATATATCGCCGGACCTCGCGACAGTCCTTCGCAACAACAGCGTGAAGCGGGTTTTCGCCGTGGTCTGGCTTCAGTCGGTGTCACCGACTGCGCATGGGAGCAGGCGGATTATTCCTATCAAGGCGGTTACGCGGCGGCTCGCAGAATGTTTGCTACGCAGTCTCGGCCGGACGCGGTGTTCTGCGTCAACGATCTGGTCGCGCTGGGCGCCATGGACGCGCTTCGTCTCGAGCTCGGTCTGAAGGTACCGACCGACGTGATGATTGCCGGCTACGACAACATCGAGGCCGCGGGCTGGTCCTCGTACCGGCTGACCACGTTCGATCAACGCATGGACGAAATGGTGAGCAACGCGGTCGCGATGCTCGAACGGGATTGGGCGCCGAGCGCTCAGTCGTTCATCGCGCCGACCCTGGTGGAGCGGGCCAGCACGCGGGCGGGCGAGTCGCACGGTTGATCGAGCAATGAATGCTCGTTTTCTCCATTGGGAGAAAATTTTGACTAACAGGATATCCGTGTCCTAACCTAGCCTGAAACAACAGTTTGGGGATACGGCGATGGGCTACGTTTCGACGCGCTCCTGGGTTCATGCGGCCTTTGGCATTGCGTGGGTGGTTGGCGGTCAAGGCGCCTTGGCGCAGGAGGCCAGTTCGGTCAGCCCGGGCGACACGCTCGAAGAGCTGACGGTCACCGGCTCGCGCATCGAGCACAGCGGTTTCCAGGCGCCCACGCCGGTTTCGGTGCTCGATGCCTCGCAAGTCGAGGACCGTGGCGCCACCAATATCGCCAACGTGATCAACGAGATTCCGGCGTTCACCGGCACCATCACGCCGGCCTCCACCGGGTTGAACAGTCGTCAGAACGGCATCAACGCGGTGGACCTGCGCGGCCTCGGCACCAATCGCAATCTGGTGCTGTTGAACGGCCGTCGCGGCACGCCGTTCGATGAGTTCGGAAACGTCGACTTGAACGCGGTGCCGTCTCTGGCGATCGGTCGTGTCGAAGTGGTGACCGGCGGCGCTTCGGCGGCCTGGGGCTCGGACGCAATCTCGGGTGTCGTGAACTTGATTTACGACGAAGAGCTCGAAGGCTTCAAATTCAACGCCCAATATGGCCAGTCCGAGCGTGGCGATGCCGAGGACACCCGACTCGCAGCCGCGTGGGGCACTTCACTGAACGGGGGCAGCGGTCATTTCCTGCTCGCCGCGGACTACAACAAGAATGAAGGCGTGCCCGAAGGGCGCGATCGTGCCTGGCAGCGTCGCAGCCCGGCGCTGGTCAGCAATCCCGCCAACGTCAACGACCACGATGGCATTCCGAAATTCCTGATTCGGGACAATGCGGCGCTGTTCCTCTCATCGCCGAACGGCGTGACGCTGCCGGGTGGCGCCACTGGCAATATCGAGTTCTTCCCCGATGGCACGGCGCGACCCCGTCAGTTGGGCGAGGTCATGGGCGATTTCATGATCGGCGGCAGTGGCTCACGCCTCGGCGATCGCAGCGCGCTGTTCATTCCCACCGAACGTTTCAACGTGCTCGCGACCCTTCAGCATGAGATTGCCGACGGTACCGAGGCCTTTGTCGAAGCAAGCTTCGCGCAGTCGAAATCGTCCGGTAAGTTGGTCGACGCGTTTTCGTTCGGCGACGTCGTGATCGAACCGGATAACGCCTACTTGCCCGCGAGCGTGGCGGCATTGGGCGAAGCCTTCGCGTTGTTCCGGACGTTCGAGGAGATTCCGCCGATCACCTCCGAGTCCAAGAACGACAACATGCGCTTCGTGGCCGGGCTCAAAGGCGACTTCGGCAACTCCTTCAAATGGAACGCGTCGGGCCAATACGGCCGCACGAAGTTCTCCAACGAGCAGCCCTACAACTTGCTGGTCGGCAATCTGATCCTCGCGGCCGACGCTGTGCGCGATCCCGCGAGCGGCAATATCGTCTGCCGCGCCAATCTGGGCGGCGCGAACGGTGCGCCGGGCTGCGTGCCCATCAATCTGTTCGGCAAGGGTTCGCCGAGCGCCGCGGCGCTCGACTACATCACCGACAGGGGCACGTCCGACACCGAGATCAAACAAACCGTGTTCATGGCCGATGTGAGCGGCGAGCTGTTCGACGCGTGGGCCGGCCCGCTGCTGGGCACCTTCGGCATCGAATATCGCAAGGAGCAACTCGATCGCGAGGTGAACGCGCCGAACGAAAACGAAGAGTTCCTGATCGTCAATGCGCAGCCGCTCAGCGGTGAATTCACGGCGAAGGAAGGTTTCGCGGAATTCGCGCTGCCGTTGCTCAAGACCGATCGACAGTCGCTGGATCTGAACGCGGCCGCGCGCTTCACGGATTACAGCACCGTCGGCAGCGTCACGACCTGGAAAGCGGGCCTGGTGTACTCGCCAGTGGAATCGCTGCGATTCCGGGGCTCGATCTCTCGTGACATCCGCGCGCCCAGCATTGGCGAGTCGTTCGTCAAGTCCGTGCTGTTATTCAGCAATATCGCCAACCCCTTCATCGAGGGCCGGCCGACCGATACGGTCGAATCCCCGGTCATCGGCAACCCGGATTTGAAGGAAGAGACGGCGAAGACCACCACGCTCGGCGTCGTCTTCTCGGCGGGCGGCTTCCGTGCTTCCGTCGACTGGTATCACATCGACCTTCAGGACACCATCGGTGCCTTGTCGCCGCAGAGTGTCCTGGACCGATGCCACGACGGCGAGACTTCGCTGTGTGACTTGATCACCTTCGGCCCCGACGGCCGGAGCATCGAGCGCATCGACGGCAAGAATCTGAATCTCGGTACGTTCGATTTGAAAGGCATCGATGCCGAGTTGCGTTACACCCAGCCCGTGGGCGGCGGCGATCTCAGTGTCGGCTTGATCTCCAGTTATCTCATTCACAAGGAGATCGCGCCCGCTGGTGGCACGCCGCTCGATACCGCAGGCGAGGTCGGCGCGGCCTCCGGCTACGGCACGCCCGATTTCAAAGCCACGCTCAGTGCCGGTTATGACATTGGCGACTGGGGTGCCTTCGCGCAGGCTCGTTATATCGGCTCCGGGGTGTATAGCGCCGCTTATGGGCCGGAAGATTTGTCGAGCGCGGATAATCACATCGGCGGGGTGACTTATGTCGACCTCTCCGCGCACTACGACCTGTCGAATCTCGGTTATGGCCAGCTGCGAGTCTTCGCGGGCATCGACAACGTGCTCGATAAAGATCCGCCAGTGGTGCCGCAGGATTTCATCTCCAACATCGCCACCAACGGCACGCACTACGACGTCATCGGTCGCAAGTATTACGTCGGCGCCAGAGTGCAGTTTTAGCACGACCCGGAACGACGCAGATCCGCCCGGCGGTGTTTGCCGCCGGGATGAAATGAGAGTGCTGCCGCCGGTTGCGGCCCGGCGGCAAATGATAATGGTTTGCATTTGCCGCCGGGTTGACGGTATAACAGGGGCTCTTTCCCTGGATGATCGTCATGCCGAGCGCGTCCGCGATTCGTCGTTGGTATTGGGTGCACAAGTGGACCAGCCTGGTGTCCACGCTGTTCCTGCTCATGTTGTGCATCACCGGTCTGCCGCTGATTTTCTATCACGAGATCGACCATGCGACCGGTTACTCGGTGGAACCGCCGGACCTTCCCGGCGTGACGGGGCAGGTCAGCCTCGATGAAATCGTTTCAGCCGCGCAGGCCAGGCGGCCGCACGATGTCGTGACGTTCGTTTCGCGCGAGTCCGACGAGCCGAATGCGTGGTTCGTGTCCATGGCCGAGACGCCGCAAGCACCCCAGTCCTCGGCGTTTTATATGTTCGATGCGCGCACGGGCGATTTCCTGCACGAGTATCCGCTCGATCAGGGGTTCATGAATTTCATGTTCCGCCTGCACTACGACATGTTCACCGGTTTGCCGGGCACGTTGTTTCTGGGCTTCATGGGATTGTTGTTGGCGGCGTCGCTGGTGTCGGGCACCGTGGTGTACGGACCGTTCATGCGCAAGCTGCCGTTCGGTACCGTCCGTCATGGTCGCTCGGCGCGCTTGAAGTGGCTCGATCTGCACAATCTGCTCGGCATCGCGACGCTGGTGTGGGTGCTGACCGTCGGTGTTACGGGCGTCATCAACGCGCTGGCGATTCCGATTATCGGCCTGTGGCAACAGACCGAGATGAGCGAGATGACCGCGAAATATAAGAACGAGCCCGCGGTTCAGCAGCTCAGCTC
The DNA here is from genome assembly GCA_023391815.1 of Pseudomonadota bacterium. Taxonomy (GTDB): domain Bacteria; phylum Pseudomonadota; class Gammaproteobacteria; order Steroidobacterales; family Steroidobacteraceae; genus Steroidobacter. The sequence goes on from JAEWAF010000052.1 coordinate 30,319, forward strand.
AGCCGACGCCGCGGTCAAGACCGCGCTCGCGACGGCGCCCGGCACCGAGTTGAGCTTCATGGCGTTTCCAGGCACGGCTTATTCGAGCCCGCATCACTATGTCGCCTTCATGCACGGCGCGACGCCGATCACGTCGAAGCTGCTCACCCCAGTGCTGATCGACGCGAGCACGGGTGACTTCGTCGATAGCCGCTCCATGCCCTGGTACGTCAAAGCGCTGCTGGTCTCGCAGCCGCTGCATTTCGGCGACTACGGCGGCATGGTGCTGAAGATTCTGTGGGCGCTGCTCGACTTGCTGGCGATCGTCGTGCTCGGTAGCGGCGTGTATCTGTGGATCAAGAAGCGCAATGTCTCGATCGAAGCGCGATTGGGCACGCTCGCTGCCGAAGGGGCCGCCACGTGAGCGCGAAAGATCGCGTGGATGTTTGGACTGCGCCCATCGTCCTCGGCGTGCTGTCGGCAGTGGGCCTGATTTCCGCATTGGTTTCGGACGACGCGGGCGATGTGCTCGCGTGGCTCACCTTGGGCGCGCCGGTCGCCGTCGTGCTGTGGTATCTGCCACGACGGCACCCATCCAAATCCGTGCTCACCAAGAAAGGTTCGGCGTCGTGAGCGACGAAACTTTTTGCGAACATTCTCCCTTAGGCTGGTGACGTAGCAGCTTGCCGGCCGCGACACCAGTGAGTTTGCCGCCATCGATGGCCAGCCGTCCGTTGACCAGCAGCTGCGTCACACCTTCGGACAGCTCGCGCGGATGCAGATAATCCGCTTTCGGGGCGTAACGCTTCGGATCGAACACGACGACATCGGCGAAGTAGCCTGCACGCAGATAGCCGCGAGAAGTGAGACCGAGAATGTCGGCGGTGCGTCCGGTCGAACTGCGAATGAACTCGCCGACCGGTATCACGCCGGTCTGTACGTACTCGCGATATTTCTGAGGAAACGTGGCGAACTGACGCGGATGACCGGAAGAGCCGTCGGAGCTGGTCACGATCCAGGGCTGGCGCATGAAACGGATGACGTCGGCATTGTCCATGTTGAACGAGACCGCCGACTCGCGGCCATCCCGAATGACGAACAGCGCGGCGTCGATGGGCTCTTCAACGCGCTCGCGTGCCAGCTCGCCAAGTTTTTTGCCGTGCCACGGCGAATCATCCTCAGTGAGCACCAACGAGTCGGGGCCGCCGCGACGACGCAAGTTCTCCCGCATCTCGGTGCGAATCTTCTGCAATGTTTCTTTGTCGTCCAGGCGCTCGAGCAGGGCGGGGCGCCCACCATCGACAGCCCAGCGCGGCAGGAGCGATGCACTCAATCCAGTGCCAGAGGCGAGCCAAGGATATTGATCGGCGGTGACGATTTGCCCACTCGAGCGCGCGTCGTTGATGAGCTTGATGACCTCATCCGCCTGACCGTGCACGTCGATGCCCAGCGCCTTGATGTGCGCGAAGTGCACCGGCAATCCCGCCTCGCGTCCGATTCGCAAGACCTCGCGCGTGGATCCGAGCAGGCCGATGGAATATGAAGACTCGTCTCGCTGATGAGTGTCGTAGATTCCGCCGCGCTTGGCGGCCTCACGAGCCAGCGCGATCACTTCTTCGGTCTTGGAGAAACTCTGGGGGGCGTAGAACAGTCCGGTCGACAAGCCGAACGCGCCCCGACACATGCCGTCGGCGACCATGGATTGCATCCGCTGCAGCTCGGCGGCGGTCGGCTCGCGTGCGTCTTGCTGGAGCACAGCCGATCGGATGCGTCCAAAGCCGACATACGCCCCCAGGTTGACCCCGACGCGGTCCTTGTTAATCCGCGCGTCTTCGGCGTCCAGATCCGGTGTGCCGAAGCCGTCGACGCCGATCATCAAGGTCGTCGCGCCTTGAAACAACCACGCGGCCGTCAGGCGCTGGGCGGGATCATTCGAACGGATGAACTCATCCGGATGCGTATGCGGATCGATGAAGCCCGGCGCGACGATCTTGCCGGTGGCGTCGATGATCTTCTCGGCGGCGTACTTCGCTTGCGCGTTGTTACCGACGTAGACGATGCGATCGCCACGAATCACCACGTCGCCAACACGCGATGGGGCGTCACTGCCATCATGGACAGTGCCATTGACGATGATGACGTCGCTCCGTTCTTTGGCGTAGGCCGGCGATCCAGCGATAACCGCCGCCAGGCAGCACGCTCGCAGTATTGCAGCCCGGATCACGGCGCCACTCGCGTGAACTTCAGGCCGCCTTCGAGCCGGTCGACTTCGAGCACGAATCCGGTGATGGTGTTGTCGGCCCCGCGTTCCAGGCGCAGCTTGCCGAAGTCCCCACGCAATACGTCTGGCGACTCGAGCAACACTCCGGAGAACCCTTCGGGACGAGCGCCACTGACGAAATTCGAGAACACCTCGACCGCGAGACCATCGGCATCGCGCACGAAACGATAGTCGGCGTCGATTTCATCCGACCGATACAACGCAGTGCCGACTCCGAGCGCGGTTAGCGTGTCTGCAGGAATCGGTTGCCGCTGATCGACGGGCTTCGCTCGATCTTCCGCTTTGGACTTCGGTCCGGAGAACGCCTTCGGATACAGCGCTTCGACCACGCGGAGGTTGTAGCTGCCCGGATCATCGGCGGTATTGCAGAGGGTGACGACGCTCGCCTTGAGCTTCGGGAACGTCACATAGTTGGTGGTGAAAGCGGCAGCTTCGCCGCTGTGCTCGACGATCGGTTGTCCGCGCAGCGTGCCGACGCGCAGACCGCTGGCATAACTGAGGCCGTTGCCCGCATCGATGAGCTCGCCATTGGTGAGCACGCCGGGTGCCAGCATGATCTGCCGTGTGTTCTCGGTCCAGATCTTGTGGCCGACGTGAAAGTCATGGTCGTACTTCGCCATGTCGTTCACGCTGCTCATCAGCCCGCCGGAGCCGCTGAACGCGGGATAGGTGTCTCGGATCTGGTAGCCGCCAACGCCATCGCGAACGTAGCCGTGTGCCAGATTGCCGGCGGAAGTCGAGCCGTAACGGAAGTAACTGCTGTTCATGCCGAGCGGCTCGAGAATGCGCTTGCGGGCGAACACATCGAAGCGTTCACCGGAGGCGCGCTCCACCACCTGAGCCAACAGGAAATATCCGCCGTTGCTATACGTGTAGCGCGCGCCCGGGGTGAAGTTCAGGGACTTCTGCCGAACCATCATCCGCAGCACTTGGGGCGGCATCAGCGTTTCGTAGCGCTCGGTGCCGGCCAGTGCGAACAGCCCGAGCACTTCGCGCGCACCGCTGGTGTGATTCATCAGTCGGCGCACGGTCAACGGCGCTTCATAGCGCGGCAGCTCCGGCAACCATTTGCGGATGTCGTCGTCGAGCCCGAGCTTGCCGTCCTCGATCAGCTTGGCCGCTGCCAGCGAGGTGAACTGCTTGCTGACCGAGGCCATGTAGAAAACGGTGTCCGCCGTCAGCGGCGCCTTGGTGGTCAGGTCGGCCAGCCCGTAATTCCGTAGCAGCGCCGTCTCGCCGTTGCGGAACACGCCGACCGAGCACCCGGGCCGTTCGCCGTTGAACGGCGCGAATATTTCATCTACGGCTGCGGCGTCCATGACGTTTTTTTCTCGCGCCGAGGCGAACGCGGGACTGACGGCCAGAGTGCAGACGATCGAGACCAACAGACGCTTCACGGACCCACCTCGTAGAACGCGAGCAACATCGCGATCATTCCATTGTTGCCCACGGAGTCGCCAGAGCGTGTGTGAAATTCCGAGTGGCGGGCATAACCGCGGGTTAAGTCACTCAGTGCTCTTTTCAGTAGTGGCCGGCAAGCGCCGCCCACTACACTAGCCACAGCGGGAAACAGAAGTGACCAATCGATGCGTGTCTGCGTGCTCGGCGGAGGGGTGATAGGCGTCACGACGGCGTACTATCTGGCACGCGACGGTCATCGGGTGACGCTGCTCGACCGGCGCGAGGGCGTCGGGCTGGAGGCGAGCTTCGCCAATGGCGGGCAGCTCAGCTATTCGTATGTAGCGCCGCTCGCGCAGCCATCGATCCTGCCTCAACTGCCGAGTCTGCTCCTGATGCGTGACTCGGCGCTTCGCTTCACGCCGCGCCTGGATTGCCTGCAATGGCGTTGGCTGCTCGCATTTCTGCGTGCCTGTCGCAGACAGGTGGCCTCTCAAACCACGACGCATTTGCTGTCACTCAGCCTGTACAGTCGCTCATTGCTCCATTCCTTGGTGCACGAGGAGTCGGTCGACTTCGACTACAAGCGCAATGGCAAGCTGGTCGTGTTCCGCAGTCGAGAGGCCTTCGACCAGGCGCAAAGGCAGATGGCGTTCCAGGCGGCGTTGGGCTGTGAGCAGCAGGCGCTCGATCCGAAGGCGTGTGCGACGCTGGAGCCTGCGATCTCGCCATTGCGTTCTGAGCTCGCGGGCGGCATTTACACGCCCAGTGAAGACGTGGGCGATTGTCACCGGTTCACGGTGCAGCTGGCACGGTTGGCACGTGAAAAATACGGGGCGGAACTCCTTTATGGCTCGCACATCCAGGAGCTGCGCGTCGCGAACGGTCGTGTCGCGGCGGCGCGCACCGAGCAAGGCGATGTCGAGGCCGATGCGTTCGTCGTCGCGGCCGGGATGTCGACCGTGAGGCTCGTCGCGCCCTTGGGTGTAAAGTTGCTGCTGTATCCATTGAAGGGCTACAGCTTGACCGTTCCGCTCCAGGCCGGTCACAGCGCACCGGATGTGAGTGTGACCGATGCCGATAACAAGGTGGTGTACGCCAAGCTCGGGGACCGATTGCGGGTCGCTGGCATGATCGATATCACCGGCAACCCCAAAGCCGATCCGCGCCGTCTGGAGCTGCTACAAAAGCAAGCGCGTGAGGCGTTTCCGCGAGGCGGCGATTACAATCGCGCCGAAGGTTGGTCGGGTCAACGACCCGCGACGCCCAGTGGAAAGCCTGTGCTCGGCAGAACGCCTTATTCGAATCTGTGGCTCAACACCGGTCAGGGAGCACTGGGGTTCACGCTCGCCTGCGCCAGCGCACGCCTGGTGGCCGACTGCATTGCCGAGCGTCCGCCGGAGCTCGACATGAGCCCGTTCCGACACGCATGAACCTGCGGCAGATCGAAGTCTTTCACGCCGTGTACGCGGGTGGGTCGGTGACGGTTGCCGCCCGCGAGCTGCACGTCTCGCAAGCGTCGGTGAGCAAGACGTTGCGACATGCGGAGCGGCAAGTCGGCTTCCCGTTGTTCCGGCGTCAGAAAGGGCGGCTCGTGCCCACGCCCGAAGCGCATCTGCTATTTCGAGAGGTCGACGAGGTTTACAAGCGCGTCGGCTCGCTGAAGCTGTCCATCAAGAACCTTCGGGCCGGCGGCGAAGGGCGCTTACGTCTGGCGGTGCTGCCTTCGCTCGGCCTGGCGGTGACGCCGGCGGCCGTGGCAAGTTTCCGAGCCGCGAACCCGAAGGTGACATTCGATGTACAGACGCTCGACCACGCGGATATCTTGCGCTGTCTGTACGAGCGGGAGAGCGATCTGGCGGTCGGCTTCGTCGCCCCGAATCATCCGCGTCTGAAATCCATGCAGATCGGCTCGGGCGAGCTGGTGCTGTTACATCGGGACGGTGCGTTCGCAGGTCACAACTCGCGTGTCGATCTGCGCAAGCTCGCCGGCTGCGATTACATCTCCCTCACCGGCAGTGGCCCGATCGGTGCGTTGCTGGCGGCGGAGCTCGAGCGTCAGCAGGTGCAAGTGAACGAGATCGCATCGGTGCGAACCTTCTATGTCGCCGCCGCGCTGGTCGGGCAGGGCGCCGGGGTCAGCGTCGTCGACGAGTTCACGGCGCGTGCGACGGTCGCCTCGGGGCTGCAATCACGCAGGCTTTCGCCGCGCATTTCCTTTGGCGTTCACTGCATGTGGTTGGACGAGCAGCCTCCGTCGCGCGTGTGCCAGCGATTCATCGCCGAACTGCGTAAACATTTGCCCCCATCCTCCGCCGGCGGCGGCTCATGAAGCTCGGTCTGATCGAGACCTCGGCTGTCGCCAGCGTGCTGTTGCTCGCTGGCTATGCCATCCGTCGCCTCGTTCCGCCGCTCGAGCGGGTCAACATGCCTGCGCCCGTCATCGGCGGGCTGATCGCGGCGGTGGGCATGTTGATCGCGCGCGTGATGGAGCTGCCGGCGGTTGAATTCGATACGTCGCCCCAGCAGCCGCTGATGATCGCGTTCTTCACCAGTCTGGGATTCGCGGCGAGCGTTCGTCTGCTACGAGCTGGCGGATTGCAGGTATTGGTGCTCTTGGCGCTGTGCTCCGTGTTTGCGATCTTGCAGAACCTGCTGGGCATCGCGATCGCCACCGCGTTTGGATTGCATCCGTTGTTCGGTGTGATCACCGGTTCGGTCACTTTGACCGGTGGTCCGGCGACGGGGCTCGCGTTCGCGCCGTTGTTCGAACAGGCTGGCGTGACTGGCGCGGCCACGGTTGCAATCACCACCGCGATGGCGGGCATTATCTTGGGAAGCCTGGTCGGAGCGCCGCTCGCGACCGCGCTCATCGAGCGGCGCGGATTGCGACCTAAGACCGTGGCGCATTCGCCATGTCACTCGATCGACGCTGAGGAACATACGGAGCCGAGAGACGAGGGAACCCGCGTCGTGATGGTTCTCAAGACCATCACGATCTTTCTGCTCGCGATGTGGCTGGGGTCGTGGATCAGTGCCGCGATTCAACGCAGCGGGCTGACCATGCCTGCGTATATCGGCGCGATGCTGGCTGCATCGGCACTGCGTAATCTCGACGATGTGACCGGCTGGCTGAAGTTGCCCCATCGTTATATCGACGTGGCGGGCGCGGTCACGTTGTCGCTGTTTCTGGTGATGGCGATGATGACGCTGGATCTGCTCAAGTTGTCGAGCCTGGCCGGTCCGCTGCTGATCGTCATCGTCGCGCAACTGTTGCTGGTGATGCTGGCGTTCCTCTGGCCCCTCTATCAATGGATGGGCCGCGACTACGACGCCGCGGTGATTTCAGGCGGGTTCGCCGGATTCATGCTCGGGACGACCGCCAACGCGATGGCGGTGATGCGTTCGCTGGTGGAGCGCTATGGCGCGGCTCCGCGCGCCTTTCTGGTTGCGCCGCTGGTGGGCGCCTTTTTCATGGATTTCACCAACGCGCTGATCATCACCGCGTTCTTGAACCTCCTGGGCGGCTGAAGGGGCTGAGGCCGACGCGGTTCGCATAGTCCGCCAAAAAATTAGCCACCGCGACGGGCGTGTGATTTAATTGCGCCGCCTCTCGAGGGGAGTAGCCGGAGCGTCAGCTCCCGCCGTGTCGTCAGTACGGAGTTTCGCCACCCGGCGCGGGTGATGAGATTTCCCGGCACCGCGGACCACGCATAGCGTGGGTGGCAAGACCGAAGCGGCCTCGGTCCTCCCCCTATTCACGCCGGTCCCGCGCCGACCGCCTTCGCGAGAGGCTTTCATGAGCTCTATCGGTACTCCGCTGATGTGGTGGCTGTTCGCCGCGTTCGTGGTGCTCGCCCTGGCCGTCGATTTCATCGCGCTCAACAAACAAGGCGCGCACCGGGTCTCGATGCGCGAAGCGTTCGTGTGGTCGCTGATCTGGGTCGGTGTGAGCGCTGCATTCGCCGGGGGGCTGTGGTGGTACCTGGGGCAGAGTCCGGACGAAGCCACGCGCGCGCTCGCCAACACCAAGCTGCTGGAATTCACGACGGGTTATCTCGTCGAGAAAGCGCTCGCGGTCGATAACGTCTTCGTGTTCCTGATGGTCTTCACGTATTTCTCGGTACCGGCGGAGTATCAGAAACGCGTGCTGATGTTCGGCATTCTTGGCGCAATCGTTCTGCGCGCGGCCATGATCCTGGTCGGGGCGTGGCTGATCGCGCGCTTCCATTGGGTGTTGTATCTATTCGGCGCGTTCCTGGTGTTCACCGGCATCAAGATGTGGTGGGCGGCGGGGCAGGAGCCGGATCTGGAGTCCAATCCCGCGCTGAAATGGCTGCGTCGGCGCATGCGAGTCGCGCCCGGTTACGATGGCGAGCGCTTGTTCACGAGGATCGATGGCAAACGACTGGCCACTCCGCTGGCGCTGGTGGTGGTGTTGATCGGTATCGTCGATGTCGTGTTCGCGGTGGATTCGATTCCCGCCATCTTCGCGATCACGACCGATCCGTTCATCGTGCTGACCTCGAATGTTTTTGCCATTCTCGGCTTGCGCGCCCTGTATTTCCTGCTCGCCGGCATGCACGAGCGCTTCCATCTGCTCTCTTATGGACTCGCGGTCGTGTTGTTGTTCATCGGCACGAAGATGCTCTTGATCGACATCTACAAGATTCCGGTCGGAATATCCCTGGGCGTCACCGCCGCCATCCTTGCCGCGTCGATGCTGCTGTCGCAGTGGATCCCGGCGAGCGGCAAGCCTGGCACTGCGTATCCGTTCACTCGGAAGAAGTCGGAGAATCAGGAGAATCGCTGAAGCGGCGAGGGGAACTTAGATCAAGGCGCGTTGCCCCGTCCGGCTGAGGAGTGCAGTTCGATCACGATGATCTCGGATCGATCGGTCGCGCTTAGGTCGATTGATGGAGTGCCGCTGTCGAAGACGGCGCAATCCTCCGGCTGCAAGCGGGTGGAGCTGAGGCGCACCTCACCGCGCTGGCAGAAGAGGATGGTCGTGCTCGCGCGCATTTCAATTCGCAGGTGCCCGCTGACCGATAACCGTCTCACCGAGTGGCGGCAGCTGTCGCGTCGAGTCATCACGTTGAGATCGACGATGGTGCCGTCGACGAGCGTTGCGCTCGTGGTGGACTCGCCCGCGAATGTGAACGGTTCCGAATGGTCGAGCAACAACCGCGGTGGCGCGTCGTCCACCACGATGCGAATGCCCGCGCCCTGAATCACGGATAGCGTTCTATCGATCCCTTCGAAAATGGAGAACGGACCATCGCTTGCAATGGTCGCGAGGCTGATGCGCCAATCGATCTCGTTCAACGGGGCGCCGGCCGGCGAGACCAGGACTTCCCGAGTCTCGCCGCCGCCATTCTTCCAAGGCATGCGCCGATATTCGCTGGCGCGAAGGAGTCGCATGATCAGCCGAGGCTCGGCAGATCGAGCCCCATCTTGCGAGCATGCTCGATGGCGGACTCGTATCCTGCATCGGCATGTCGCATGACGCCGCTGGCCGGATCGTTCCACAACACTCGACCGATACGCGCGGCCGCCGCCGGCGTGCCATCGCAAACGATGACCATGCCCGCATGTTGTGAGAAGCCCATGCCGACGCCGCCGCCATGATGGAGCGAAACCCACGTCGCGCCGGAAGCCGTGTTGAGCAGCGCATTCAGCAGCGGCCAATCCGATACAGCATCGGAGCCGTCCCGCATGGATTCGGTCTCGCGGTTCGGTGAAGCGACCGAGCCGGAGTCGAGGTGATCGCGGCCGATCACGACTGGAGCGCTCAATTCGCCCGACGCTACCATTTCGTTGAACGCGAGGCCGAGGCGATGGCGTTCCCCGAGGCCGACCCAGCAGATACGCGCCGGCAGACCCTGGAATTTGATTCGCTCACGCGCCATGTCGAGCCAGTTATGCAGATGTTTGTCATCGGGCAGCAGCTCTTTCACCTTGGCGTCCGTCTTATAAATGTCTTCCGGATCGCCGGACAGCGCGGCCCACCGGAACGGACCCACGCCGCGACAGAACAGCGGCCGAATATAAGCAGGCACGAACCCGGGGAACGCGAATGCGTCCGCCACCCCCTGATCGAGTGCGACCTGGCGGATGTTATTGCCGTAGTCGAATGTCGGAATGCCGAGTCGATGAAACTCGAGCATGGCCTGCACGTGCACCGCCATCGAGCGCTTCGCGGCCGCCGCAACCTCGTTCGGATTCGAGACGCGCTCAGCTTCCCAGCGCTCGACGGTCCAGCCGCCCGGCAAGTATCCGTTGACCGGATCGTGCGCCGATGTTTGATCCGTGACGGCATGCGGGCGCACGCCTCGGCGCACCAGCTCCGGCAGAATCTCACAAGCATTGCCTCGCAGGGCGACCGATCGGGCTTTGCCGGAGCGCGACGCCTCGTCGATCAGGACGAGCGCTTCGTCCAGATTCTTCGCACAGACGTCGACATAGCCGGTGCGCAAACGGAAATCGATGCTCGATTGACGACACTCGATGGCGAGACAGCTCGCCCCGGCCATGGTCGCGGCGAGCGGCTGCGCGCCGCCCATTCCGCCCAGACCCGCCGTGAGAATCCATTTGCCCTTGAGGCTGCCGCCGTAGTGACGGCGGCCCATCTCGACGAACGTTTCATACGTTCCCTGCACGATGCCTTGCGAGCCGATGTAGATCCAGGAGCCGGCGGTCATTTGCCCGAACATCATCAGGCCGCGGCGGTCCAGCTCGTTGAAATGTTCCCAAGTGGCCCAGTGCGGCACCAGGTTCGAGTTGGCCAGCAGCACGCGGGGCGCATCGGGGTGCGTGCGAAACACGCCTACCGGCTTGCCGGACTGAATCAGCAAGGTTTGATCCGCTTCGAGCCGCTTGAGAGTCGCGACGATGCGATCGAAGCTGTCCCAGTCGCGGGCGGCACGGCCGATGCCGCCGTACACGACCAATTCGCTGGGCCGCTCGGCGACGTCCGGGTCGAGGTTGTTCATCAACATCCGCAGCGGCGCTTCGGTCTGCCAGCTGCGGGCGGAGAGGGTGGTGCCGCGGGGAGCGCGTATCACGCGCGAGGTGTCGACTCGTGACATGGCTGTTTCCTGAATCAGTGGTGTTCGCACAGGCTGGGGAGTTGCAGACCGGCAGCGTTCGCGATGGAGGAGCTGCGCACCAGCGCGATGGCGGCTTCCATATCGGGCTGCATGTAACGATCGTCTTCGAGCTTCGGCACCCGATCTCGCAAGGTGGCGCGCACGGCTTCGAGAGCCGGGCTCGATGCGAGCGGCGCATGGAAGTCACAAGCCTGTCCGGCCGCGAGCAGTTCGATGGCGATCACGGCGGCGACGTTCTCGATCATCGGGAGCAAGCGACGCGCGCCATGCGCCGCCATCGAGACGTGGTCCTCTTGATTGGCCGAGGTGGGAATCGAGTCGACGCTCGCCGGGAATGCCTTTTGTTTGTTTTCCGACACGAGAGCCGCGGCCGTGACCTGCGGAATCATGAATCCCGAATTCAATCCCGGCTTGGGCGTGAGGAACGCCGGCAAGCCTGAGAGCGCCGGATCGATCAGCATGGCGATGCGCCGTTCGGCAATCGATCCGATCTCGCACAGTGCGATCGCGATCATGTCGGCGGCGAATGCCACTGGCTCCGCATGGAAGTTGCCGCCCGATAGCGCTTCGCCTGTATCGGAGAACACCAGCGGATTGTCGGAAACGCCGTTGGCTTCGGTGTCGAGGAACGTCGCTGCCTGTCGCAACAGATCCAGGCAGGCGCCCATGACTTGCGGCTGGCAGCGCAGGCAATAAGGATCTTGGACCCGCTCATCGTTCACCAGGTGCGAGGCGCGCAAGGCGCTGCCCGCCATCAACTGGCGTAACGCATCGGCAGCTTCGATCTGGCCGCGATGTTTACGCAGTAGATGGATGCGGTGGTCGAACGGCGTATCGGAGCCCAGGGCGGCGTCGGTGGTCAGCGCGCCGACGACCAGGGCGGTCTGGAATATGACTTCGGCTTCGAACAAGGCGGCGAGGGTCACGGCCGTTGAGAATTGAGTGCCGTTGAGCAACGCCAGGCCTTCCTTCGGACCGAGCACGAACGGTGTGAGCCCCGCGAGCGCCAGACCTTCAACGGCCGGCACTCGTCCCTGTTTCGTAAACACCTCGCCGACGCCGAGCATCGCCGCCGTCATATGTGCAAGAGGCGCAAGATCTCCAGACGCGCCGACCGAGCCTTGCGACGGCACGACCGGAATGATGTCGTGCGCGAGCATGGTCTCGAGGAAGTCCACGGTTTCGTGACGAACCCCCGAGGCGCCCTGGCCGAGGCTGACCAGCTTCAGCGCCATCATCAAGCGCGTGATGTTTGCTGGTAGCGGCTCGCCGACGCCGGCCGAATGCGATAGCACGATGTTCTTTTGCAGTTGAACCAGATCCGCGGCATCGATGCGGACGCTGGCGAGCTTGCCGAAGCCCGTGTTGATGCCGTAGACGGGATTGCCGTCCGCGACGATTTTCGCGATGACCTGAGCGCTGCGCTCCACGGCCGGCCGGCAGGCCTCGTGCAACTTCAGTCCGGCGCCCCGATAGATGGCGCGCCAGTCAGCCAAGGTTACCGAGCCGGGGTTCAGAACAAGGACGGTCATCGACCTCTCCAGATGCGGGCGAATAGCGGATTGAATCCCATGCGATAAACGAGCTCGGACAGGCTGTCGACATTCCAGAGGGCCAGGTCCGCGTGCTTGCCGGCCTCCAGCGTGCCTTTCCTCGCTTCCATTCCCAACGCGCGAGCGGCCTCTCGTGTTACGCCGGCGATACATTCCTCGACCGTCATGCCGAATTGGGTCGCGGCCATATTCATCGCCAGTAACAGCGATGTGAGAGGGGAGGTGCCGGGATTGCAATCCGTAGCCACCGCCATCGCCACGCCATGTCGTCTCAGCAGCTCGATGGGGGGCCGATGCCGCTCGCGTAGGAAATAAAAGGCGCCGGGTAACATGACCGCGACCGTGCCCGATGCGGCCATCGCCGCGATGCTGTGCTCGTCGGCATATTCGAGGTGATCGGCGGACATTGCGCGATGCTCGGCGGCCAGTGCCGCTCCTCGAAGATTGGAAAGTTGCTCCGCATGCAGCTTCACCGGCAGGCCCAACTCGGCCGCCGCTTTGAATACACGCTGAACTTGTTCGGGAGAAAAGGCGATCGATTCGCAGAACGCGTCGACGGCATCGACCAGCCCTTCGTTGGTCAATATCCGCAGCGTGGGCAAGACGGTGTTGTCGATGTAGTCGTCCTTGCCGCGCGTCGACTCGGGGGGTAACGCGTGCGCGCCCAGGAAAGTGGTCGACACGCTGATCTGGCGTTCCTGCATCAGACGGCGTGCCGTCTGTAACATCTTCCGTTCGTTGTCGAGGTCCAGACCGTAGCCCGACTTGATCTCGATTGTAGTCACACCTTCCGCGATCATTGCATCCAGACGCGGCAGCGACTGTTGCATCAACTGCTCGTGACTGGCACCGCGAGTGGCGCGAACACTGGAGAGAATCCCGCCGCCGGCGCGCGCGATCTGTTCGTAACTCACGCCTTGCAGGCGCAGCTCGAAATCCTTGGCGCGATCGCCGGCGTAGACCAGATGCGTGTGGCAGTCGATCAAGCCTGGCGTGATCCAGCGACCTTCGCAGTCATGGATGTCGGCGCCGGCTCTCGCGCTGGAGGGAAGATCGGCTTCCGGGCCTGCGTAGACGATGCGACCGTTGCTCACCGCGACCGCGCCTCGGTCCACGATGCCCAAGCCAGCGGCGTTTCGCGACAGAGTCGCGAGCCGTGCATTGAGCCAGACGCGAAGGGTGGGCGATTGATCGAGGCTCATGGGCGCGCGGTCATGGATCGGGCTCCGGCTAATGTATAGCCATAATCGTTAATGTATAGGCATAATGAATTCCGATGCAACTGCTGTTTCGGAGCTCGCGTGCCAAACCTGTATGCCGATAGGGTGCTCACCGCCGATGGCTGGCGTCATTCGGTACGGCTGCAATTGCAGTCGGGGCGCATCGCGGCTTTGCAAACAGACGTTCGTGCCGAGCCGGGGGACGAACATCACGCGGTGATGGTGCCGGCCTTGGGGAATTTGCATAGTCACGCATTCCAGCGCGGCATGGCCGGCCTCGCGGAGATTGCCGGCGACAGCGCGGATAGTTTCTGGAGCTGGCGCGATGTGATGTATCGCTTCGCACTGCGCATGAATCCCGATCAACTCGAAGCGATTGCCGCGCAGGCTTATGTGGAAATGCTGGAGGCGGGATTCGGTCGAGTCGGAGAGTTTCACTACCTGCATCACGACGCGGACGGCACGCCGTACGCGGACATCGGCGAGATGGCCGGCCGGATCGCGGCGGCCGCAGAGTCCACCGGGCTCGGGCTTTGTTTGTTACCAGTGTTCTATGCGCATTCATCGTTCGGTGGCGCGGCGCCGGGCCACGCGCAACGACGCTTCATCAACTCGCTCGATTCATATCAGCGATTGTTGGAGCGCTGCCGTCAGTTGACCGCGAGCCTGCCGGCAGCGGAGGTGGGCGTGGCTCCCCACAGTCTGCGTGCGGTCACCAAGGATGAGCTGCTCGCCGTGGCGGACATGGCAGGCTCGGCACCCATCCATATTCATATCGCGGAACAAACGAAGGAAGTCGATGAATGCGTTGCCTGGTCGGGGCGACGCCCGGTCGCCTGGCTGCTCGAGAACGCGCCGGTGGATGAGCGCTGGTGCCTGGTGCATGCCACTCATGTCGATGCGCGGGAAGTTGCCGGGATGGCGGAGGCGGGGGCCGTCGTGGGCCTGTGTCCAGTCACGGAAGCGAACCTCGGTGACGGCGTGTTCCCGTTGACCGATCTGCAAGGTCAGAGCGGTCGATTCGGTGTCGGGACCGACTCGAATGTCCAGATCGGCGTCGCTTCCGAGCTGTCGCTGCTGGAGTATTCGCAGCGCCTGACCCACCGCGCGCGGAACGTGGTGAAGCGGGGTAGCCAGTCCACCGGACGCGCTATCATGGAGTACGCGCTTGCAGGCGGAGCACAAGCGCTGGCTGGCACTGGCCGCATCGAGCAGGGCGGCTCGGCGGATTTTGTGAGTCTCGACCCACGACATCCGGCGTTGTACTCGCGTGACCACGATGCACTGCTGGATGCCTGGATTTTCGCGAGCGCCGGCAATCCGGTGGATTGCGTCTGGGTCGCTGGCAAAAAAGTAGTCGAGTCGGGCAGGCATCTCGCCGCGGCGCCGATTCGAGATCGATTCCGAACCGTCATGAAGGATTTGTGTCGTTGACTGACCGAAGCTCTCAGCCGCTGTCGTTGCATCAGAGAATTCTCAACGACATTCAACAGCTGATTCTGACCGGCACGTGGCAGCCCGGACACAAGATTCCGGTCGAGCACGAGCTGATGAAACAGTACAACTGCTCGCGCATGACCGTGAGCAAGGTGCTGACGCAGCTTGCCAACGCCCGCATGATCGAACGCCGTCGCAAGAGCGGCAGCTTCGTCAGCCGGCCGCACTCGCAATCGGCGGTGCTCACCATCCCCGATATCAAGACCGAAGTGGCCGCGCTCGGTGTGCCTTATGGCTTCGAGGTTCTGCACAGAGCACGCAGAAGAGCGACCGCCGAGGAACGCGAGATGCTTGGGCTCGAGCGGACCGTGCCTATGCTGGAGATCGAATGTCGCCATCTCGCCGGTGAGCGGCCGTTTTGTTTCGAGCAGCGTCTGATCAATCTCGAGGCAGTGCCGGAGGCGGCCAAGGAAACATTTGCGGAGACCGCGCCAGGGGCCTGGCTGTTGCAGCGGGTTCCGTGGACGTTGGCCGAGCACCGAATCCGGGCCACCGGCGCCGAGGCTCGCAGCGCAAAGTTGCTTGGCATCGATCGAGGCGCGGCCGTGCTGACCATCGAGCGCACGACTCGCTCGGCGCAGTCGACGGCGATCACCTTCGTGCGCTTGATCTATCCGGGCGATCAGCACGAGCTGGTGGCGACCTTCTCGCCCGAACGGGTCGGGTGACCGGAGGCGCAAGCGCCGGTTTCCGTTTACGCAACGAGTTTGCAGCTTCCGGAACGCGCGGGATAACATGCCGTGTCGGCGGGTGTGCGCCGTCGAGCGTCATTTCCTACCCAACGCCGGGAACCGTATGCCGATCGCCAAGCCGGGTGCCTCGCTCAAACAACTCCGCAAGACCCACGGATGGACGCTCGCGGATGTGAGCAAGCGCACCGGCATTCCGCCATCCACGTTGTCCAGAATCGAGAACGATCGGGTGTCGCCGACGTACGATCTGCTCGCCCGGCTCAGCCAAGGGTTGCAGGTCGATGTCGCGCAGCTGGTGTCCTCGGCCGAGGCGCCCGCGCCGGCGATGGCTGAGCAGCAGGGTCGACGCAGCCTGAATCGGCTCGGCGACGGCGAGCTGATCGAAATGTCGAATCACACGCTGCGTTATCTCTCGACCGATCTGCTGCGCAAGCAGGTCACCCCGATTCTGTGCGAGTACCGGGCGCGTACGCTCGAAGAGTTCGGCGAGTTCATGCATCACGCCGGCGAAGAGTTTTTGTTCGTGCTGGAAGGCGCGGTCGAGCTGCACACCGAGCTCTACGCGCCGGTGGTGCTCAAGGCCGGCGAATCGATCTATTTCGACAGCCGCATGGGCCATGCATATCTGGCGCACGGCCCTGGCGTGTGTCGCGCGTTGTCCATCAACGTGACGCCGCAGGAAGAAATGCGGAAAGCCCATGACATCGCCGCCGCCCGCGCTCGTCCTGCCAGCGAGCCCGCCAGGTCGAAGCGGGCTGCCGCCGCCAAGCAACGCCGCCGTCGCGGCGCCTGAGCTCATTTGTCCCATTTGCAATCGTTTCCGGATGCGCGTATAAAATTCCATAAATGGAATAAATTCTCCATGTGCAACGTGGCCGGCGGCCGCGGCGGCAGCAGAATAAAACGAGCTTCGGGAGTGACCATGATCGATCGAACCCTGCATGGGGCAGTGCTGACGAGTATCGGTGCCTTCGCGATGTGCGCGCAGGCTGTCGCCCAGGACACCAAGAGCAGTCCCGCGCTCGAGGAAATCGTGGTCACCGGTTATCGATTCCTCAACGAGGACACCAGCGGCACGACCAACCTGCCGCTGCCGATCGAAGAGGTGCCGCAGTCCATCAGCCTCATCAGCAACGATTTCCTCAAAGCCGCGGACATCAAGTCGCTGGGCGAAGTGGCGCAATACACGCCGGGCGCGATCTTCTCCGGCAACACGGAAGGGTATCGAACGACGGTGAAGCTGCGCGGCTTCAGCCCAGGCGAGGCCGTCGACGGCTTGCCCCTCGGCGGCGGCGAGGCCATCAGCGAATATGACTACGCAGTGGTGGATCGTCTGGAAATCGTCAAGGGTCCATCGTCGGTGGTTTATGGTGCATCGAGCCCGGGCGGTATCGTCAACATCGTGACCAAGAAGGGCACGCCGGACACGGCGGAGTATCTGGCGCTCGACATCGGCATGTGGAACAACTACCGCATCGAAGGCCAAGCCGGCGGCGCGGTCGACCCGGACGGGCGCATCAGTGTAATCGGCGTCGCCGCGTACGAGCAGGGCGACAGTTTCATGGACATCATGAATCACGATCGCACCGTGCTCTACGGCGGCGTGGACTTCGCCATCACCGACTCGTTGAACGCCTACATTCGTAGCGGTTTCGAAAGCAACACGCGCACCTCGTTCGACGGCATTCCCACCTTCGCCGACGGCACGCCGGCGCCGTTGCCGCGTTCGTTCTTCATCGGTTCCGACGATCCGCGCTTCGAACTGCAGACCGATCGCACGTACCTGAATGCGGGCATCGATTGGGATGTGACCGAGTCGTGGAGCGTCGCCATCAAGACCAATTACACGCGCAGCGATCACAAAGGTGCGGCGGGGTATGCCGGCGAGCTGCAAGACGACGGTGCGATCTTCCTGAGCGTCGATGAGGACCTGCGTTCGACCCATGAGTTGTTCGCGGCCGGCATCACGTCGATCTACAAGCTGGACGGCCTGGGGCTGAGCGACAGCTTCATTTCCCTCGGGGCCGTCTACAACGATCATCAGTGGGATGCGGCGCGGCGACTCTACGACGTGGGCGAAGCGAATATCTTCGATGGCGTACAGGCGATTTCGGATGCTTACGAATCGGCGCCCATCGATAACCTGATCAGAAGGCCGCACCAGGAAGACTCGTTGCTCACGTACTCCGCGCAAGCGGTGGTGCGCGTGATCGAGCCGCTGACAGTGCTGCTCGGCGCCTCCTACTCGGGCACCGATTATGAGTTCCATTCAACGACGCTGCCGCGTTCCGCGTACAAGTACGACGGCGAGGTGAGCTATCGAGGCGGCTTGACGTACGAATTCGCTCAGGGACTGAATGCTTATCTGTCCTATAGCGAGTCGTTCCTGCCGCAGACCGTGCGCGATGTGAATGAAAATCCGCTGAAGCCGCTGATCGGCGAGCAAAAGGAAGTCGGCCTGAAGTACGCGCCGCAAGGCGGCCGCACGCTGTTTACCGCGGCGCTGTTCGAGATCGTCCAGAGCAATAAGCCGGAGTTCGATCAGGTCACCGAGTTGGGCGACCGGTTCAAACCGATGGGCGAAGTCCGTCATCGCGGCGCGGAGCTGGAAGTCGTCGGTCGAGTTGGCGATCGCTGGCAGGTGCACGGCGGCTATGCGTATCTGGATCCGGAGATCACCAGGAACGGCGAGCAGCCCGAGCTGGTGGGCAAGACCATTACTTATCTGCCCAACCACACCGCCAGCGTATTCGCGAGCTACGAGTTGACGGACAGCTTCACGTTGGGGGCCGGCGCTCGCTACGTTGGCTCAGTCAACACGACATACGACAATTCCGCGAAAGATCTTCCGTCGTACACCATCGTCGACGCGACTGCCTCGTACGTCTATCAGAACTGGAGATTCCAGCTGAACGTGCACAATCTGTTCGACGAGAAGTACTACATCAATACCTACGAGACGGTGTACTACGGCAACGTCATCGGCGAGCCGGCGAACGTGTCGGTATCGGCGCGGTACGAGTTCTGATCATGCGGTCACTGCTCGCTAGCTGCGTCTGCGGTGTCGTGCTCATGTCCTCAGGCATGAGCGCGACAGCAGCTGGCGCGGGGTACGACATTGTCTACACGGGCGCGCGCGCCATCGATCCGGAAACGGGCCTCGATGATGTAAGAAACATCGGAATCATCGGCGGCAGGATCGCGGCGGTGTCGAGCGAGCGACTGAAGGGACGGCGGACCATCGATGCCCGCGGCCTGGTCGCGGCGCCGGGCTTCATCGATCTGCACTCGCATTCGACGACGTTGCAGACCGCGAAGTTCCAGGTGAAGGACGGCGTCACGACGCGTCTCGAACTGGAAGGCGGCGTGTTTCCGGTCGAGCAGTGGTACGAGCAGAAGGCCGGCAGAGAGCTGCTCAACTACGGAGCGAGCGTCAGCCACAACGAAGCCCGGTTCTATCTTTTGAACGGCGGTGACGAGCGGGCGATGCAGTTGCTGCAATCCGACCCGCTCATTTCCTTTCGCAAGGACATTCACACGGCTTTGCCGTTCGACCAGCGTGCCCGGCTGATCGTCGAGCTCGAACGAGGGATGAAGCTGGGCGCGATCGGTATCGGCAGCGGTCCACAGTACGCACCGGGCATCGACCACTGGGAGTTGCTGGATGTGACTCGACTGTCGGCACGGCTGCGAACCTGCGTGTTCACGCATATTCGCTATGGCAGTTTGATCGAACCGGGCAGCACCCTGGAATCGATTCAGGAGAATGTGGCCAACGTGGCCATCACCGGCGGATGCGTGCACATCATGCATCTCAACAGCATGGGCATGTCCGCGTCGCCCGATTTGTTGAAGGTGATCCTCGGGGCGCGAGAGCGCGGCTTGGATGTCAGCACGGAGACGTATCCGTGGGGCGCATCTAGCGACAGTATCCGCAGCGTGATCTTTGATGCGGGTTGGGAGCAGCGCTGGGGCGTTGGTCCTGAAGATCTGCAATCGACCGACACCGGTAAGCGACTCACGCGCGAACAATTCGACGCCTTGCGTTCGGGCACCGGCAAGGACGGCGTGCTCATGCATATGAACAGCGAGGAAACCATCGTCGCGTTGTTGCGCGAGCCCTCGATGATCGTGGTGAGCGATGCGGGCAATCTGGAAGCCGGCAAGCTCAGTCATCCTCGGACCGTCGGCTCGTTCGCGCGCGTCTTGGGACATTTCGTGCGCGACACCGGCGTGCTGACGTTGAGCGATGCCATCGCGAAGATGAGCCTCAAGCCCGCGCAGCGTCTGGAAGCATTCGTGCCGGCGATGAAACACAAGGGACGCTTGCAGGTCGGCGCCGATGCCGATGTGGTGCTGTTCGATCCCACGACGGTCCGGGAGCGAGCGACGTATCTGGACGCCATGCAGTCCTCGGAAGGGTTTCAGTACGTCATGATCAATGGCGTGCTGGTGGTCGATCGCGGCAAGCTCGTGGACAACGCATTTCCCGGCCAGCCGGTGCGCGGCCAGTATGGTGAGTAGGGGATAGACACTATGTCAGCCGTTCGGGCGATGGACACCGCGCGCGTCATCCAAGTGCCGCAGCCGTATCTGCTGTTTCTCGGGCATGCGCAGGAAACCACCTTCATGAAGACCGCGCTCGGTCTGCGTGATTGGGCACACGATCTTTGCATCGGTGAGTATCGCTGCGACTCGACCAAGGTGAGCATCGGCTTGCCCTATCTCGACCCCGCGAGCGCGTATCGAGCGGGTGCGCGATCGCTCGTGATCGGCGTCGCGGGCATCGGCGGCACGATCGATCCGCGCTGGATCGAGTATCTGGTGCGCGCACTGGAAGCGGGGCTGGACATCGTGAGCGGCGCCCATTCGAAACTCAGCGATTGTCCGGCCCTGAAACAGACCGCGGATCGTCTCGGCAGAGCGCTGATCGATGTTCGCGTGCCGCCGGCGGATATCCCGGTTGCGACCGGGCGCAAGCGCACAGGCAAGCGACTGTTGACGGTCGGCACCGATTGCGCGCTCGGCAAGAAGTACACCGCGCTATCGTTGCAGCGGCAATTCCAGGCCCGAGGGATCGATGCAGATTTTCGAGCCACGGGCCAGACGGGAATCCTGATCTCCGGCGCCGGAATTCCGATCGATGCGGTGGTGAGCGACTTCGTCGCGGGCGCCGCTGAGATCCTGAGCCCGGACGCGGCCGAAGATCATTGGGACGTGATCGAAGGGCAGGGCTCGGTGTTTCATCCTTCCTATGCCGGTGTGTCGTTGGGACTGCTGCATGGCTCGCAGCCGGACGTGATCGTCCTGTGCCACGAGGCCGGGCGGCAGCGCATCGTCGGACTCGAAGGTTATCCGACGCCGAGTCTGCGTGAAGCCATCGATCTCACCGAACGACTGGCGCGGCTCACGAATCCGCGCGTCCGGTGCGCCGGTGTATCCTTGAACACGTCGCGCCTGCCCGAAGGCGATGCTCTTCAGTTGCTGAGAGAGATCAGCCTGAGTCTGAATCTGCCGGTTGCCGATCCCATGCGGCCCGGTCGCGAGCTGGATCAATTGGTCGACTCCTGTCTGGCGTAGGAAACATATGTCCGCAACGAGATGGATCGCGGCTGCGCTCATCACGGCGTGGTTCCCGCTGGCGAGCGCGTCATCGAACGACCGGATCAAACCGGCGCTCGAAGAGATTCAGAAGCTCGTGGCTGCCTCGGGCAACGGCCCCGGCATTGCGATTGGCGTGAGCGACCGCGAACGGTTGCTCGGTGTCGTGGTTCACGGTTATTCGGATCTGAAGGCCGGTAAACCCGTGACCGCGGACACGAAATTCGCGCTGGGCTCGATCTCGAAATCGTTCACCGCCGTCGTGCTGTTACAGATGGCGGACGCGAAAAAGTTCGATCCGTCGGCGCCGCTGAGCAAGTATCTGCCTCAGTTCCGCGTGAACACGACGTATCCGGCAATCACCGGTCACTCGGTGCTCAATCACACGTCCGGGCTGCCGAACTATCTGCCGCACCTGTCCTCGATGCGATATGTGCTGTACGCCTTGCACGACTTCCAGCCGACGTATGCGCCCGGCGAGCACTTCGAATACTCCAACACCGGGTATCAGGTTCTAGGTTACGTTGCCGAGCGCATCGACGGCGCTTCGTTTCCTTCGATACTCAAGCGCCGCGTCTTGGAGCCGCTCGGGATGCATGCGACCGAGCCTGCGATGGACGACACCGTCCGGCAGTCGCTCGCGGTCAGCTATGAGCGCTGGCCCTACGATGACGGGTATGTCGAGGCGAACTGGTTTCCTTACACCGCTGCCGATGGGGGCATTGCCAGCAACACAGCGGACTTCGGCGCGTATGTGAGATTCATTTTGAATCGAGGGGCGGCGCCGAAGGGCAGAATTCTGTCGCCCGGTGCCTTCGAAGCATTCATCACGCCCGCACTGGAGGATTACGCGTACGGTGTGAATGTGTCGCGCACGGCAGGAAATACGGTCGTCGGTCATGGCGGCTCGATCTATGGGTTCACCAGTTACTTCGAAGCGCACATCGACGAGGGATTCGGGATCACGTTCCTGAGCAATACCCGGCTGGATTCGGCGCTGATGGGGCGAGTCATCGGCATTGCGTCGAAGGCGCTCGGCGGCAACGGTCAACCCGCGACGTATCGGAAGTTCGTCAATCCGCCGGCGCAGGATTTCAACGATACCTCGCGCTATGAAGGAACCTATCGACGCCAGGATGGCGCAAGCGTGGTGTTTTCGAAGGGGCAGGCGGGCAGGTTGCTCATGCGCCGCGCGGACGGCAAGCAAGTCGAGCTCAGAAGGATGGGGCGCGACATCTACGGTGGCAGCGAGGCCGGCGCCTATCTGTTCTTCGGCGAGTCGGAGGTCTCTCACGGCGCGGACTGGTACACGAAGGAAGGTGCGGCGGTGCCTGAGAACGTGATTGCTCCAGCGGAGTATCGCGCTTACGTGGGCCGCTACCAGAATCGCAGCGACGAAGGGCCGGACGTCCGAGTATTCGTGCGCCGTGGACGTCTCATGGTGACCTCGGCCACCAGCACCTCGTTTGCTTCGGAGCTCGTGGCCGTCAGCCCCGGCGTGTTTCGACTCGAGTCCCCGTCGCACAGCCCCGAACGGTATCGATTCGATACGCTCGACGATGGCGTGGCGCTGCGCTTGCAGATTACGGGCGTGCCGCTCTACCGAGTGGATGTGCCCTGAGAGGGGAAGGCATGAAGGTTTTGATTCGGGTCCTGGCGCTGGGCTGGTTGATCTGGTGCCAGGCATCGAAGGCGGACACCGATGCGCCGCCGTCGAGCCCGCTGCTCGAGCAACTGGCGGCCGCGGTGGCTGCGGGCGATCGAACGGCGACCGATAACTTCTGGCGAGCGGTCGAGCAATCGCGCGCACCGCTGATTGAGCAACCCGATGGCGCCGTCTCGACCGATGTGCTGATGACATTTCTATGGCGCGCGTTGCCTCTGCAGGACGCGGTCAACGTTCGAGTGATTCCCGGTGAGCTCGTGTCGTGGGAACAGGTCGGCGAGCCGCTGCAACGACTTGCCAAGACCGATGTCTGGTATCGCACGTATCGCATTTCTCGCAAGGCCCGATTCACGTACTACCTGGCGTGGCCGCAAGGTGCCGTTCCACGCACCGATTCGATTCATCGACTCACAGCCGACAACGGAATCCTCTACGAAGCCGTGGCCGATTCGCGCGCTCGCTGGACCTACGTGCAAGAACGCGACGGTGTGCGACGAATCTTTTCTTACGCCGAAGGCCCCGATGCCCCGGCGGAACCGTTTGTCACATTGAGGGACGGAATCGCGCGGGGCAAGGTCGAGACTTTCGACGTCGAGAGCAGGATCCTGGCGAATCAGCGCAAAGTCTCGGTCTACACGCCGCCGGGTTATCGAACGGAAGGCGCGGCATATGGCCTGCTGCTCATGTTCGACCGTCTCTCCTATACGAGCGACGTGCCGACGCCGACGATCCTCGACAACATGCTCGCCG
Source organism: Pseudomonadota bacterium (assembly GCA_023391815.1). GTDB lineage: Bacteria > Pseudomonadota > Gammaproteobacteria > Steroidobacterales > Steroidobacteraceae > Steroidobacter. The sequence continues at coordinate 54,065 of JAEWAF010000052.1, forward strand.
ACAAGGCGATACCGCCAATGCTCGCGGTGCTGATCGATTCTCGCGTGACCAACGATCCGGACGGCGATGCGCGCAGTCGGGAATTGCCGCCGAATGACACCTATCAGCGCTTCCTCCGGGAGGAGCTGCTGCCGCTGATTCGCAAGCGATACCACGTGAGCGCCGATCCGAAGCGGAATGTCGTCGCCGGCTCCAGCTATGGCGGATTGGCGGCGACTTACACCGCGCTCAGCAATCCCGCGGTGTTCGGCAACGTCGTTTCGCAGTCGGGGTCGTACTGGTGGAGCCCCGAGTGTTGCCAGCCGGCGCCGGAGAAGATGGTCTTCCTCAGCGAGAATGCCGGCTGGACGATCAAGAAAGTCGCGTCGTTGCCGCGCCAGCCGATTCGTTTCTATATGGACGTGGGCGCGTGGGAGACGGCGGACATGCTGATGCCCAATCGTCTCTTGCGGTCCGTGCTCGAGGGCAAAGGCTATGAGGTGACGTATCGCGAGTTCGTGGGCGGCCACGACTACGTGATCTGGCGCGGAACCTTGTCCGATGGCTTGATCGCGGTCATCGGGACCAGGCATTGAACTTCGCCCGGCGCGCATCGGCATCGATGCGCGCAGCCGTTGTCTCGATCAGAGCTGCTCGAGCGACTCGATCGGGCGCACTTCGATGCCGCCACCGAAGATCTCCCCCAGATGCGTGCCGGGGTGGAGGCGGGCAATCCGGACCGCCTCGTCCATGTTCTCGGCATCGACGATGAAGAACGCGCCCCACGGTTCCTTCGTGTTTTCATAAGGGCCGCTCCGGTCCGTCACCCCATTCTTGCTCGCACGCAGCGTTCTGAAATCGTCGGGCAGGGCGAGCGAACCGATCAACGACACCTTGCCCGACGCCTTGAGCCGGGCGTCATGGGGCGCGCAGAGCTCGCCGATTTTCTGGAAGTCACCGGGCTGAAGCTTCTTGAAGCCTTCGAGATCGTAGTGGCAGACACACAGGAACTTCATTGCGACTCTCCGTCCGGGTTACTGGTTGCACTCTGCAAGCGGTTGCGACTGTAGTCATTCCAGTTGCACAATGCAACCAGTATGAGCGCCAAGATCGACCCCGCCGCGCTGCCCGTCAAATCCGGCTGTGCCATCAATCTGGCCACCGAAGTGCTCGGCGACCGCTGGAGCCTGGTGGTGCTGCGAGACATGATGTTCGGCAACTTCCGGCACTTTCGGGAGCTGTTGAGCAACAACATGGAGGGCATCGCGTCCAACATCCTGTCGGCGCGGCTCAAGCATCTTCAGGACGTGGGATTGATCACCTGTGCGGCCGATCCGACCCACAAGCAGAAGTTGATCTACAGCCTGACGGAACCTGCGATTCAGCTGGTGCCGGTGATGGCGACGCTCGGCGAGTGGGGGCGGCGACATCTGCCGGTCACGCATGAGCTGAGCGTCCGCGCGCGACTGCTGTTCGAGGGTGGGCCGCCGATGTGGGAGGAGTTCATGGAGGAGCTGCGCGAGTTGCACCTCGGTCGACGGCGAGCCGCGCGGGCCGGCGCGGGGCCGGCGGTCTTGCAACGTTTGAACGACGCGTATCTGGCCGCGTCGAAGAAGAGTCGTGCTCGCTGACGGGTTCGGAATGCTGACTGCTAGCTATTCAATTGCTTTACGCTCGTACGGACCAGGGAGCACGGTCGATACTCACGATTTCTCGCAACTCGTGTTGCCGTTGACGGGCAAGCTGTCGATGGACATCGCGGGTCGCGAAGCTGTGCTGGACCGAACGGTTGCCGCTTATGTCGAGGCGGGCTCCCGCCACGATCAGGTGAGTAGCGTGAGCAATCGTGCGCTCATTTTGGATCTGCATCCTCGAGACCTCGATGAGCGGATCGCGGACCGCCTTGCTACGCGCCCGTACCGCTCGCTGACGCCGGAAGCGACCGGGCTCATCGACTACATGGGCGCTGCCGTCACGAAAGGCCGCGTACTTCCTCGCAAGTTGCAGCTCTGGGTGCCGTTGCTGGTGGATGCGCTTCTGGGAGAGGAGCCTCAGCTACCGTCTCGGTTGGCCTCGTTGCTCGCCGTCGTGGAAGCCGATCTTTCGAAGCAGTGGACCGTGGAGCTCATGGCGGAGCGGGTCGGTGTTAGCACCAGCCGGCTACATGCCCTCTTTCAAGAATCGCTCGGCAAAGCGCCTCACGCATGGCTTACGGAGTTGCGCTTGGAACACGTCTGTCGGTTGCTGACCCACACCGATCGGCCCATCGCCGAGCTGGCCTATCGCTTCGGCTACGCGGATCAGAGCGCGTTGACCCGAGCCATGCGCAAGGCTACCGGTCTCACGCCAGCCGCCTATCGTCGGCAGGCAAGAGTCCGGGACTAAAACACGAGAGCTTCGGTCAAGACCCGGTATCCGCTCTCGACCTATCCTGCGAGCATGCGAAACGACAGACGGACAATTGCAGGTGTCCTGTGCGGCATCGGCGCCGGCGCGCTCTGGGGCCTGGTATTCCTGGCGCCGGAGCTGGTTCGCGAGTTCAGTGCGTTACAGCTGACCATTGGCCGTTACTTGTTCTATGGGTTGTTCTCGGCATGCCTGATCGCACCCCTCTGGCACCGGTTGGTGCCGACACTGGGGCGACGCGAGTGGCTTGCGTTGGGTTGGCTGGCGCTCGCCGGCAATACGCTTTACTACATTCTGCTGTCGAGCTCCGTTCGCCTGGGCGGGATTGCGATGACCTCGCTCATCATCGGCTTTCTACCCGTCGCGGTCACGATCATCGGCAGTCGTGATCAGGGCGCGGTGCCGCTACGTCGTCTGATTCCCTCGCTGACACTCAGCGCTCTTGGCGCGGTGAGCATCGGCTGGCAGGCACTTGCCGGGCCAGCATCCGGCTCTGTCACCAAACAAGCGATCGGTCTGCTCTGCGGAGTCGGCGCGTTGGTATCGTGGACATGCTATGCCGTTGGCAACAGCCGCTGGTTGGCGCGCCTCGAGCACGTGTCTGCTCATGAATGGAATCTGCTCACTGGCGCAATGACGGGGGCGCAAGTTGTGCTGCTGATTCCGCTCGCGCTGGTGCTTTCGAACACCTCTCACGCGACGCTTGCCTGGGCGAAGCTCGCGGGCGTCGCGGCCGGCGTGGCCATTCTCGCTTCGCTGCTGGGCAATTCGTTGTGGAACCGCGTGAGCAAGCTGCTGCCGCTCACGCTGGTCGGGCAGATGATTTTATTCGAGACGCTGTTCGCGCTGATCTATGGCTTTCTTTGGGAGCGGCGCTGGCCAACGCCGCTCGAATGTGTCGCGTTCACGCTGGTCGTGCTCAGTGTGATCTCGTGTCTGGCCGCGCATGCGAAATCACCTGCGCGGCCGACCACCGAAACGATCACTTCTTGCTCTTCAGCCAATGCATGACCTGCTCGCGCAGCATCGGTAAGGTCACCGAGCCGTTCTCCAGCAGCACGGTGTGGAACTCGCGGATGTCGAAGCGCGAGCCCAACGTTTGTTCGGCCTGCTTGCGAAGCGCGAAGAATTCCAAGGCGCCGGTGTCGTAGGCGGTGAGTTGGCCCGGCCACATCGCGACCCGGTCCACCAGGGCTTTGGCGGTGTTGTCGTCGAAGCGACCGCTGTCGGCGACGAACTTGACGGTCTGTTCGCGCGTCCAGCCGAACATATGAATGCCGGGGTCCACGACCATGCCGCGTGCGGGCCATAAGCGTCGATTCGCGAGTGCGTACTTGGAGCTGTACAAGCCCATCTCTTCCGCCAGCGCTTCGGCGTAACGTGCCCAGCCTTCCACGAATCCGGAGTTACCGACCAGCCGCGTAATCGGGTGAGCGGTCGGCCGCTCGGTCGCGAGGGCGATCTGCAAATGATGGCCCGGGTAAGCTTCATGAAACGCCGTGATCTCGGCGTTCGCTCGCGTCGTTTGCTGATAGGGGAACAGGGTGATGCGATACATCGCGGGTCGGCTGCCATCTTCGGCCGCGGGCCAATAGCTATCGCTGGCGGTCTGTTCCAGAAAATCCGGATAGGGCTCGACCACGATCTCCGCCTTGGGGACGCGAGAGAACCACTTCGGCATGTGATCCTTCGCGCGACCGACCGCCGCCTGCGCGTACTTCAGCAATTCATCGCGGCTGGTGAAATGGTTCGCGGGGTCCTGTTTCAAGCGCTCCAGCAGCGTGGGCAAATCGTTGGCCTGGAGATCTTTTTTACCGATCGCGAGCGCGGTGGTCAGATTGCGCTCCACTTCGCGACGGCCCAGCTCGAACGTTTCCTTCGCGGGACGGTCCAGCGTGGTGTAGTTGCGGAAGGACGCCTGATAGCACTGCTCGCCGTCGGGGTTGGCCTTGATGGCGATGGATTCGCGCGCCTTGCCCAGATATTCGTTCTTCAGGAACCGATTGTATCGTTCCACCACCGGCTTGATTTGCTCGCTCAGCAGGGCGGCCCACGCCTTCTTGAACTCCGGCGATTCGTCGCGCGACGCCGGGTTGTACAGGGGCCATTCCTCCACGGGCTTGGCGAGAATGGCATCCAACTGTTCGATGAACAGCTTCACATTGGCTTTCGGGGTCGTGTAACCGGCGCGGAGACCTTCGCGCAGGTTGTCCAGCTCGTTATTCAGATAGCGCGGCAACTTGCTCCACCGGGCCAGCGCTTCACGCCGGGCCTGCTCGTTGCCGACGGGTTGGATGGTGGCGAGTTGAGTGGTCATGAACGGCCAGCCGGACATTTGATTCACCGGCCACAGCTCGTACTTACAAACGCGCAACTGACGCGACGATTCCACCGCTTCCCGCAGGAAGCCGAGCACGACCCATTCCGGCTTGCCGAACAGCTGCGCCGAATCGATTTTCGCCAGTTCCCTGGACCAGCCGTCTTCCAATGCCTGCCAACGTTTCAGCGCGGCCAGCGAGTTGTCGCTCAAGCCATCCTGATGTTCCAGCGTCATGCCGCCGAACACCGCCGCTTCGGGGAAGTTCTTCACATACTCGGCAACGTAATTGTCGGCCAGCGCCACCACCCTGGCACCGATGTTTTGATTCGGTGGCGACGATTGCTCCGCCGTGCTCGCAACTCCCGCCCACAACGCAACCACTGCCGCTACCGTCGTTCTAAACATCTTCACCGGAATCCCCTGTATGTAGTTCGATCGATGGATGGTAACAGCACGCTCGACCGGAACGCTCAACGCCTACTGCAGGCGAATCCCGGGATACCAACCGCTCTTCGCGAGGAACGCTTTCGCGTCGCTCGCTTCCAGGATGTCGCGGAAGGCCCGGGGCTTGTCGGGGCTGTGTTGGTAGTAGGACTTCGCGATTCGATAGCCGACCCAATAGCCGAGGTCGCGCGGTTGTTCGATGGTGCTGTTGTCGACCCACTCGGATAAATCGGTCTTGTCCTGGTCGGCGGCGAACGCGGTTTCGATTTCCTTTTCGCGTCCCCGGGTCAACGGGCCGAAGTGCACGTAGGCGGTCTTGCCGGAGGTGAGCTCGGCGACCAGCTCGGCAGAGCCTTCCAGGAGAGATCGTTGCAACACTGTGAGGTGTTCTTCGTCCGCGCTGTTCGCGACCTGCTGAACGTGCGCGTACTCGTGCGCAATGACGTGCACGAAGCGATCTTCGAGATTGGCGGCGAACCAGTCGACCGCGCAAAGGGCTTCGAGGCCGATCTGCAATCCCGTCGCGGGATAACCGACGCCGACGGGCTTGCCCCGGCCGACGACGATGGTAACCGGGGGAATACGCGCCCGGGGATAAAGTCTAACCAACTCGCGCAACGAGACATCCAGCCGCTGCCGGACCTGCGGCAGTACTTCCATACACCGCTTGGCCTTCGTGTAGATCTCCGGCCGCTTCGTCATCGTCGCGGCGATATTGGCGGCGGTGACATTGCGAATCTTCATCAGCGTGTGCAGCCCCTCGGTGCCCACGTCGAGATAGTCGCGCTGGAGCTGCTCGACCGTCGGGTGCCCGCCGGCGGCATCGTAGAGCTTGTAGAAACGCTCGACGTCCTCGATCTGGATCTCCGGTCCGTCCGCGGCGTTTGCGGCTGAGGTGAGGGTGAGGGCGCAGAGCAGGACGGCGAGGCGGATTCGTTGCATTCTCGTTCCTTGTGTCTTCGCGTTCTGACGCGCCTTCCCTTGATTGGGTTGCAGCGAGATTCTACAGCTCTTTGACCGATCCCCGCCGGCGCCGCGAGCGACGATACAGATAGATCGCCAGGACCATCACCGCCAGCAAACAAAGGATCGGTGCCAGTATGGCGAGTATCGAGAGTGTGGCGGCACCCGCGGTTTCAGCGGTGCTGACGACCGGATTGCCCAAGCCGCCCGTGAGCGCGGTACTCTTGATTCGAAGCAGGGCGGCTCCGGTTTTGGTGAGACTGGCGATGCCTCCGCCCGCAATCAGCGCGACGGGCCACCTCGCTTCCGGAGGCAGATCGACCATGACCGAAGCGCTGGCGAGCACGCCCGCCACGATGGCCAATGGACCGGCGAGCACATCGAGCAGGTGGTCGACGCCCGGAATATAAAACGCGAGCGTTTCCAGGATGGCGGCAGTGGCCAGGGCAATCAATGCGGGCGTGGTTTGCAGCCACGCAAACGAGTCGATCAGCGGGATATAGCCGGCGCGAGCGGCCAGACCCGCCACGAGCAACGGTACAAACACGCGAAAGCCAGTCGCGGCCGCCAGGCCGATGCCCAGCGCGATGCTGAAAAGCGTGCTCAGCGAGATATCCACGGCGGCAGTCTAGCCTGATCGGCCGCGACTCGCCCACATCACCTCGGGTCTCGTCCCTCACCCCCACTGACGTAAGTCGGGAGCTCGCTCGCGCGAGCCAACCGATCCGCCGATCCGGCCTGAATATGAATGAGCCCAAATCGTTTGAGCAGCTTGCGTAGCACGTTACGCGACAGGCCGAGCAGCTTCGCGGTATGGACCTGGTTGTGGCCGCAGAACATGAACGCCCGGCGAATGGTCAGCTCCTCCAGTCGCCGATGCAGATTCGTCGGCGGCTCGCGGAACAATCGCTGAAGCTGCTGCGAAATGAGATCGAGCGGGTTCGCAGTCGCGGCCGCGCCGAAGGCACCAGGCAAGTCGGTGAAGCGCAGATCTCGAGGCTGGATCTCCCCATCCGTCGCCAGCAATACCGCCGCGTGCACGACGTTCTCGAGCTCACGAACATTCCCCGGCCACGAATGGTGCTGGAGCGTGCGTGCCGCTTCGGCAGCCAATACCGGCGGCGTGGCGTTCAATCGTCGGCTGTACACGGAAACAAAATGCCGGGCGAGCGGCAACACGTCGCCGGGCCGATCGCGCAAGGGCGGCAGGTGCACCGTGATGACGTTCAGCCGATAGAAGAGGTCGGCTCTGAAGCGCCCGGCCGCGATGGCTTCGGGCAGATCGACGTTCGTGGCGGCCACCAGCCGCACGTCGATGGCGATCGGCTTGCGCGAGCCGACACGCACCACCTCCCGCTCCTGCAGAACTCGCAGCAACTTCACTTGGAGCGCATGCGGCAGGTCGCCGATCTCATCGAGAAACAACGTGCCGCCATTCGCTGCTTCGAACCAGCCCGCGCGCGATTCGGTCGCCCCCGTGAACGAGCCCGCCTGATGCCCGAACAGCTCCGCTTCCGCGAGCGATTGCGTCACCGCGCCGCAGTTCACCGCGATGAACGGCCCCTCGCGTCCACTGCGAGCGTGCACGTGGCGCGCCAGGAGCTCTTTGCCAGTGCCGGTTTCGCCAATGATGAGGATCGGTGCGTCGGCGAGCGCGACCCGATCGATCTGAGCCAGGAGCCGCTGCGATTTCGGATCGTTGAAGATCACGGCTTTGTCCCGAGTGAAGTCGGTGCGCGTCGCGAGCTTCGGTCCCGTGTCATTGTGAGTTGTCACTTGATCGAATCCGGTGTGCCAGTGCATGCAGTATCGCAGCGAGTCCGGGCGAAGAAAAAGGCACGGTATGCATTTGCCCATGAGCGTAACCGCGTGCTGCTCAAGGGGCAGCACATCGATGTATCGATTGGAGCAGCAAGTCACGGGCGGTGATTCGGTTGTGACTGAAAAGGAACATGCCCGCTGAACGAAACGAGTCACGCGGCGGCTCGTGGCTGACTCGAGTGGAACAGCGAACTTCCCGGCGCCAACCCTGCGCTCACTCGATATGACCACATGTGATTTTTTCATGAGGATGGGAACAGCTGATAAAAACGACGTTTGAGATCCGCCGTGGTGCCCGGAGCAGGCGCGCCGATCTCGCTGGCATAACGGTTGCTCACAGTAGCCGCCTGTATGTACACGCGGACCACGAGAATCATGCTCAGGAAATATTCGAGACCGGCCAGCAACCGACCGGCGATACCCACCATGGCCGCGAGTGCGCTGCTGCCATGTGCGTTTTTGATGACCGGCGCTTCATATGGACAAGCTGCCGAGAGTGAGACTGAGACATCCGAAGGCGAGGCGATCCACGTTGCGGCCGCCGACGTGCGGAGTGCGGAAGCGGGAACGCTAGCGACTGTCGTGGTCACAGCGCGTAACCGCGAGGAGAAGTTGCAGGACGTGCCGTTGTCCGTCTCGGTCGTCAGCGGCGAACAGTTGCAGCGGCTCGAAGCGGTCGACCTGAGCTCATTCGCGAGCCGCGTCGCCAACGTGTTCGTGCAACGTGACAATCCTCAACATCGAGCCGCGTCCATTCGTGGCATCGGCATGATGAGCAACACGCACGCTCAGGATCCGAGCGTCGGCATCATCGTCGACGGCGTCAACTACGCGTACAACCCGCTCGCCGCGAGTGTCGAGTACACGGATGTCGCATCGTTGGAAGTCACGCGCGGGCCGCAGGGCACGTTGATGGGCAAGAACGCAACGCTCGGCGTCATCAACGTCATCACCAAGCGGCCGTCCTTCACCCCGGACGCCAGCTATTCGCTGGGCTATGGCGACAACGAGACCTTCATCGGCAGGGCGTCCGGGGGCGGTCCACTGATCGAGGACGTGCTGGCCTGGCGCGGCGCCGTGTCGGTGCAGAGAGGAGCGGGCGCTTACGACAATAGATACCGCAGTCCGGACGACACCTATGTCAACACGGATCGCGTGTCCGGTCGGGCGCAGTTGCTCTGGCAGCCCACCGACAATTTCTCCGCGCGACTCAGTGTGAACTCACAGCCACGCACCACCGACAATTCCAACGGCTCCGAATTTCACACGCCGACCCCGACGGTGTACGCGGACGGCAGCCCGAACCCGCGCGGCACCGATGCGTCGACCCGACTGGCACGGCGGTGGTTTCGGCAGTATCAGGACTTCGATTACGAACGCGATTACCTGAGCAACAAATATCACTTCAACGACGGGCAGGGGCCGCAGGTCACCAGCAGCAAGGGCGCCTCGCTGGAGCTGAACTGGAAGCGCGATGGCTACACGCTCACCTCCGTCAACGCGTACAACGACTATCACTTCAACGCCCGCTACAACGATGAAGGCACGCCGTTCGCCATTCAGCTCGGCAGCGGCAATCTGCATGACTATCGGCAGGTGAGCCAGGAGCTGCGCCTGAGCTCGCAGATCGGCGACTTCGTCGACTACCAGACCGGCGTGTACTACATCAACACGCGCATGAGAGATCAGGGCTCGCTCACCATCTACGGCGCGGACGCCGGAGCCTGGTACGCGAGCGTCAGCCAATACAACACGCTGGATCGAGATGCGGCCGGTCGTAACCTGATGCAGAGCTCCATCGATCACCTGGGCATCATCGGCAATCCCAAACAGGATCTGGATAACACCAGCCAGGCGGTGTTCGGCCAGCTCAACTGGCACTTCACGCCGGCGCTGACGTTGACCACCGGGTTGCGTTTCACTCGCGAGGACCGCAGGACCTCGAATACGACCTCTTATATCTATTCGCAGGGCTATGCGCCGGAGCTCAATCCGGTGGCGGTCAATGGCGTGCCGCTGGGTGGCTTCGCATCGACCTCGACGGGCGCGTTGAATACAACCGATCCGGCGCAGATCGCCGTGGCGAACGCGGTCGCGCAGAAATATTTTGGCGTCGCCAGCTACGCGGGCCTCAGCGATGCGCAGCTTCGCCAGGTCGCAGCGGCGAAGGCGATCCGAGCCGCGCGCATCGGCCGCGTGTGGAACGAGTACACGCCGCCCGCCTGGAAGGACACGCAACCGTCGTTCGTCGTCAGTCCGAGCTATCGCATCAACGACGACGTAAACACCTATGTTTCCTGGCAGTACGGCGAGAAGGCCGGCATCTCGCAGGCGAGGTTCGGCCTCCCGGCGCCCGCCAAGGCGGAGAAGAACAGCTCGTATGAAGTGGGTGTCAAGGCAACGTTGTTCGATCGCACCCTGACGCTCAATGCCGACGTGTTCGTCACGGATATCGAGGACTACCAGCAGGCGGTGCAGATCTTCGATGAGTACACCACCAATCTGAACGCCGACGGCAATCTCTATTACATGTCGGCCACCGGCAATGCGAACAAGGTTCGAGCCAAGGGCCTGGAGCTCGACGGTTCCTACGAGGGCATCGAGCACCTGTCGGTCCGCTTTGCCGGCGCTTACAACGACGCGTACTACCGCGACTTCCCCAACGCAGGGCAGCCGGAGGAGCGTGGCAATCTGCCGCTGCCGTATCGGGATGCTTCGGGCCTCACGCTGCCGGGCGCCTCCAAATACACGTTCAACGTTGGTGCGGACTATCGCTATCCCATCTTCGACCGCAGCGAATTCCGCTTCAGCTTCAACACGGCGTACCTCAGTAAGTACAGGTCGGATGTGGCGCTGTCGGAGTACAGCTGAATTCCGGGCCACAGCATCACGGACCTGTCTGTCGGCATCGCCACGACGACGCTGCAGAACAATGAGTTCGAAATCAGCCTGTTGGTGAAAAACGTGTTCGACGACGACACGCCGTTCAAACGAACCTGGAATCTGGTCACGCCGGCCGACCCGCGATGGGCGGCCATCGTGGTCAGCGGCAAGTTGTAAGGAGCCCAATCATGTCCCTGTTGAAGAATCTTGCGCGTGGCGCGCTGTCGCTGAGCCTGGCCGTGGTCACGGTCGTGTTCGCGGCCGATCAAACATCGGCGCCGGTAGCAAACCCGACGCGTGCCTGGTGGGCGTATCAGCCCCTCGCCGTGGTCGGCGTCCCGGATGTGAAACATCGGCAGTGGGTGCGAACGCCGATCGATGCGTTCGTGCTCGCGAAGCTCGAAGAGAAACAACTGCAACCGTCCAAGGATGCCGACCGCGCCGCCTTCATTCGCCGGGCCACGCTGGATGTCTGGGGTCTGATCCCGACACCGGAGGAGGTGGACGCGTTCGTCGACGACCGCTCCCCGCAGGCGTATGAGAGATTGGTCGATCGCTTGCTCGCCTCGCCGCGTTACGGCGAACGTCAAGCGCGACGCTGGCTCGATCTCGCGCGCTACGCCGACAGCGTCGGCTACACCAACGACGAAGATCGTCCGAATGCCTGGCGGTATCGCGACTATGTGATTTCGGCGTTCAACGACGACAAGCCGTACGATCGTTTCATTCGCGAGCAGATCGCGGGCGATGAATTGTGGCCCGAGGATCAGCAAGCGCTGATCGCCACCGGGTTCCTGCGTTACTACCCGGACGACAGCAACTCCCGCGACCTGTATCTGAAGAAGTACGACAACACCACCGACATGACCGACACCGTCGGCACGGTGTTCCTGGCGCAAACGGTGGGCTGCGCGCGTTGCCACAATCACAAGGTCGACCGCATCTCGCAAAAGGAATATTTCCAGCTGCAAGCGTTCTTCGCTAACACCAGCGCGCGTGACGATATTCCCGCGGCGAAAGGTCCCTACGAGCTGGAATACGACAGGCAGCAGGCGATCTGGCAGGAAGCGACCAAGGACATTCGCGCCCAGCGTAAGGCCGTGCTCGATGAGGTGCGAGCCAAAGCGGAAGCTCATTACATCTCACGTTTCCTCGACAACACGCGGGCCTCGCTGAGCAAGCCGGAAGAGCAGTGGACGCCGGAGGATCGCTGGGTCAATAACCGGAACAAGATCTATCGCACCGAAGGCAACCTGGCCGACTATCTGGAGGACTCGCAGGATCCGGCGGACAAGGCACGCCTGGAGCGTTACAAGGCGCTCAACGAGCAGCTGAAGAAGTTCGATCATCTGCGGCCCAAGCGCGGCACGTCGAACACGATTTCCGCGATCACCGAGCTCGGTCACCCCGAAGCACCGGTGACTCATCTGTTGTTCACCGGCTCGTTGGATCAGCCTCGAGAGGAGGTGCAGCCGGGCATTCCCGCGATTCTCAATGTCAGCAAAAAAGAGCTGTCGATCACGCCGACCAAGACCTCGTCGGGACGACGCACGGCCCTGGCCGGTTTCATCGCCGATGCGAGCAGCAGCCCGCTGACGGTGCGCGTGTATGTCAATCGCATCTGGGCGCAGTACTTCGGCCGCGGCATCGTCAATTCGGTCAGTGACTTCGGTCGCGCGGGCGAGCCGCCGACGCATCCCGAATTGCTCGACTACCTGGCGAATCGATTCGTCGCCGATGGCTGGAGCACCAAGAAGCTGCATCGTCAGATTCTGCTGTCCAGTGTGTATCGACAGTCCTCCGCGTACCGGGAGGATCTGTACGCCGTCGATCCCGATAACCGGTTGTTGGGTGTGTTCCCACGCATTCGCCTGGATGCGGAGCAGATCCGCGATTCGCTGCTGGTCGCTTCCGGCAAGCTCAACGAAACACGTGGCGGTCCCAGTGTCTTCCCACCCATTCCGGCCACTGCTGTTACGGACAACAGACAGGGCCGATATGACTGGCGCACCTCCGAGGATGAGAACGACTACAACCGTCGCAGCATTTATATCTTCACCAAGCGCAGCCAGCCGTATCCTTTGCTCAACACCTTCGACATGGCCTCGGCCGACGTCGTTCATAGCAAGCGCGAGACGACGACAACGCCGTTGCAGTCGCTGGTGCTCATCAACAGCGATGCAGTGTTCGATTGGTCGCGAGCACTGGCCGGCCGGGTGCTGAGCGAAGCGGGCTCGAAACCCGCGGAGCAGTTCGAACGGTTGTATCGAATTCTCTATGCGCGCTCGCCGGACAAGTTCGAGACCCTGGCGCTCACGCAGTTCCTGAACCAGCAGGAAGCGACCATCCGCGCGCAGCTGCCCAGCGGTCAATTCGCGGTGGCCTTGCCGATCGGTTTGAAGAACACCGCGACGCCATCGAACGATCCAGTGCGGCTCGCGGCCTTCGTCGACCTGACGCATTCGCTGGTGGCCGCCAACGAGTTCGTCTATCGCTACTGATCGACCCGGTTCTGAACGGATCCACCATAGTTGCAAGCGGAGAGATGTCGAGTATGAGTATCAAGAGCCAGTCGCGCAGAGATTTTCTCGCGCACGCGTCCCAAGGATTGGGAGCCGTCGCGTTCGGCGGATTGCTGGGCCCGCGGGCGTTCGCCGATGCGGGGGAGGGCGCGCCGGCGTTGAATCCGCTGGCGCCGAAAGCCCCGCATTTCCCGGCCAAAGCGAAGTCGGTCATCTGGTTGCACATGGCGGGGGCGCCGAGCACCGTCGATCTGTTCGACTACAAACCGGAGCTGGTGAAACTCGCCGGTCAGCCGGTGCCGCAGTCGTTTCTCACCGGCATTCGCACCAGCACGACCGGCGGCGTCGGCAAGTTGATCGCGACCCGGCGCACCTGGAAACAACACGGCGAGAGCGGGGCCTGGTTCTCGGATCTGTTGCCGAACCTGGCGCGCCAGGCCGACGACCTGGCGTTCATCAAGTCGAGTGTCACGATCGGCGCTACCCACAATATTTCCATTCTCAAGCTCAACACCGGAGAGCTGAATCCAGGTCGCCCATCGCTCGGGGCCTGGATCCAGTATGCGTTGGGCACGCAGAAGCCGGACCTGCCGGGCTACGTCGTGCTGTCCAATGGCGGACGCGGTCTGGAAGGAGGATCGGCGGTGAACTTCGCGTCCGGCTTCTTGCCGGCGGTGTATCAGGGCACGCCGTTTCAACAGGGCGACTCACCCATCCTGTTCCTGGATCGCCCGAAGCTGACCAGCAGCGAACAGCAACGCAACAGCCTCGATCTGCTCAAGCGACTCAACGAGCATCGTGCCGACCGCTATCCGCACGACACGGAATTGCGTGCACGCATCGAAGCCAACGAGCTCGCCTATCGGATGCAGAAAGCGGCGTCCGAGTCCGTCAATCTCAAAACCGAATCGGAGGCGACTCGGGAGCTCTATGGTTTGAACGATGCGGCGTCCGCTGCGTATGGAACAAACCTGCTGCGCGCCCGACGACTCGTGGAGCGTGGCGTGCGCTTCGTGCAGGTGGTGTCGGGCGAGTCCGGTGGCGTGAAGGACTGGGACGCGCACAATGAGATCGAAAAGAATCACAGCGCGATGGCGCGCATGGTGGACAAGCCGGTCGCGGGCCTGCTCGCCGATCTCAAATCGCGCGGCCTGTTGGAGTCGACGGTCGTGGTGTGGGCGTCGGAGTTCGGACGCACCTCGTGGGGTGAGTCGGGCGACGGTCGCGATCACAATCCTTGGGGCTACACACAGTGGATCGCTGGAGCGGGCGTGAAGGCGGGCACGACCGTTGGCGCGACCGACGAGATCGGTTTGAAGGCGGTGAGCGACGTCAAAGTCGATACTTACGACCTGCACGCCACGGTCTTGCAACTGCTCGGCCTCGATCACCTCCGGACCATCTTCCTGCACAACGGCCGCGCCGAGCGCCCGACCGTCGTGTACGGCTCGGTGGTCAAGGATCTGCTGGCGTAAGCGGCGGGCGGATTCAGATGCGACTCGCTGTAATTGCGGGCATGGCGCTCAGTGCGCTCATGCCCGGTCGGATGACTCTGGCGGAAATCGATACCAGCGACATCGACTGGTACTTGATGCAAGACATGGAGAACGCGCTCAAGGACCTCGAGCCGGTGCTGACGGTCGGCAACTTCGATTCGGCACGCACCAGTGCCGAGGTGTTACGAGGCGGCCTGCAGTACGTGCACGACTATTTCCTCGCCAAGGGCAACGTGGACGATGCGGTCAAGATCGCTGCCGAAGGTCAGCAGACGATCGCGCGAGTGTTCGCTGCGCTCGAAAGTAAGAATCAAGAGGAGGCGATCGTCGCGGCACGCGACACCGCCAGGAACTGCAAAGCCTGCCACCGGATCTATAAGCCCTGAAAAGAAAGGGGGCGCGGCCTTCTCGCCGCGCG
>JAEWAF010000014.1 GCA_023391815.1 Pseudomonadota bacterium
CCTCGAGACATGAGCGACGCCGGCAAGATACTGAAAGAGATCAAGGAGAAGGACGTCCGGTACGTCGATCTCCGCTTCACCGACACCAAGGGGCGGATGCAGCACGTCACCTTCGATGTCGACCTCGTCGACGAGGAACTCCTCGAGGACGGCACCATGTTCGATGGATCGTCGATCGCCGGCTGGAAGGCGATTAATGAGTCCGACATGCTGCTCAAGCCGGACCTGAAGTCCGCCTGGATCGACCCGTTCTACCAGCAGACCACGATGTTCCTGTTCTGCGACGTGCTGAACCCCGACACCGGCGAGCCCTACAACCGCGACAGCCGTTCGATGGCCAAGAAGGCGCTGGCGTACGTCCAGTCCTCAGGCGTCGGCGACATGGTCTTCTTCGGCCCCGAGGCCGAGTTCTTCGTCTTCGACGACGTGCGCTGGTCCACCCAGGCCCACGACACCGGCTACGCCTTCGACTCCATCGAGCTGCCGGCCAACACCGGCGCCGAGTACTCCGAGGGGAACATGGGCCACCGCCCGGGACCGAAGGGCGGCTACTTCCCGGTCAACCCGGTCGACTCCGGCCAGGATCTGCGCGGCGAGATGCTGTCGGTGATGAAGGACCTTGGCCTCGATCCGGAGAAGCACCACCACGAGGTGGCGCCGGCCCAGCACGAACTTGGCCTCAAGTTCAGCGACCTGCTGACCATGGCCGACCGGCTGCAGCTCTACAAATACGTCATCCACAACGTCGCCGCCGCCTACGGCAAGTCGGCTACCTTCATGGCCAAGCCGATGTACGCCGACAACGGCTCGGGGATGCACGTGCACCAGTCGATCTGGAAGGACGGCAAGCCGCTGTTCGCCGGCGACAAGTACGCCGGCCTGTCCGACCTGTGCCTGTGGTACATCGGCGGGATCATCAAGCACGCCAAGGCGATCAACGCCTTCGCCAACTCGACCACCAACTCCTACAAGCGCCTGGTGCCCGGCTATGAGGCGCCGGTGAAGCTGGCCTATTCGGCCCGCAACCGCTCGGCCTCGATCCGTATTCCGTGGGTGAACTCGCCCAAGGCCAAGCGCATCGAAGCCCGTTTCCCCGATCCGATGGGCAACCCGTACCTGACCTTTGTCGCCCTTCTGATGGCCGGTCTCGACGGCATCGAGAACCGCATCGACCCGGGCGCGGCCGCCGACAAGAACCTCTACGACCTGCCCCCCGAGGAGCGCGGCAACATTCCGGAGGTCTGCGGCTCGCTGCGCGAGGCGCTGGAGAACCTCGACAAGGATCGGGCCTTCCTCAAGAAGGGCGGGGTCATGGATGACGACTTCATCGACAGCTACATCGAGCTGAAGATGGAAGAGGTGATGCGATTGCAGTTGCACCCGCACCCGGTCGAATTCGACATGTACTACAGCTGCTGATCGACAGGGGGACTGGCGATCATGCGAAAGGGGCCGGACGAGCGATCGTCCGGCCCCTGCCTTTTCCGGTCCAGCCGCCTCTAGCGGTTCGTGGTCTCGACCTCGAGGCCGTTCTCGCCCGCCCGGATCGTCGTGGTGTCGCCCTTCTCGGGTACCTCGCGCTCGACCACGACGGGCGGGGAGGGGACGGCGACCTCGCGTTCGACTACCACCGGAGCGGCGGGCACTTCGCGTTCGATGATGGTGGTGTCGGCGCCGTCTGCAGCGTCGGCGTCGGCCGCAGTGTTGTCCGCCGGCGTGCAGGCGGCGAGGGCGACGGCGAGCGCGGCGGCCGGGACGACGCCGATCAGGGTGCGGGCAGGTCGCATGGGGAACTCCTGTGATGGAACTCCCGCCAAACGGCCCCGTCAGGGACGCGGTTCCGCTCAGGCGGCCAGGCTCTCCGCTTCATCGGCCTTCTTGCGCCGCATCTCGATCAGGCGGACGCACCAGATCGACACTTCGTAGAGCAGCACCAGAGGGACGGCGAGCATGAGTTGGCTGATCGGGTCGGGCGGGGTGACGATGGCCGCCAGCACGACCACGGCGACGATGGCGTAACGGCGTCCCTCGGCCATGGTCCGGGCGCTGATGATCCCCGCCAGGCCCAGCAGCGTCATGACCACGGGCAATTGGAAACACAGGCCGAAGGCGAGGATGAGGGCCGTCACCAGGTTCATGTATTCCGAGACCTTGGGCAGCAGGGCGGCGCTGACGCCGGCCTGGTCGATCCCCTGGCTCAGCGAGAACCACATCACGAACGGCAGCATGACAAAATAGACCAGCGCCGCGCCCAGCAGGAACAGCACTGGCGCCGCGATCAGGAAGGGCAGGAAGGCCCCGCGCTCGTTGCGGTACAGACCCGGCGCGACGAACCGGTACAGCTGCCAGGCGATGATCGGGAAGGCGACGATGATGGCGCCGAAGCCGGCCAGCTTCATCTTGGTGAACAGGATCTCCAGCGGCGCCGTGTAGATGAGGTTGACAGTCTGGCCGTCGATGACGGGCAGGGGCTTCAGGCCGGCGGTGCCGAGGATCAGGTCGAGGGGCGAAACGGCGGCGTGGGCCCCGCCGCCCGCAGCCTGGTGGAATGCGGCGGCCGCCGCGAACGGCTTGACCA
>JAEWAF010000049.1 GCA_023391815.1 Pseudomonadota bacterium
CCCGCGGCCGTGCGCCCGCGGCGGGTGGCCCGCCCCCCCCCGCCTGTTTCTGTTGCGGCTCGCCCAGCGCTCGGGCCAGATCGGCCAGCAACGCCGCGAGCTCGCCGGTCATCAAGGTAAAGTCGATATCGAATTGTTCGCCGGGGTTGGTCGATTCGCCTTCCGCGGGCGCATCCTTGTCGATCAGCAGGAATTCCACTTTCTTCACGTGCAGCTTGTCGTTCAGCACGAACGACACGCGGTCCTTCCACGTGAGACCGAGGCGCGTAGCGAACATGCCGCCCGTGATCTGCGCGCGAATCTCTTTGCCGTCGAGCGGATGGCGCACGTAGCGAATCACGGGCTTGCTCTGATCCGCCGCCTGCAATTCGCAATCGTCGTCGATGGTGAAGGTAACCGGCGCATCGCCCAGCGCCAGCCACGCGGTCATCGCGGACGAGGCTGACCGCTCGGTCTCGAGCAGCGTGACCTGCAAGCTGCCGAGCGTATCGCGCAACGTCTCGACCAGCTCTTCGGCCTTGCCTTCGCTGGATGCATTGACGACCAGCCAGCCGTGCTCGGGATCGATCCAAGCATGCGTGATGCGTTTTCGCGTGAGTGCGCGACCGCGCAGTTCTTCGGTGACGCGCATCTTCAGCTCGCGCATCTGGCGGCGGCCGACAGGGTAGCCCTGCTCCTTGGCGATTTCCTTGGCGCGCTCGGTCGCCACCTGGCGAATGATCGAGCCGGGCAACAACTTCTGATCGACGCCGAGCGCAATCAAGTGCTGACCGTTGACCGTGTGGACGTAGCGCTCCAGGTCGCTGGAGAACACCCAGCCCTTGCTCTGCATGTCGAAGCTGCCGCACGGCATGAGCGAGCGCGCGGCCAGCTTCTCCTCCAGCTCAGTCGCGGAGACAGACCAGTCGTCGGGCAGGCGATAGACGATGAGATTCTTGAACCACATGGGCGGACGCCGGCGCAAAACGGCGGAGTATACGTGGCGCGCGCCGTCCGACCAGTCCTTGATTTTCCGGAAAATCTCCGGCCTCGATCCGGCTCACCGCCGGCCGCGAATAGCGGCGGCTATCGCGTTCAATCAACACGGAATCGCCAAATTCATGGGTGCGGTAGCCGGCGCTCTCCAGGGCGTCATCCGCGCGGCGGAGCGTGGCTTTGTCGGCGAATGCCTGCAACAACTCGTAATGGCTGGTGCCGGGCTCGTGCGTGCCGGACAGGATCACGTCGACCACGCGGAGCGGCGTCTCCGATCCGATTCGGATGTTCGCGACACTCTCGCCGGCTGCGACCGAGCCGAATGTCGCGGCACTGTGCTCCAGGGCTCGCACGACCGTCGTGCCGATCGCGACGATCCGACGACCCTCGCATAGCGCGGCGGCAATCGCCTCTTCGGTGGCGACGGGAATGCGATACGGCTCGTCGAACGGAAGCCATCGATCCAACGCCGGATCGCCCGTCGAGGAAATGCCCGCCGCGTGCGTGAGGGTGGCGAACTCGATGCCATGCGAATCGAAGTCCGCGAGCATCTGCCAGTTCAGCGCGAATCCGGCGGACGGCGGCTCATAAGCCATCGGCGTTGCTGCGATCGACGTCCAGACATCCCATAGCGCGAGCGGGTCCTTCAAGTGAGCGTATTGAATCGGGCGACCATGCGTCGCGAGGCCACGCCACAACTCGTTCACCTCCGCCTCGAAGCGCAGCGCCAGCAATCGCGGATGATCGAGAACACGCTCGACGCGCGCGCTCAATGGACCGAGCTCGAGCTTGTCACCGGGTTCGAACGCCGGCGGCAACGGTCGATCTTCGGTGCGTGTGTGATAGTCGCCCGGTCCGAAAGCGACGGCGATGAATCGCTGCACGTCACGATGAGCGAGCGACGGTTTGCCCGCGAGCCGCACTTCGATGCTTCGACCGGTGCGCGCGTGTATGCCATGGAGGCTCGCGGGCAGCGTTGCGGCATCATTCGCAATCACCAGATCGCCTGGACGCAAAAGCTTCACCAGCTGCGCGCGAGGCGCGTGACGGATCGCGCCGTGCTCGTCGATATGTAACAAGCGCGCAGTGGACGGACGTTGAGCGGGATGATCGGCTGGAATCATGAGGCATGTCTCAATGCCGGGCGGGCCGGCAGCAGGTCGCAAATGGCTTCCGCAAGCTCGCGGGCGGACTGCGCCGGCGATTTGAGCGTGGAAGGATCCGCGTCGGGCAAGGCAACGGCGTGCATCGGCGTGTCCATGTCGCCTGGATCGAGCGCAATGAATCGCACGCCCTGTGCGGACATCTCTTCATTCCACACGCGGGTCATGTGAGCTAGCGCTGCTTTGCTGGCGCCATAAGCACCCCATTGCGGATACGCGTTGACCGCCGCATCGCTGGAAATGTTCAACACCAGCGCGCCCTTTCCTTCGCGCGCCGACGCAGCGAGCGAACCGAGCAGCGCTTTGGTCAATCGAAACGGGCCGAGCACGTTTGTTACCAGCGCGCGCTCGAAGTCCTCGCATTCAGTGTCACCGAGCACTGATAGCGGCACGGGGCCGAGATCGGACGCGTTGTTGACGAGCACATCGAGGCCGCCGAGCCGGCCGGTCACTTGCAACGCGATACGGTGGATGTCGTGCTTGTTCGAAACATCGCCGACGATGCCGTGCGCGGCTTCTTCCGCTGCCACCGCGACAACACGCGATTGTGTGCGAGCGATCAGAGCAACCTGGGCTCCGCGCCGGGTCAGCTCTCCGACCAGCGCCAGGCCGAGCCCGGAAGTGCCACCGGTGATCGCCACTCGCACGCCCTGCAGATGGCGCGGAGTTTCGGACGGTCGTTGAGTTTGCATAGGGTCTCCTTCGATGACAGCATCTTAGAGACCCGACGCGCTTCGCCAACGTCAGTGTCCAGTATATTGGCAAAGAGTCGCGTCGCCGGACACGGCGCCAGCTGAAGTCACCTTGGGTACATGCATACCCCGCCGCCCTCGGCGGCCAGGCGGCAAAAGTCGCGCCCTTTGAGATCCCGAGTAGTAACCATGGATAAGCCAGCGCTCGTCGCCGAACACCTCGCTCGTAACCTCGTCGCCTATCGCCAGGTGCGCAATCTCACTCAGGGCGCGCTGGCAAAGAGTGCCGACGTGCCGCGCTCGACCATCGCCAATCTCGAATCGAGCAACGGTAATCCGTCGCTCACGGTCTTGGTGAAGGTTGCCAACGCCTTGGGCGTGCCGCTCGATGAGCTGCTCGCATCGCCACGCGCGAAAGTTCGGAAGTGGTCGCGCGATGAACTGGCGTCTCAGAACGCGGGTCGCGGCATCACGATCCGCTCGTTGATTCCCGAGCGGATGCCGGATGAAGTGCTGAACGTGATGGATTTCGCGCCGGGCGCATCGATGCGGGGCTCGCCCCATCTGCCCGGCACGCGTGAGTTTTTCACCTGCCTCTCAGGGCATGTGACGATCTTCGTCGCCGGCGATCGGTTCGATCTCGCCGCCGGCGATGTGCTCGCATTCCCCGGCAACGTGCCGCATTCGTATAAGAACACCGACGCGAGCAAGAGCGCGCAAGGCGTGTCGGCGGTGCTGCTCGCACGAGCAGGCGTATAGCGGGCGGCGACTCGCGACGCTTCCTCTTCCAGAAAAAATTAAAACTAATCCTTCCCAAGAAGCGGCCGCGCTAGCGGCCGATGTGTCGCTCACGCGTCCGCGACTTTGAGCACCAGCTTGCCGAAGTTCTCGCCGCTGAACAGTTTCAGCAGCGTCTCGGGAAACGTTTCCAACCCCTCGACGATATCTTCGCGCGTCTTGAGCTGCCCGCTCTTCAGCCAGCCCGCCATCTCCCGCCCCGCCTCGGCGTAACGATCGGCGTAATCGAACACGACCATGCCGGTCATGCTGGCGCGATTGACCAGCAAAGACATGTAGTTCGAGGGTCCCTTCATACCGGTGGTGTTGTTGTATTGTGAGATCGCCCCGCAGATCACGATGCGCGCCTTGCGCGCCAGCTGCGTGAGCACGATATCGAGAATGTCGCCGCCGACATTGTCGAAATAAACATCGACGCCCTTGGGGCAATGCTGGCGCAGCGCCTTCTTCACATCCTCGGACTTGTAATCGACCGCCGCATCGAAGCCGAGCGTCTGCGTGAGGTAGCCGCACTTCTGCTTGCCGCCCGCGATGCCGACGACCCGACACCCTTTGATCTTCGCGATCTGCCCGACAACCGAGCCGACCGCGCCCGCCGCGCCTGAAACTACGACGGTTTCGCCGGGCTGTGGCTTGCCGATGTCGAGCAGACCGAAATACGCCGTCATCCCGGGCATCCCGAGCGTGCCGAGATAAACCGGCAGCGGCGCGACAGCAGGATCGACTTTGCTCAGCCCCTTGCCATCGAGGGTCGCGTATTCCTGCACGCCGAGCGTGCCGTACACGAAATCGCCGGGACTGAATCTGGGATGTTTCGACTCGACGACTTTGCCGACACCGCCGGCACGCATGACTTCGCCGAGCTGCACCGGCGGAATATATGACTTGCCCTCGTTCATCCAGCCTCGCATCGCCGGATCGAGCGAAAGAAACAAAGTCTTCACCAGCACTTCGTCGTGGCCCGGCGCTCTGGCGGGCTCCTCGACGAAGTTGAAGTCGGTGCGCTTGACCGCGCCCACCGGCCTTGCTGCCAGACGGAACTGGTGATTGCGGAGAGTCATGCTGCCTCCAGACGTCGGTGCTGGAGGCAAGCATAAGGGATATGGCCGCGAAAAATCGCGGCCGGCGTGCAATGAAAGGTTATTCCTCGGCGTTCTCTTCGTCGTCGTTGCTGTCGTCGTTGTCTTCCTCATCGCCGCAGTCCGCGCCGAGCCAGCGGCCCTTGATCGTGCCTTTGATCACGAAGGCGTCCGGTCCGTCGCCGGCCTTCAGATCGATCGTACCGTTCATGGTTTCGGGAGTCGGCGTATTCACTTTCAGCGTGCCCGAGCCCGCGGTCTTACCGGTGCACACCATGTGGATTTCCTGAGAGGTGCGCGTGGTGCGAACGATGGTCTGCTTGCAGTCCTCGGCGTTGGCGGATTTGAACGGCTTGTCCAGATCCTCCTGCGTGATGCATTCGCTGCTGGTCTCCGGCTCCGGCTCTTCCTGCGAAGCGGCTTTGAGATCCGCGATCATCTTGGCGCGCTGCTGCGGCGACATTTTGTCCAGCACCTCCTTGGGCAGCGGCGGTACCCCGCTGAAACGCATGATGGAGGTCATTTCCCACAAGCCGAGCTTGACGTTGAGCCGCTCGGGAGCCGCGGCACCCACACTCAGGGCGGTCATTGTCAGCGCCGCGACGGCGCTCGTTTTCAGCATGTTCATGGCGATCTCGAGTTAAGGAACGTGGTGTGCTCTCACAGCGTTTTGCGCTTACCGCCGACGATTGTTCACCGCTGAGGTGTGATGTGGCAACTCGCAAGCTTTCACGCTACCGCTCCATGCGCGATTTCACCCGGACCGCCGAACCGAGCGGCCGGCAAAAGGTGGACAAGTCGCCGGAATTGCGTTTCGTGATCCAAAAACACGCCGCAACCCGCTTGCACTTCGATCTGCGCCTGGAGCTCGGCGGGGTCTTCAAATCCTGGGCGGTCACCCGCGGCCCGTCGCTCGACCCGAAAGACAAACGACTCGCCGTGGAAGTGGAAGATCACCCGCTCGACTACGGCGACTTTGAAGGCACCATCCCGAAAGGCCAATACGGCGGAGGTACAGTACAACTGTGGGATCGCGGCTTCTGGCGGCCCGAAGGCGAGCTGTCCGCCGAGGCGCAATTGAAAAAGGGTGAGTTGAAATTTCAAGTCGCGGGCGAGCGCTTGCAAGGCAGTTTCGTGCTGGTCCGTATGAAGGGCGATCGCTACGGCGGTAAGCGCACCAACTGGCTGCTCATCAAACATCGCGATGCTCATGCGAAGGATGCGAGGGCCGTCGAGGAGATGATGAGCGAGGACCGCTCCGTCGCGTCCGGCCGGCCGATGGCATCGATCGCCGCGGGCAAGGGACGCGCGCCCAAACCCTTCATGTTGAGTGGCAAGCCCACCAAGGCCAACGCGGTGTGGAATTCGAATCGCGATCCGGTTGAAGAGGTGCCCGAATCAACCGAAGCGGCTCCCAAGAAGTCACGCGCTACGACGAAGGCGCGGTCGCGAGCGAAGAAGACTGCTAGCAAGCGCGCGCGCGTACCTGCATTCATCGAGCCTGAGCTGTGCAAACCCGTCGACCGTCCGCCCGGCGGCGCGGGCTGGGGCCATGAAGTGAAATTCGACGGCTATCGCCTGCAACTGCGCATCGCCAACGGCGAGGTCACATTGAAGACGCGCAAAGGTCTCGACTGGACCTCGAAGTTTCAAGCCATCGCCGATGCCGCCGCCGACTTTCCCAACGCCATCATCGATGGCGAAGTCGCCGCGCTCGATGAGAACGGCTCGCCGGACTTCGCGGCCTTGCAGGCGGCATTGTCCGAAGATCGCACCGACGATCTGATCTTCTTCGCATTCGATCTCATGTACAGCGATGACGGCGATCTGCGCTCGTTGTCGTTGCGAGATCGCAAGGCCGCGCTGAAGGAATATCTCGACGCGCAAGGACAGGACTCGAGCTCGCTGATCCGCTACGTCGACCATTTCGAGACCGCGGGCGACGCGGTGTTGCAATCCGCCTGTCGCATGAATCTCGAAGGCATCATCTCCAAGCGCCTCGACGCGCCGTATCGCGCCGGCCGCGTCGGCGACTGGACCAAATCGAAGTGTCGCGCCGGCCAGGAAGTGGTCATCGGCGGCTGGACTCAGACCGGTTCGGCGTTCCGCTCGCTGATCGTCGGCGTGAATCGCGACGGCCATCTGGTCCACGTCGGCCGCGTCGGCACCGGCTTCGGCGGCGACAAAGTCGGCAAGCTGTGGCCGCAGCTGAAGAAGCTCGAGACCGACGAAAATCCGTTCGGCGGCAAGAACGCGCCCCGCAAGAAACCGGAAATCCATTGGGTGAAGCCCAAGCTGGTCGCCGAGATCGAATTCGCCGGCTGGACCGGCGGCGGCAATATCCGTCAGGCCGCTTTCAAAGGATTGCGCACTGACAAGCCGGCGAGTGAGATCGTCGCGGAGCGGCCGGCCGAGGCGGAACAGGTCAATGTGGTCGAGCCGGCGCCGAAAGCGGCTCGTGGCAAGGCGAAGACGGCTGCACGAAGCAAATCCGCCAAGAAACATCCCACCGCCGGATCGAACGTCGTCATGGGTGTGCCGATCTCCAGCCCCGACAAGCCGCTGTGGCCCGACGCGAACGACAAATCGCCCGTGACGAAGCTCGACCTCGCGCACTACTACGAAAGCATGGGCGAATTGATTCTGCCGCACATCAAAGGTCGACCCTGCTCCTTGATCCGCGCGCCCGACGGCATTGACGGACAACGCTTCTTCCAGCGCCATGCCATGCAAGGCACCTCGAACCTGCTCACGATGGTGAAGGTGTTCGGCGACCACAAGCCTTATCTGCAAATCGATCGCGTCGAGGCACTGGCCGCGATCGCGCAAACCGCGGGCATCGAGCTGCATCCGTGGAACTGTCAGCCCGACAAGCCGGAGACCCCCGGCCGACTGGTGTTCGATCTCGATCCCGGGCCGGGCCTCGACTTCAGCGACGTGATTGCCGCGGCCAAGGAGATCAAGGAACGACTCGAAGCCTTGGGTCTGGTGGCCTTCTGCAAGACGACCGGCGGCAAGGGCCTGCACGTCGTCACGCCGCTGAGCGACTCGAAGAACAATCGCTTGAAGTGGCCGGAAGCGAAGGCATTCGCGCAAGGGGTTTGCACGCGCATGGCCGAGGACAGCCCCGATCGATATCTGGTGAACATGTCGAAGAAGCTCCGCGGCGGCAAGATCTTCCTCGATTACCTGCGTAACGATCGCATGTCGACTGCCGTCGCTCCCTATTCGCCTCGCATTCGTGAAGGGGCGACGGTGTCGATGCCGCTGAATTGGTCGCAAGTGAAGGCCGGCCTCGATCCGACTCGCTACACGATCCGCACGGCGGCGGACTACGCGCGCAAGGCGACCGAGTGGGAGAATTACTGTGACGCCGAGCGGCCGTTGGAAGACGCGATCCGCAAGTTCGTTCGAGACGATCGTTCCATGGGCACGGCAGTGAGGAAATCACGAAGCTCCACTACCGGCCGTCGGCGCCACTCGAATCATTCGCATGCGGTGACGTAACATCGCTGCATGAGAAAATTCGCGAGCGTTTCAATCGTCCTGTGCGGCGCATGGATTGCGATGCCGGCGCTCGCGGATATTGCCGATGATCTGAATCAGGTTCGACGCACCGGCTGCTCGAATCGACCGGGCGTTTCACAGCCGCTGCGTGCGAGCAAGGATCTCGATGCCGTGGCTCGCGAGTGGTCCAAGGGCGGCCGGCTGCATGACGCCATCGCTCGCAGCCCATATCGAGCCACGAACTCCGCTTCGATGCAGGTCGAGGGTTCAAGCGATCGCAACGAGATCGTCGAAGTCCTCAAAGCCAACTACTGCGACACCATCACCGATGCCACGTTCAAAGAGATCGGTGTGTATCAGAAGCGGGACGCGATCTGGCTCGTGGTTGCGGCACCGTTCGTCACGCCTGAGGTCAAGGACGCGGCGAACGTCAGTCAGAAGGTTCTGTCGCTCGTGAATGCGGCTCGCGGCAAGGCTCGCAAGTGCGGCGCCAAGGAGTTTCCCGCCGTTCCGCCGCTGGCGCTCTCTGCATCGTTGAGTCGAGCTGCGCTGATTCATAGCCAGGATATGGCGAACAAGCGCTTCTTCGAGCATCGCGGTTCTGATGGCAGTACGGTCGGCATTCGGACCGCGCGTGTCGGTTATCAGTGGCGCACGGTCGGCGAGAACATCGCCATCGGCGCTCAGACGCCGGAGAGTGTCGTGCAGGGCTGGATCGATAGCCCTGGTCATTGCGTGAATATCATGACGCCCGGGTTTACCGAGATGGGCATCGCCTTTGTCGTGGATCGCAAGAGCGAGGCGGGCATCTACTGGACCCAGGTGTTCGCGGCACCCCGATGAAACGGAAGATCGTTTCGTTTCATCAGGACCAGGAGGAGCATTGGGTTGCGCGCCTCGAGTGCGGCCATAACCAGCATGTTCGTCACAATCCGCCGTGGACCAACCGGCCGTGGGTTGTTACGCCGGAAGGACGACAGGCGGCGTTGGGCCGGGAGTTGGATTGCAAGAAGTGCGATGAGGGACGGCCGCCCGATTGAGGCGCCGGGCCTTTCCTCCCGGCGCCTCGATTGTGTTATTTGCGCGAGGCGCTCATGGAGCCGCTACCTTCGGCTGAGAGTCCGCTACGTGATGCAGAAGCCGAGCCGTTCGCATCACCCGCAAGGTTCAGTTCATGAGCAGGCTGCGAAGACTCCTGCGCAGTCGTTTCTTTCGGCGCATCGACCAGAGTATGACTCACGCCGCCGGATTTGCTGGCATTTGCCGAACCCGTCGCGCTCAAGAGACCGGATGCTGCGCCTTCCGTACCCGGCCGTGCCGCCAGCGCGTTGTTCTTCGCGGGTCCGGAAACGCGCTCAGTCGTGGTAGAAACATTCGGCGTGTCGCCACTCGCTAACTTGCTCGGCGCGACCTTCGGCAACTCCGGCTGAGATAGTGCGCTGCTATTCATCGCCCCACCGCCCGCGCCCTGCGCGGCACCAGCGAGGTTGAGGCCGTCACGACTCACGTTCGAAGTCGCCGACCCCGCGACATCGGCAGCACCTTCGATCTGTACATCTTTGATGGCCCCCGCCGCTGCGGCGGCGGCCGCTGAACTTGTGGCGGCGGCGGTCTGGCGGGTCTCACCCACTTTCTCCCGCGTTTGATCGACCTTCGACGTTGCGCGGTCACGCACCGCGCTGGTCGTGTTACGCGCACGATTGGTCGTGCGTTCCGCCGTATCGCGGGTGGTACGACGCAGAGAGTTCGTATCGAGTTCGGCACCCAGGGAGCCATTCAACGTGCCGTGCGTGGCCATGTTCATATCCCGCAGCCCACCCGACAGACCGCCGCCCAACCCGCCGCCCACTCCGCCCAACACCTGAGCATTCACAGCGGCGCAGTTCAGGACGGCAGCTGTCGCAAGACCGATCAGCATGGAACGAGTTTTCATGGAATCTCCTCTCCGACCGCAGCCAATCTGCAGCCTTTGATAGGAGTACGACCCCGGGCCGCGATTTCTTCCCTTGGCGTGAAAATAAATGGATTTGACGTAATGACGCTCGGGATTCCAACGCCATCAACGGGCGGGAACAAGAGGTTTAGCAGAAGGAAGCGGCGCGCCTGACGGCGCAAATGAGACCGGTCAGCGCGCACCGCGACTATCACGTATCAACGAGAGTTCTTGAGATGGTCAACTCCGCCACGCTGGCATCACGCAAGTTCTGAACCTGCTCAACACCGTCACAGTCGCATCGACAAACCTCTTTGATGCTCAACCCCGCCACAGTGGTATCGACAAAGGTTCTTGAAATGCTCAACGTGCCCCGTAGGCATCAACAGGAGGTCTTGAAATGCTCAAGGCCGCGACGGTTGCATCAACAGAGGTCTTGGAATGCTCAACGCCGCGACGGTTGCATCAACAGAGGTCTTGAAATGCTCAACGCCGCGACGGTTGCATCAACAGAGGTCTTGGAATGCCCAACGCCACCACGATGGCATCGCCAGAAGTTCTTGGAACCCTCAACGTCACCACGGTGACATCGCCAGAAGTTCTGGAACGCTCAACGTCACCACGACGGTATCGGCGTCTGCCGGGAAGGGGGTGTCTCCTCCCGGCAGATTCGAAATACAGGGACGTGTTTTCGAAATCAGCGC
>JAEWAF010000067.1 GCA_023391815.1 Pseudomonadota bacterium
GTTAGCGCCAGGCCTTGCGGTCCCCGGCTTTCCACCGTAGTGCGTATGCGGTATTAGCCCGAGTTTCCCCGGGTTGTCCCCCACTAACAGGCAGATTCCCAAGCGTTACTCACCCGTCCGCCGCTCGTCAGCATGTATTGCTACACCTGTTACCGCTCGACTTGCATGTGTTAGGCACGCCGCCAGCGTTCAATCTGAGCCAGGATCAAACTCTTCACTTAAAGGCTTTGAGACCTATCAAGTTTAACGAAGAGATTATCCAAACAAGCTCTACTGGCTAATTTGGTAACTCATCGTCGAAGTTGGCTTCGCCAACGAACCGACGCGAGTCCCCACACAAATTATCTGTTTCAGTTTTTAAAGAGCGTCGCCTTCGAGAGGCGCTGCCGTTGCGCGGTGGCTAGGCAGAAGCGGAACTTTAAGCGGCTTCGTTCGTTTCGTCAACCCCTCGATTTTTTATTTCGAGGTGTCGGCGTCCTTCCGAACCAGCTTCCTCGCAACCGATTTTGCAACCGGCGTCCGCTGCGAGGGGGCGCATCTTACTGCCTCGTTTCTGGCCGTCAACCCCTTCGAATTTTTTATTTTCGAGGTGTCGCCGACCGGTCCGAATCAGCTCCTCCGCAGCCCGTTTTTCAACCGGCGTCCCTTGCGAAGGCGGCGCATCTTACTGTCTGTTTTCTTGCCGTCTACCCCTTCGAATTTTTTATTTTCGAGGTGTCGGCGACCAGTTCGGAGCAGTGCCTTCGCAGCCCGTTTTTCAACCGGCGCCCGCTGCGAAGGGGGCGCATCTTACTGTTTGGTTACAGGCCGTCAACACCCTGCGTGAGTTTTTTTCGCTCGCCGTTTTCAAGCGGCGAATGCGGTCCGTTCGGGGAGTGCGCGAGAGCTGCTTTTTTGTAGCCATCGCGAGAATTTGCAAGCCCCGGAACGGGGCTCGCGACTAAATTTTTTCGACGCGGATGTGGCTCGAGGTGCTCACGACGGCGTCGGGAATCTGCTAGGACGATGAGCGATCGAGAGCGCGCGACGTAAGACACAGCTCGACGAGGCGTGAGTCGCAATTCATCCGCGTCGAGCCATCATGGACCTCACGCCGTTACGATACGGCTCTCAGCACTTCGATGTACGCGAAACCTCGCTTACCCACCTGGAACAGGCGGGCCGGTCCGGGCTCGATCTGCAGCTTGATGTCTTCGACTCGCTCGCCATCGATCCGAACCGCGCCTTGCTGAATGAGCCGATTCGCAGCCGAAGTGCTCTCAGCCAGCCCGGCCTGCTTGATCGCGGCGGCGACGCCGATGCTCGCGCCGTCGATCGTGACGGTTTTTTTCTCGATGTTTTCGGGGATTTCCCGACGCTGACTGCGAGAAGAAAAGTTCTGTCGTGCCTGTTCCGCGGCCGCGGCGCCCGCGAACCGTGTAGTGATTTCCATCGCGAGCTCGAATTTGATCTCCATCGGATTGCGTCCGTCGGCTATCTGCTGGCGGAAGCTCGCCAGCTCGGCATTGGCTCGGAACGACAGCAGCTCGAAGTAACGCCACATCAGCTCATCCGAGATCGACATGAGCTTGCCGAACATGCTGTCGGCGTCTTCGTTCACGCCGATATAGTTGCCCAACGACTTGGACATCTTGTTCACGCCGTCGAGGCCTTCGAGCAGCGGCATGGTCAGCACGATCTGGGGCTCCTGACCGAAGGCTTCCTGCAACTGACGCCCCATCAGCAGATTGAATTTCTGATCCGTGCCGCCCAGCTCCACGTCGGCCTTGAGCGCGACCGAGTCATAGCCCTGCACCAGCGGGTAGAGGAATTCATGAATGGCGATCGGCTGGCCGCCCTTGTAGCGCTTGCTGAAGTCGTCCCGCTCCAGCATGCGGGCGACGGTGCTCTTGGCCGCCAGCTGAATCATGCCGGCCGAGCCGAGCTGGCTCATCCAGCGTGAATTGAAGTCCACCTGCGTTCTGGCCGGATCCAGGATCTTGAAGATCTGATCCTGATACGTTTTGGCGTTGGCCTGCACGTCCTCCGGGGTGAGCGGCGGCCGGGTCGCGTTACGGCCCGAGGGGTCGCCGATCAGGCCGGTGAAATCTCCGATCAAGAAAATCACCTCGTGGCCGAAATCCTGAAAGCGGCGCATTTTGTTGATCAGCACCGTGTGGCCCAGATGCAGATCGGGCGCGGTCGGATCGAAGCCGGCTTTGATGCGCAACGGCTTGCCCCGCTTCAGCTTGGTCAGCAGCTCGGACTCCAGCAGGATTTCGTTGCTGCCACGCTTGAGCTCGGACAATTGTTCTTCGGCGGAAAGCATCGGATTTCCAGCGTGCCGCGAAGGGCACGGTAATGATTGGTTGAGTTGCAACGCGCAGCGACTTTAGTCGCTACGGCCGGTTTCGGTCACGCCCGTGACACCACGGGTGGAGATTGTTCACGGCGGTCGGAGCGATTAACAGGACTCATGTCGGATCTCGGGCCCGGGTTCGTCGATTGACTCCAGTAGTTGACGCAGGCGCTGTGATTCTTCAAATTCGCGACTTGGTTCATTTACTTTAACTTATTTACGCACGGTCATGCGCGAGTCCAGGCAAACGGCACAACTCGGTTTTCGTAAGGGATTCCAGGCCAATCCCGCCGCCACGCCGACCGCCAGGACCGCGTTCGATTACAAGCCGCAGGCGACGCGCGGCACCAGCCATGCGCGCTGGTTCATCTCCGGTCTCGCGCTGCCACTGATCGGCGGCCTCATCGCATACGGGGTGGCGACCCGCGACGGTTCGTTCCTTTCGCCGCGGCAAACCACGGTCAATGTCGAGAACTTGCCGCCGATCGAAATCCAGGATGTGCAGATTCCGGCCGAGGAGATGTCCTCTTCGTTGCTCGGCGACACGGTCGAATACGTGGTCCGTCGCAACGACACGATGGATCGCATTTTCCGTCAGCTGAAGCTGAACCTCACCGACCTCGCCACCATTCGTGACATGCCGAGCGTGCAGGCACAGCTCGATCAGCTCCGCGTCGGCGACATCATCACGCTGGTTCACGCCGATGGCCTGGTGCAATCGTTGACCCGCCGCATCAGCGAGACCGCGATTCTTTCGGTGACGCGCGCCAACGAAGGCTTCAACGCCGAAGTGATCGAAACGCCGCTGGACATTCAGCAAGTGCAGGCCGAAGGCACCATCGACTCCTCGCTGTTCGTTGCGGCCCGCGCCGCCGGCGTGAGCCCCGAGCTGATCCTGCAGATGGCCAACGACATTTTCGGCTGGGACATCGACTTCGCGCTGGATATCCAGCCGGGCGACAAGTTCAACCTGGTGTACGAGCAGAAGTATCGCGACGGCAAGTTCATCGGCAACGGCCGCATCCTCGCCGCCGACTTCGTCAACAACGGCACTCTGCATCGTGCGGTCTACTTCGAGTCCAAGGACGGCAAGGTCGCCGACTATTTCCGGCCCGACGGTCGCAGCGTGCGTCGCGCATTTCTGCGTGCGCCGCTGGAATTCACGCGCATCAGCTCGAATTTCAATCCGGCGCGTCGTCATCCCATCCTGAATACCATCCGTGCTCACAAAGGCGTCGACTACGCAGCCGCGACCGGCACCGTGATCAAAGCGGCCGGCGACGGCAAAGTGGCATTCGTCGGCACCAAGGGCGGTTACGGTCGCGTCGTCATTCTCGAGCACGGCGGCGGCGTCTCCACGCTCTATGGACACATGTCCCGCTTCGCCGGCATTCGCAACGGCCAGCGCGTTCGCCAGGGCACGACCATCGGCTTCGTAGGTAGCTCGGGCGCCGCGACCGGCCCCCATCTGCACTACGAATACCTGGTGAATGGCGTCCACAAGAATCCGCGTACCGTGCTGTTGCCGGAAGCCGCGCCGATCTCCGACGGATACCGTGCGGAGTTCCTGACGAAGTCCGGCCAGCTGTTCGCGAAACTGGATCGCAGCGGCGCCGCGACGGTCACCACCGCCTCGCTCGCTCCCTGAGCTTTCGTGACAAGATCGCGACTTTTGCGGTCGCGATCCCGCCCGTTAGCGCGCCTGTAACACAAGCGCCGCGCCGCCCGTAGTATTCTCGATGTCCCCTAGCTACGGGACTTCGGCGACGGCGGCTATGTTGGATGTGAATCTCAAGGCTCCCGAGTACTACATCAATCGGGAACTGTCGTTTCTGGATTTCAATCAGCGCGTGCTCGCGCAAGCTCACGACGAGCGGCTGCCACTGCTGGAACGGATCCGCTTCCTCGGCATCTCCTGCTCCAACCTGGATGAGTTCTTCGAGATCCGCGTCGCCAGTCTGAAGCAGCGCCAGGAGCTCGGCTCGCTGACAGGCGGGCCCGACGGCATGACCGTGCCGGAGCAGCTTGCAGCGATTCACGAACGCGCCGCGGCCCTCGTGAAAGATCAATACGAGCTGCTTCACGAGCTGGTGTTTCCCGACCTGGCCTCGCAAGGCATCCAGTTCGTCAACGCCAAGACCCTGACTCCGGCGCAGCGCAAATGGGTCGGCGATTATTTCGCCAAGGAAGTCGAGCCGGTGCTCACACCGCTCGGGCTCGATCCCGCCCGCCCCTTCCCTCGCATTCAAAACAAGAGTCTGAACTTCATCGTGCGGTTGTCCGGCAAGGACGCGTTCGGTCGCGACGCCGAGCTTGCGGTCGTGCAAGTCCCGCGCTCACTGCCGCGAATCATTCGCCTGCCGCCGACCACGGGCGAGCCGGGCAAGACGTACTTCGTGTTCCTGTCGGCGGTGATTTCGAGCTTCGTCGCGCAGCTGTTCAGCGGCATGAAAGTCGAAGGCACATGGCAATTCCGAGTCACGCGCAACAGCGATCTGTTTGTCGACGACGAAGAAGTCGACAACCTGTTGCGCGCCATCGAAGGCGAGCTCGCGCAGCGGCGCTATGGCGCAGCCGTGCGTCTGGAAACGTCGATCGATTGTCCGGAAGACATCACCAACTTCCTGCTGCGTCATTTCGCGCTCAAGCGCGACGACCTGTATCAGGTCAATGGCCCGGTGAATCTCAACCGGCTCATGGCCATTTACGATCTGGTCGATCGGCCGGACCTGAAATTTCCGCCGTTTACGCCGTGCATTCCCAAGCGGCTGGTGGCGAAGGAAGACATTTTCGCGGTCATGCGCGAAGGCGAAGTGCTGCTCCATCACCCGTTCGAAGCGTTTGCACCGGTGATCGACTTTCTGCGCCAGGCGGCGGCCGATCCGGATGTGTTGGCCATCAAGCAGACGCTGTATCGCACGGGCCCGCAGTCGCCGGTCGTCGATGCACTCGTGGACGCGGCACGCGCGGGCAAGGAAGTCACAGTCATCATCGAGCTGATGGCGCGCTTCGACGAAGCGGCGAACATCCAGCTCGCAACTCGCCTCCAGGAAGCCGGTGCGCACGTCATGTACGGCGTCGTCGGTTACAAGACGCACGCGAAGCTGATCATGGTCGTGCGTCGGGAGCGTGGAAAACTACGTCGCTACTGTCACTGCGGCACGGGCAACTACCATCCGAACACCGCTCGCGTGTACACCGACTACGGCTTGTTCACGTGTGACGAAGCAGTCGGCGAGGACCTGCACGAGCTGTTCTTGCAGCTCACCAGTCCGACGCGCGTCGCGACCATGCAGAAAATCCTGCAGTCGCCGTTCACGCTGCACGAAGGGCTGCTCGAAAAGACCCGTCGCGAGATCGCGTTCGCGCGGGAAGGCAAGCCCGCCCGCATCATCGCGAAGATGAATGCGCTCATCGAGCCGCAAATCATCCAGACGCTCTACTCCGCCGCCATGGCCGGCGTGAAAATCGATTTGATCGTGCGCGGCATCTGCGCGCTGCGTCCGGGATTGCCGGGTATTTCCGAGAACATCACGGTGCGCTCAGTCGTCGGGCGTTTCCTCGAGCACTCGCGCGTCTACTACTTCCACAACGACGGCAACCCGGAAATCTTCTGCGCCAGCGCCGACTGGATGGAGCGCAACTTCTTCCGTCGCATCGAAGTGTGCTTCCCGATCGAGCGCAAACAGCATCGCGATCGCATCGTCGAGGATCTGCAGACCTACCTGGCCGACAACGAGCAAGCGTGGGTGCTTCGTCCGGATGGCAGGTACGAGCGCGCCAACTCCAATGGCGCGCCGCCGGTGACCGCGCAGCAGGTCCTGCTTCAACGCTATTCAGACTGCAACGATTAGCTGACGCGCAAGCGAACGCCGGCCGCCTTCAGATACTCGATCTCGTTGTCGAGATCGGCGGCGGTCAGCGGATGAGAATCGAGCCAGCCCTTCGGGAACGTGATCTCCATGTTCCGCGCGCGCGGCACGAGCTGGATATTCGGCAACACCTCGGCGCTGCGCCCTCGATGCAACAGCACCGCGAGCCGCAAGATCAGGATCAGGAATTGCGCCTTGATGTGCCAGGGCGGGGTCAGATCCTGGAGCGCGTCGAGCTGCAGCTTGCGACGGTGAGCGCCCACGATATACGCGAGGATCTTCTGCTCTTCTTGCGGAAATCCCGGCAAATCCGCGTGCTCCAGCAGATAGGCGCCGTGCTTTTGATAATGCGAATGCGAGACGTCCAGACCGATCTCGTGCAGGCGCGCGGCACACGACAACGCCATTTCCGCAAACGGGTCGTCGAGCTCCCACGCGACCTGTGTCTGACGCAAGAAGTCGAGCGCAGTGGCTTCGACGCGTGACGCCTGCGCGAGATCGACGTGATACCGACCTTGCATGGCACGCACGCTCCGCAAGCGCGCATCTTCATCGGTGAAACGACCGACCAGGTCGTAGAGCAAGCCTTCGCGCAACGCTCCGTCGGCTGCCTTCATGGTCTTGATGTCGAGCACGCTGAGCACTTCGGCGAGGATGGCCAGGCCGCCCGGGAACACAGGCAAGCGTTCGTCCGTCAGCCCGGGCAATCGCAGTTTCGAGAGCTCTCCCGCACGCAGCAGCTGCTCGATCAGCACCTCGACGCCCGCGGGAGTGATGATTCCATCGCCGTTGGAACGCGCGCGCAGAACGTCGCTCACCGAGCGAATCGTGCCTGATGAGCCGACTGCGTGATCCCAACCGTAGTTCTTGAACGTCGCCTGCACGGGTTCGAGCTCGAGTCGCGCGGCGAGCCGGGCTCGCTTCATGCGCTTTTCGGTGATCACTCCATCGCTGAACAGGCGCGAGCTCATGCTCACGCAGCCCATGTGCAGGCTTTCGAGCTTCTTCGGGTGATGCCCTTCGCCGATGATGATCTCGGTGCTGCCGCCGCCGATATCGGCGACGAGCCGTCGACCGGGATCGCTCGGCATGGTGTTCGAGACGCCGAGATAGATCAGACGCGCTTCTTCGATGCCGGAAATCACTTCGATCGGATGGCCGAGTGCCGAGCGCGCGCGATCCAGAAATGCGCCTTTGCGCTTGGCTTTGCGCAGGGTGTTGGTGCCCACGACGCGAACGCTTTCGGCCTTCATGTCGCGCAGGCGCTGACCGAATCGCTCCAGGCAAGCGAGCGCGACATCGATGGCTTCGCGCTTCAGTCGCCCTTGCTCATCGAGGCCCGCGCCGAGACGCACGGTCTCGCGCAGACGATCCTGGATGATGAGTTGCCCGTGCATGTGACGGGCGACGACCATGTGGAAACTGTTGGAACCCAAGTCGACGGCGGCAATGACGTCGGGGATTTTGCGCGCCATTGCAGAAACCATCCCACCCTGAGTTGAAACCCGTTGCGGCGGGATTTTAATCGATGAAGGATCCGCCGCCAGCGGCAAATTTGCCCGCGTTAGGGACGAAGCCGCGCTTCTTACGCGTTACATCGAGAACGATGAGCCGCAGCCGCAGGTGGTCGTGGCGTTCGGATTGCGGATGACGAACTGCGCGCCCTCGATGTCCTCTTTGTAGTCGATCTCGGCACCGGCCAGATACTGGATGCTCATCGGATCGATCAGCAGGGTCACGCCGCCGTTCTCGACCTGCGTGTCGCCCTCTTCCAGGTTCTCGTCGAATGTGAACCCGTACTGGAACCCCGAGCAACCGCCACCCTGCACGAACACGCGCAGTTTCAGATTGGGGTTCGACTCTTCACGGATCAGCTCGCTGACCTTGGCAGCCGCGGCATCGGTGAAGACCAGGCTGGGCGCGCCGGCATTCGGAGCAAAACTGGAAACGGCGGATTCGGTGTTCATGAGGGCCACGTTGGGGACGGCAACGTCCGAATCAAGTGTAGCGCAGCCATGCTCAAGAGCGGCAAAACGGTTCCAAACCTTCGAGCTATAAGGCCATCACCCGGCGGAATCCGCGCCCGCGTCGCCCGGCGCCGGCTTGATTTCGGGCTCGCCCTTCGAGCCGCGGCGAGGCTCGTGGATCAGTTTGCCGGTGATCTCCGCACCCATTTCCATCTCGATCAGCGCGTAATACACGTTGCCCGTGACCCGGGCCGTCGCGCCGAGCTCGACGCGCTCGTGCGCCAGGATGTCGCCCTTCACCGTGCCATTGAGAATCACATTGGGCACGGCCACCGAGCCCTCGACGACGCCACTGTCGCTGACACTGAGCGTCGCACCGGAGTCGGCGGGGGCATCGACATTGCCTTTCACGTGGCCGTCGACGTGGAAGCCGCCAGCGAACTGCACATCCCCGATGATGCGCGTGCCGGCGCCGATCAGCGTGTCGATACGATGCGGTTTGGGTTTGCTACGGTTGAACATGAGCTTTTGAATACAAGAACGTTATCTCGAGCAGCCATCCCTGGAACCTCGGCCAGCCAGTACGTCCGTGTACTGTCGTTCGCGCGGTTCGAGGCGACGTTACAAAACGGCAAGATAGCCGTTTTGCGCAGCCTTCCAGGCTTCCTGAAGGGCGAGGCACAGGTATGTGCCGAGTGCAACTCGCCTCGAAAAGGCATCCGCGCTCATCCTTCCGAGGTTACCTGCCAAGGATACGATTCTCGCACAGGGTCCATGCGCGGCGAACGCACCTCCACCGTGACCGCCCGCGGCTCGAAGCCGTCGGGGAGCACGATGTCCTGCTCGAGATTCTGAAAATAGCGGAATTGAAACGGCAGCTGCCCGTCGGCCCGGGGCGTTTCGGCGGCCTGCGATAACGGCAGCTGCACCGGCTTGTTCTCGCGCACGCCTTCGAGCTGCACGATCACTGAGCCGGAGACCACGCTCTCCTGCCGCATCGACTGCACCAGCACCAGCCGCAGCCGGTAGTGATGATCGGCCGGGCCCGGCAGCACCTGGAAACGTTGAATGCGCAGCCCACCGATCCCGTCTTCCGGCGACACGATGCCGCGATAGAAAGTCAGTTGCTCACGATGCTTGAGCACTTGCGCCTGCAGATCGGCGAGATTCTTCTCGACGTCCGCGTATGCCTTGTTCTCGACTTTGCGGTCCAATTCCGCGGCGGCCACAGCCGCGCGCAACTTCTCGTTCTCGTCCTGCAGGGACTCGATCTTGGCGTTCAGCTCGCGACGATGCTGGATCTCGGCAAACTTGCTGTACCCACCTTCGAAACGGCCCCATTCATACATCAGGTACAGCGCGATCAGCCCGCCCAGCGCGCCCGCAATGAGCACGGCACGG
Source organism: Pseudomonadota bacterium (assembly GCA_023391815.1). Lineage (GTDB taxonomy): Bacteria > Pseudomonadota > Gammaproteobacteria > Steroidobacterales > Steroidobacteraceae > Steroidobacter. The sequence continues at coordinate 9,579 of JAEWAF010000067.1, forward strand.
CGCCGCCAGGTCGGATGCTGGCGGATGATGAAGGCGCCGGTACGCTGAGGGGCGAAATCAGGCATTGCTGCACAACTGTCCGAATTTGACGGAAGCTGGTGAAATTAGAGCACAGCCGCCGCGCCTCGATTGAGAAGCGCCGCAAAGAATCCCGTCCCGGCCCGCGCTCGATACCGCATCGACGCGTCGTCGCGAGCGCACGAGTACGGCGATCACGCAAAGCGCGCTGAGGCAAAAACCGTGTTGGGCAGGAGGCCACAAGGCCGGGGCGCAGTGATGCGCAGGACTGGCGTCGGTCCCGACATTTTTAGAAAGGGTCATTCATGCTCTGGCTCAAGGCATTGCACATTATTTTCGTAATCACCTGGTTCGCCGGATTGTTCTATCTGCCGCGACTATTCGTGTATCACGCGGCACTTGGAGCCAGCGACCCCGCGGGAGCGGAGCGCTTCAAGATCATGGAGCGCCGGCTTTTCACCATGATGACGGTGGGCGGCGTGCTCGCGATCCTGTTTGGCGGCGCGACGCTCGGCCAGGTGCCCGGTTTCATGCAGACGGGGTGGATGCACGCCAAGCTCACGCTGGTGGCCGGGCTCATCGGGTATCACATTTGGTGCTACCGGCTGCTGACTGCGTTTCGCGACAACCGGAATCGGCATTCGGAGCGATGGTACCGAGGCTTCAACGAAGTGCCGACCCTGTTCCTGTTCGGCATCGTGATCCTGGTCGTCGTTAAGCCGTTCTAACCGGTCGCCTTGTCGCGCGCGGCCCTTTGCTGACGCTGCGCCAGGCTGCGTAAATATTTTTCTTCCTGAGACCACTCGGGCAGCGCCGGCGGGTCCTGCGGGAAAGCGGTGCGCGCGAGCTCATCGAGGGCGCGGGCATAGACAGCGCGCTTGAAGTAGATGACCTCGCGCACGGGCGTCCAGTAATCGACCCAGCGCCAGCTCTCGAATTCCGGCTCGCCGTTGGAGACCAGATCGAAGCGATCCTCGGTGCCGGTGAACTTCAGCAGGAACCAGCGCTGCTTCTGGCCGATGCAAGGCGGGTTGCTGTTCTTGCGCACGTATTGCTTCGGCAGCCGATAGCGCAGCCAGTTGCGAGTGCCGGCGATCAGCTTCACGTCATGAGGCTCGAGCCCCACTTCTTCCTTGAGCTCGCGGTACAAGGCTTCTTCGGGGGTTTCGCGCTGCTGGACGCCGCCTTGAGGGAATTGCCAGCCGCGGCCGCCGGTCCGGCCGCCGAGGAAGACCTGGCGATCCTCGCGCATCAAGACGATTCCGACATTGGCGCGAAACCCGTCTGCATCGATGAAATCGGTCATGGAACTGAGAAAAATTCGGATTCAGGCGATTGTTTCACAGCCTCCCGCCGGTTCACCAGCTCATCTCAAGCAGCCGTCCCTGGAGCGACGTCAGCCGTTACATCCGTGTACCGGCGTTCGCGCGGTTCGAAGCGACGTTAAGTCGCTTCGAAAAGACATCCGCGCTCACCATCAGTCGCGCGCGAACGCCACCACGTGATCGGGCTCGATGCGGATGCCGATGCGCTCACCGACCGCGTGGTCGTGATGGCTCGGCACGAGCGATAGCAGTTGCAAGCCGCTCGCGAGTTTCAACGTGTACAGGAACTCCGCCCCTCGGAACGCGCGCTGACAGACTTCGGCGCGCAGCGTGCTGGCGTCGTCATGAATCACGTCGTCCGGCCGTAGCAATAAATCCACCTGGCGACCCGTTTGCCATTGTCCATTGCCGTTCGCGCGAACCACGCCCAGCTCGGTGCGCACCGAACCGGCGGCAACGATTTCTCCGGGAATGAACACACCCTGGCCGATGAAGTCAGCGACGAAGCGCGTCTCCGGACGGTGATACAGCTCATACGGCGTGTCCCACTGTTCGAGCTTGCCGTCCTTCATCACGCCCACGACATCAGCCACCGTGAATGCTTCCTGCTGATCGTGAGTCACCAGCAACGCCGTCGTGTTGAGCGTCTTCAATACCGAGCGCACTTCGACGCTCAAGCGCTCGCGCAGCTCGACATCCAGACTGGAGAACGGCTCGTCGAGCAACACGATCTCGGGTTCCGGCGCCAACGCTCGCGCCAAAGCTACGCGCTGCTGCTGACCTCCGGACAACTGATGCGGATAGTGGCCCCGGTGCTCGGCGAGACCCACTGTTTCCAATATTTCTTCGGCGCGTCGTTTGCGTTGGCTGCGATCCAGACGATGCAGGCCGAACGCGACGTTATCCAGCACCGTGAGATGCGGAAACAACGCGTAGTCCTGGAACACCATGCCGATCTGCCGGCGCTCCGGCGGCGAATGAAAGTCTTTGGAGGCGAGCACGCGACCATGTGCGCGAATCTCACCCACATCGACCGGTTCGAAACCGGCGATACAACGCAGCGCCGTCGTCTTGCCACAGCCGCTCGGGCCGAGCAAACAGCCGATCGAACCTTTCGCCAGCCGCATCGACAATCCGTTCACGGCGGCGCGCGCGCCAAATCGACGAACCACATTTTCCAGCTCAAGCCACATGCGCACCTCTGCGGGTCAGCATGGCGGCGGGAATGAGTCCGACGAGCACGATCGCGACCGCCGGCAAGGCCGCACGCTCCCACTCACCTTCGGACGTCATCTCCCACACGCGCACCGCCAGCGTGTCCCAGCCCGGCGGACGCGTGATCAACGTGATCGGCATCTCTTTCATCACGTCGACGAACACCAACGTCGCCGCCGTCGCCAGGCTCGTTCGTAGCAGCGGGACATGAACTTTACGAATCAGATCGCTGCCGACCACGCCGAGGCTCGCGGCAGCTTCATCGATACTGCGCGTTACCCGCTGCAAGCCGCTCTCGACCGGATTGAATCCGACCGTGAGAAAGCGAGCGAGATAAGCGATGAGCACGGCGAGCAATGTTCCCTGGAGCAACATTACCGGCGCCGAGTCGCCCATCCACGCGCGCAACCAGCTCTGCAATTGGTTGTTCAATAACACGAGCGGCACGGCAATGCCGACGGCCAGCACCGTTCCCGGAATGGCGTAACCAAGCGTCGCGAGGCGCACGAGCACGCGCATCGATGTCGTCGATCTACGTCGCTCGATGTACGCCAGCGCCAGACTCGCCAGCACGATGACAACCGCAGCGCTGCCTGCGAGCATCAGACTGCGCGCGATGAATCCCCAATACCGAGCGTCGATATCGCCCAGATTCTGGAAGGACCAGATCAACAGCTGTAGCAACGGCAGAACAAACGACAGCGCCAGCACCAGGGCCGCCCCGGCAAATGCACCCCATCGGGTCACAGGCCCCAGGCTCAGCCGCGGTGCTTCACGGGTCATATCGCGACTGCTGGCAAAACGCGCGCCGGCTCGCGAGCTTCTTTCGAGCGCGAACGCAGCGACCACGAACAACAGCAGCACGCCGGCAAGCTCCAATGCCGCGCTCACCGAAAACATGCCGAACCACGCGCGATAGATCGCGGTCGTAAACGTGTTGTAGTTGAAGACCGAAACCGCGCCGAAGTCGGCCAATGTTTCCATGCAAACCAACGCAACGCCCGCGGCGATCCAGGGACGCGCCATCGGCAGCGCCACTTTCCAGGTCGCGGCGGCGCGGCCAAAGCCCAACATCTGCGCAGCTTCGAGCGCCCGCCGGCCTTGAGTCAGAAACGCCGTTCTCGCCAGCAGATAAACGTACGGATACAGCGCCAGGGAGAGCACGACAATGACGCCACCGGTCGAACGGATTTTCGGGACCCAGGCGGAAGTGCCGGTCACCTCGCGTAACCAGCTCTGCAACGGACCCGAGAAATCGAGGAAGCCCACCGCGACGAATGCCAGCACATAGGTGGGAATGGCCAGCGGCAGCAACAACGCCCAATCGAAAAAACGCCGGCCGGGAAACTCACAAATCGACGTGAGCCACGCGAGCGACGTACCGACGACGCCGCTCAACAGCGCCACGCCGATCAGCAACTTGATCGTGTTGATCGAGACTTCAGGCAGCACATAGCGAGAGAGGTGTGCCCAAACCTCGGCCTCGGGCGAGAGGGTTGCGTGCGCAATGACCAGCAGGGGCACGAGCGCGGGCAGGCAGAGCACAACCGCGAGCACCACGCTCAGCGGATCACGCCAGAAGCGCCTCGTTTCACCCTGCACAACCTCCGCGCTCATGACGAGTCGTCAGCGATACCCGACTCGATCCATCAGCTTCACCGCCGTGGCCTGCAACTCGCCGGCCTGCGCCACGTTCATCGGGCTGCGCTTGAAATCGCCCCACGCTTTCACGATCGGATCGGGCTCGATGCTGGGGCTGGCGGGATATTCCAGGTTCTGACCGGCGAAGAACGACTGCGCTTCGGGCTGCGACAGCCATTCGAGGAATTTCTTTGCCTGCTCGTTACGCGGCGCATGGGCCGTGACACCGGCACCGGAAATATTCACGTGCACGCCCTGCCCGGCCTGATCGGCCCAGAACAATTTGATGGGCAGATCGGGCTTCTCGCGCAACAGGCGGCCGAAGTAATAAGTGTTCACCAGCCCCACGTCGCACTGACCCGCGGCGATCGCTTCCATGAGCAAGGTATCGTTGGAGAACGGCTCGGCGGCGAGATTCGCGACCCAGCCACGCACGATCTCTTCGGTCTTCGGCTCACCGTATTCGGCGATGAGCATGGCGACCAACGACTGGTTATAGACCTTCTTCGAGGTACGCAGGCACAGCTTGCCTTTCCACCGCTCGTTGCCGAGCGCGGCGTAGTCGCTCAATTCTTCGGGCTTCACTCGCTCGGTGCTGTACACGATGGTGCGCGCGCGGATCGAAAAACCGAACCAGCGACCTTGTGGATCGCGCAGGCTCTCGGGAATGTTGGCGTTGAGCACTTCCGAATTCACCGGCCGCAGCAAGCCGCGATCGGCTGCGTGCCATAGCTCGCCAGCGTCCACGGTCATCAGAATGTCCGCCTGCGAATTCGCGCCTTCGGCATTCAAGCGCTCGATCAGCGGACCGGCATCGTCGGTGACGAAGCGGATCTTCTGCCCGCTCTCGGCGGTATAGCGATCGAAGATGGGCTTGATCAGCTGCTCGTTGCGGGCCGAGTACACGACCAGCTCGGAAGGTTGCTGACCGCACCCGGCGAGTCCCACGGCGAGCAGCAAGGCGCCGAACATTGGCGCAAACACACCGAACCTGACTGACATGAGCCGGCAAACCTCGACGAATCAATGCGAATGACTCGCATTTAATCACGTTTTGGCGAGGTCTGTCAGACGTGACTCAAAGGCCCCTGCCCCTAACCCCCTCGCGTGGACAAGATTTTTTATTTCTTTGCTCGGAGAAGCGGAAATTCGGCTGTTCGAATTCGAGAGCGCTCAACCGCAGGGCTTCTCGGGCATCTCTTCGCCGGAAGCGAGCGCGGCACGGTTGCGTCCGGCCTGCTTCGCACGGTAGAGCGCGGCATCGGCATCGGCCAGCAGCCGCTCGGCGGCGGCCTTGAGGTCGGCCTCGTCGCGCGACACCGTGATCCACGCGACCCCGATCGATACCGTCATGTTCAACTGCACGCCGGACGGCAAGGTCAGCGGCGTGTCGCACACGGAGGTGCGGATGCGCTCCGCCAGGCACGCGGCCTGCCTCGGAGCAATCGCCGGCGCCAGCACGACGAATTCGTCGCCGCCGAAACGAGCCGCGGCATCGCTGCCTCGGATATGCGCGTCGACGCGTTGAGCCGCCTCACGCAAGGCCATGTCGCCAGCGAGGTGACCATGCTGATCGTTGATCTGCTTGAAGCGATCCAGGTCGATGACCAGGCAGGTAAGACTGGTGCCCTGGCGTTGCGCACGCGCCAGCTCTTCTTTGAGCCGAGCGTTGAGATATCGACGGTTGTGCCAGCCGGTGAGAAAGTCGGTCAGGCCGCTGCGAACCAGTCGCGCGCGATTGATGGTGTTCTCGATCGCAAACGATGCGATCACGCCAAGGTGCGCGAGGAAGTCGGTCGCCAGATGGCGCGAGAATCGTTTCTCGTCGATGCTGCCGAAGTTCAGACTGCCGAGCAGGCGATCCTGACGGCGCAACGGAATCAGCGCGGTGCTCTTCAAACCGGCCACGCCCGGGAAGAGCAGTTGATGATCGCAACCCATGTACGGCCCGAGCCAAGGCCGATGAAATGAATTGAACTGCGGCGCCATGCCCGCCAGGCTGTCCGTGAACAACACCTGCGGGAAATCTTCCAGCTTCACGTTGTCGGCGATCAGCAGATGACGGATCTCATGCTGAGGATCCAGCAGCAACAACGTCACGGACTCGAGTGCGTACGAAGCTTTCAGCCCTTTGCAGATGGCGTCGAACAGCTGCGACATGTTCTCGGCCTTGAGCAACTCGAGCTCGCGCTCCTGGCTCCGGCGGAGCAGCTTTTCATTGGTCGCAGCCTCGTCCATGAGCGCGGCGATGCGCCCGCGCAACTCGCGGATCTCGCCTTGGAGATCCCGGGCCGACATCTATGCGTGCCTCACGATTGAATCAGTCATTCCGTACACGGCCCGCCAGATACTCGCGGCCCTGCTGCATCATGGCGGTGAATTCCGGCGCGTCGCCAGTCGACACCGAGTGCCACAATTTCTCCACGGCCCGGCGCAAAGCCAGCAGCGATTCGCGGCCGTAGTCGTTCAGGTGCTGGATCTCGAAATACAGATCGGGGCTTTCCGCGGCCACCCGGGTCGCGACGTCCACCTGCGCGTCGTAGGTCGTGCTGGACAGCTGCGCCAGGCGCGGCGCCGCCTCACCGCTCTCGGCGAGCGCGGTGAAGAACGAGATGTTCAAGGCGTGCGACAGGCCCAGCACGTAAGCGATCAAGCGGTCGTGTTCATCCAGTCCCATGACTGCTTGTTGGGCCATGGTCGAGCCAAACAGTTCCTGAGCGGCCGTGACCGCTTCCTTGTTGCCCACGTCGATGAAGATGACATGCCGGCCCGACAGCAGCTCGGTGTCGGGGCCGAACATCGGATGCACGGACGTGACTTTCACGCCGGCGCTCTTCAACGCGTCGATGCCTTGTCGCAGCGGAGTCTTGAGCGAGCCGATGTCGAAGACGATGCCGCGCGGCTTACGCGCGGCCAGTTCCTGCAACACCACGTTCGCTATTTTGAGCGGGGTGGCCACCACGATCAGATCGTAATCGAGCGAGCTGTCGCGCCAATCCGCGATGTACGCATATGCAGCGTTTTCAGGCCGGCGCGCGGGGTCGGCTACGGTCACCGTGTAACCCTGCGAGGCCATGAAATCGCTAAACCAGCGGCCCATCTTGCCGGTGCCGCCGATGATCAGCGCGGTCTTCCCGCCGCCGCGACCGCCGGCGGCGACGCGAATACGTTCTTGCGTGGTGAGCGAGCCACGGATCAACAGTCGCATTACCTGTTCTGCCAGCGCCGGCGAAATGCCCAGAGAATCGGCGGTGGAGCGGGCTTGCATCAGCACCTCGCGCTCTCGCGTGTAGTCGCGCGTCGCCTTGCCCTCGGCACGCTTGGCTTCGGCAACCTCACGGCTGAGCCGTTGGCGTTCGGCGACAAGCGCCAGCACCTGCCGATCCAGCTCGGACAGCCGTTCGCGAATTTCTTGCAGATTCATGGGAATTTCAGCCCGGCGCAGGGAGGTTGCTGACGCCTTTTACCAACGAGCGCGCGCGTGCCGCAAGTTAGCGGCTCATAAAATCGGCGGGCCGCACTGGCATAATCATCCCCTTCATTATTCATGGCCGGCCTCCGGCCGGACACCAAGAACCGCCATGGCCGCCGACGAAGTGCTCCCCGATCCTCTGCCTGCCGATCCTCTGCCCATGTTCGCGACGTGGTTCAGCGATGCGCGCGCGCGCAACGTGCAGCCGAATCCGGACGCGATGGTCGTCGCCACCGTGGGTGAAAACAGTGCGCCGTCTGCGCGCGTCGTTCTGTGCAAGCGACTGGTCCCGGATCAGGGCTTCGTGGTGTTCTTCACGAACTACGATTCGCGCAAAGGTCGGGAAATGGCGGAGCATCCGCGCGCCGCAGCCGTGTTTCATTGGGACACCATGCATCGGCAGGTTCGGCTGGAGGGACCGATCGTGCGGTCGCCGGCTCCGGAGAGCGATCAATACTTCGCCAGCCGCGCGTTCGAAAGCCGCGTCGGCGCGTGGGCCAGCATGCAGAGTGAACCCCTCGCGTCGCGCGACGCGCTGGTCGCGCAGGTCCAAGCCGTGAAAGAGCGCCTGGGTCTGTTGCAGGCCACGGAAGGAGCGGTGCCGCGGCCGCCGCACTGGGGCGGCATTCGACTGTGGATCGACTCGATCGAGCTATGGGCGGAAGGCGCGGGCCGCATTCATGACCGCGCGCGCTGGACGCGGACGCTGACGAAGAAAGATGAGTTCTCGTTCAGCGCCGGGCCATGGAGCGGAACGCGGCTGAATCCCTAGCGACTATTTGACGACCTTCAAGGTCGGCTTCGCGCGCTTGGGCTCGGGGCTGCCGGACGGTGTTTCGGTCGGCGCATTCGGTGGCGTCGGCGGCGGCGCATCCGCCTCCGAGAAAATCATCCCCTGCCCCGTCTCGCGCGCATAAATGCCGAGCACCGCCGCGATTGGCACCAGCACGTCGTGCGTCACCGCGCCGAACCGCGCGCGGAAGCGCACCACGTCGTTGCCCAAGCTGAGATTGCTGGTCGCGCTGTTGCTAACGTTCAGGATGATCTTGCCGCCCTGAACGTACTGGCGCGGCACTTCCACGCCTTGGATCGAAGCATCGACGACTATGTGAGGAGTCTGATCGCTGTCGCTGATCCATTCGTGCATGGCACGCAATAAATAGGGACGGCGCGATCGAACTGGAGCATCTGCCATGAGTACCGCCGCGGGTTTTAAGCGCGCATTTCCTGCTCGGCGCGCGACAGACTGTGCCGGAACGCGGGGCGGGAGAACAACAAGTTGGCGTACTTGGTAATAGGTTGCGCCTGCGGTGGCAAGTCGATTTCCCAATACAAGAGCCGCCACAGGATCGGCGCAATGGTTGCGTCCACCAGCGAGAACTCGTCCGACAGGAAGTACGGCTTGGCCTTAAACACGTCGGTGCTGGCCAGAATGCTGTCGCGGAGGATTTTGCGCGCCTTTTGACCGTTCTTGCGATCCGACGGATCGTCGATCTGCTGCGCCAGGCTGTACCAGTCGCGCTCGATCCGATACAGCGCCAGACGGAACTGCGCCCGCGCCACCGGATCCACGGGCATCAGCGGCGGATGCGGGAAACGCTCGTCCAGGTACTCGATGATGACGCGCGAGTCGTAAAGCACCAGATCACGGTCCACCAGGGTGGGGACCGTGTGGTAGGGATTCAGGTCGAGCAGGTCCTCGGGCAGGTTACCGCCCTGCACGTCGATGGTCTCGACATGAATGCTCTTCTCAGCAAGGACGATCCTGGTGCGATGGCTCCAGGGATCGTCGGCGCGCGAGAAGAGCGTCATCATGGCAGTACGCTCCAGACAGCTCCGTACGAACGCGCAGCAGCTCCCATGCGGGAGGCTACTTCACGTCCTTCCAGAACTCCTTCTTCAGGAAGTAAGCGAACAAAAAGAAGACTATCAGGAATGCCAGCACGCGCATGCCCAAATTGCGCCGTTCGAGCTGCATCGGCTCGCCGATATAGTCGAGGAAATTGACCGTGTCGCGGACGAATTGGTCGTACTCCTGCGGCGAGAGGCTGCCCTGCTTCGCCAGTTCGAATTCCTTGAACTTCTTATGGACCGTGTTGTGTTCCGCATCGCTCTCGCCATCATAGACCGCCTGCTGTAAGCCTTGCAGCTCCCACAGCACGTGAGGCATGGCGGTGCCCGGCAGGATCAGGTTGTTGGTCCCCGTCGGCCTGCTCGGGTCGAGGTAGAACGACTTCAGGAAAGAGTAGATGTAATCGGCCCCACGGCTGCGCGCAATGAGGGACAGGTCCGGCGGCGTGGTGCCGAACCAGTGGCTGGCGTCCTCCGGCCGCATGCCGATCTTGATGGTGTCGTGGATTCGCTCACCCACGAACATCAAGTTGTCGGTCACTTGCTTTTCACTGAGCGCCAGATCTTTCTCCAGACGGCTGTACCGGACGTACTTCGCCGAGTGGCAGCCGCTGCAGTAGTTCATGAAGTTGCGCGCGCCACGCTGAAGCGAGGCGATGTTGGCGACGTCGTTGCGCGCCAGTTGCATGGCCGAGTTATGGCCCTCCGCGGCCGCGCCGATCGCGGACCACGTCAGAGCGGACAACCCCACCACGCCCAGTACCAGCTTATGGAAACTCTTCTTCATCATGGCTTCGGCTAGATGCTCAGTGGGCATGGAAGGTCACGCGTTCCGGCACAGGCTTGGTCTGGTCGATCCTCGTGTACCAGGGCATGAGCAGGAAGAACGCGAAGTAAACGACCGCGAAGAAGCGCGCCGCCAGGGTGTACTCCGGAGTCGCCGGCTTCAGGCCGAGGTAGCCGAGCGCGATGAAGCTCACCGCGAACGCACCGAGGAAGCCGCGGAACAGCCAGCCGCGATAGCGGACCGACTTGACCTTGGAGCGGTCCAGCCACGGCAGGAACACGAACAACACCACGGCGGCACCCATCAGCGCGACGCCCAGCAGCTTGTTCGGAACCGCGCGGAGGATCGCGTAGAACGGCGTGAAGTACCACACCGGCGCGATGTGCTCAGGCGTCTGCAGCGGGTTGGCCGGATCGAAGTTGGCGTGCTCCAGGAAGTAGCCGCCCATCTCCGGCGCGAAGAACAGCACCAGCGCGAACACCATCGCGAACACGATGAAGCCCACCAGATCCTTCACGGTGTAATACGGATGGAACGGAATGCCGTCCACCGGATGACCGTCCGGGCCCTTCAGCTTCTTGATTTCGATGCCGTCCGGATTGTTCGAGCCCACTTCGTGCAGAGCGAAGATGTGCGCGATCACCAGGAACACCAGCGCCAGCGGCAACGCGATCACGTGGAGCGCGAAGAAGCGGTTCAGCGTGATGTCCGAGATGTAGTAGTCGCCGCGGATCCACTCGACCAGCGACTCACCGATGCCCGGGATTGCGCCGAACAGCGACACGATCACCTGCGCGCCCCAGTAGGACATGTTGCCCCAGGGCAGCAGGTAGCCGAAGAACGCCTCGGCCATCAGACACAGATAAATCAACATGCCGAAGATCCACACCAGCTCGCGCGGATTCTTGTACGAGCCGTACATGAGGCCGCGGAACATGTGCAGATAGACGACGATGAAGAACGCCGACGCGCCGGTCGAGTGCAGATAGCGGATCAGCCAGCCCCACTCCACGTCGCGCTTGATGTACTCGACCGACGCGAACGCGTCCGCGGCCGAGGGCTTGTAGTTCATCGTCAGGAAGATGCCGGTGACGATCTGCAGTACCAGCACGACCAGCGCGAGCGAGCCGAAGTAGTACCAGAAGTTGAAGTTCTTCGGCGCGTAGTACTCGGTGGCGTGTTCCTTCATGAACCGGGTCATGGGGAAGCGCGCATCGATCCAGTCGACCAGCTGCGCCCAGCGCCCTTTTTCTTGCATCGTGGCGCTCATCAGGCGACCTCCGCATCAACGCCGATCTGCACCACGCCGTCGTTAATGAAACGGTATGGCGGCACTTTGAGATTCAACGGCGCGGGCACGTCCTTGAACACGCGACCGGCCAGGTCGAACTTCGAGCCGTGGCAGGGGCAGTAGAAGCCACCCGGCCAATCGGCGCCGAGCTCGGCATCGCCGGGCTGGAACCGGCCCAGCGGCGCGCAGCCCAGGTGCGTGCACACGCCGACCAGCACCAGATAATCGGGCTTGAGCGAGCGCAACTCGTTCTGCGCGTACTTCGGCTGATCGGACTGCTGGGACTTCGGATCGCGCAGGCGCGCGTCCAGCGACGGATCTTCGAGCTGCTTCATCATTTCCGGCGAGCGATGCACGATGAAGATGGCCTGGCCGCGCCAGTTCACCTTCACCATCGCGCCCGGCTCGAGCTTGCTGATGTCCTGCTCTACCGGCGCGCCCAGCGCTTGCGCGCGAGCACTCGGCTTCCAGGACGCCAGGAACGGCACGGCGGTCATCGCGGCACCGGCTATGCCGGTGACGGTAGTCGCGACCAGCAGGAAATGGCGCCGGCCGCCATCGACCCCATCTTTATCTACTTCTGACATCCACAATCTCCGCGAGGCATCTATCGCACGCGCAACCTCGGCCGCGGCCCTTGAAGCCCGGAGCGAGGTTTCAAACGTTCAAGGAATTCCGCATTATACACACATCGCTCAGCGCGCTATGAAGCGCCCCGGTCATCGCCGGTACTCTTACTCCGAGCCCACCCGTGCCCACCGTGCCGCAGACCCTGTTGTTCCTGCTGAAATGGACCTTGGTGGGCCTTGCTGTCGCCGCCGTTCTGCTACTGGTACGGCCGGCGCAAACTGGTCCATCGGTCGCGCCCGCCACGCAGGAATCCCCTAATTCGCCCGTGTCGTTCACGCCACGCGTGTCCTCCACGCCGCGAGAAGGCGAGATGCGCAGGTCTTATGCCGATGCCGTCAGCCGCGCCGGACCGGCCGTGGTTAACATCTACACGGCACGCGTGGTCGCGAACGCGCCGAGTGCCACGAATGGCAATCCGCTGTTACGACAGAATCCGGCGCAGGTCCGGCAGCGCGTGGAAGGCAGCCTCGGCTCGGGCGTGATCCTCGATTCCGATGGTCACCTGGTCACCAACGAGCACGTCATTCACGGCGCGGATCAGATCCGCGTGCAGCTCGCAGACGGTCGTATCGCGACTCCCACCATCGTCGGCACCGATCCGGACACCGATCTCGCGGTCTTGCGCGTGGATCTGGAGAACCCGCCGGTGATGCCGATGGGTCGCTCCAACGTACTGCGCGCGGGCGATGTGGTACTCGCGATCGGCAATCCGTTCGGGCTCAGCCAGACAGTGACCCAGGGCATCGTGAGCGCGACGGGTCGCGGTCGGCTCGGGGTCACCGACTTCGAGGATTTCATTCAGACCGACGCCGCTATCAATTTCGGCAATTCCGGTGGCGCGCTGATCAACACGGAAGGCGAGCTAATCGGCATCAACACCGCGGTGCTCGCGCAAACGCTCGGGACGGACGGCATCAGCTTCGCGATTCCCGTGAACATGGTGCGCGGAGTGATGGACGAAATCATCGCGCATGGCCGCGTGCGTCGAGGCTGGTTGGGTGTGTCTTCCGAAGAACTGCCGCGGGCGACCGCTGCCGCACTGGGTATCGACCCGCCAATAGCGTTGCGTATCAGCTCAGTCGATCCGCTCGGACCGGCCGCGAAAGTCGGCATGCGAGTGGACGATCTGGTGACTCACTTGAACGGCCAGCAGATCGTGAATGCGCAGGAAGCATTGAATCGCGTGGCCGCGATGGCGCCGGGTTCCGTGCTGGAAATCCGCGGCCGCCGGGGCCGCGCGCCGTTGAACATCGAAGCTACGTTAGAAGAACGCCCGCCCCGCGGCTCGCGCTAGAGCCGCGTTACGCCACGCGCTTGATCTGCGCGCCGATCTGTTCGAGCTTCTCTTCGATGCGCTCGTAACCGCGGTCGATGTGATAGATGCGGTGGATCTCGGTCGCACCCCGCGCAACCAGTGCCGCCAGCACCAGGCTCGCCGATGCGCGCAGATCCGTCGCCATCACCGGCGCGGCGGTCAGACGCTCCACGCCGCGAATGATCGCGGTATTGCCTTCGATACGAATGTCCGCGCCGAGACGCCGCATTTCCAACATGTGCATGAAGCGGTTCTCGAAAATCGTCTCGGTCACCGCCGCCACGCCTTCCGCCACCGTGTTCAAGGCCGCGAACTGCGCCTGCATGTCTGTCGGGAATGCCGGATAAGGCGCGGTACGAAGATCGACTGACTTCGGCCGGCGGCCACGCATGTCGAGATCGATCCAGGTGTCGCCAATTTCGATCTGCGCGCCTGCTTCACGCAGCTTCAACAGCACTGCGTCGAGGTGATCCGGCCGCGTGCCTTTGATCTTCACGTGACCGCCAGTGATCGCGCCGGCCACGAGATACGTGCCCGTCTCGATACGATCGGGCAGCACGTCATAGCTCGCGCCATTCAAGCGCTCGACACCGGTAACGGTAATGACGTCCGTGCCCGCGCCGCTGATCTTCGCGCCCATGGCAATGAGGAAGTTCGCCAGGTCGACCACCTCAGGCTCGCGCGCGGCGTTTTCGATGATGGTCTGCCCTTCGGCCAGCGTCGCGGCCATGAGCAGGTTCTCCGTGCCTGTGACGGTGACCGTCTCGCATACGATGCGCGCGCCCCGGAGGCGATTGGCCTTGGCGCGGATGTAGCCATTTTCGATCTGGATATCTGCGCCCATCGCACGCAGACCATCGACGTGGATATTCACCGGGCGCGCACCGATGGCGCAGCCGCCGGGCAGCGACACGTCCGCCTGACCGAAGCGGGCCAGCAGCGGCCCCAGTACGACGATCGATGCGCGCATCGTGCGCACCAGCTCGTAGGGCGCGACAAAAGCATTGGCGGTGGACGCGTCGACCTCGACCCGCATGCGGTCGTCGATGGTGACGCTCACCCCCATGCGACCGAGCAGCTCGATCATGGTCGTCACGTCCTGAAGATGCGGTACGTTGCCCACCGACACCGTCCCCTCGGCAAGCAGCGTCGCGGCCAGAATCGGCAGCGCGGCGTTCTTCGCGCCGGAGATGCGCACCTCGCCCTCGAGCGGCGCGCCGCCCTGAATCAGCAATTTGTCCATGAGTTACTTTTGTTCCGAGGGCGCGAACGCCTGGATGCTCAGCGCGTGGATCTCACGGCCCATCAGCTGTCCGAGCGTCGCGTAGACCAGCTGGTGGCGCTGGATCATGCGACGGCCCTCGAACTGAGGCGCCACGATGACCGCTTCGAAATGAGTGTCGTCATCGGATGCGACGCGCACCTGCGCGCCCGGCAATCCGGTCTGGATCAGGGTTTGGACCTCGGCGGCATTCATTGATGCTTGCACCTGGAGAGCTTGCAAAGGGCGGTCATCTTATCCGATCCCCGAGGCGCTCCGCCGCGCTGATTCAAGCTCCGCGCGACATGCAGTCGTGACCGCTGCCGCGCGTAACTCGCTAGAAACGCTCGCTACATAGTACACATGCCGCGCTATCATTCGCGGATGCGATCTTTACCGACGTCCGCCCCGCTCAATCCTGAACAGTTGCTCACGCGCGGGCGCCGTGTGCTGGCGACCGAAGTCGCTGCGGTGCAAGCGCTGGAAGCGCGCCTGGATGGCGATTTCGTCACGGCCTGCCAGCTGCTACACGACTGCCGCGGCCGAGTGGTAGTGACCGGCATGGGTAAATCGGGGCACATCGGCAACAAGATCGCCGCGACTCTCGCCAGCACCGGCACGCCCGCATTTTTCCTGCATCCGGCGGAGGCCAGTCACGGCGACATGGGCATGATCACCCATGACGACGTGGTCGTGGCCATTTCCAATTCGGGCGAGACCGCGGAGTTACTCACCATTCTTCCGGGCATCAAGCGACTTGGCGTGCCGCTCGTGGCCATGACCGGCAAGCGTCACTCCACGCTGGCAAAAGCGGCCACCGCCGTGCTCGATGTCAGCGTTCCCGAGGAAGCCTGTCCTCACAATCTCGCGCCGACGGCGAGCACCACGGCGACGCTCGCGATGGGCGATGCCTTGGCGGTCGCGGTGCTGGAGGCACGGGGTTTCAGCGAGGAGGACTTCGCGCGCTCGCATCCGGGCGGCAGTCTGGGCCGAAGGCTGCTGTTGCACGTCGAAGATGTGATGCGCACAGGCGATCAATTGCCCACGGTCAGCCCGGATACGTCGCTCAAGGACGGCTTGCTCGAGATCAGCCGCAAGGGACTCGGCATGACGGCGGTGGTCGACGACCAGAAGCGCGTGCTCGGCATCTACACAGATGGCGACTTACGCCGCGCGCTGGACCATCCGATCGATATCAACACCGTGCGCATGCGTGATGTGATGACCGCGAACCCCAAGACCATCCAGCCGAGAGTCCTGGCCGCGGAGGCTGTGCACCTGATGGAAAAACATCGCATCACCCAACTGCTGGTGACCGACGCTGGCATCCTGGTCGGGGCCTTGAACGTTCATGATCTGTTCCGCGCCGGGGTGATGTAATCCATGGACACGCTGGTGGAACGTGCCAACGACGTGCGCCTGCTGGTGCTGGACGTGGACGGCGTGCTGACCGACGGACGGCTGTATTTCACCGCCCGCGGCGAGACGATGAAATGTTTTCACGTGCGCGACGGCGCCGGCATCAAGCAAGTGCTCAATGCCGGGCTGCAGGTCGCGGTGATTTCGGGCCGCCAGTCGAAGGCGGTGGACAAGCGCATGGGCGAGCTCGGCGTGACCTGGATCCGTCAGGGCGTGCACGACAAGCTGGCCGCGCTGCGCGAGTTGCTGGAAATGTTGAATCTCACACCACAAGCCGTGGCGAGCGTCGGTGACGACACGCCGGACCTGTCGCTGTTCGAAGCGTCGCGCCTCGCCGTGGCCGTCGCGGACGCGCATTCGAGCGTGAAGTCGCGCGCCCACTTCATCACTCAGGCCCCCGGCGGCCAGGGCGCGGTCCGCGAGGTGTGCGATCTGCTGTTGGAAACCCGACGCATCGGCGTGAACACGCAGGTTCACGGATGAACTGGCGCTGGGTGTCACTGGCCGCCGCGCTCGCCGCCATCGTAATCGGCTACGGCGCGTTCGTGGACAATGGCAACGTGCCCATGGCGAACCATGAGATGCCCGAGCAGCCCGGCTATTACTTGAAAGACGCCGTCATCCTGCGCACGCGCGAGGACGGCTCGCCGGGCATTGAACTGATCGCGCGGCGCATCGACCAGCGCCTGACTCACCCGGCCCGGGGTGAGGCGATCAAGATGGAATCGGTGCGCGTGAATTATTTCGGCGAGCAGGATTGGAAATGGGAGCTGACCGCCAGCAACGGCCTGGTGCCGCCGAATTCGCGTGTCGTGCAGCTGGAGGGCGATGTGGAACTGCGACCGCTCGACGGTAATCCAAGCACGTACCTGCGTACCGACCAGCTGGCGATCGACACCGAAAAGAACATTGCTTACAGCACCCGCTCACCCGTGCGGATACGTTACGGCCAGCACTCGATGACCGTGAAGAACCTGCGCGCCGATTTGACCAGCGAGAAATTGCGGCTGGAGACAGTGAATGGAAAGTTTGATCCGCAGACACGACGGTAGGCGCCGCGCGACCAGCGCGCTCGGCGCGCTGCTGTTGCTGTTCGCAACCGTGGGGACCGGGGCCGCGAACGCGCCCAAGCTCGAAGGCGGTTTTACCTGGAGCGCCGACGTGCTCAGCTCCGATTTCCGTAGCGACACGCTCGACCTCTCCGGCAACGTGCGCGTCTTGCAGGGGCCGATGTCCATCGAAGCCCAGACCGCGAAGGCGCGCAACGTGCGCGCGGATACGAGCCGCTGGACGTTCGAGACTGCCGTGCGCATTCGCACCGCTGAGGCGGACTTACAGTCGAACCTGGCGACGGCCGCTTTCGTCAATGGCCAGATCGCCGACGCGCGCGTCGAAGGCAGTCCGGCACGCTTCGAGCAGATCGGCGCTTCCGACAATCGTCAGGTGCGCGGCCGCGCGGGCGTGATCGAATATGACTTCCACACCGGCGTCGTGAAGCTCACCAATCAAGTGTGGTTCAGCAATGGCAAGGACGAGTTCCGCGGCGACGTCGTGATCTACAACGTTCGCGACGAGCGCGTGCAGATCAATCCTGGCGGCTCCTCGAATCGGGTCCGCGGCATCATCCGCCCGAACCAGAAGACCCAGGCCACTGGCGGCGGCAACGGAACCGCGGCGATCGTTGAGCCCACGTTCAACGAGAACGGCGAGTCGACCCGCGACGAGCGCGTCGAGCCGAAGCTGGCGACTGAAAACACCGGCGGCGGCGCATGACCCGGCTGCGCGTCGAGGGGCTCGCCAAAAAGTATCGCTCGCGGCAGGTCGTCAAAGACCTCTCGCTGGAAGTCTCGAGCGGTGAAGTCGTCGGTCTGCTCGGCCCGAACGGCGCCGGCAAGACCACTGCGTTCTACATGATCGTCGGCCTGGTCCCCACGGACGCGGGTCGCATCCTCATCGACGATCAGGACATCTCGAAGCTGCCAGTGCACAGGCGCGCGCGGCTCGGCGTGGGCTATCTGCCGCAGGAAGCCTCGGTGTTCCGCAAGCTCTCGGTCGAGGACAACATCCGCGCAATTCTCGAAGTGCGCCCCGAGCTCACCCGCGATAAGCGCAACGAGATGCTCGAGTCGCTGCTCGACGAGCTGCACATCGGCCACATCCGCAACAGCCTCGGCCAGAGCCTGTCTGGCGGCGAGCGCCGGCGCGTCGAGATCGCACGAGCGCTGGCCGCGGAGCCCGAGTTCATGCTGCTGGACGAGCCGTTCGCGGGCGTCGATCCAATCTCGGTATTGGACATCCAGCGCATCATCCGGCACCTCTCCGGGCGCAACATCGGGGTCTTGATCACCGATCATAACGTTCGGGAAACACTGGGAATTTGCGGCCGCGCCTACATCGTAAGCGGGGGTGGCGTGATCGCCGCGGGGACTGCGGAAGAGATCCTTGCAAATCAGCAGGTCCGTGAGGTGTACTTGGGTCAGGATTTCCGGCTGTAAGGCGCCCCGAGTGGGCCGGAGCCGGACGCCGCCGCCGAGCTTCAGCTCGCCGGCCCGTTGACGACCCACAAGCGAGACGAATGCTCAAGCCCGCCCTGCAGCTCCGACTTGGCCAGCAGCTGACGATGACTCCCCAGCTGCAGCAGGCCATCCGCCTTTTGCAGCTGCCCGTGCTGGAACTTCAGGCCCAGATCCGCGAGGCGTTGGAAAGCAACGTCATGCTGGAGGCCGAGGACGAATCCGGCAGCCTGGAGACCGGCGAGTCCGCGCTGGAACCGCAGTTCGAATCGACCTACGAGTCGCCCGCGCCCAATTCCGAGGCCAGCGCCAGCAGCGAGCACACGGAACACACCGACGATCGCCGCGAGACCGCGGAAGCCGAGCAGCCGCTCGACATCGTCGAGGATCAGGACTGGAGCGACTCGCCCGTCACCGGTCCCGCCGAGTCGCCCTGGTCGGGCGATGACGATCATTCGCAGGATTTTTCCGACGCGCGCGGTGAGACGCTGCAGGAACATCTGACCTGGCAGCTGGAGATGTCGCGCCTCAACGAGCGCGAGATGCGCATCGGCGCGGCCATCATCGACGCGATCAACGACGACGGCTACGTCATCGAGCCGCTCGATGAGATCGCGCGTAATTTACAACCCGAGCTGGTCGTCGCTACTGCCGAGGTCGAGCGCGTGCTCACGCAGGTCCAGGCCATGGACCCCGCGGGTGTCGGCGCGCGCTCGGTCAGCGAGTGCATCGAACTGCAGCTGCGCCAGCTCGACCCGGATACACCGGGCCGCGACACCGCGCTGGCCATCGCCGCCGGTTATCTCGATCAAGTCGCCGAGCAGCAGTACGCGCTATTGCGCCGCCAGCTGCGCGTCACCGAAGAAGAACTGGAAAACGCATTGGTACTGGTCCGCGCCTGTCAGCCGCGCCCCGGCTCCAGCGTGCATTCCGTACCCGCCGAGTACATCGTGCCCGATGTGTTCGTGCGCCGGACCGAACGGGGCTGGGCCGTGGACATCAATCCCGCGAGCCTGCCACGCATCCGCGTGAATCAAAGTTACGCGGGCCTGATCGGGCGCGGCGGCGACCATGCAATGTTGCGCACCCAACTGCAGGAAGCGCGCTGGCTGATCCGCAGCCTGGAGATCCGCAACGAGACGCTGCTGAAGGTGGCCCGCTGCATCGTGCAGCGGCAGTCGGCGTTCCTGGAGAACGGCGACGAATACATGCAGCCGATGATCCTCAAGGACGTGGCCGAAGCCGTGCAGATGCACGAGTCGACCATCTCCCGCGTGACGACCAATAAGTACATGCACACGCATCGGGGCGTGTTCGAATTTCGTTACTTCTTTTCAAGCCATGTCGCCGCCAGTGACGGCACGGAGATGTCCTCGACGGCCATCCGCGCCAAGATCCGCAAGCTGGTGGCCGCGGAGGAGCCCGATAAGCCGCTGTCGGATAGCCGCATCGCGGACATCCTGTCACGCGAGGGCGTGCTCGTAGCGCGACGTACCGTTGCGAAATACCGTGAAGCGCTAGGTATACCTCCGTCCAGCGAACGCAAGAGAGTTTCGGTGAGATAACCAGCAGTTCCCCCGCTCCATCCGTAGGAGGCTTCCATGCAACTGAACGTCACTGGTCACCACGTCGATGTCACCGCTTCCATGAAGGGCTATGTCGAGAAAAAACTCGACCGCATCGTCAGGCATACCGACCATATCATCGACGTTCACTGCATCCTGACGGTGGAGAAACTGCGCCATAAGGCCGAGGCCAAGGTGCTGTTGAACGGCACCATGGTCTACGCCGACGCGGTCGATATGGACATGTACGCGGCCATCGACGCGCTCGCCGACAAGCTCGACCGCCGGGTCAAGAAGCACAAGGAAAAGCTCACGGACCACCACGCGCTCGAAGCGCAGAAAGTACGTCCGTCCTAATCGGTCACCTCCACCGGTAACCCGCGTCAAAAATCTGCCGAGCGGGTCACAAATCCGCCGGTCATCGGGCACACGGAACGTGCCCCGCCTGTCACACAGCGCCGACTCGTTGCCGGCCGCGCGCCGCTCGCTGTAGTCTTTGCAGCAGCCCTCACCAACGTTCTGTCTCGCACCCATGCGTCTCGTCATCGTCAGCGGCCTGTCCGGATCCGGCAAAAGCGTGGCCCTGCACATGCTCGAGGATCTCGACTATTACTGCGTGGACAACATCCCCGCGGGCCTGCTGCCGATGTTCATCTCCCATACCGTGCGCTCGCATGAGTCGACGTATGGATACACGGCGGTCGGTGTCGATGCGCGCAATCGTCCCGCGGAGATCGCCTCGGTCCCGAAGCTGGTCGCCGATCTGAAGCGCAGCGGTGTGGCGTGCGAAGTGCTGTTCTTGCGCGCAGATCAGGAAGTCCTGCTGAAGCGTTATAGCGAGACTCGGCGCCGCCATCCGCTGAGTCGCGAAGGCTTGGGCCTGGCCGAAGCCATCAGCCAGGAACAAGCGCTGCTCGAGCCGATCGCGGACGCGGCCGACCTCATCATCGATACCACGCGCACCAGCGTGCACGAGTTACGCGAGTTGATCCGTGACCGCGTGGGCGCACGCGTGGAAGGACGCATGTCCATCCTGTTCGAATCGTTTGCCTTCCGTCACGGCGTGCCGGGCGACGCGGACTTCGTGTTCGATGTGCGCAGCCTGCCCAATCCCTATTGGGAGCCCGGCCTCGCGCGTTTCACCGGACGCGATCCGGCCGTCGTGGAATATCTGGAACGGCATCCGCAAGTGACCAAGATGTTCGATGACATCGTCGGCTTCCTGGAGCACTGGATTCCGGAGCTGGTTCGCACCAATCGCAGTTATCTGACCATCGCTATCGGCTGTACCGGCGGCCAGCATCGATCCGTGTATCTTGTGGAACGTCTCGCGCGACATTTCTCGGCGAAATTTCCGCAGGTTCACGCGCGCCACCAAGTCGTCGGTGCCCACCGCGCCAGCTGATAAACCCAGCGCGCGGAAAAACCATGTCAACTTAACTTCGCGGGCGCGCCTCACGCCGCTACACTGCGCGCGCCATGACCGAAGCCCAGGAACAAAAGCAGAGCCGACTCGCCGCGCTACGTAGCGCGCTCGAGCAGGGTTCGCTGCGCCATGGGCATCGGCTGATCAACAGCCTGCATCCGGCGGAAATCGCTTCGCTGATCGAGTCGCTGCCGCCGGCCCGCCGCGAAATCGTCTGGGAGTTCGTCGATCCCGAATCCGAGGGCGACGTGCTCATCGAGCTCAATGAGGAAGTGCGCGCCGAGCTGATCGGCGGCATGGATGCCGAGGAGCTGATCGCGGCCACCGAAGGCATGGAAGTGGACGACCTCGCCGACCTCATCGGCGACCTGCCCGAAACGCTCAATGAACGCGTGCTGCACTCCATGGATGCGCAGGACCGCGAGCGGCTGTCGGCAGTGTTGCAATTCGAGGAGGACAGCGCCGGCGGTCTGATGAACCTCGACGCCGTCACCGTCCGCGCCGACGTAACACTCGAAGTCGTGCTGCGTTACTTGCGGATGCGCGGCGAGCTGCCCGCGCGCACCGACCAGTTGTTCGTGGTCAATCGTCACGACAGGTACCGTGGCGCCGTGGACATCACCCGGCTGCTCACTGAAGACCCGGAGAAGACTGTTGGCGAGGTAATGGACTCGGGGATCGAAGGCATCCCGCCCGAAACGCCCGCTCGTGAAGTCGCGAAGCTGTTCGAAGATCGCGACCTCGTCTCCGCCGCGGTAGTCACCAGCGACGGCAAGCTGCTCGGCCGTATCACCATCGATGACGTCGTCGACGTGATCCGCGAGGAAGCCGATCACTCGGTCATGAGCATGGCCGGTCTCGGCGAGGACGAGGATATGTTCGCCGGCGTCATCACGAGCGCGCGCCGTCGTGCGATCTGGCTGAGCGTGAATCTCGCCACGGCGTTCCTGGCCGCGAATGTCGTCGGTCTGTTCGAAGCGACCATCGAGAAAGTCGTGGCGCTCGCCGTGCTGATGCCGATCGTCGCCAGCATGGGCGGCATCGCGGGCAGTCAGACACTGGTGCTCATCATCCGTGGTATCGCGCTCGGTCAGGTCGAGCACACCAACGCGCGCTGGCTGCTGATACGAGAGTTCTCGGTCGGCCTGCTCAACGGCATCGGCGTCGCCAGCATGGTCGGGCTCGCGGCTGGCATCTGGTTCGGGAAATGGACCCTCGGCTTGATCATCTTCGCCGCGTTGATGATCAATCTGGTCGCGGCGGCACTGGCCGGTGTCGGCGTGCCGCTGATCCTGAAACGTCTCGGAATCGATCCCGCGCTCGCCGGCGGCGTCATCCTTACCACAGTCACCGATACCGTTGGCTTCGCCTCACTTCTGGGCCTCGGCACGCTGTTCCTTACGTAAGTCCAGCCGCCGCAGGATGGCGGTCGCTCCGGTCGACACGACCGTGTCACCGGCGAGGAACGACAGTAAATCATCCGCGCGCTTCATCGCGTCGTGATAACCGAGCGCGATCAGCTCTCGCGTGTACGTATCCTGGAACAGCAGATAGCTCATCAGCTGACCGCCGCCCGTATTCATCGCGCCCAACGTTCGCAGCAGTACGCGCAAGGTCCGCGGCAGCGAGTCCACATGGTGACGCGCGATCTCCGAGAGATCGCGACTCGGCAAAATCACCATCATGTCGATCCGTCGCAGCTGGACCGTGCTGTCCGGATTGCTGACGGTGATCGGGCCGACTTTATCGACGATCTGATTCAGCTGCGTGAGCCGCTCGAGATCCGAATACATGCCGTCCGTGAACAGCGAGTCCAGCATGTAGCCGAAGATCTGGCCGAACGTGGGGCACAACGGCGGCACCGCCATGGCCGGCGAGGTTTCGTTGCGCGTACCGATCACCAGCAGACGTTGCGCGCCCAGATGAATGGCGGCGCTGAATGGATTCGACTCGCGCATGGCGCCGTCGCCGTAATACTCGTCGCCGAGCAACACCGGCGGGAATAAGAACGGCACGGCCACGCTCGCCATCAGGTGCTCGACCGAGAGCGAGACCGGCTCGCCCGCCCGCCGCGTTCGTTTCCACGGCGCGCAGCCCGGCTTGGCCTCGAAGAAGGACACGGAGCGCGTGCTCGCGTAACCGGCCGTCGACATAGCAATAGCGTCGAGATGACCCTCGGCGATGGAACGGCCGATCCGACTGAAATCGAACTGCTCCTTGAGCAGCTCGCGCAACGGCGAATTGTCGAACAACGATTTCGGCGGCGGCAGCAGCCAGCCGCCCGACAGCATCGCGAACAGCCAATGCAGACTGGCGCGGAGCATGCTGCCGGTATCGGCGCGAAACACCTGCCCGACCTGGAAATTGCGCCAGACGCGCTCGAGGTTGCCGACCGCGACCCGGAACCGGTCGGCGTGAACCGCAATGGCGGTCGCGTTCACGGCGCCGGCCGAGGTCCCGGACACCACTGGAAACGGATTGATGGCGCGTGCCGGCAACAGATCCGAGAGCGCCCGCAAGACGCCCACTTGGTAGGCGGCCCGCGCGCCACCGCCCGGTAGCACCAACCCCACCTTGGGCGGCCCGACCGGCGGCGCGGATGACGGAGTGCGCTCGCTCATATGTTGAATCCGTGGCGTTATCGTTGGCGAAATTCCCGACGCTGTTGAATTGATCCGGGCGCTCGCCGCTGAGTGATTAGTATGGCACAGTGCCTCGGAACGCCCCGTGACACGCGTGTTATATGGCGTCGCGGGCCGCCTTCATCGGGTCCTGCACGCCGCTGCGGGCCCCAGCCATAGAGGATTTGCCATGCATCTTCGTATCGCTCGCTCGACCATGCATGCCTGGGTGCGCTCCTGGATGCTGGCCGTCACCTTCACCTGGCTCGCCGCCAACCTCGCCCAAGCCGCCGAGGGTCCGGCCGTGGGTACCATCGCGCCCGACTTCAAACTCCAGGACCAGGCCGGCAAGTGGCACGAGCTGAAGGACTATCGCGGCAAGTGGGTCGCCCTGTATTTCTATCCCAAAGACAAGACCCCGGGCTGCACCACCCAAGCCTGCGAGTTCCGCGACAACGTGTTTGCATTCCGCGACGCCAACGCGGTGATCCTTGGTGTGAGCGTCGATGATGTCGAATCTCACAAGGAGTTTTCGGAGAAGCATGGGCTGCCGTTTCCGATCCTTGCGGATGATAAGAAGGTCGTCGCCAAGGAATATGGCGTGCTGAAGCGGTTCCTCGGTACGTTCGAGTTGGCGAAGCGGGATACGTTTTTAATCGATCCGAAAGGGAAGATCGTGAGGCACTACGAGGATGTGGATCCGAAGGGGCATTCGCAGGTGGTGTTGAAGGATATTCGGGAGTTGCAGGCGAAGAGCTGAGCGGGGTTCCGTCAGCACCGAGTGCGGCGCCTCGTCGCGTGCTCCACGCCTACCCTGGGCCAACCGCACATGCGATTCTGCGGAAGGAAATAGATCCGACCCGTTTTCTATCGGTGGTTGCGTGAACGAACAGTACATCCGAGAGGTGAAGCTGCGCCGCGAGCGCATTTCCTCGTTTGATCAGTACCCGTTCTCGCTGCCAGCCGTGCGCAACCTCCATACGCTAGCGCTGCATCCTGCGGTCACATTCATTGTAGGCGAGAACGGCAGCGGCAAATCCACGCTGCTAGAAGCGATCGCCGTCGCATGGGGCTTTAATCCGGAAGGCGGCACTAAGAATTTCCAGTTTCAGACGCGCGGATCGCACTCCCCCCTCCACGACCATTTGATGCTCGTGAAGGGGATTAAGCGACCCAAGGATGGTTTCTTCTTGCGCGCCGAGAGCTTCTTCAACCTCGCGACCGATATCGAGCGAATGGACGCAGAGCCGGCACCCGCACCGCCCATCATCAACTCATACGGCCGTCGTTCACTGCATGAGCAGTCACATGGCGAGTCATTCTTCTCGCTGATGATGTATCGATTCGGCGGGCAAGGATTTTATGTTCTCGATGAGCCCGAGGCAGCGCTCTCTCCTTCGCGCCAGCTTGCGATGATCGCGCGTATGCATCAGCTGGTGCAAATGCGCTCACAGTTCATCATCGCCACTCACTCGCCGATTCTCATGGCGTATCCCGGCGCGTGGCTTTATCAGATCACTCCGGAAGGCATGGCACGCATCGAGTATCAACAGACCGAGCATTACATCGTCGCAAAACGGTTCTTGAACGACCCGAAGGCGCAGCTCGATCGACTTCTGTCCTAGATCATGGTCTGGACACCCATCGATTCGCCGATCGATTCGATCCCTCAAATCCTCCGATCTCCCGATCAGCGGGCATACAACTGTCTTGCCTGCCGCAAACCTCTCACCCAAGATTGACCGAGCGTCGATGCATGCAGCCGCAGATGGCTCAGCGCGCCTACCGCCCTTCCAAACACGTTGCCATGCGGGCGCATCGCGTTTTGCCACGCCCGTGCGTCGATACCGAGTCGATCCATGATTCGCGGCAGACACGAATCGATGGACCCAGGTTTACCGGGCCGAATCGTCCGCCCCGTCCAATCCACCAACTGGAGATAGTCTTCCAGGCGATACGGAATCCCGCGGTCGCCGGCGTTCCTCGCACGAAAGGGCAATAGGGCCGGCTTCGTCGCATTCGAGTCAGTGGCGCGCAGCGCTCGTATCCGCTCGCAAATCGATGTGAACTGCGATGTCTCGGGTGTTTCCGAGATCCCTGCTCGTATCGGATTCAAATCCACATAGGCCATAGCCGTGAGGAGCCCGACTTCATCCAGCAACGCCTGGGACCGGAAGCGCCCCTCCCAGAAGCGCCCCGTGCAACCATCCTCAGCATTGGCACGACGCGCCAGATACTCATTCATGCACCGCATGAACCAGCTGACGTCGTACAGGCGATCTCGCCATCGTGCGATCATCTCGCTCGCTAGCGCGCATTCCGACGCGCTCGCTTCGCCTCGATGCCAACGCCCGAGTAACGGCGGAACATCAAAGAGCGCCGACCAGCGCGTTACGACCTCAGCATCGTCCCACGCTTGCGCCACGGAGCGGTTCACGCGAATCACGAGATGATAGTGATTCGACATCACCGCGTAGGCGCAGATGTCGATCGCGAACAGCTTGGTTAACTCCGACATCCGCGCGAGCACCCACGCTTTCCGGTGTGAGTAGTCGCGCCCCGCGTACTCATCTCGACCCCACAACCACGCGCGTCGCACGCAGCGTGACACCACGTGGTAGTACGGAGTATCGGCCAAACAAATTTGGAACTTGCGAGCGTACATTCGGCACACCTTCCTGGTTACCGGCATGCGCCGGCGGTGGCGATCTATATAAGGCATCTTCGCCTGCAAAAGTACGCAACTGAATTCGCGACGTGCACCTGGCCTCAGAAGCGGTGGGTGTCCAAGATCCACTCGAGCTGGATATTCAATGGCGCCATCGGCGAGCTTCGTGGTGTGTTCGGGATTCACATCGCCGCAGTCGCCGCCTCGCAGGGCCTGGACGTCGAGGGCGATCTCGCCTCGATCCTTCCCGCAGCCGTAACGGATCGCTGATAGCAACGAGCTAGAGGGAAATGACCTTCCCGATGCGCCTGCTATTTAGAGCGGCCTTGGAGCCTGGCAACGATTCTAAGCGGAATGAACGGTGCGTGCTCCGGCGCAGCCGACGATGCGAAGGCGCTAAACTTCACCGCGTCCTCAAGTCTAGTAAATAAATTAAAATGATTCGTGGCAACTGCGAGAGATCTCAGCTTCTCGATGTCGGCTGCAGAATAGCCGACATTCGCTAAGCCGCTTAACCCTGTGTACTGATCGATCACATCGAATCCCAGTTCTTCCAGCGCGCCATTGTCACCGAGAACATTCGATGCAGACTCCAAGGGCAAATGAACCCCGGGAGATGCCGGAGGATCGAACTCGCTCTGGTCGGTCAACCCCATCAGGAACACGCAGTCTTCGTCCTTGGCTCGCCTCCATGCGATCTCCACGTCTCCCCGCGTAGGACAGAACGTTTTTGCGGATACCTCCTTTTGATTACGGCTCGGCCAAAGATCGACATCGGCCGTGTAAATAGCTCCGGCCTGGCTTAGTGGCGCAAGGAAATAGTCCTTGCGCCAGTTCTTCAGCACACCAGCATCCGGCGGGATTCCGTCGATGGAGAACGCGATGAGAATAAAATCGAATCTCATAGTCTTCATCTCGAAGGGCGCGTGAAGGGACAAGGTATCGCACCCGGCGGCGCGCTGCCGGATGCTCCGAGCTTGTTCCAGAAGCACTGTCCGCTCGGTGACTGATTCATTTGCCAAAGATGGTAGTGACTTCCAGGAATCGGATAGTGAGGCTTGGAAGGAGGCACGCGATCAATAATGAAACACACTGTGCCCTTCGGTGGGTTACACGCCGGCGGACAAACTTTGTCGATCAAGTCCCCAAGCGGCTCTGAAATGTGAGGATAGATCGCCGAACCGACAGCCCATCCTGCCCAACCTGCGCTGGCCACCGCTCCAGCGGGCCCCGCCCATCCCGGCACCGCAACCGGCCCTGGCACAGGTACCGCAATAGCTTGCTCTCCTGTTGGATCGATATTCGAGAGTGGATTTGCATCCGCGTAGAGGTACGTGTTCAGCCCGCCATCTATTCCGATCGGATCACTTTGGATGTATCTCCCCGTCGCCGGGTCGTAGTCTCTGTAGTAGTTGTAATACAGCCCCGTCTCCTGAATCACCATCTGCCCGGGAAACCGCAGGTGGAAATCGAAAGCCCCCGCGCCTGACGGGTTGTTGTTGACCGTGCCGCCACCGAATGGCTCTCCGTCCCAGCGCCAGCGAGGCGTGTTGGTGGATGAGCCGGTGACAAGCCGCGGGGTGTTCAGATGGTCCGTGTGGACGTTGTAGGTGTTGACACCGCCGCCCGCCTTGGGCCGCAACGAGACGATGGGAATGTCGCCCAGCCACACGATTTCTTCGGTCAATCCGCCAGTGCTGTCGTAGATCCCGAGCAGGTGGCCGGCCTCGTCGTAGTAATACAGCGTGCTCGTGCCCTTCTTGATGAGCTGACCGAGCGCGTTATAGATATAATTCGTCGTCGTGCCGTTTTTGGTCGAGCTCTTCATTCGACCACGGTTGTTGTAGGTGAACGAGACCCCGGTATAGCTCGTGGTGTTGCCGGCGTTGTCGTAGCCATAGGTACGAGCAAGCGCACCTGAGGTGCTGGCCAGGCGATTGCTGTTGGAAGCGATGACGAATGTCGAAGCACCGCTGCCGGTCTGACTGAGACGATTGCCGTTCGCGTCGTAGCTATAGCCGAGCGTCGTACCGGTTTTCGAAGCGCTCGTGAGACGATCAAGGTCGTCGTAGCCGTACGTCCAGCTCAGCGCGGCGTTGGTGGTATCGGTGATGCCGGTGATGCGGAACGCGTCGTCATAGCTGTAGGTCTTCAATCCAGCGCTATCGATCTGTGCGACCTTCCCGTCCTGGTCGAAGGTGCGCACGGAGAGCGAGCCATTGCCCCACGTCCACTGCCGCACCGGGCCGAAGGGATCATAGAGAATGTTTGAGACGAGGACGGTGCCGTTCACGCTGATGCTCGTGAGCTTGCCGTTGGTGTAGCTGTACGTGATGAGCTGGCCCGACGGTGTCGTCATGCTCTGGCGCACGCCGTTCGCATAGGAATAGCTAATCGTCTTGCTCACCGACCCCACGGCTTGATTTGCCGTCAACACGCGGCCTTGATCGTCGTAGGTCCAGGCGAGCGAATGATTGCTATCGGACACCCCGGTGAGCTTTCCTTTGCCGTAGGTGCCGGCGTCGTAGGTATACGTGAGCGTTTGATCGGTGATGGCGCCAACGGTGAATGCAGCGGTGGCGACGCGATTGAGCGCGTCGTAGGTGTACGTCGTGATGGCACCGCGCGCATCGGTGCTGGTCGCAAGATTGCCGCCGGAGTCGTAGGTGTGATCGGTGACGCCGGTGTCCGGACTGGTCTGCTGCTCCAGATCGCCCAGGGCGTTGTACGAGTACGACGTCTGCAGACCTCGGGGATCGGTGACCGAGATCAGCTGATCCAGTGCGTTGTAGCCGTATTGTGTGACCCCGTTGAGCGGATCGGTGACGGAGGACAGGCGATTCAGCTCGTCGTAGCCCTGCGTGCTATCGCGACCCAGCGGCGCGATGATGCTCGTTTGATTCCCGTTGTTGTCGTAGCCGTAGGTGGTCGTCACGGCCGCCGTGCCTGCGGCACCGATCTCCTTCTGCAAACGGTTCAAGGCATCGAAAACACGCGTGCGAGTTCGGGTCAATGCATTCGAGGGGTCATAGGCTTGTTCGCCGGTGCGATTGCCCATGTTGTCGAGCGTGTAGTGGATGCGGTTGCCGTCTGCGTCGTTGATATCGGTGAGGCGATGGGCCGCGTCATAGGTGTACTCGATGTAGCTGCTATCGGGCAGCGTCGCCTTCTTCAGCAAGCCGGTCGGCCAGTACTCGAAGCTGGTCACCTCGGTCCCGACGGTGCGCGAAGTGAGGCGCTGGCGCGTATCATAGGTGAGCGTCGTGACCACGCCGTTCGGGTCGGTCATCGTCAGGGGCTGTCCGTGCGCGTTGTAGGTGTTGTAGGTCGTGATGTGACCGGCGGCGTTGGTGATCGTATGTACCTGGCCACACTGCGCGCCGGTGGTGCAGGAGTAGTAGGTATAGGTTGTGACATCGGACACGTCGGTGCGTGGCCCGTCCGCAGTGAGCACTTGGCCGAAGCTGTTATACGTGTAGGCCCAGGTGCGCGAGACGCTCGTCGCGGTGTCCAGCTCGGTGCGTGTCAGCATGTTGCCGTTGGCATCGTGCGTATACGTCGTGCGCTTGCCGGGCTCGTCGACCTGCGTGGGCAGGCGATAAGCCGCGTTCCACTGTGTGGAGATCTTGCGTTCGCGCGTGCCGCTCGTGGGCGTGTACGTCGAGAGATTAGTAGGACAGGTGAGCCCGGCCGCCAAACCCTCCAGCCGCACTGTTTCGAGATTGCGGATCAGGTCATAGGCATGGCAGGACTTGTTGCCTTTGAAGTCGGTGCGCGAAGCAACGTTGCCGTTCGCGTCATAGGCTGTCGCGGCGGCGGG
>JAEWAF010000136.1 GCA_023391815.1 Pseudomonadota bacterium
GGGCGGGCGACCCTCGAGGGTCGCGGCGATTCGGTGCACGATCTGATGGCGGGCGCCGATGGCCGTGTCTCGTTCATTCTGCCGAGTGGACAGGTCAATGCGGCGCTCGCCGAGCTCACGGGTATCAACGTCGCTCGTGGCTTGGGCCTACTGCTGAAAGGAAGCGATGACAAGGCGGCGATTCGCTGCGGAGTGGCTCAGTTCGATGTGAAGGACGGCACGATGAGGGCGGACCATGTAGTGTTCGATACGGAGGATGTGCGCATCACCGGACGCGGCGAGATTCGTCTCGGTCCCGAAGAGCTCGACCTTTCCATCAAGGGCGAGCCGAAGAAAGTTCGGTTTGCGCGCCTGCGCACGCCGGTGGAGGTCAACGGGCATTTGCTCGATCCGAGCATCGGCGTGAATGTGGGCAAGGTGGCGGAGCAGGGCGCGGTCGCGGCCGCACTCGGCGCCGCGCTCACGCCGCTCGCTGCGATCGTGGCTTTCATCGATCCGGGTCTGGCCGAAAACGAGAACTGCGCGGCGCTGTTGCAGGACGCGAAGCCGGAAGCCTGATTCAGAGCGCATCCGAAGTCCCTCCCGGCGCTCGTCCGGCCAAACATTTTAGGCTTGAAGTTTATGGTCGGTGGTCGCATGCTAGCCGCGGTTCTGAAGACCGCGGCCCCGACTCCAGCGGTCGCCCGGAGGTGGAAAGTCCATGCGAATCGTGTGCATCGGTGGCGGCCCGGCGGGGCTGTACTTCGCGCTTTTGATGAAGCGCAAGCACCCTGCTCACCGTGTCACGGTGGTCGAGCGCAACCGTCCCTTCGACACCTTCGGTTGGGGCGTGGTGTTCTCGGATGCCACGATGCAATCGATGCGCAAGTGGGATCCGCCGACCGCGGCCAGCATCGAGGATGCGTTCAATCATTGGGACGACATCGAGCTGGTCTTCAAGGGGCGGAAGTTGCGCACCAGCGGCCATGGCTTCGTCGGCATCGGCCGCAAGAAGATGCTCAACATCCTGCAGGATCGCTGCGTGGAGGTGGGCGTCGAGCTGGTGTTCGAGCGCGAGGTCGTGAGCGACGAAGAATTCCCCGACGCCGATCTGATCATCGCCGCGGACGGCGTGAATTCCAGAATCCGGAACCGCTACACGGACGCGTTCAAGCCCGATCTGCAAGTCCGGCCGAACCGTTACATCTGGCTTGGCACCGACAAAACATTCGACGCCTTCACGTTCGATTTCCAGCGCACCAAGCACGGCTGGTTCCAGGCGCACATCTATCGATTCGACGACCGGACCTCGACGTTCATCGTCGAGACCACCGAGGAAACGTTCAAGGCTCATGGCCTGGATCAGGCGGATCAGGACCAGTCGATCGCCTTCTGTGAACGCGTATTCGCCGAGACCCTCGGCGGTCATCGCCTCATGACCAACGCGCGCCACCTGCGAGGATCGGCATGGTTGAACTTCAACCGATTGGTGTGCGAGCGCTGGAGTCATTACAACGGCACGAGCCATGTGGTGCTCATGGGCGACAGCGCTCACACGGCGCATTTCGCGATCGGTTCGGGCACCAAGCTCGCTATCGACGATGCGATCGAGCTGACCCGTCAGTTCGACATTGCCGGTCACGAAGTGGAGAAGATTCCGGCCGTGCTCGATGCGTATGAAGAGATTCGACGCGTCGATGTCGCGCGCATCCAGAACGCCGCGCGTAATGCGATGGAGTGGTTCGAGGTGGTCGGCCACCGGTATGCCGACCAGCTCGAGCCCGAGCAGTTCATGTATTCCATGCTGACTCGTTCGCAACGAATCAGCCACGAAAATCTGCGACTGCGCGACAAGGCGTGGCTGGAGAACTATGAACGCTGGTTTGCTGCGCGAGCCGGCGTCGAGATCGACAAGAGCGGCGTGATTCCGCCGCCGATGTTTACTCCGTACCAGGTGCGCGGACTCAAGCTGCACAATCGCATCGTGGTGTCACCGATGGCGATGTATTCGGCCGAGGACGGCGTTCCCAATGACTTCCATCTGGTTCACTTGGGCGCGCGCGCAATGGGTGGCGCGGCGCTGGTCTTTCCGGAGATGACCTGTACGTCGGCCGATGCTCGCATCACTCCGGGGTGTCTCGGTTTGTGGAATGACGAGCAGGCTGCGGCCTTTCGACGCATCGTGCAGTACGTGCATCGAGAAACACCGGCCAGGATCGGCATGCAGCTCGGTCACGCCGGGCGCAAAGGTGCCACCAAAGTGGCTTGGGAAGGCATCGATCAGCCGTTGGACGCAGGTGCGTGGCCGCTGATCTCCGCATCCGCGTTGCCCTATCTGGCGCATTCTGTCGTGCCTCGTGCCATGACGAGGGACGACATGGATCGAGTGGTCGCCGATTTCGTCGCAGCGACACGGCGCGCCGCCGATGCCGGCTTCGATATCCTGGAGCTGCACGCGGCGCACGGATATCTCTTGTCGAGCTTTCTGTCGCCATTGACGAACCTGCGAGACGACGAATACGGCGGCAGTCATGAGAATCGCGCTCGCTTTCCGCTCGAGGTGTTCCAGGCGGTGCGGGCGGCATGGCCCGAGGATCGGCCGATTTCCGTGCGCCTTTCGACGCACGACTGGTTCGAAGGTGGCAATACGCCGGAAGATGCAGCGATCTTCGCGCGCATGTTCCGGGACGCGGGCGCGGATCTGATCGATTGTTCCTCCGGTCAAGTGGTCAAGGAAGAGAAACCGGTCTATGGACGGCTGTTCCAGACTCCGTTCTCCGACAAGATTCGTAACGAGATCGGCGTGCCGACCATCGCCGTCGGCGCGATCTCCGAAGCGGATCATGCGAATTCCATCATTGCCGCCGGGCGCGCCGACCTGTGCGCGGTGGCACGGCCACACCTGGCGGATCCCTTCTTCGTGATGCACGAGGCTGCGAAGATCGGCTACCACGCTCAGCCCTGGCCGAAGCAGTATCGTACGGCCCGTGCGCAATATGAGAACAATCTCGCGCGCGCCGCGGCCGATCTCGCAAACAACGTTCGACGCTAACGACTAAAGAGGCAACCCGATCTATGCGCGGCTCGAAGGCGCAATTCAATTGGCAGGATCCTTTCGACTTGAATGCACAGTTGAGCGACGAAGAACGCATGGCAGCCAGCAGCGCGCGTGAGTACGCGCAGGAAAAGCTGCTGCCGCGAGCTCAGCAGGCGTTCCGACACGAGCAGACCGATCCCGCCATTTTTCGCGAGATGGGCGAGCTCGGGCTGCTTGGCCCGACCATCCCCGACCGATACGGCGGCGCCGGGCTCAACTATGTCTCCTATGGCCTGATCGCTCGTGAGATCGAGCGCGTCGACTCGGGCTATCGCTCGATGATGAGCGTGCAGTCCTCGCTGGTCATTCTGCCCATCTACGAGTTCGGCAGCGAAGCCAACAGGCGCAAGTATCTGCCCGATCTGATCGCCGGCAGGAAGATCGGCTGCTTTGGCTTGACCGAGCCCGATCACGGCTCGGATCCAGGCTCGATGATCACGCGCGCGCGCAAGATCGACGGCGGCTATCGGCTGACCGGTTCCAAGACCTGGATCACCAACGCACCGATCGCTGACGTGTTCGTCGTCTGGGCCAAGACCGAAGACGGCCTGATTCGCGGCTTCATTCTGGAGAAAGGCTGGAAGGGCCTGTCCGCTCCAACCATTCACGGCAAGGTCGGTTTGCGCGCGTCGATCACCGGCCAGATCGTGATGGACGACGTGCTGGTGCCCGAAGAGAACATGTTCGGCACCGTCACCGGATTGAAAGGGCCGTTCACTTGTTTGAACTCGGCACGCTATGGCATCGCGTGGGGCGCGCTGGGCGCGGCTGAATCCTGTTACGAGACCGCTCGTCAGTACGTGCTGGATCGGAAGCAATTCGGACGGCCGCTGGCCGCCAATCAGCTCATCCAGAAGAAGCTTGCCGACATGGCTACGGAGATCGGTCTGGGGCTGCAGGGCTGCCTGCGACTGGGACGGTTGAAAGACGAGGGGCATCCGCCCGTCGAGCTCACGTCATTCCTCAAACGCAATTCGTGTGGCAAGGCGCTGGACATCGCGCGCACCGCGCGAGACATGCTGGGTGGCAACGGAATCTCGGATGAGTTTCCCATCGCGCGCCATCTCGTGAATCTGGAGGTCGTGAACACCTACGAAGGCACTCACGACGTGCATGCGCTGATCATCGGGCGCGCCATCACCGGAATCGCGGCGTTCTCGAATTGAGTGTCGTAGGGCCGGGTCAGACCGGGTTTTCGTCGATGGAATGGCGCACGGTGGCGAGCAGCTTCATCAGCTGCTCCATCTGCGCGTCGGTGACGCCGGCGAACATGCGATCGACCCACTCTTCGTGCTTGCGGGCCATGCGTTGGAACGCCTCGCGACCTTTGCGAGTGAGCCGCACCGTGGCGATGCGTCGGTCCTCGGATTCGGCCGTGCGAACGACCAGCAACTCCTCGATCAGGCGATTGACGATGCCAGTGACGTTTCCGTTCGAAACCAGCAGCGCCGCGGACAGCTGGCTCATGGTGAGGCCATCGGGCTCGCGCTCGAGCGCCGCGAGCACGTCGAAGCGCGGCAGTGTGGTATCGAATTCTTCTTCGAGCCGCGTCCGGACGCGCCGCTCGATGATCATCGAGCAGCTCAGCAGCCGAAGCCACAATCGCAGCGAGGTCTTGCTGTGAGGAGCCCCGCCGAGTTTTTCGGCGAAGGCGCGGGGTGCCGCGGTGGGAGTCGTCATGGATGAATTGCGGCCGCTCGGGCAGCTCTCCGGAATGGCGCTTGAGGGACTGTTCGCATGCTAAAAGAGTTGCGCGATAGCGGCAACGCCTGCATGCGGAGGGGCCGGTCGCGAAGAAAGTTGACACTTAAAATTTATCGCTCGTACTATGATTGCGTCCCGACGCGGATGGGTGTCCTGTGAGCGCGAACCAACAACTTCTATCGGGTAGGCACGCGCTAGTCACCGGGGCGAGCCGAGGCATCGGTCTTGTTATCGCGCAGCGGCTGTTGAGTGAAGGGGCACGCGTTACGTTGCTCGGTCGGCAACCGACGAGTGTCGTCGCTGCCGCCGGCAAGCTGAGTCGGAAAGATTGTTACGCAGTGGCCGCCGATGTCGGCAATGCCGATCAGATGCGCGCGGCCCTCCAGGATGCAGACAATCATTTCGGGCCGATCGATATCCTGGTGAACAACGCCGGCCAGGCCACGAGCGCGCCGTTGCACAAGATGGACGATGCGCTCTGGAGCTCGATGTTGGCGGTGAATCTCACCGGCACGTACAACGGCATGCGCCTGGTCCTGCCATCGATGTTGGAACGAAACTTCGGCCGCATCGTGAATGTGGCGAGCACCGCGGGCCTGAAAGGGTATCCCTACGTCTCGGCATATAGCGCGGCCAAACACGGCGTGATCGGTCTCACTCGTTCGGTTGCGCTCGAAGTCGCGAGCCGGAATATCACGGTGAATGCGGTCTGTCCCGGTTACACCGATACAGACATCGTGCGCGAGACCATCGGTAACATCCAGGCCAAGACCGGTCGCTCGGAAGGCGAGGCGATGGCGGTGTTGGTCGCCAACAATCCGCAACGTCGTTTGATCCGGTGCGAGGAAGTGGCGAATGCGGTCGCCTGGCTGTGTTTGCCGGGCAGCGAAAGCGTCACCGGTCAGAGCATCGCGGTGGCCGGCGGCGAAGTCATGTAACAGTTCGCGCCGGCGTGCCGGCGCGATGGCGAGGGCGTATGAGCTTCACTCAACTCGATGTGTCCGACTACCGGGCCGAACATTTCCTGTGGCGGGTGGAGCAGGGCGTCGGCTACGTGACGCTGAACATTCCCGAGCGCAAGAACCCGCTGACCTTCGATTCATACGCCGAGCTGCGCGATCTGTTCCGCAACCTGGTCTACGACCGGAACATCCGCGTCATCGTCATCGACGGCGCCGGTGACAACTTCTGTTCCGGCGGCGACGTGCACGACATCATCGGCCCGCTCACCCGCATGACCATGCCCGAGCTGCTGACGTTTACGCGCATGACGGGCGATCTGGTCAAAGCGATTCGCGCTTGCCCGCAAGTCGTGATCTCTGCGGTGGACGGCATCTGCGCGGGCGCCGGTGCAATCATCGCCATGGTGTCGGACATGCGCATCGGCACGCCTCGAGCGAAGACCGCATTTCTGTTCACACGCGTCGGTCTCGCGGGTTGTGACATGGGCGCGTGCGCCATCCTGCCGCGCTTGATCGGGCAGGGCCGGGCGGCGGAGTTGATGTTCACCGGCCGCCCGATGACGGCGGAAGAAGGCGAACGGTGGGGCTTTTTCAATCAGCTCGTCGCCGCCGAACAACTGCTGCCGGAAGCGACGCGACTCGCGCGCAGTCTCGCCACCGGTCCGATGTTCGCGCACAGCATGACCAAGAACATGCTCAACCAGGAATGGAATATGAGCATCGAGCAGGCGTTGGAAGCTGAGGCCCAGGCGCAGGCCATCTGTATGCAGACCGAAGATTTCCGTCGCGCGTTCGATGCCTTCGCGGCCAAGCGCAAGCCGGAGTTCGTCGGCAAATGAACACGTGCATCGATCTGAGCGAACGACTGAGCTGGCCATTCTTCGGTCCCGAGCATCGGACGCTGGCCGATCTGGTCACGACCTGGAGCGCCGAACATCTCGCCGACGACACGCATGGCGAGTCGCGCGCCGAAGTCGATGCCCAAGCGCGCAAGTTCGTTACGGCACTCGGTAAGGCCGGCATCACGCGCTACTGTGTCCGAGCCGATCAGGGCGGTGCACTCGAAGAATTCGATGCCCGCGCGATTTGTTTGATCCGGGAAACGCTCGCCTATCACGACGGCCTCGCGGACTTCGCGTTCGCGATGCAGGGCTTGGGCAGCGGTTCGCTCTCAATCGCCGGCGATGCGAGCCTGCAGGGGCGGTACCTGCCGAAAGTGGCCAACGGCGAGGCAATCTCAGCATTCGCGCTGTCCGAGCCGGATGCAGGTTCGGACGTTGCAGCCATGCAGACATCGGCGCGCCTCGATGGCGACCACTATGTGTTGAATGGGACCAAGACCTGGATCTCGAACGGCGGCATTGCAAACATCTATTGCGTGTTCGCTCGGACCACGCCGGGTCAGAAGCGAGTCGACGGCACCATCGGCGCGCAAGGCATCAGTGCATTTCTGGTCGAGCCCGACGATCCAGGCTTCAGTGTCGAGCGGCGCATCGACGTGATCGCTCCGCACCCGCTGGGCACGTTGCGATTCAACGAATGCCGTATTCCAGCGACACGGCGTATCGGGGCCGAGGGCGAAGGATTCAAGATTGCCATGCGCACGCTGGATATCTTTCGTGCGTCGGTAGCAGCCGCGGCCTTGGGCTTCGCGCGTCGCGCGTTGGATGAAGCAATTGCTTATTCGCGGCAGCGTCAGATGTTCGGCAAGACACTCGCTGATTTTCAGCTGACTCAAGCGGCCATTGCCGAGATGGCCACTGCGATCGACGCCGCCGCGTTGTTGACATATCGAGCTGCCTGGCAACGTGACACCGGCCAGCCTGTGACCAGGAGCGCGGCGATGGCAAAGATGACCGCCACCGAGAGTGCGCAAACAGTGATCGATCGCGCCGTACAGATGTTCGGCGGACGCGGCGTCGTGCATGGCGCGGTTGTCGAACGTTTGTATCGTGACATTCGTGCCTTACGCATCTACGAAGGTGCGACGGAGGTACAGAAGCTGATCATTGCCCGCGAGGTTTTGAAATGACCCTCCAAGTACTGCAACCCGCCGGCTGGCCGCGTCCGAAGGGCTATGCCAACGGTATCGTGGCGGAAGGCCGCCAGGTGTTCGTGGCGGGACAGGTCGGTTGGGATGAGCAGCAGCGCTTCGCCGAAGGCATGGCGGGCCAGGTCCGCCAGACTCTGAAAAATATCGTCGCTGTGTTGAAAGAAGCCGGCGCCGGGCCGGAGCACATCGTGCGTCTCACCTGGTATGTGACCAGTCGGGACGAGTATTACGCCGAGCTGGCTCAGATCGGCGCGGCCTATCGCGAAGTGCTCGGTCGAAACTTCCCGGCGATGGCGGTCGTGCAGGTGGTCGCGCTGATGGAAGCGCAGGCCAAAGTGGAGATCGAAGCGACCGCGGTCATTCCCTACGCCCGTTGACGGACCGAAGTGATGTCGATGTGGAGGCCGCCGGAAAGAATCCGTCATCAACCGATCTCCGGTCCCTGGCCGAGCGCTCAGCGAGCAGCGCAGTCCCGTTTGTTCAGTCCGGCGCAGCTCGGACCGCTGCACCTGGAGCAACGAACCTGGGTGCCTGCGATGGTGCCCTGGCGCGCCACCGATGACGGTTTCGTCTCGCCGAATGTTTTGGCCTGGTACGAGCGCTTCGCGCGCGGGCGTCCGGGTGCGATCGTCATCGAAGCGACCGGTATTCGCGACGTGCCGAGTGGCCCGTTGTTACGCATCGGCGACGACCGATTCATTCCCGGCATTCGCCGGCTGGCGGACGTGGTTCGACGCGCCAGCGACGGCCATACGCGGCTGTTGATTCAACTGATCGACTTCCTCGCCATGCGGCGGCGGCCGGAGCGCGGCAAATATTTCGATCGACTACTGCGAATCTCGCCTGAGCACCGCGAGAAGCTGGGCATGCTGGATGCGCCGGAAGCGGCCGTGCGAGAGCGTCTGGCTGCGCTCGATGAAGAAACACTTCGTACCGTGTTGACGGCCCGCGAACTGGAATCGCTCGAACGCGGCTATCGCGAGCGTGTGACCGATGTAGATCTCGAACATATC
Source organism: Pseudomonadota bacterium (assembly GCA_023391815.1). Classification (GTDB taxonomy): domain Bacteria; phylum Pseudomonadota; class Gammaproteobacteria; order Steroidobacterales; family Steroidobacteraceae; genus Steroidobacter. The sequence goes on from JAEWAF010000136.1 coordinate 8,809, forward strand.
GCCAACTTGCCGCAAAGCTTGCCGAAGCTTTTTTCCGATGCTGCCGCCCGCGCTGAAGCGGCCGGTCTGGACGGCGTCGAGCTGCACTATGCCCACGCCTATACGATGGCTTCATTCCTTTCGGCGACCAACACCAGAACGGATGGATACGGCGGCTCGCGCGAGGCGCGCGTTCGTCTGCCGCTGGAAGTTTTCTCCGCTGTTCGCGCGTCTGTGAAGAATGACTTCGCCGTCGGTTGCCGCTTCCTTGCGGAAGAGTGCATCGAGGGCGGAAGTAGCATCGAAGACGCGGTGTGGTACGCGGTTCAGTTCGCAAAGGCGGGCATGGATTTCGTCTCCGTCTCTCGCGGCGGCAAGTTCGATGATGCGAAACAGCCCAAGGTCGGCGAGGCCGCCTATCCATATACAGGCAGGAGCGGCTATGAGTGCATGCCCTCGTACTACTCCGATGCGATCGGGCCGTTCGGACGCAATCTCCAGCCCTCGAAGCTGATTCGGGCAGCAATGCGAGCCGCCGGATGTTCGACGCCGCTGGTCACGGCAGGCGGCATTCATCATTTCGATCAGGCCGAAGCGGTGCTCGCGTCGGATCAAGCCGATGTCGTCGGGTTCGCCCGGCAGGCACTGGCCGATCCCGACTGGTTCACCAAAGTGCTGAGCGGGCGCGGGGCAGAAGTGCGCGTGTGCATGTACACGAACTATTGCGAAGCGCTCGATCAGCGGCATCGCGAAGTGACTTGTGAGTTGTGGGATCGCGAAGATCTGGGCGAGCCTGTTCTAATGCGATCCGCGGATGGCAAGCGGCGCCTGCTCGCGCCCGAGTGGTCACGCTGAGGCCAACGGATCGGTTCGATTGGGGTTGGTCGCGCGGCGCGGCGAGAGATAAAAATCCACGGTGCGCTGGCCGATCCCGCTCCAGTCGTAGGCGCTGAGATCGGTGGTTTCGTGCTCGTCGATCGTTGCCGACCGCATCGCCTGTGACAAATGTTCCGCGGTCAGCTGGCCGTCATAGAGCGTCAGCCAGCGCGCGCCGACATGCGTTTGAATCTCCGGTAGCGAGCCCAGATTCGGTGCGAGTACCGGGCGATTGAACGACAGCGCAAGAAACACGCTGCCGGAATTGAGGATGCTCTGAAATGGCAGGACCATGAGGTCGGCGGCGCCGACGTACAGCGGCACCCGATCGTCCGGAACAAACTCCAACGACAGTCGGATGCGTGCGTCGTCGCCGATCAGGCGCCGAAGCTCGCCAGCTTGCATCGTGTGACCTGGTTGTCCCGCAATTACCAGTCGTACGTCGGGGTGCGACAGTTGCCGAAAGGCGTCGATCAGCACGGGCACGTTCTTGTACGGGCGAATGTTGCCGAGGAACAGAAACGTGAAGCGGTGGTCGAGGCCCAATCGCTCCCGGCACTCCGATCGTCGTAGCGCGCTCGGATACGCATCCCGATAGTGACCGTGAGGAATGACGGCCGTGCATTTGTGTCGGAGTGGCGGATAAGCCGCGAGCGCGGCGACCAGGCCATGCTTCGTGAGCGCGATAACATGAGTACACAGGCGCGGAAACCAGAGCGGGAACAACCGTTCGCCCACCGCCCGGTGGGGCTCGTGAGGTTTCAGGTTGTGCATCGTCCAGACGATGCGGGTCTTGCGCCATCGTAACAAGAGGAACAGCAACGCGAGCCGCGCGTGCTTCACAACGGTGCGCAATGAGGAACGTGCGTGCAGATGCAGATCCGGCCAATGGAGGTGCAGAACGTCATAGCGTGTGCGCAGCGCCTGCATGAAGCTGAAATCGTCGACGCGTACGCCCTGACGTTCGAGACTTTCCGACAGGCAGCGCAGATAAGGATTGTCGCCATGTTTCGGAAACATGAGGACACGCAGCCGCGGCGCTTCGAGCGCAGGGTCAATCATGGTCGGTCCGCGAGGATGTTAGTTTTGTTGGCCCGCCGATCGCGCGAGAGTCTATAGAGCCCTCATGACCTCCACAACCGTCGCTTTGGGTACGGCCGTTGCTGCATGACGCAAAATCCTGCGATCCGTTCTAAACTGTGGCCGTGACCGCTAACGCTCGACGCCTGCAAACATGAGATCGAACTCTTTGACTCGCTGTGTCCTTGCTCAATGCATTCTGCTCTACTCCGTCCTGGCGCACTCGGCGGCGGATCCTGGCACTGCGATTGCCGATTGTCGGGCCAGGCATGCCGACAACCCGCCCGAGCATATCGCCTGTCTCGAACGGGAGCTGCGCGCAGCGGTCGCCGCACCTCACGAGCGGGCGCAGGCCGGCCTCGGCGCCGAGCAAGTCCGGGCCAAACGCCCGCAGAACACCGTCGACGAGGCGAGCGTACAGATCGAGAATGTGAGCTACGGATTCGATGGGATGGGAGTGTTTCGGATGGCCGACGGTCAGGTCTGGAAGGCGACCGAGAGCACCCCGCGCGAGCTGCGTCTCGATCCAGGCAAGAGCTACCCAGCCCGCATCGAACGGGGAGCGCTCGGTGGCTACCGAATGTATGTGAACGGTATGCCGCGAATGATCAGGGTGACGCGGACGAATTAGCTCCTCAGGCGAGGAAACGTCTGTAACCGTGACGCGCCATCCGGTAGAGAGCGGGGCTCGCGGAGTTGAACTTGGCGAGAACCTTCCGGCGCAGCTTGCGTGAGGAGCTCACGCGCACCTGGTCGAGCCAGCCCTGAAAGCCGGAAGCTTTGCGGTAGCTCCGAAAATAGTCCTGGAGCTCGCTGTCGCTGAAGGCCCGCCCGTTATCGCCATACTTGGCGACATAGGGCGTGAAGTCGGGGTAGAGCTTGCTCACGCCGCCGTGGAGCACGGTCTTCATGAAATTGCCGATCAGCAGGTCGTCGAATATTTCGTACCGGATCGCGGTCATGAAGGAGTGGCGGGGTGCTTCGAAGGTGATGCCACGGTCTTTCGGACCGCCCAGATCCACGAAATGGTCCTGACCGCCCACCCGCACGTTGATGAACTGAAACTTCTGCCGGAGATGCTCGAACTTCCGGAAGTACCCGCGTACCGCGTGGACGTCCTCTTGCTCGAGCGGGTCCGACCAGTTGTCGCCGAACTCGGCGGGCTCGCGGAAGACTCTGGGCAGCGGCTCCATCGGAGTCTCGGTGATGCGATCGGCGCTGACCTCGTATGAGAAGTAGCCGGGAATGAACACTCCGCGATCGCGTTTGAAACATTCCCCGTGAGCCTCGATCGGGGTTTCATAATCGGCAGCCCAGCGCGAGTCGGTCCGCCCGAACACGTGGTGACAGGAGAACGGGGCGGTGTGCGTGCCGTCCCAACTCTTCAGCAGCGCCGTATAGGCGTATCCCAAAGGTTTTTTCTCGCCCTGCAGCGGTTCGATCCGTTGGCCGTCTTCGGTGAAGAAGTTGATCATGTCGGCCGTGCCGTAGCTGAACAGATTGAACACGAACCGACGTTTGAAGGGCTTCGCCTGAGCCAGCAGTTTCGCCCTGGTTCCGAGCGCGGAGCCGTCGTTGAGATTGATGACCAGGCAGTCTTCGCCCAACGCGATCAGCAGCGCGGCATCCTGGTTCCAATCGGCGAAGCACAGAATCCGGACTCGGGGTGAGATCTGCAGCCAGCGGTTGTCTTCGAGCTCATGAGCAGCGTAACCGGCCGCGTTCAGATCCCGGAGAATGCGCCCGCCATGGTGATGCGGCACCAGCAGCGTTTTGTTTCGAAACGTCGCCAGGGATTCGAGGTTGAGATGATCCGGATGGCCGTGTGAAAGCCACACATGGCTCGTCGATGCGAACGCTTCCAGCTGCTGGGCGGTGAAGCGATACGGCAGTACCCAGGATCCGAAGTACTGTGCGCCTTCGATCCAAGGGTCGGTGACGAGCACGGGCCGGCCACTGTCATACACGACGAGCGTTGCGTTACCGCACGTCTCGAATCCGAGATTCACGGGGAGACCTCCGAGCGGAGGAATCAAAAGGGTTCGGCAGCAGCATACCCGCCGCGCCGACGCCGGCTCCATAAGCAAAAAGTGGCGGGATAGATTACAACGCGCTCAATACCGTTTTACCTCGAGCGTGCTCACGCTCGAGATGTGTTTGTGCTTCGGCGACTTTTTGCATCGGATAGACCGCTTGCACGTACGGGCGAACCTTGCCTTCGTCGATCAGTCGCGCAATCTCGCTGAGCTGCTGGGGATTGGGCTGCGCCATATAGCCCTTGCCGGTTGCATTCCGTGCTTGTGCTTTGTCTTTCGAGGGTTGGCCGAGCGTCGAGACCAGCGTCCCGCCGGATTTCAACACCGCCCAGGAGCGATCCCGGGTTTCACCGCCGATCAGATCGAGCACCAGGTCGACGTCGCGAACGCGGTCTTCGAAGCGCTCCGATTTGTAATCGACGATCTCGTCGGCACCGAGTTCGCGCAGAAATTCCGCATCCTCTTTTGAGCCGACCGCGGTCACTTTCGCGCCGGCCACCTTCGCGAACTGAACGGCAAAATGGCCGACGCCGCCGGCTGCGCCGTGAATCAGTACATGCTGTCCGCGTTGCAGGGCGCCTTGATCGAACAGCCCTTGCCATGCGGTCAGCGCAGCGAGCGGTGCCGCCGCGGCGTGCTCGTGATCGACGGCCTGCGGTTTGGGCACAGCGTCACTCGCCTTGATCGTGACGTACTCCGCGTATGCATGGCGATTGCCCGGCAGCAGCGCGAACACATCGTCGCCGGCCTCCCAGTCCTGCACCTGCGTGCCGCAGCGAGCGATCGTGCCGGACATATCCCGGCCGAGCACCATCGGCAATTGCTCGGGTTTGGCGAACGCACCGGAGCGAATCTTGTAGTCGATCGGGTTGACGCTGGCCGCTTTGATCCGAACCAGCACTTCATCGCGCTCCGGCTCCGGGCGCGGTACCTCTTCGAGCTGAAGTACTTCAGGACCGCCGAACGAATGAATGCACACCGCCTGCATGGTCGCCATGATGTCCGCCTCGACGCTAGCTCGGATGGGGATTCATGCAGCGTGGAATCGAAGCTGGGGGAAAAGGTTCCGCGCTTCGGCAAACCATGATTCCCGTCGCGCCGTTCCCGCCTACAAATCGATGCTTCGGCAGGAGCGAGCCATGATTACCCCGATTCGAACGCTGGTCGCGGCCAGCGATTTTTCCTTCTCGGCCCATCGAGCTGCGAGGCGTGCCGGCGCGCTGGCAAAAGAGCACGGGGCTGCCTTACATCTCTTACACGTTGTCGACAGCTCGACCGCACAGTCGCTAATGCGTCGCTCGAGGGAAGTCGAGGTGGAACAGCCGCTGCGGACCGAGGCGCAACGAGCTCTCGATTCGCTCGCCGACGATGTAGTGGCCGCCGGCGGTGTGGTCAATGATCGCTGGCTGCGTGAGGGGCGAGTGATGGACGAGATTCTCGCGGTCAGCGCGAATACCGACCTGCTGGTGTTTGGACCCCGCGGCGTGAATCCGCTGCGTGATTTCATTCTCGGTTCCACCGCCGAGCGCATCGCACGGCGGATCGAATGTCCCATGCTGGTGGTGAAACAGGATCCGCAGATCCCTTACGAGCATGTGCTGGTGCCGGTGGACTTTTCGGAGTATTCCGCATCGGCACTGCAGTTCGCGTCCATCCTGGCGCCACGAGCGGTGCTACATGTGTTCCATGCGTTCGATTGTTCCCTGAAAGGAAGATTGCGCAGCGCCGGGATCAGCGAGGAGGGCATCGCCGCTTACTGTACTGAACTTCAGCAAGAGGCGAATGCCAGCATGGCCGCGCTGACGGCCGGCGTGCTCGTTCAGCCTGTGTTCTGCAAAGTGCAGGAGGGCGACGCACGGATCGATATCGTCGAGCGCGCGGCTGCGAGTCAATGCACGCTGATCGTGATGGGAAAGCAAGGCAGATCCTGGCTATCGGAACACATTCTCGGCAGCGTGACCCGAAGGGTTCTGGAATGTGCCGAGTGCGACGTCGCGGTCGTCCCGCAGAGCTAGCCTGCCGCGTGGCTCATACCCCGCCCGGTACGGGCTCCGTATCGGTGCGCTGAGTCACCGGGCAGATGGCGCGGCTCAAATTGACCGCCGAATTGACCAGCCCGATATGCGAGAACGCCTGGGGAAAGTTCCCCAGTTGTCGGCGATCGGCGGGATCATATTCCTCCGCCAGCAAACCCAGATCGCTGCGCACGCTCAACAGCCGGTCGAACAGACGTTGCGCGTCCTCGCGCCTGCCCAGCATGACCAGGCAGTCGACCAGCCAGAAGCTGCACAGAAAGAACGTTCCTTCGTGCCCGGTGAGGCCATCGTCGGATTTGTCCAGGTCATAGCGCAATACAAATCCGTCGACCGTCAGTTTGCGCTCGATGGCTTCGATGGTCGCGACCACTCGCGGGTCGGAGGCGGGCAGGAAGCCGAGCAGCGGGATGAGCAACAGGCTGGCATCGAGCGCGGTGGAGCCGAACGTTTGCACGAACGTGCCCACGCTGGGATTGAAACCGTGCTCACAAACGTGCGCGTGGATCTGCTCGCGCAAAGCCCGCCAGCGATCGAGCGGGCCGGGCAGGTTATAACGCTCGAAATCCTTGATGGCGCGGTCGACGGCCACCCACGCCATGACTTTCGAGTGCGTGAACTGCTGCCGTTCGCTGCGCACCTCCCAGATGCCCTCGTCGGGCTCCATCCAGATCCGCGCCAGATATTCGATCCATTCGCGCTCGATGGCGGCACTTTGCTCGGGTGCGCTGAGGCCGGTTTTCCGCGCCTGATGTAACGCATCGGCCACCTCGCCGTAGATATCGAGCTGCAACTGAGCGACAGCGGCGTTGCCGACACGTACCGGCCTGGAATTTTCGTAGCCGGGCAACCACGAAACTTCCCACTCGGGCAGGCGCCGCTCGCCCGCGATTCCGTACATGATCTGATCTTGCGACGCTTCGCCGGCGACGGCGCGCATCAGCCAATCGCGCCATGCGACAGCTTCTTCTTGAAAGCCCGCGTTCATGAACGCGAGCAGGGTGAACGTCGCATCCCGCAACCAGCAATAACGATAGTCCCAGTTGCGCTCGCCACCGATTTCCTCGGGCAGCGATGTCGTCGGTGCGGCGACGATGCCTCCGGTCGGCGCGTAAGTCAGCGCCTTGAGCACGATGAGCGAACGCTCGACCGCGTCCGCCGAGGGGCCCCGATATTTGCATTGGCTCACCCAGTCCAACCAGAACCGTTCCGTTTGCGCCAGCGCGGCGCTGGCGCTGATGGGCCAGGGGGTCGGATGATGAGAGAGACCATGCATGATGACGAAGGGCACCGTTTCACCGGAGCGAACGCTGAAGTTCGCCGTCACGGTGCCGTCGGAATGAGTGAGCGGGACGCCGCCGTTGATGACGATGAGATCCGGACCGACGATGGCCTGTATCAGGCTCTCGCCGATCGAGCTCAGCCACGGCACGGACAATCCGTAGTCCAAGCGGATCGTCAACTCCATCTGCATCGGAACCTGACCGCTCTCGCCGCGAACGATGCGAATCAGCTCCGAGTGACCATTGCGAGGCGGCATGAAATCGATCACGGTCACTTCGCCTTCCGCGGTTTCGAAGCGAGTCTCGAGAATGAGCGTATGAGCTCGATACTCTCGACGCGTGCTCTTCAGTTCGGACGCGGGCGCGAGCAGCCAGCGTCCGTTCGCCGGTGTTCCCAACAGGGCCGCGAAACAAGCGGCGGAGTCGAAACGAGGCCAGCAGAGCCAGTCGATGGACCCGTTGCGATTCACCAGCGCGACGCTCTCGCAATCGCCGATCACGCCATAGTCTTCGACGGCAGCGCCCATGGTTGCTCTCATGCCGGCAGCGACTGATCGATCCGCACCACGCTCTTGATTCCGCCGGCATGAAGCAATACGTCGGCGGCCTTGCTGAGCGGTACGCGCTCGGTGATCAGCTGACGCACGCTGTTCGGGAACAGCGTCATGAAGCGTTCGAGCTGATCGATGGCACCTACGTAGTCCTTGCGGGCCGCGTTGACTGTTCCAAACACGACCTGATTTTTGAGGACCATATCGCGCAGCAGGCGGCCGATATCTCTCTGCACGGTGGCGCCTTCGGCGGGGATGCCGGTCAGGATGGCGACACCGTTTGCCTGCAGAACGCGCGGCGCGCCCATCATGACCGACGCGACGCCAACGGCCTCCAGAATCAACTTGAACTCGCCGGTGCGATCGGCCAGCGACTCGAGCGGTTGCGAATCGGCCGAGACGAAGTCAGCACCGAAGCGACGCACGAACTTCGCACGTTCGCCATCTTCCGGTCCTCTCGAATACACCACGGTCTCCAGGCCATCGGCGATCGAGGCCATCGCGCCGAGCAGGCCGATGGGACCCGCGCCGAGAATGAGGCCGCGTTGAGGTCCGCCCTCGTAGGGCAGCCTGTCAAAGATGGCGTGTGCCTGGGAGAGCGCCTTGGCGATCACTGTCAGCGGCTCGATCAGCACGGCAACCTCGGACAGCTGCTGTGGGACCTTCACTAGAAAGCGCTCGTCATCGACAGCGTAGTCGGTGAGAAAGCCATGCGCCTGTTTGATACCGCGCTCGGTGAAATCGCCGGTGTGGCAGAAGTCGGAGCGATCCGCCCGGCACGGCAGGCACTCGGGGTGCGGGCAGGGACGACGAACCAAAGCAACGACGAGATCGCCCGGTTGCAAAGTGCGTACAGCGGATCCGACTTCGATCACTTCCGCGAGAGATTCATGTCCGAGCACGAGATAGCGCGAATCTGCGGGCGGCTCACCGTACTCGAAAGAGCCGATCTCGCGATCCGTGCCGCAAAGACCGACTTCGCGCACTTTCAACAGAACCTCGGTCGGCGCCCGCAGGCTCGGCTTGGGCACGTCGATGATCTCGAGCTTGCGCTCTCGAGGAAGGACTGCGAGGGCTTGCATTCTCTGGCCTCCAATCCGGCGGCGATCGAATGTTCGCGGGCAGGCTACTGCATGACCGTCGCTGCTCGCACCATCACCGATTACCTAGGCCCACGGGGCAACTAGGCGGCGAGGCGGGATGCGAGTGAGCATCCAGGCAAGTGTGAATCGGAGTTGCCGTGCAATCGAGCGCTGTAGGCCGTCGGCTTCGTAGTCAGGTGTGGTGGGACAACTCCGAAAACCCAGCCATGACGGCGCTGTATCTCGAGCGCTTCTTGAACTATGGACTGACGCGCCACGAATTGCAGAGCGGCCGTCCCATCATCGGCATCGCCCAGAGCGGCAACGATCTGGTTCCCTGCAACCGCCACCTCGTGGCGCTCGCGGCGCGCGTGCGCGAAGGCATTCGCGATGCTGGCGGCATCGCCTTTGAATTTCCCGTTCATCCCTTGCAGGAAACCGGACGGCGTCCGACCGCGGCGTTGGATCGCAACCTCGCGTACCTGGGGCTGGTCGAGGTGTTGTACGGATATCCTCTCGATGGCGTCGTGCTGACGACCGGATGTGACAAGACGGTGCCTTCGTCGCTGTGTGCGGCGGCGACCGTCAACCTGCCAGCCATCGTGCTCTCCGGCGGGCCGATGTTGAACGGTTACTACGAAGGCAAGCGCGCCGGCTCGGGAACAGTGATCTGGCAATCGAAGCGGCTGCTGGCCGAGGGTCGAATCGACTACGCGGAGTTCATGGACCGTGTCGCCTCATCCGCGCCTAGCGTCGGCCACTGCAACACCATGGGCACCGCGAGCACCATGAACTCAGTGGCAGAGGCGCTCGGCATGTCTTTGCCCGGCTGCGGAATCATTCCTGCCCCGTACCGCGAGCGTGCGCAAATGGCCTACCAAACGGGCCGACGCGCGGTCGAGCTAGTGCATGAAGATCTCACGCCGAAGCGGGTGCTGACGCGCGAAGCGTTCGAGAATGCGATCGTGGTGGCTTCGGCCATCGCGGGCTCGACGAACGCGCCGATTCACGTGAATGCAATCGCGCGACACGCCGGGATCGAACTCACAAATCGGGACTGGCAGCGTCTCGGCGCGGACATCCCGGTGCTGGTAAACATGCAGCCCGCGGGTGAATTTCTGAGCGAGGACTTCTATCGGGCCGGCGGCGTTCCGGCGGTCATGTGTGAGTTGCTGCAAGCCGGTCGATTGCATGGCGCGGCCCTCACTGTTTCGGGGCGTACGGTTGCGGAGAATGTTTCAGGGTGCGAGGCGAGCGATCGCGCGGTGATTCGGCCGTACGCGCGGCCGCTTGCGGCCCACGGCGGAATGCAAATGTTGAGCGGCAATCTGTTCGATTCCGCCGTGATGAAATTGTCCGCAATCGGCGCCGAGTTCACCAACCGTTATCTTTCGAATCCGGAAGATCCGATGGCGTTCGTCTGCCGCGCGATCGTGTTCGACGGTCCGGAGGACTATCACGCTCGAATTGACGATCCCGCTCTGGATATCGATGAAAGTTGTCTGCTGGTGATGCGTTACACGGGCTGCGTCGCTTATCCCGGCTCGGCCGAGGTGGTGAATATGCAGCCGCCAGCGGCGTTGATCAAACGCGGCATCATGGCGTTGCCTACTTTGGGCGATGGTCGTCAAAGCGGCACCGCCGATGCGCCGTCGATCGTGAACGCGAGCCCCGAGGCGGCGGTCGGCGGCAATCTCGCTATTCTGCGAACGGGAGACCGCGTTCGCGTCGACCTCGGTAAAGGACGCGTCGACGTGCTGATTTCCGATGAAGAGATCCGCGAGCGTCGCAAGGACCTCGCTGCCGACAGCGAATTGCCCCGCGCAGTGCCTCGAACCTCTACTCCCTGGGAAGAGATCTATCGCGCCAGCGTCGGTCAGCTCGATCGCGGCGGCTGTCTCGAACTCGCCATCAAGTATCGGGAGATCGGACGCGTCGAGGCCGTGCCCCGCGATTCACATTGACTCGGAGTAGCCTCATGAGCGCATCAGGCACCATCCTCATCGCCGATTACGATTTCGGGGACGTCGAGATCGAACGTTCCATCATCGAAGGCGCGGGATTCGAGTTGCGCGCCGAACAGTGCAAGAGCGAAGACGACGTCATACGCGTCGGACGCGACGTCGACGGCATCCTGGCGCAATACGCGAACATCGGCGCTCGAGCCATCGATGCGTTTACCCACTGCCGGGTCATCGCGCGGTACGGCACCGGGGTCGACATCGTGGATGTGGATGCGGCGACCCGGAGGAACATCCAGGTAACGAACGCTCCAAACGAGTGGTGCGCGGACGAAGTCGCCGATCACGCCATCGCGCTCTGGCTCGCCGCCGCCCGCAAGATCTGCCAATACGATCAAGCGACGCATCGGGACGAATGGCGCTGGCAAACGGGGCAACCGATCCGGCGTTTGCGAGGACGAGTGTTCGGCTTGCTGTCCTTCGGCGCGATAGCGCGGGGCATCGCCGAGCGCGCGCGAGCGTTTGGAGTCGAGATCTGGACGCACGATCCGTTCATCGATGCAGCCTCGATCCGTTCGCAGGGTGTCCGTCCCGTCTCTTTCGACACGCTCCTCGAAGGCAGCGATTTTCTGGTCATCCAGGCACCGCTGACCGCCGAGACTCATCATCTCTTGAACGAGCGCACGCTACGACGGATGAAGAAGACCGCTTTGATCATCAATACAGCTCGCGGTCCGATAGTGGAGGACGCGGCGCTCCATGCCGCGCTATCGCAGGGCTGGATTGCGGGCGCTGCCCTGGACGATATCGAGGAAGAGCCGGCCAAGCAGCGCGAGTTCCGTGCAACGAACCCGCTCTTTCAGCTGTCGAACGTGATCATCACCCCGCATGCGGCTTATTACTCCGAAGAGTCCATAGGGACGGTGCGGCGAATCGCCGCCGAGGAGGCGGTGCGTGTGCTTGACGGTCAGGCGCCTCGTTATGCCGTCAATGCCGTACACTGAGCCGGTCGTGAGCTGCGTAGGGTAAGGCCTACAAAAGTTAGATTGCGCCTCCTCGAGGTGCCGGCCTCGCCACGTAAAGCCGCTATACTTGTGCGTAGCACGGGGACTCTGGCCTGCGCCTGCGAGGCTGCAAAATTACTACGCCCATCGATCCGGACATGCCTGACACCATCGGAACGCAACGAGCCGCTTCAGCAGAAGAGGGAGCGCAAAGCTTCGCGTTATGCGGCATCGGATTATCGGCCGGAGGACTGAGCGCCGTACGTGAGTTCTTCACGCATTTCGGCGCCGTCCGGGGCATCTCGTTCGTGGTCGTACAGCATCACTCGGGCGCCGATCCGACCTACCTGAACGTGCTCGCCAGCTTCTCTCCTTATCCGGTCGTCGCTTGCGAGCACGGCATGCGGATCGCCCCCGGGCATTTGTACGTCGCGCCCGCCCAATCGCTGGTGGGCATCGAGGCGGGGGCGTTCACGATCCGGCCCGCGCGGGCCCGCGCTGTTCAACTGCGCACGATCGATCATTTCCTGAATTCGTTGGGCACGCGCTTTGGCCGGAGGAGCATCGGCATCGTCTTCTCCGGAAATGGCGATGACGGTACGCAGGGCCTGGTGTCCGTGGCCAACTCCGGCGGCTTCACGATGGCTCAGAACCAGGAGAGCGCGGAATACGACACGATGCCCCGCTCGGCGGTCGCGATGGGGGTCGTCGACCGGGTCGGCTCGCCTGCCGAACTGGCCGACGCGGTGCGCGACCATCTCGCGAATCTGGAAGATTCCAAGCCTCCGCTACGTTCGCTCGCCAAGCAGGAGCTGCACGAAATCTGCGACGTGGTCCGACAGGCGACCGGTCTGGACTTCAGGCATTACAAGGAAAGCACTCTGTTCCGACGCATCGTGCGGCGGATGGGCGTGCTGCGCCTCCGGACCGCGCGCGATTACATCGACTGCCTGGAAAAGCAGCCGGAAGAGGCGCGCTTGTTGACGCGCGACCTGCTGATCGGCGTCACGGCGTTCTTTCGCGATCCGGATGCTTTCGAGTCCTTGAAAGAGAAGGTGCTGAGCAAGCTCATCGGCGCCAATCGAGCCGGCGTGGTCCGCATCTGGGTCGCCGGCTGCGGCAGCGGCCAGGAAGCTTATTCCCTCGCGATGCTGGCGCACGAAGTGAAGCAGGCGAGCGGCTCGCACCAGGAAGTGCAGGTGTTTGCCACCGATCTGGATGAGCGTGCGTTGTCCGCGGCGCGCCGAGGCATTTATCCGGGAAACATCGCCGATGAAGTCGGCCCCGAGCGGCTGGAGCGATTCTTCGAGCGGGTCGGGCGCCGCTATCGCGTCACCAAGGAGCTGCGGCAGCTGGTCGTGTTTTCGCCCCACAATCTGATCGTGGATCCGCCGTTCTCGCGCATCGATCTGATCTCGTGCCGGAATCTGCTCATCTATCTGAGCGCGCCGCTGCAGAAGAAGCTGATGAGCGTGTTTCACTATGCATTGCGCGAGGGTGGTTATTTGTTTCTCGGCTCTTCGGAGGCGAGCTCGGGCCATCCCGAGCTGTTCCGCGTCGTCGACGGTCGCAGCCGGATCGCTCAGCGTAAGGAAACCGCGGTTCCCAACGCCACCGTGCCACGCGTGTTCGGTGGCGGCCACAGCAGTTGGCAATCGATGGTCAGCGAGGACCCGGCCGACATCGGCCGTATCGCGCAGCGTATTTTGCTGGACGAGTTCGCGCCGGCGTTTGCCATCGCGCACGAGGAGGGGCAGATCATTTATCTGTCCGGCAAAGCCGATTCGTTTTTGCAGCCTCCGGAGGGGCGCTACGTCAATCACATCGTCCGCATGACGCGCGGTGGTTTGCGGGCGGGTCTGAGAGGCGCCTGGACCAAGGCGCTGAAGACCAAGCGCACCGCTCACTTCGAAGGCCTGATTCTGCAAGCCGAGAGCGGCCGCCGCCGCGTTCGCATCACCGTGCAGCCCATGCCTGCATTGGGAGAGAACGACGGCACTTATATGGTCGTGTTCAGCGACCTTGGTGCGGCCGACGCACGCGAGGGCACCTCGACCACGACTTCCGGCGACAGCGAGCGGATGGTGGAGCTGCTCGAAGCGGAGCTGCTCCGCACGCGCGAGGAGCTCGAGCGGGCGGTGCAGGACCTGGAGGCCGCCAACGAGGAGTTGAAGTCCTCCAACGAGGAGCTCCTGTCGATGAACGAGGAGCTGCAGTCGGCCAACGAAGAGCTCGAAACCTCCAAGGAGGAAGTCGAGACCGCCAAGCGCGCGCTCGAAGAATCGAACGCCGATCTGCTGAACCTGCTGCACTCGACCGAAATCGCCACCATATTCCTGGATGAGAGCGGCGCGATCCGTAACTTCACGCCGGCCGCCTCGCGGCTCTACAACCTTTTGCCGGGCGACATCGGACGCCCTCTGTACCACCAGACGCACAACTTCGTGTCGGCGCCGCCCCTGCCTGATTCGGAACAAGTGGCACTCGCGGAAGCACCGCTGGAGGCCGAGGTGACGTTGCAAGGCGGCCAGACTTTCATCCGTCGCGTGACACCTTATCGGAAGCCCGACGGCAGCATCGCGGGAACGGTGGTTACGTTCATCGACATCTCAGAGCGCAAGACGGCGGAGCGGCGGCTCGCGACCAAGGATGCCGTCACTCGGGCGCTCGCGGAGTGCCCGACGCTGGAGCTCGCAGCCACACGCATCCTCGCTGCGATTTGTGAGAATTGGGACTGGCAAGTCGGCGTGTTGTGGCATGCGGAGGCGGACGGCGCGAACTTGCGCTGTCTCCAATTCCATCACGTGCGGGCGTTTCGTGCGCCGAGTGTGAGCGAATGGTGCCAGTCCGCGACCCTGGAGTTCGGCGAGAACCTGGCCAGCCGTGTGTGGAAAAGCGGCGAGCCGGCCTGGGTTCCCGATCTGCTCGTGGAGCCCCGTGTCGGCTTGAACGAGGCGGCCGCTCGAGATGGGCTGCGCAGTGCATTTGCATTCCCCATCCTGCTCGGAGGACACCGGCTCGGCGTGCTCCAATTTCTCGGCGAGCGCGTACGTCCGCCCGCGCCGATGCTGTTCACGATGTCACATCCCATCGGCAGCCAGGTCGGCCAATTCATCGAGCGGCGTAACGCCGAGCACGCGTTACGCGACAGCGAGCAACGATATCGGGCGGTGGTGGAAAGCCAGTCGGAGCTGGTCTGCCGCTTCCGTCCCGACGGGACGATTCTGTTCGTCAATGAAGCGTACGCGCGTTCCCAAGCCAATAGTCCGGAGCAGATGGCCGGAGCGAACTTCTGGGAATTCGTTGCGGCCCAGGATCGGGACGGCGTCCAGCAGAAGCTGGCGAGTTTGCGTCCGGGCGCGCCGGAAGTGCGCATCGAGAACCGCATCCGGACCAAGGATGGCGAGCGCTGGTTTCTATGGACCAATCGCGCGCTCGAGTTCGATTCGTACAGTCGTTGCGTGGAAGTGCAGTCGACCGGCATCGACATTACCGAGCGCAAGCTGGCGGAGAATCATCGACAGTTGCTGATCGACGAGCTCAATCATCGGGTCAAGAACACGCTCGCGGTCATTCAAGGCATCGCGCACCAGACGTTTACCAAAGACGCCTCTCCGATCGAAGCGCGTACCACGTTCTATGGCCGACTTGCGGCGTTGGGTGCCGCGCATGGCTTGCTCGCACAGCAGAGTTGGGACCGAGTCGACGTCGATGCGCTGGTGCGCGGCGCGATCGAGGCGTCCGGCGCGACCAACGAACGCTGTTTGATTCGCGGTAACTCGGTCCTGCTCGAACCCCGCCATGCCCTGGCGATCGCAATGGCATTGCATGAGCTGGGTACCAACGCCATCAAATACGGAGCGCTCTCCAACGACACCGGAACCATCGAAGTCTCGTGGAGCACGGCCGATACCGACCCGCCGACACTTCGATTGGAATGGCGAGAGAGCGGCGGACCGCCCGTCGTGCCGCCAGCGCGACGAGGTTTCGGACTCATGATGATCGAGCGCGCGCTGGGCAGCGAGGTGGGCTGCAGCGTGCGGCTCGATTTCCACCCGACCGGCATCCACTGCACGATTGAAGTGGCATTGCAAGGAACATCGACGATTCGAGGCGGACAGTGAACGCGCTTGACGGCAAACGCATTCTCATCGTTGAAGACGAGTTTCTGATCGCGATGACGGCCAGAGACATGCTCGAGGAGTTCGGCGCCATCGTGATCGGCCCGGCGACCACGGTCGAGGAGGCGCTCGAGCTCGCAAACCGCGAGACCATCGACATCGCGCTGCTTGACCTGAATCTGCACGGGCACAGCAGCTCGGTCGTAGCGGATGCGCTGGAGGCGCGAGGCATACCCGTGGTATTCGCGACGGGGTATGCCAGAGGCTACGGTAAAGACGACGCGGGCCGCTGCGTGTTGGGCAAGCCGTACACGCAAGATAAGTTGATCATGCAGTTGTCTCGTGCGCTCGAGGAGAGTAGCCGGGCTTGAGAGCCGCGACCGCGAGCAACCGCGTCATATCGGTTCTGACAGCAACTTCCGTCCCGGCAGATTCATCCAGGCCTCGATGACGGCGTCCGCTTCAATCCCCATCATGCTCGCGCGTCCTTCGACCTGGCCGGTGAGGACGGTGGCGGATGTGAGCTCGCCGCCTGGAAAGTATTGCTCCGTATTCGCTTCGCCAAACAACGTGACCTGCGGACAACCCAGAGCCGCGGCTGCGTGAGCCGGGCCGGTATCGACGCCTATCATGCTGTGAGCGATCTCCAGCAGCGGCAAGAGAATGTCGATGGGTAAGTCACGCGCGACGTTGTGAACGCATGACAGTCCGGTACGGGCTCGAATGTCTTCATTCAACGCTTGCTCGCCCGGAGTTCCCATGAGGACGATCCGCTTGGATGGATCGTGAGCTTGAACGGCGCGAATCACGGTCGCCCAACGCTCCTCGGGCCAATATTTCGTATTGGTGCGCCGCTTGCGATACAGCGGTCGCATGGTGCGTTTGTTGCCCGCCTGAATGAGCACCAGCGAATGGCCCAGCAGTCCGTGCTTGCGAAGCCAGGGGTGCAAACCCATTCGCATCGATTCGCTCACGTGCAGACACGCTCGACCGGGGGCGGGTCGCACGAGGGGCGGGGCGAGATGAGACAAGCAGGGCGGCGTCTGATCGGCGAACCGCAGCCACCATCGCACTGCGTGCTCGTGCGGCAGGGGCGGCAGGTCGGCGATGTCGCACATCATTTCTTTCGCTACGCCGGCGCGTTGTAACAACTGACGAAGACCAGGATCGTTGTGGCAGAGCCACGTCGGCGTCGGACCACGTTCGCGCAGCCATCGGACGGCTGCTCGCTGGCTGTAGCTGAGCACATAAGGCATCCGTCGACCGGTGATCAACTGAATCTGGCCGATGTCGGGCTCTTGCTTCAGCAGTTCCCGGGTCCAATAGCCGGTGCCGAGTACATCGATGCGGGCGCCGAACCGCTGGTGCAAGCGGCGCAGCGTCGGAGTCATCAACACCATGTCGCCGAAGGATCCGAAGCGCACGACGAGCAGTCGTTGCGGACGACCTGCGCGGCTCCATGACTCCTCGAATGTCGGCGCGGGCTTCGCGGCCGCGATGGTCATCGCGTGCTGCCCCGTTGTATTTCTGTGTGCCATGCAACCACGCCTTCGAGAAACAAGCGGCGGGCTGTTATTAGTCTTGCGCGACATCGATCGGATCGATGCGCTGCGGTCGCTGCCCGGCGCGAGGAATGGACTCAGCTCTTCGAGGCGCACGTTGTACTTGAGCACGGCAAACGTTGTCCAGTTTTTTGCCGACGCTCAATCTCCAGTCTTTCGTGCTGCGCGCTTGTTTCGCCGAGCCACCGTCGGTCGGCGCTTCTTCTCCTCGACTTTCAACACGCGCATATCGTTCCAGCGCAGCACGCGTCCGGCGTTCGAGCGCAGCTCGAGCCGGGCGACCGGCGCGTTTCTCACCGTGTCGACCAGCAGCGAATGGCGTTCGCCGTTTGCATACAAATGATCTTCGCCCCATTGGCGAAGCGCGACGATCACCAGAAACAGGCTGCGGCCGCGCTCCGTCAACACGTAGTTCTGATAGGCGCTGCCCTCGGACGCAGGTTCCGTCGTGAGCACGCCGCGCTCGACAAGCTCGCGCAGTCGCGATGCCAGCATGCCTTTGGCAATGCCCAGCCGGGACTGGAACTCGCTGAAGCGGCGCACGCCATCGAAGGCGTCCCGAACGATCAACAACGACCACCGGTCGCCGATGACATCGAGTGCCCGAGCTACCGGACACACCGCATTCGCCAGACTGATTCGCTTCGCCATCGACGGCCTCCGGGGGTTCCCGCTTGTCTGGTCTTAAAATAGAACTAGACAGCGCGCTCGGCAAGTGGTCTTAATATAGGACCAGATGCGATCGATGAGGTCGAAGTGAGCACGACGGAAGCGGTGGGCGAGGGTGGGACGAGTCTCGGGGCCGGATCGTGTCCACGCGAGCAGTGCCACGAGCTGACACCAACCCTGCTAGTGGTGCTCGCCGCTACATGCGGGATGAGTGTCGCGAATGTCTACTATGCGCAGCCGTTGCTGGACGCCATCGCCGCCAGCTTCTCGATCGGATCGGCCTCGATCGGGCTCATCGTGACTTTGACGCAAGCGGGTTATGCGCTCGGCTTGCTGCTCGTCGTGCCGCTCGGCGATCTCGTCGATCGACGCAAGCTCGTCGTGGCTCAAACTTCGTTGTGCGGCCTCGCGCTCGTCGTTATCGGGAGCGCGCAAACTGCCGCTGTGCTGTTCGGTGGGATGATTGCGTTAGGACTGCTGGCCGTGGTGGTGCAGGTTATAGTCGCATTCACTGCGACGCTCGCCGAGCCCGAGAAACGCGGCCGCGCAGTGGGTTTCGTTACCAGCGGCGTAGTGATTGGGATCCTGGCAGCCCGCTTTGTCTCGGGATTGATCGCCGATCTCGGTGGCTGGAGGTCGGTTTATCTCATCTCCGCTGGGTCAATGTTCGTCATGAGCGCAGCGCTCGCCCGGCTTCTGCCGCGCAATTCCTCCATGCCACCTTCGGAAAGGTACGCAGCGATACTGCGATCCATACCTCCGCTGTTCCTGCATGATCGGCTGCTCAGGACCCGTGCCATCCTGGCACTGCTGATCTTCGCGAGCTTCAGCACGCTTTGGACCGCGCTGGTGCTGCCGCTGAGCGCGGCGCCTTTGTTTCTATCGCATACGCAGATCGGCCTGTTCGGATTGGCCGGACTGGCGGGCGCGCTCGCCGCCAGTGGCGCGGGGCGCCTGGCCGATCAAGGCCATGGACAGTGGACGACCGGAATCGCGCTGGTTCTTTTGACTGCTTCCTGGCTGCCGATCGCATTTCTGCATTCGTCGCTGGTTGCGCTCGCGCTCGGTGTCGTTTTGCTCGATCTGTCCGTGCAAGCGGTGCATGTGACTAATCAGAGCCTGATCTTTGCCGCGCATACCGAGGCCCGTAGTCGCATTGTTGGCGGCTACATGGTGTTCTATTCCATTGGCAGCGGCGTCGGCGCAATCTCGGCAACGACGGTCTATGCGTTTCTTGGGTGGCCGGCAGTGTGTGTGCTTGGCGCGGCCTTCAGTGCAGCGGGACTCGTGTTTTGGTGGTTCACGCGCGCGGGCCGTCATAAGCCGCCGCGTGCGAACCGTGCCATTCCGTGAGCTGGCGCTGGGAAGCTTCGCGTTGGGATTCGGCGGTCTTCGCATCGGTCAGATCGCGATTGACCTCGAGGACCAGCCAACGACCGCTCTGCTGAGCGAGCACAGCCAGACGTGCATCGACGACGACTTCACGGCCGTCGCGGGCTCGATGACGCAATTCGCCCACCCAAACACCGTAGCGCGCCAGGGTGTGTTCCAGATGGCTCACGCCGCCGGCGAGCTGCGTCTTCAGCAGCTCATGCGTGATGTGTCCGACGGCCTCGGAGCGGGGATATCCATAGAGCTGCTCCGCGGCCCGATTCCAATACAACACGCCACCGCCATCCATTTCCCAAATGATGATCGCGTCGTGGGTGTACTCGAGCAGTTCGGTGTCCCACCGGTGCTTTGTATCCATCCGAGGAACGTCGGAGCTCGCCTGCACGAGCTGCCACGGGCCGGCGCTGCTGCGTGCGGCGACGTAAATTCGCCAGCTATAGAAAGCAAAGAACAGCGCCAGCAGCAGCTCGACGATTTCCGGATGCAAGCGATTGCCCGCGTACACCACCGCTAGCGCCAATACGGCGAGACTGGTGGGCGGGGCGATCGCGCCGATCAGCGGCAAGCTCGAGCGTCTCGCCCAAAGCATCAGGGTCAGCGCGCCGACACCAAACGTCGTCGACACGATTTTCGAGACCAGGTTCAGCTCGTCCCGGTCGATCAGATTGTGCAGCGAAGTTTCTCGCTGGTAGTTGATGGCCGCCCAGGACTCGGGTGTCTCGAATCCCAACAATGTCTGGCCCCAGTTGATTTCCTCCATGCCAACGACGAACAGTCCTAGCCCGCAGACTGCGTACAAGCCGCGTATCAGCTTTGAATTCGGTGCTGCCTTCGGATTCCAGCGGATCGCTGCGGTAACGCACAGTATCGCCGCGGACAACTCCAGCAAGAATGTCACGTGTTCGAGCGGGCCCTCCTTGGTGAACAGGAATAACACCGGCGCTCCCAAGTGTGCACGCAGTGTCCACAGGCCCATCACCAGCAGTGCCAGCGCGCTCGAGGCCAGCAGGACGTTATAGGGATTGGGCACTTGCAGGCCGCGTTGTGCCAATGGATCTCTCGTGAATGAAGCGGCGAGCACCGTCCGCCAGCCATGGCGGCTGAGCGCCAACGACAGCGATCCGGCGATCGCCGCAAATAGCGCGCCGCCCGACAGCCATGACGCGAGCCGGCGCTGCCCGGCATCGGTGATCGTCCCATCGGGACTCAGCAGCGAGCCGGCGGCTTGGAGTGCCCAATCGAATCCGGCCAGCGTCAGCCAGACCAGCGCGGCGGAAGACATCAGCGCGAGTACACCCGCACGGCGCAGCCACGGCTCCCATGGGCGCCAGCGCCGAGCCTCGGCAACGTCTGACCCTGCGGGGAGTTGCTCGAACAACTCGGCATATCGCTTGGCGACCGTTGCGAAGTCGAATCCGGACTCGACGATCGCGCGGGCTCGCGATCCCATCTGCTGCCAGCGCGAGCGCGAGGCAAAGGCCTGCTCCAGTACCGCCGTCACCGCCTGCGCATCGCCAATCGGCACGAGCCAGCCATTGCCATCGTCCACGATCATTTCGGGAGCAACGCCCACCGGGGTGGAAATGCTAGGCAGGCCGGCGGCCATCGCTTCGACCAGCGACATGCCGAAGCCCTCGCTCTCGCTGCATTGGATGAAAAGATCGCCGGCCGCGAGATAGGGCGTCACGTCGGGTACGGCACCGACGAACGTCACTCGATCCCGCAAGCCGGTCGCGGCGACCTGACTTCGTAGTTCCGGCTCGCAGTTGTCGAAAGATCGATCGCCGCCACCGACGATGACCAGGTGCGCGTGCCGTTGCCGTCGAGCGATCGTGGTCCAGGCGTCCATCAAAGTCAGAAGACCTTTGGCGCGCGACAGCCTGCCGGTGTAGATGACGACGTCGCCTTCCGGAAGACCGAGCTCACGTCGCACATCGCTCTTGCTTCGTCCCAGCGCCGCGGTGCTCAACGACACGCCGTTGGGTATGCGAACGATCTTCAACCTGGCGCCGAATCGCCGACGCAGCTCGTGCTCGATCTGCGCCGAGATGGCGATGACGGCAGCTGCCCGCCCAAGCAGCAGGTCTCTGGCGCGAGCCCAGAGCTTCGTGAGTCGCGACGTGCGGCTCAGCCCCATGCGCGCGAGGCTCTCGGGCGACAGCGCATGTTCGAGCTCGGTCAGCGCATCGATCTTGATGACGTACGCCTTGTCGCAAAGGGCGGCCGCCGCGAACGTCGGGATCAACACGCCTTTGACGCCCTGAACCAACAGGACGTCGTACGCCGAGCGATGGCGTATCAAATGCCAGAACAAGGCAGCCAGGAAATACAGGGTGCGCGGAATCGCCGCCCAGCCCAGGCCTTTGAGCAGCCCGGAAGGTGGCAAGCGAGTGATGTCGACGCCGTCGATGATGTCGTGACGGGACGAGCCGTTGAAGTTGCGTCGGGTCACGACGCGCACTCGGGCGCCTTGCCGGATCAGGTGACGGGCCAGCTCGAAAGCCTGTTTGCCCTGACCGCCCTGGTCCTCCGGATGGAATATCTCAGAAACGATGCAGACTCGCGGCGGACTCATGTCGTCGCTCTCGGTATGACCCCAGCCCCTGCCGTAGCAGTTTCCGTGCCAAAGGAAAATTCGGGCCAGGACGGCTCGAGCGATGCCATGAGGGGACGCAGCAGGCGGGAGGAGTGCAGTTTCTGCTATCGGTTTGCAAATTTTGTCCTGGCCGTCGCCGTCGACTCGCAAACGCGCGTGTTCAGGCGACAGCCAGCTATCACACGAGCCCGCCGTCGGCGTGAATATTCCGGCCGGTGATCCACCCAGCCGCGGGCGTCACGAGGAAGCCGACGATTGCAGCCACGTCCTGCGGCGTCCCCAGCCGATGAAGCGCAGTCATCTGAGTCAGCCCGTCCAGCAGTTCGGGTGTCGTGTGCTTGCGAAGCAGGTCAGTGTCGATCGGCCCGGGTGACACGACATTGACGGTGATGCCGCGAGCGCCGAGCTCTCTCGAGCTTACACGCGCGAATTGCTCCACAGCAGCTTTGCTGGCGGCGTAAATCGCCTCTCCCGGCGATGGCCAGGCCGTGCCGATGCTGGATACGCAAACGATACGCCCGCCATCTTTCATCACACGCGCACCTCGTTGCATGGTGAAGAACGTACCGCGCGCGTTGACGGACATGATTCGATCGAAGAGCTGCGGGTCGACGGCATCGAAGGGCGCGTGTTCGATGATTCCAGCAGAGCACACCATCGCGTCCAGATACTGGCCCTTTGCCGAGAACCGCTCGGAGGCCACTTCGAAGAGCGCGTCGATCGCGCTGGCATCGGACTGATCCGCCTTGCACGCGATCACTCGATGGCCGCAAGCTCGATGGGCGTGCTCGACAGCTGCAGCAGCCGCGTCGTCCTGCCGATAGGTAAATAGAACGCTGAATCCATCTCGCGCCAATCGATCCACGATAGCTCGACCGATGCCGCGGGAGCCGCCTGTGACGATTGCAGTTTTCAAACGCTCGGACATGCCTTGCCTCCTGAATGGTTCCGAGTTGACTTTAGCAAGGGCCCACTGACATCGTTGTGTCAGGGGAAATCTCGAGTGAGACACATCATGCGCCGAGCCGAGCGTTTGTTTCGGATCATCGGTTTGTTTCGCGAGCGGAAGGTGCGCACGGCTGCGGAGCTGGCGCAACTGCTCGAGGTTTGCGAGCGTACGATTTATCGAGACATCGCCCATCTGCAGGGCTCGGGTGTGGGCATCGACGGTGTTGGCGGTCTAGGCTACGTTGCCGACCGGAACTTGCAGTTGCCGCCGCTGAACTTTTCCGCCGATCAGATCGATGCACTGACCCTTGGCTTGAGTTTCGTCGTCGCTGCAGGCGATGCGAAGCTTGCGCGGAGTGCGCTCGCGGCGCAGGCCAAAATCGAGGCCGTCCTGCCGACGACCTCCCATCATTCGCTCGCGAACACTGCGCTGGTCGCGTTTCGCCGTGCAGCTGGGCGCGCACCCGGCCACACAGCTCTGCTACGCGGGGCCATCCGCGCTCGCCACATCGTCGAGTTCGACTACGAAAGCCAGCACTCCACAAGATTGCGCCGCCGAGCCCGTCCGCTCAGCCTGAGCGCATTCACCGACTGCTGGACCGTCACCGCCTGGTGTGAAACGCGCCAGGCGCTCAGAGATTTCCGTTTGGACCGGATGCAGAACGTCGAGCTCACGGGCGCTCAGTTTGAATCCATACCCGGTTATGACATCGATGACTTCGTGACTCGGCGCAAAGCGATGCCCACCCGCAAGGGAATGTCTGGAACCGCGGCAGCATAAAGCCGGGGAACCGCTCCATCCCGTCGTCAGCGGCCGGGGCGCCGCTTGGCAGCTTTCGCGCGAGCGCGGGAGGGGGAATGGCCAGCCATCCGGGCATCGTCTTGGCGAGTCTTCTCGAATTTCTCGGCCAGCTCCGCCAACGACACTTCGGACAGCTGCTTGAGGAGCATCGCCTCAGCTTTCGCCAGCGCGCTGTCGAGCGCCGCGTTGACTGCTCGCTCCACCAGGCATTCCGGATTGTCGCTGTCGTTCCCTATGGCGAAGAGGTGCGGTCCGCCCACCGCATTGTGAATGTCGAGGAGCGAAACGTCGGCGAGGTTCACGGATAAACGCCAGCCGCCGCGGTGACCCTTTTCGGACATCACATAGCCTGCATCGCGCAGCCGACCCATGGTCCGTCGGACCACCACGGGGTTGGTTCCCAGCATGACGGCCACCTGCTCGGAAGTGAGTGGAGCGTCGGCCCGAGCCAGATGGATGAGGATGTGAAGCATCCTGGAAAGCCGGCTGTCTGTTCTCATATCTGCGGGAGCGATCGAAAAGAAGGGAGGAATTATAAGCGACCGCGCCGGCATCCGGCTCACGACACATCAAAAGTTGCGAGAGAGGGCGCAGGTGTGTATCTTGTAACTCCGTAAGTTTCGAGAGCGCCATGAAACCACAGTACGATTTCGTGATTGTCGGGGGCGGGCCGGCCGGTCTGTCGGCGTCGTTGATCGTCGGTCGCGCGCTTCGAAGCGCGTTGTTGGTCGATGGCGGCACCCCGCGCAATTCGGCCGCGCCCGCGATTCATAGCTTCCTGTCGCGAGATGGAACCTTGCCGCGCGACTTCAGAGCGATCTGTCACGAAGAACTGGCTCGCTATGCAACGATCGAGCGTCGGCACGGCGTCGTCGTGGATGTGCGAAAGAGTGCGGACTCGATGGAGGTCGCATTCGAGACCGGAGAAGGGGTTCTTGCGAAAAAAGTGATTCTCGCGGTCGGTATGGTCGACATCTTTCCGGAGATCGATGGCCTGCGCGAAGCATGGGGGCGAGGCGCGCATGCTTGCCCATTCTGCGACGGCTACGAACATCGTGGCGAACATTGGGGTGTTCTCGTCGATCAAGTGGCGATGGCGGACCATGCGAGGTTCCTGCGTCGGTGGGCAGGCCAGATGACGGTGTTTGTGAGTGTCGAATTGCCTGCCGATCGACTGGAGAAGCTGCAAGCGGCGGGCTGTCGGATCGTTCAGGGCCGAATCAAGCAAGTCGTAGGCGGAGATGCGCACAGACTCGAAGGTGTCGAGCTCGCGGATGGAACATTTCACCCGCTCGAGTCGCTGTGGCTTCGTCCGTCACAAAGACAGACGTCGCTGGTATCGAAGCTCGGGCTGACGTTGCGAGACGATGGCGCGATCTGGCGCGATGAGCAGGGGCAAACATCGATTCCCGGCATACACGCGACCGGCGACTGTGCCTCCGGCCCGGCTCAACAAGCGATTTTTGCCGCGGCTGACGGCGCCCGAGCGGTATTCCCCGCTCTACATGAACTTTCGATGGGCGTGAGTGCGAAGGCGACGCGGACCGAAGCCGCGGTGAAGTAGCAAGCCGTCACAGCTCGACGGTTTCGTTTCTTCGCCGCTCCATCGCCTTCGCGACCGCTTCTGCACGGGTGCGTGCGCCGAGCTTGCGCAACAGCGATTCGATATGAAATTTGACCGTGTGGAGTGAGATTCCGAGCTCGCGCGCGATGGCCTTATTGCTGAGTCCGGTGCCAATCGCGTCGATCACGTCGAGCTCCCGCGGCGTGAGGATGCCATGACCAGCCAGATCCTCGAGTTCTTCGAAGCCGCGACGGGCAGCTGATCGGGCCACCCGAATCGACAGGCCCGCTGCCAATGCGCGAAGCGCCGCATCGACCTGGTTCGAAGGAGCATCCCACGGCAAACGGTTCTCGGCCGGCGATGCCTCATCTCGGAATACGATCGTCGGTCGCGACGTCGATGTTTGTTTCGTGTCGGTGACGATTACGTCGGATTGTGTTGCGGCGACGACTCGGTGGCCGGCCTCTTCAACGAGCTTCGTCAGCACCGCGCGCCGCGTTTCGTCCGAAGCCAGCACGCCGACGAGAAGCGGCACATCGAGCATTGCGGGGCTCCCCTCGGGTGTTACGGACGAATTCCGATCTGCGCTTCCAGTTTTAAGATGTGTCCGCCGCGTATGAGTTTAACCTCCACAGACTGGCCGATATGCTCCTCGCTCAGACGCGCTGCCAGCTGACGCATGCCGAGTAGGGCGATGCCATCCACCGTCAACAGAATATCGCCGGCAGTCACTCCGGCTTTCGCGGCGGGCCCTTGCTCCGCGACCGACATGACCATCATCGCGAACCGCTGACCGGCCTGATCGACAAGCGCGTCGGGTACCGCAATCGGCTGGAGCGCAATGCCGAGCCAGCCGCGCGCCACTCGTCCGTTCGCCAACAATTGCGGCACGACACGTGTAAGCGTCGCGGTCGGGATCGCGAGCACCTCGCCAGGGCGGCCCAGCGTCGACATGCCGACCAATCCGCCGCCTGCATCGACGACAGGTCCTCCTTCTTCGGTGCGATGAAGACGAATATCAAGGGTGATTCGTTGCTCGATGCGACCGCCAGCTCGGCTGAACCAGCGGTCGCCGACGCTCCGCACGGCGCCGACGCGCACGGCCGTCGTGCCGTCGAAAGTCGCCGCAAGCGCCAGTACCAAGCCGCCGGTTTTGGGTAATGCCGGGGTGCTGGGGCTGACATCGATGCGCTCGCTCGGTCGAAGCATAAGAATGTTTGTGCCCGCATCCCGACCGATGATCTGCGCGCGAGTCGAACGTCCATCGGTGGTCACGATCTCGTATTCGTCGCGATCGCCGATGGTCTGCTCGGATGCAACGATAACGTCCGGCTGCCAAACGAAGCCGGTGGCGTGTCGATGTGCGGCGTTCCGAATCGCGACCACCCGGTGTTTCGTTGCCGCGACGATCGCTTCGATGGCCTGTGAGTGTGACTGCAGATTGTTCGGTTCGGAGTTCATCGATCTTGCTCCAGGGACGGTAGGGCCCCAGCGTGCGCGCGGGGTTCGGTTGTGCCCATCCGTCGAATGACCGGGGAGCCGGTCATCCGGCCAGGTGCCCGCGTCCGTGAGCCACGCGAACATCCGAACATGATTCCCGCACCTCGTCTCGAGCCGGATACGCTCGATCCCTATTCGGAGCTCGTCTCACAAGCGTTCGATTGCGTGAGCCCCGCTGTCGCGAGCATCACCGCTCGTGCGGCGGATGGCCGTGCCGTCGGCGTCGGCTCCGGCGTGCTTTACACGCCGGACGGATATTTGCTGACGAACAGTCACGTCGCCGGCAATGCCAGCCGGCTGACCGCCACGCTCACCGACGGTCGCGAAGTCACTGCGACGCTGGTCGGCGACGACCCTGAAACCGACATCGCCGTGCTTCGACTCGCGGGCAGCGGATTCGCTTATGCGGCGCTCGGGACTTCGTCGACATTGCGCGTCGGGCAACTCGTGATCGCGATCGGCAATCCGCTCGGCTACCAGGCGACGGTGACGGCTGGAATCGTGAGCGCGCTGGGCCGCAGCTTGCGAACGCGCTCGGGTCGACTCGTCGAAAGCGTGATTCAAACCGATGCGCCCCTGAATCCGGGCAACTCCGGCGGTCCGCTGGTCGACGGCGCTTGCCGGGTCGTTGGTATCAACACCGCCATCGCGGGCGGAGCGCAGGGAATCTGTTTCGCGATCGGCGTCGACATCGCAGCCAGCGTAGCGGCGACGCTCATGCGTGACGGCCGCGTACGCAGGAGTCGCCTCGGGCTCGCTGGCCAGACGATTACGCTCGATCGACGCATTCAGCGCACGTTACAACGACAGTGGCAGACAGCGATTCTCGTGCTGGAAGTTCAATCGGACGGGCCCGCCTCGCGTGCGAAGCTCGACCGCGGCGATGTGATGCTCGACTTCGACGGCGCGCCGATCGCGGGTCTCGATCATCTGCATCGGTTACTGACGGCAGAGCTTGCGACTCGTGAGATCCCGATTCGCGTGCTCAGGCGAGGCAAGTTGCTGGAGACTACGATCAGGCCGATGCTCGGCTGACCCGACGCGTTCAATGAGTTCGGCCGAGCGCCAACAGAATCTTCGCCTGCAAGGCTGACAGCACATACGGCTTGGCGAGGGTGGGATAGGACTGGAACTCGGCGGGGAGGCTGCCTACTCCGTAGCCGGTGCTGAACACCAATGGAATCCCGCGACGGCGCAGGATTTCCGCCACGGGTAACGAAGAGGAGCCGGCCAGATTCAGGTCGAGCAGCGCCAGATCGAGAGATTCGCTGGAAGCGAGCCGGCACGCTGCATCGAGATCGGCTGCCGAGCCGGCGATGTCACAGCCGAGGTCGAGGAGCATATCTTCGATCAGCAGTGCCACTGCTCCTTCGTCCTCGACAATCAGCACGCGCAGCCCGGCAAGCTCAGACATTGGCGGCGCAGCTCGAAACGGGAACCATCATCCGGCATCGCAGGCCCTCGGGCTCGAACTTCAAATCCAGGGACCCGCGTAGATCAGTCTCGATACATCGTTGAATGAGACGTGCGCCAAAACCACGGCGAGTCGGAGCGGACACTTCAGGCCCACCGCGTTCACGCCATTCGACGGCGAGCATCGCGCGGCCGTTCGGATCGTCTTGCAAAGCCCATTGAATCAGAAGCGTTCCTTCGCCCGAGGACAGCGCACCGTACTTTGCGGCATTGGTCGCAAGCTCATTGATCGCCATGGTCAACGCGACTGCTGCGCGCGGCGTCAAGGCGATGGGCGGGCCGCCGATCGAAACGCGTCCCGGCGCCGCATCCGCCATCGGAGCAAGAACCTGCTGGGCGAGCGACTGCAGCGGTGCGTATTCCCAGTGACTGTCGGTCAGCAGGTCGTGCGCTCTTGCCAGCGCCATGAGCCGAGCCTGGAAATTGGCGACGAAGTCGGGAAGCGATTCGGCGTGACGCGCGGTCTGCATGGCCAGCGATTGCACCGTCGCCAGCGTGTTCTTCACGCGGTGATTCAATTCGTCGATCAAAACTCGCTGCCGGCTTTCGGCCTGCTTGCGATCGGTGATGTCGACGAGCATGTTGATGGCGCCGATGAGCTTGCCATCGGCATCGTGTAACGGCGTCGGGAACGGCACGAACGGCACGCGAGTGCCGTCCGGTCGTTCAGCCACGGCCTCGGCACCGCGCACGGGTCTGTCTTCCTTCAGGGCGATGGCCATCGGACATTGATCGTGCGGCAAGGGTACGCCTTCGGGCGTGTATAACCGCCAGGTGACGCACCATTGCTCGCCCTCCGATGGGGTTCGGCCCGCCATCTCGACGGCGGCCTTGTTGTAAAACGTGATGCGACCCTCCGCATCCGTTCGGTACACGGCGGCGGGCAGCGCCTCGAGCAGATCGCGCATTTGCCGTTCGCTGTCGCGCAGCCGGTCTTCCAGGCGCTGTGCCGATGTCACATCCTGAAGAATGCGAACGCCGTATTGGAAGCGTCCTTTCGAGTCGCGCACCGACGAGCTGTGCACATCCAGATACAACATCGTTCCATCGGGGCGGTGCGCACGTTTGCGAATGACGTAGCTGGGAATCTCTCCTCGAACTTGCCGTGCATAGCTCTCGAGATCGCTGCCCCGATCGCCTGCGTCCGTGTAGTCGGCAAAGTTCATCGTCAGCAACTGCTCGCGCGTCCGGCCGAGCATGCTGCATAAGGCATCGTTCACACGAAGTAACCTGCCCTGATCGTCCACTTCCGCGATGCCGATGGTGGCTGCGTTGTACGTTGCCGCCAGGCGGCCTTCACTGTCCCGCAGAGCGTGCTCGGCTTGGTGGAGATCTGTCACGTCCGAGGTGAAGCAGCGCGTATTCACCAAACGTCCATCGACGAAGCGGCCATTGGAGGTGATGAGCACATGTTTGATGGAGCCGTCCTTGGCCCGAAGTCTGGCGGGGTGGCGCACCAGTTGCTCTCCGCACGAGAGCCGCTGCAGGATATCGCCGATCACCGGCGCATCGGCGTGGAAGTCGGCGATGTGCCGTCCTACATATTCATCCGCGGTGTAACCGAGCAAATCCAGCTCGGCTCGATTCGCCCGCAGAATGAAGCCCTCGCCATTGACGACGTGCAGGCCCACTGCGCTGTTCTCGAAGAAGTCCTCCAGGTCGCGATTGGTCTGGCGCAGCTCCTCTTCGATGGCCTTGCGGATCGAGATGTCCTGGAAGCAGTTGATCGCGCCCACGATCTCGCCGCGGTGATTCCTCAGCGCCCGGCTATTCATCATCACCATGCGTCGCGAGCCATCCGGTCGCTCGATCAGAAGCTCTGCATTTCTGGTCTCGGTCCCCTGATTCACGGCCTGAGCCATGGGGCTTTGCCCGTGCGGGAGCGGGGTGCCATCCGGGAGCAACAGGCGATGTGAGCCGCAGAAGCGCTCCTGTCCGGCCAGATTCGGTGCCCGTCCCCAAAGGCTGGCCGCCTCGGAGTTGTAAGAGATCAGGACGCCGCTTTGATCGCAGACGTACGCCGCTCCCGGAATCGCTTCGAGCACGCCGGGCCCGCCGGCAAGCAGCAGGTCGTATCCCGTCGGCTTTCGTACCGCCGACGGAAGGTCTTCAACACTGGACATACGCACCCCTGGGTGAACCTGGTCCGAAGTTCGGGCGAGCCCGCTCGCTTGGCGGAAGCGTCATCGGGACGTTCCTTGGACTAGTAATGGGTCCGGCGCCGAAGTCGTTCAAACCAGATCGATGTTCGCAGTATAGCTGCTGCGCCCCCAGAGCTGGGCTGTTGAGGGCGACGAGTCCGGCCGCGAGCGGGCCGCGATTCGATATTGTCTGTAGCGGGAACAAGAGGTGTTCGCGGGGCATTGAACCTCTTCGCTGCCCGGCGCCGGGATGACCCGTCCTCGTCGGGACGACCATCCTGATCAGCGTGAGCTGAAGCGTTTCAGGGACGGTCGGGGAAAATACGTGTGGAGGAAAACTTCGCGCCACGCATCCCCAACTGAGGGAAGGGGGCGGCAGTTTGAACGGAGACCGATCGCATGCATATTTTCCAGGGCAAGAACATGCTTGCCACCTACGCCGGTGGGCTGACGGCTGGTGTAGCAGTCGCGCTGCTCAGTGGCTTCACCAACCAGAACCCGAATCCGCACTTCGATACCATCACCGTGCAGCGAATCAACGTGGTCGAGCCGGACGGCACGATGCGCATGGTCCTGACCAACAACAATCGCATTCCGGGCCTCATCATCAACGGTCACGAATACGCCGACTACGGCAATCGCAAGGCCAGCACCGCCGCCGGCATGCTGTTTTACGACGCCCAAGCCACCGAGAGCGGTGGCTTGACCTTCGGCGGGCAAAAGGACGCACAGGGGCGGATTTCACGCTTCGGTCATTTCAGTTTCGATCGTTACAACCAGGACCAGATGCTGACCATCAGCGCGGCCGACGATGGCACCAACCACCGGGCCGAAATCAAGATGATCGATCAGCCGAACTGGCCGATCGAGGAATATCTGGACTTGTTGGACAGCATCCAGCAGCTGCCGCCGGCGGAACAGGAGCAGGCCATCGCCGAGTTCTTCGAAACACACCCGCGGGGAGCGGGTTTACGCACGCTACTCGGCACTCAGACGTATCCGTCCGTGCCATCCGAAAACAGGAATACGCTCAATCTGCGCGATGACCAGGGACGGGAACGCGCACGGTTGACGGTGGCCGCCGATGGAACGCCATCCCTCGAATTTCTCGATGCCGCGGGCAACGTGACACATCGCTATCCGCCGAACTAACGGAACAAGCGGCAGCTCGGAGGTTCGCCCGAGCTGCCGCCTACGGCCGCATCTTCATCGTCGGGTCCATCGGCATCATGTTCTGGTTCATGTTGCTCATGATCCAGACCGAGCCGATGACGACCACGAACACGACCAGCAGGCCGAAGGCGAGCGCCAGTACATTGTTGGTGTTGTCGGGGCCGGTGGTGATGTGCAGGAAGAACACCAGGTGCACACCCATCTGCGCTATGGCAAGCACGATGAGCGCGACCGGAATGGCCGGCGCGTAGATCACATCCGAACCGGCCAGCAGGAATGCGGCCACCGTGAGTACGACCGAGAAGCCGAGGCCGAGATTGGCGTTGCGTACCCAATGGCTGCCTTCTTCCGGCGGCTCGTCGCCGGGCGCGTGGTCTTCCATGTCGTCGAGGGAGTCCTGATGAAGGCGGGGCTCGAGATCGGAGGTGCTCATGGGCGGCTCGGAATCAGATAAACGATGGTGAAGATGCCGATCCAGACGATGTCCAGGGCATGCCAGAACAGGTTGAAACAAATCAGCCGGTGCACGATCGGGCGGCGAAATCCCTTCACCTGCACCTGCGCCATCATCGTGCCCAGCCAGAGCCCGCCGGCGCCGACGTGCAGGCCATGCAGGCCCACCAGCCCGAAAAAGGCCGTCAGCATGCCGCTTCGCTGCGGCGTGTAGCCTCGTTCCGCCAGATCGATGAACTCCTGCAGCTCGAGCATCAGAAACGCCAGACCCAGCAGGCCGGTGATCGCCAGAAAAATCTGCGTCCACAAACGATTTCTCACATTCGTGGCGGCGAACCCTAGCATGCACACATAGCTCGACAGCAACAACAGCGCCGTCTCCCAGGCGACGCGATCGATCTCGACGATGTCGGACATCGTCGGTCCGCCCGCCGTGGCATTGCTTTGCACGGCG
This sequence comes from Pseudomonadota bacterium, assembly GCA_023391815.1. Classification (GTDB taxonomy): domain Bacteria; phylum Pseudomonadota; class Gammaproteobacteria; order Steroidobacterales; family Steroidobacteraceae; genus Steroidobacter. Next base: position 41,542 of record JAEWAF010000136.1, read on the forward strand.
AAGGCGGCGAAGAAACAGGAGAAGATCACGATGTCGCTGAGCAGGAAGATCCAGAAGCCGTAGCCGACGATGATTCGTTTGCTGGCCGGGCCGGTCGTTCCGTGGCCGGCACCTTCGACCGGTTCGCCCGGTGCGTGCGCGCGATGCCCGAGACGGTGCGGATCTTCACGAATCCGGCGGATCGCTTCGAGGCTGGCGGGCAGCCCTCGGTAACTCACGGCAACGCCCCTTGTTCGGAGAGCCGCGCCAGGAACGCTTCGCGTGCCAACCGACGAGCGCGATCCACGCGCGCAACTTCCTCGGCGGGCACTTCGAACTCGTGCTCGTCGCGCCAGGCGAATACCACGAATCCAGCGAATGCAAACACCAGCGCGACGATGGCCAGCCACCAGATGTGCCAAACCATCGCGAAGCCGAATACCGAGGTGAAAAAAGCCGTGAAGAATCCGACGCTACTGTGCAGAGGCATCTCGATGGCTTCGTACTTCGGCTCAGGCGCCAGCTGCTGGGTCTCGACGGCACGCAGCTTGATTCCCCAATACGCTTCTTCTCCTTCCACGTTGGGCATGACCGCGAAATTGAAGAAGGGCGGCGGCGAAGGCGTAGCCCACTCGAGCGAGCGGCCGTCCCAGGGATCGCCCGTGACATCGCGCAGCTTGGCGCGATGGCGAATGCTGACCACCAACTGTGTGACTTGTGAGATCACGCCGAAGATCAGAATCCCGACGCCGGCCACGGATACATAGAGCCACGGCCCCCACTCCGGCATGTTGATGTGTTGCAGCCGCCGTGTCATGCCGAGCAGACCGAGCACGTACAGCGGCGCGAACGTCACCCAGAAACCGACGAAAGCACACCAGAACGCCACCTTGCCCCAGGTCGGGTGCAGCCCGAAACCGAACACTTTCGGAAACCAGAACTCCAGGCCCGCGAACACCGCGAACACCACGCCGCCGACGATCACGTTGTGGAAGTGCGCCACCAGGAACATCGAGTTATGCGTCAGGAAGTCCGCCGGCGGGACGGCGAGCAGCACGCCGGTCAGACCGCCGATGATGAATGTGAAAATGAACCCGAGCGACCACAGCATCGGCACGTCGAAGCGCACGCGGCCGCCATACATGGTGAAGATCCAGTTGTATATCTTCACGCCGGTGCCCACCGCGATGATGCTCGATGAGATGCCGAAGAAGGTGTTGACCGCCGCGCCCGCGCCCATGGTGAAGAAGTGGTGCAGCCAGACGAGCATCGACACGATGCAAATGAACAACGTGGCCGCCACCATGGAGCGATAGCCGAACAGCGGTTTGCCGGAGAACGTCGAGAAGATCTCGGAGAAGATGCCGAAGGCGGGCAGCACCAGGATGTACACCTCCGGATGTCCCCAGGCCCACACCAGGTTGACGAACATCATCGGGTTGCCACCGGCGGTGTTGGTGAAGTAATTCCAGCCGACGTAACGATCCAGGGTCAGCATCGCGAGCGCCGCGGTGAGGATCGGAAAAGTGGCGACAATCAACAGGCAGGAGGCGAGCGCGGTCCAGCAAAAAACCGGCATGCGCAAATAGCTCATGCCCGGACATCTCATTTTCAGTATGGTGGTTACGATGTTGATGCCTGTGATGAGCGTGCCGATGCCTGAGATCTGCACCGCCCAAAGGTAATAATCGACGCCGACGCCGGGCGTGTAGGTCGTCTCGCTGAGCGGCGGATAGGGCAGCCAGCCGGTGCGCGCGAACTCACCGACGAATAGCGAGATATTCACCAGTAGGGCGCCGCTCGCAGTCAACCAGAAGCCCACGGAATTGAACGTCGGAAACGCCACGTCACGGACGCCCAGCTGCAGCGGCACCAGATAATTCATGAAGCCCAATACCAGTGGCATGGCGCCGAACAGGATCATGATGGTGCCGTGGGCGGTGAAAATCTGGTTGTAATGTTCCGGCGTGAGATAGCCCGCGGCGTTGATCGCGACCGCCTGTTGGGTACGCATCATGATGGCGTCGGCGAAACCGCGTATCAGCATCAGTACCCCCAGCGCGCAATACATCACGCCGATGCGCTTGTGATCGACGCTCGTGATCCACTCGTGCCAGAGATACGGCCACCACTTCTTGACGGTGACCAGGATCAGCACGCCGAGCACGACCAGGATGACCACGATGGAGGTGATCAACGGGATGGGTTGTGAGATGGGGATGGCCGACCAGCCGAGCTTGCCGAACATGGTTCAATCCTTGCCGCCGACGGCCACTTCACGCCCGGCGTGCTCGGAGGACTCCGGCTGCGGACCGGGGCCCGGCGGAATCTTTTGAGTGGCCACGGCATGGAACAGGTGTGGATCGATGGCGCCGAACGTCGAAGGCGGTACGTTATGAGATTGCTGTAGCAGGACCGCATATGCTTCTGCATCGAGCACGGGACCGCTGCGTGTGTGAGCCACCCAGCTTTTGAAATCGCTCGTCGGCAGGCTCGTGACATCGAACTGCATGTCGGAGAAGCCGTCACCGGAGAATTGCGCCGAGAGGCCCCAGGTGTTTGTCGGAGCGTCCGCCTGCAAATGCAGTTGCGACACCATGCCGGGCATGGCGTAGATCATCGAGCCCAGTTGCGGTACGAAGAAAACGTTGAACACGCTGGCCGAAGTGATCGAAAAGTGCACCGGCGTGCCGGCGGGCACCACCAGGTGATTGATGGAGGCGACGCCTTGCCGGGGATAGATGAAAAGCCATTTCCAGTCGAGCGAAATGACTTGCACTTCCAGCGGCGGGATCTCCGAGTCCAGCGGACGGAACGGATCCAGTCGGTAGGAGCCGACCCAGATCTCGCCGGCGAGAAACATGACGGTGAGCGTCGGAATGGACCACACCACCGCTTCGATCCGGCCCGAGTAGGACCAGTAGGGCAGATATTCCGCTTTGGTGTTCGTGGCGCGGTAATGCCAGGCGATCCAGAAGGCCAGCAGCAGGGTCGGAATCACGATCGCCAGCATGATGACCGTGGCATTGATCAGGATCATCGAACCGTCTCTGCCGACCGGACCGAGCGGGTCCAGCACGCCGCCCGAGCAAGCGACGAGACCCAGGCTCGACAGGCCCAGCAGCGGGCCGGTGTACGCGCCACATCGAATGAAATGCAGGCCACCCATTCGGGAGCCTCCCTGCCGGAAGCGCATAGAACCTCCCGGTAGCAAAGATGTTCCCCGCGCGCGTCGGTGCATCTCAAACGGACGCGCTCTCAAAGCTATCCACCGCAGGGCCGATGCGTGAGTCGCAGTTTGGGCATGGCGAAACGCGTCGGCGAAATGCGTGCGCGAGGACTTGAGGACTTCCTGTGGAAGGCCCGCGCAAGTAGTCGTTCTCAGCAAGCCGCATTTTCGAGCGGGCACGTCGATTTCACTGGCGGATGCGCGTTGCTTCGCCGGTGTCCGGGGTTTCGAACACAGCGTCGGAATTGGTGCAGTCGAGGCCCGCTTTGCACGTCGTGAAGCCAGGCTCATTCCGAACGCGCCCCCGACTTTGGCGATGAGTGTGCCGCCGCGAAAGACTTGGAACGAGCTGCGTTCCCCACGCAGCCAAAGCTGCAACACCGCGTCGAGCTCAGTCATCCCGTCTTTCTTCACGACGAGCGGCCCGGGCGAGTCTGGAATCTCACATTCGTCCTCTGGCACCCGGGGCCGAAGGAACAGTGACCATCCTCCGGCGAGTGTTTGGAGCCGCTCGTTTGCTTCGTTTTGAGGCATGTGCCGTCCGCCGATCCGGAACTCGCGCGGCGCCCCGTAGTTGCTCGATGAGGAACGCGGAGAGTGGTTGCATGCAGCGAGCGGAAGGTTGGGATGTGGTCATTGTGGGGGGCGGCCCGGCGGGACTGAGCGCGGCGCTCGTGTTGGGGCGAGCGCGGCGGAGCGTGCTCGTCTGCGACAAGGGAACGCCACGCAATTGGGCATCCAGGCACATGCACGGATTCATCACGCGGGACGGCGTCGACCCTAGAGAGTTCCGCGACCTGGCACATCAAGAGCTCGCTCGTTACGACCAGGTCGAGCTGCGTTCGGCCGCGGTGGTTGCAGTCAGTCCGCTCAAAGCAGGCGGGGGCTTCGAGGTGAAGTTGTCGCGAGGTGCGACGGTCCGCGCGCGCAAGTTACTTCTGGCAACCGGCGTGTTCGATCGACTGCCCTCGGTGCCGGGCCTCGCGAAACTCTTTGGCACGAGCGTTTTTCAGTGCCCGTACTGTCATGGCTGGGAGTTTCGCGATGGCGCGGTCGCCGTCTATGGGCGCGGCAAGCGCGGCTTCGAAATGGCGAGGGCGATGACGGCATGGACGGCGGACATCGTTCTGTGCACGGATGGTGAGATCGTGGCTCCGACAGCTCAACGTCAATTGCAGCGTAACGGCATTCAGGTGCGTACAGCGGCGATCGCCAAGCTCGAAGCGCGCGGCGGCCAACTGAGCCGGATCGTGTTTCGCGATGGTGAAAAGCTGGCGCGTGATGCCTTGTTCTTCGACACACCTTCCGCGGAACAGTCGGCGCTGTCGCGAGCAATAGGATGCGAATACGGAGATCACGGCGGAGTGAAGTGCGGTCAGTATTCTTCCACCAGTGTTCCGGGCGTTTATGCCGCCGGCAATATTACGCGCGACGTTCAATTGGCAATCGTTGCCGCAGCGGAGGGAACGCGTGCCGCCTTCGGAATCAATCGAGCGCTGACTCGCGAGGACTTCGCGAACCGAGCCGACTTGTCGTCGCGACCGACGCGCTCCGGCAATCGACCATCCCCAACGTGATCGCGACGCCCGCCCGACGGAGGCGTTGGTCGGGGAGCATCAGGCGCGCAGGTTCGTAGTTGCTTGGGCCGACAACTTAGGGAATATTGCTCCATACCGGCGAGTGCGATCGGTCACGTGCACACATCGTGGGTGGAGCTGCTCTTCATGTATAGCGTTGAAGTCAATGGACGAATGCTTTCGACGCGTTCCCCGACGTATGGAGTGGGCGAAGCTTTCTTCCGTGCGCACGACGACCAGGTCACAGCCTTCGAACGACGTTACGCGTTCCACAGCATCGGTGCCGTCGTCGACGGGGAGTTCGACTACGCCGCGCGAAGCGGTCGTTTGACCGTGAGGAAAGGCTCCGTCATCTTCGGAACTGGAGCGGAGGATTTCACGGTATGGAAGTACGGACCGAAACGCGTCCACCGATCCGTGGTCGCGGTGGACTCGCGTCTGGTTGAGGAAGTTGCCGCTGACTGTGGCCAGCAGCACCAACGTTTCGCCGCCGAAGTCTTGCCGCCGAGCTGCGCGACGCTACCCATTTACGGCCTCATTCGTCGGATCGCCGCGAACCGGACGGACCAGACGGAGGCGGTGATCCAGGTGTTGGCTGCGGGATTCGGAGCCGAGCCGAATCGGCAGAGCGTGCCGATGAGCCAGCTCACTAAGCGCCGCGTGCTCCAGGTCGCTCGCGATCTGGAGCAGCGCTATGCCGAAACCACGACCCTGGACGATATGGCGCAGCGGGCGAACCTCAGCCGCTATCATTTCATCCGCGTGTTTCAAGACCTCACCGGGGAAACTCCCCGGCAACGTCTCATCGGCATACGGTTGCGTGCTGCTGCGGATCGGCTCATCGGAACGCGGCAGCCGGTCACTGAGCTCGCGCTCGAAGTCGGCTTCAACGATATCTCGCATTTCAACAATGCTTTCCGCCAGGTCTTCGGGATGAGTCCCGGCGCCTGGCGTCGAACCGGTTAGATACGAGGGAGCGCGCCCGTTTCGCTCAATGCTTTTCGTGCGCCAGGCACAGAACATCGCGATACGCGCACAGCGCGTCGACCAGTGGCCTTTCCTCCGTCAGGATCTTGTTCGTTTCGGTCTCGCCGATGAGCTGGATCATATAACTCTGCTCGGGAATGCCGTGCTGATCGATGAACGGATTGCGCAGGCTGGCGAACACCTGCAGATCCGGCTTGGCGCCGATTTCCTCGTTGGTGACGAACGGAGCATAGAACATCAGGTGCGGCATGAGCATGGTGCGTATGTTCATCTCTGGAGGCGCGGCCGCGCGCATGACGGGGCCGACCATATAAGACACGCCGAACTTTTCCGGTGTCTTGTAGGTGTGGTCGCGATAACGCTTGGAGATCTCAGCCTTCAAAGCTGCCGGGCCCATGCCCTGCGCGCGCAGCGCGGCCGCGTCCATGATGACTTTCAAGTACGTCTTGGTGCCCGCGGCGTCGTAACACACGGGCCAGTAGATATCGTTGCGAAAGTCGGAATACTCCCAGGCCGTTCGCTGGACGATACAACTCAGGCTGCTGGCTCCACGCTTGGAAAGATAGTATCCCTTGCTCGGATCGAGCAGATAAACACTCGCCTGCGCGCGTATCTGACTGGGAGCGGCGCTCAGTGCAAACTGAGTTTCCAGCTGGGCCGGCATCCGCTCGAGGGTCGTATCGTTCGCCTCGCCGCGAGCTAGGGCTGACATACTCGCAAGGCCGATGGCGAATAGCGCCGGGAGCCACTTGTTCTTCATCGCGTCGTCTCCATGGGGTGGTTGCAATCGACCGGCAGCTTAGGGCCGTGGACAGCGCGACGGGAGTGACAACTGTGTCGGGATTTCGGCGAGCTTGCACCTCGTGCGGATGTGCGGCGAGGGACCGCTTCGCAGCGCCGCGATGGCCTCGCTTCGGGACGACAGGCGTCGGGCCTGCCGTATTTCCAGTAGCCGCATTCCTTCAAGAGACGACGCGCAGCGAGGATGCCTCCGCGCGAAGCCAATCGGCCACGGCGCTCACCTGCCGATCGGGCTGACGGTCCGCCCTCATCACTAGATGATAGGTATGGCCTTCGAGCGTCGGGCCGAACGGCTGGACCAGGCGACCCGCGGCGATCTCTCGCTCCACCAGTGGCAGACTCAGCAACGCGATTCCTTGTGCCGCGACGGTCGCTTGTATGGCGTGACCTTCGTCGGAGAAGCGTAGCTGCGCGGCCGAAGCCATCGACGGCAGCTTCGCTTCGGCGAACCAGCGTTCCCAGGTAGGGTTGAGAGCGTGTGCTTTCTTCCACTGGAAGTGGATCAACGTAACGCGGTGGAGATCCGGCGGCGCGGTGATACCGAGGCTCGGATGGACCACGGGCGCGAAGCGGTCGGCAAACATTACTTCGGAAGAAACATTTGCGTACGGCCCGCTGCCGTAGCGAATCGCGATATCGACACGATCGTCGAGCAGATCCACGACTTCATCGGACGCGTGCAAATGCAGATCGATATCGGGATGCAGCCCATGGAAGCGATGCATGCGGGGTACCAGCCAGTGCGCGGTGAACGCGTTGGTCGCGGAAATCGTCACCTTCGTCCGGGCCGTCGCTCGCACCAATCCATCGAGGGTTTTCTCGAATGCGTCGAAGCCGTCGCGCAACACCGGAAACAGCCGGGCGCCGGCCTCGGTGAGCACCACTTTTCTGGTGTCGCGCTTGAATAACGTCAGACCCGTGAATTCCTCGAGCGAGCGAATCTGGTGACTGATGGCGGTGGGCGTGACCGCGAGCTCGCTGGCGGCTCGTTTGAAACTACTGTGCCTGGCGGCAGCTTCGAACGCGCGGAGCGCGGATAGAGGAGGGAGTCGTCGCATGTCTCTTGGGTGAGTTGAATTCACCTTATGCCTGAGAAATAACCGTTTGTCGATTCGGTCGCGGGCCCGCATCGTACGCCTCGCTGGCGCTGTGCCAGCTCCGTGGAGGAACCGAGTCATGTTGAAACGTGTCGTTACTCAACCCGATCACTACGCGCCCTTTCTGCTCTCGCAGGGGATCAGGTACGGCAATCTGCTGTTCATTTCCGGCCAGGCGGGCGCCGGCGAGGATGGCAGGATCGTGGCGGGAGGCTTCCGTGCGCAAGGCGAGCAGGCCTTCGCGAATCTGCGCCGCGCGTTGGAGGCGGGCGGGTCGAGCTTGCGAGACGTCATCAAGGTGACCATCTTCGTGACCGACATGAGCAACTTCCAGCAAGTCGTCGAGCTTCGACGCAAGTTCTTTTCCGAACCCTATCCCGCGGACACCATCGCCGAGGTCAAAGCCCTTTACGACCCCGCCGCGCTGATTGAAATCGAAGCCATCGCGGCCGTGTCATCGTCACAAGGGTGATCGGCACATGGATACACCACTGAACCTGCTGTTCGCCCGGATCGGCATCGGCGGAGTTTCGCTGCGGAATCGACTGGCAGTGGCGCCAATGACTCGCGTGAGCGCGACGGCCGACGGTCATGCCACGCGACGGATGGCGCAATACTATGCCAGCTTCGCGGAAGGTGGCTTCGGTCTGGTGATCACCGAGGGTATCTATACCGACCGGGCTTACTCACAAGGTTACTTGTTCCAGCCGGGTTTGACAGACGCCTCCCAGCGGGAGGCGTGGCGGCCCGTGGTGGCGGGGGTGCACGAAAACGGCGCTCGCATCTTTGCTCAGCTCATGCATGCCGGCGCGCTTTCGCAAGGAAATGTCCATCGCAGCGAGACCCGGGGTCCGTCGGCAGTGCGCCCGAAGGGACAGCAGATGTCTTTCTATCGAGGCAGCGGCCAATATCGGCTGCCGAACGCGATGTCCCAAGTGGAGATCGCGGAGGCAGTGAACGGTTTCGCAAACGCGGCCGTGCTGGCGCGAGAGGCGGGATTCGATGGCGTCGAGCTGCATGGTGCGAATGGATATCTACTCGACCAGTTCCTCACCGAAGGCGTCAATCTGCGCGATGACAGCTACGGAGGCACGGTCGAGCGCAGAGTTCGATTGCTCGTGGAGACGGTGCAAGCGGTGCGTCGCGCGGTCGGCGCCGATTTCATCGTCGGAGTGCGTATCTCACAGGGCAAGGTCAACGACTTTACGCATAAGTGGCGCGGCGGCGAGCGCGACGCTGCCGTTATCTTCGGCACACTGCGTGGGATGCCTATCGATTACGTGCATACGACCGAGTTCGAGGCGTGGTGCCCGGCCTTCGGCGAGGGACCGACGCTGACGGCGCTCGCCAAGCGACACCTCGCGATTCCAGTGATGGCCAACGGTTCGTTGCAAGACCCCAAACAAGCCAGCGGACTGCTCGCGCGTGGCGAGGCGGATCTCGTCTCGCTTGGCCGCGGAGCGCTCACGCATGCCGACTGGCCGCGACGGGTTGCAAGAGGGGCGCCCATCGAGGCGTTCGATCCGAAACTGCTGGCACCGATCGCCGACCTGGAGCATGCCGATCGGCATCAATGGAAATCGCGAGAAGGCACTCTGAGCACACCCAGCCATCGAGTGTGATCGAACAAGGCGAGCGCGATCAGGTGCTTCACGCCGCTTTCGTGCTGAAATTTCCCGCGCACTTCCAGTAGCGAGCTGCCAAGGAACGCCGCTCGGTATTGTTGGGCCACCTGGTTCCACACGATGACTTGCACGATGCCGGTCTCGTCCTCGACGGTCATGAATGTCGTGTGCTTTGCCGTTCCGGGGCTTTGTCGTAGCGTGACCAGGCCGACGAAACGGACTTCCGCGCCGTGCTCCGATTGGAGCACCTGCTGCGCCGATTGGATGCCTCGACGGATCAATCGGTCACGCAGCAGGGCGACGGGATGGCGTCGCAGCGACAGCCCCGTGCTGCGAAAATCGGCGAGGATGTTTTGACCCTCGCTGGGTGCTCGTAGCATCGGGGTGGCTTCATGCGGGGCGGCTTGCGCCAATAGCGCAACCTCCGTTTCCACACCGGCGAGCGTCCATGCCGCGTGATGGCGATTGCCCGCGAGCGAGCAGAGCGCATTCGCACCCGCTAACAATTCCAGGTCGCGACGGGACAATTGGCTGCGATCGACGAGATCGGCAGTGTCGGTGAATGGGCCGCAGTCGCGAGCGCGAAGGAGCTGCAGCGCTGCGGCTTCACTCAATCCTTTGACGAGGCGAAGCCCCAGGCGCAAGGCAGGTGCTGCTCCGACTGCATCGACTTCGAGCGTGCAATCCCACTCGCTGCGCGTCACATCGATCGCACGTACTTCGACACCGTGTTCGCGGGCGTCACGAACGATCTGCGCAGGGCTGTAGAAACCCATCGGTTGGCTGTTGATCAGGCCTCCGGCAAAGGCGGCGGGAGAATGGCATTTCAACCAGCCGCTCACATAAGCGAGCGAGGCGAAGCTCGCGGCGTGGCTTTCAGGAAAACCGTAGGCCGAAAAGCCCTGCAGTTGTCGCCACAGCTGATCGGCGAACTGTTCGCTGTAGCCGCGCTCTCGCAATCCTTGAAGCAACTTCTCATGGAAACTATCAAGATTGCCATGACGCCGCCAGGCCGCCATCGCCCTTCGCAGGGCATCCGCTTCGCCGAGCGTGAAACCGGCTGCCACGACCGCGAGCTCCATCGCTTGTTCTTGCCAGATCGGAATGCCCAGCGTCCTTTGCAAGACTCTGCGCACGGCCTCGCTGGGATACGTGATCGGCTCCAGGCCCATGCGTCGACGCAAGAACGGATGCACCATGTCGCCGACGATGGGGCCGGGTCGCACCAGGCCGACCTCGATGACCAGATCGTAAAACTCGCGCGGCTTGAGCCGGGGGAGCATCGACATCTGCGCGCGCGACTCGATTTGAAACACGCCCACCGTGTCGGCGCGGCAGAACATTTCGTATGTCTTCGGGTCCTCGGTCGGAATCGTCGCCATCGTGAGCGACCCGCCGGTGGCGCGATTGTGCAACTCCAGGGACTTGCGAATCGCGCTGAGCATGCCCAAGGCGAGCACGTCGACCTTCAACAGCCCGAGCGATTCCAGATCGTCCTTGTCCCATTGGATGACGGTGCGGTCCTGCATGCTGGCGTTCTCGATGGGCACGAGCTCATCGAGGCGATCGGCGGCGATCACGAAGCCGCCGACATGCTGAGAGAGATGACGCGGGAAGCCCACGATCTCAGCCACCAGTTGCATCAATCTCTCGACCAGCGGATTGCTGGCGTCGAAGCCGACCTCGGCCAGCCAGTTGGGCAACTCCTGCGGATCCTCGGTTTCACGCCGGGCGAGCGCGCCGATCAAACGTTCGATCTGGAGCAGGTCGAAGCCGAGCGCCTTACCCACGTCGCGCAGCGCGCTTTTCAATCGATACGTGATGACGGTGGCGGCAATCCCGGCTCGGTGACGACCGTAGCGCTCGTACAAATACTGCATGACTTGCTCGCGCCGCTCGTGCTCGAAATCCACATCGATGTCGGGTGGCTCGTGTCTTTCCTTGGAAATGAATCGCTCGAACAGCACCGACTGTCGCGCTGGATCGACGATGGTGATGCCGAGGCAATAGCAAACGACGGAGTTCGCCGCGGAGCCGCGTCCCTGACAGAGAATGCCGCGAGTCTTCGCGAATCTCACCAGATCGTGGACGGTCAGGAAGAAATGCTCGTAGCGCAACTCGGCGATCAGCGACAGCTCGTGTTCCAGCAGCGTTTGAACATGCTCCGGAATCTTGTCCGGCCAGCGTTCTCGCGCACCCTCGTAAGACAAGCTACGCAGCCAGCTCGCAGCTGTGTGCCCCTCCGGCACCAGCTCGGCCGGAAACTGATATTTGATTTCATCCAGCGAGAACCTGCATTGCTCGGCGATGCGCACGCTTTCCGCCAACCACTCGGCGGGATAGCGCGTGGCCAGGACCTTGATCGCATGGAGATGGCGATCGCGATTGGGCTCCAGCGCATATCCACACTGCGACAATGGCGTACGCAGCCGAATGGCGGTCAAAACGTCATGCAGCGGCTTGCGCGTGCCGATATGCATCAGCACTCCGCCGCAGGCCGTGACCGGCAGATTCAATGTGTCCGACAAAGTCCGCGCGCGCAGGATGTGCTCGCGATCATGTCCGTCGTGATGCAACTCAACGCCGATCCAAAGGCGGCCCGCGAAGCGATCTCCGAGCCACTGTCCGTCGGCCTCCTCGTTGCGAGCATCGGGCAGCCAGATCAAACAACACTCATCGAGAGCGCCGGCGAGCCAGGCACGCTCGAGCGTATAGCTGCCTTTGACAGCGGCTCGCCGAGCCCGCGTGATCAACTTGCACAGTTGGCCATAGCCGTGACGAGTGCGTGCAAGCGCGATCACGGTGAGCCCGTCGGTGCAGGTAAGGGTCGCGCCAACGATCAGCGGAAGGTGGACTTTTTTCGCGGCATCATGGGCGCGCACGGCGCCGGCGACACTGCATTCATCCGTGATGGCAATCGCGCGATAGCCGAGTTGGGCCGCTTGCTCGACCAGCTCCTCGGGGAATGACGCACCTCTCAAGAATGAGAAGTTGCTCAATGCGTGCAACTCGGCGTACATCGCTCATCCAAACAGTCCGTGGACGAACCATTGATGGCGGGAGCTCAAGTCGCGGTAAATCCAGCATTCGGCGCCGTCCCGCGTGCGCGCGCGATAGTATGCTCGCCGAACACTTGCTCCATCCCAGGCTTCGGCCTCGATGGTCTCGGGGCTCGATTCGATCTGGAACTGACCTTCTCGATATTCACGCGTGGCCGGTCTTGGTTCGCGCAACAACCACAGCGGGCGCCGAGGTAACCGCGCTGGCGGCGAAACGGCTGTCGTTGCGTTGGAAGGCGTCGCTGAACATTGAGCGCGTTCCGGCACGTGGTGAGCCCGAATCGACACCGCGCGCACAGCATCCACACCGAAGCGGCTCTGCAATTGCTCGAGAAGCCTTGCTTGCAGTTCGGAAGCGTGAGGCGCGTCGCTGCGTGTGGCCGGATCCATGGCAAGCGAATGATTGCGAGCCTGCGCGACGAGTAACCTCGGTGCATCGATCAGAACTTCACGCACGGGCGCACTCAATATGAGTCGATCGAGATGTTCGTGGAGCAGGCTGGCAAGATGCGCGGTGTCAGCGGTGGCTTGCTGCAGACGAATGGCCAGCCTGGTGGCGCCCTCACGATGTTTCAACGTGAGGATCAGCTCGTCGATGCTCCGCGCCGCACCGATGAGCGTTCGTTTCAACCGGGCGAGCGGCCGCTCCAGCATCCTTTCCAGCAGCGCGGTCGTTTCAATCTCGAAGTCGAGCAACACCCGATCGTGATAACTGGGTGGCGTCGACCAGCCCCGGTGCAGCCAGTTCGTGCGACCCATGGCCTGCTGCAACTCGCGAACGGGGCCGGCGCCGATGCGTCTCGCCAGGTCCTTGCGTGACAGGCGCATCAGGTCTCCAACGGTTGTGACGCCGAAGCGCGTGAGTTGCAGCTCCACGGGCAGCGGCCACTGCAAACTCGCGATAGGCAATGAGCTCAGTACGTCCGGGAGCTCTCGTGGCAGACACATGCGCGGCGCCGTCGAGGCTCGGGCCAGCCACTGCGCGCTTCGGGCAGTGGGGGCGAGGGCGAGTCGCAAGCCGCCGTTGAGTCCGGCGAGATCGACTTGTATGCGATCGAGAAGCGCGGCAGGTCCGCCGAATAACCGAAGGCTGCCACGCACTTCGAGTAGCACTTCGTTGGGAGCTTGCACGCTGACGGCGGACGTATATTTCAGACATTCGGTGGCGATCCGCTCCAGCAGGCTCGTCTCTGTGCAGGGATCGCGCGACACGAGTGTGAGCGATCCGCACAATGCAATCGCGGCGTTCATGCGATGACCGGGACGCACGCCGTACTTCCATGCAACGTCATTGCATGCGACCACGTGTTTCAACCGATCCTCTTCGATCACTGCCCAGGCGGACGTGTCGAGAAACGCGCGCCGCTCAGGCGCCGCAGCCTGATAAGCCGCGGCAAGAGATAGATCGGCGAAGTGCAAAGCCAGCCACGCCTGAGCGCGTCTTCGCGAGGGCGCAAGCGCAGGTGAAGCTGGCGACGGCGATTGCACCGGCTCAACTGCGGGCCTGAGCGCTCGCGTCGGTGCCTCGAACAGAGTGAGTTGGGCTACGGCGACCATGAAGCTATCCCGCCGGGCTCACCGTGCGGTCCACCTCGGACGGATCGATTCGTACGATGCCGGGCCGGCGACCCCGCATTTTCAGAATGGAGAGTTCAAGTGAGGGCGCATCGCTGCGCAGAGCGATCCGCAGCGTTGCGGGCGAGGCCGCTCTCGCTTCACTCATCGGTCGAAACAATACACCGACGCCGCGCCCGGTCATCGCCGCAAGCTTGAGGGAGCGGAGGGCGGCGGGCTTCAAGTGCCGCGCCCATGCGATCACGGCAAGACATGCGCCCGAGCGCAACGCTTGAGCCATTGCCCACTGAAGGTCCGCTGGCTGCGAGACCGAACAGATCCAATGATGGTTGGGAACCAGTCCGTACTGAGCCAATGCAGTCGCATGCAACTCGAAGGGCGGCGCCAGCCACAGCACGATTTGCCGGTGCGATGTTTCCAATGGGTGTTCGCGTCTCAACAGGCCCAGCAACAACCTCAATTCGCCCATGCCTTGCTCATCGGATAACAACTCGATGAGCGACGGCAATGGCCAGCCGCCGCCGAGCGCCCGATCGAGCGATGCATAGCCCGTGGAGACGCAATGAGACTGAAGCGAGGCGAGCGACTCTGCACGCCAGAGCAGCGGGATGTCGGCGAGCGCGACGGTGTTCATCGATCACTCCCGCTCCCGACGTCGCTGATTGATCTTCGACCACGCCTGAATGGCGGGACTGCCGCTCGGCGGCCGGCGCGCCTGCGGCCGATCCTCGAAGGCGCGTGTCAGCGCGACTGGATCGAGACACACGACGGTGCAGTTGGCGCAGAAGATCAGTCGGGTCGTGACCTGCGAACCGTCTGGACGGTGCAGAACCACCGGCTGGAACACGGTGCCATTACAAATGGGGCAGCAGATGTGGTCGGGCCGGTCCGGCATGGCGAGTCAGGAGCCTGTACGAATGTACAGATCCTAGATCGCTTCGCGTCACGGTGGAAGAAGCTAGACCGGCAAATACGAGCACTTCACCCCCTGTGCTTTGCTAAGCGGCTGATCGATCGCCGATTAAATTTTCGCTGGCGGAGCAAAGCGGGTATCCTGTACATAAACCCAGGTTAACCGACGATCGCCATGAGTGGCCCAGCGCTGCCCGATGCTCTCTATTACTTACGCAATTTCCGACAGGCCATTCAGTGGGTCCTCGATCGCAACGAGGATCTGCTGTCGGCGCCGGAGCGAGCGTTCGCAGCCGAGCTGAACGCGTTGCCGATTTCGGCGCAGGCGTTGCTGGCGCGCTTGTCCATGCGACGAGGCGTGCTCTTCCGTCGCTCGAAAATCCACTACGCGGAGATCGAATCGCTCCCGGAGGCGTTCAATGCCTTGGTCGACATTGGCTGGCTGGATTCGCGGCCGCCTTTGACGCTTCAGGACCTGTTTCGACTCTGCACTCGCGAGGAGTTGGCCCGGCGATTCGGCGATCGCGTCGGGCGCATGAACAAATCCGACGCGTACGAGGCGCTCATCGAAGTGTATGGGGACGATCGACCGTTCGAGGAATGGCTGAACACGGACGAGCCCGTGTATCAGGTTTCGATTGCGCCGATGGTGTTGCAATTTCGTCTGCTGCATTTCGGCAACTTTCATCAAGAATGGCACGAATACACCCTGGCGCATTTGCAAATCTTCAGGTACGAGCCCGTGCCGCTCGATCCCGCCAGCCGGCCATTCGAATCGCGTGAGGACATCGAGTTCTTTTACGCGCTGTATCGATGTTACGAGGCTGTGAGCGACGGCGCCGATTTTCCGGAGATCCTTGCACTGCTGCCAAAAGTGCCAGCGTCGGAAGGCTGGTTGCGGCGGCGTTGGGATCGACTGCGATCTCACTTGGGCCAGGCAGCGGAACGACAGGAGGATTTCGAGACGGCGCTGCGAATGTATCGAGACAACACTTTGCCCGAGGCACGGGTGCGCGAAATTCGACTGCTCGAATGTCTCGATCGGGACGACGAAGCGCTGGCCACTGCGAATGTGTTGCTTCAGGAAAGTGTCAGTGAGCTGATCGTGCAGCGGGTGAGTCGGATCGTTGCTCGGCTGGAGCGGCGCCGTGGTTCCGGACCGGTGAGGCGAGTGCGCCAGGTTCCGTGGGCTTCAATCCAATTGCAGCTGAACCACGATCCCGAGCGGCGCGTTGAAGTGCTTGTTCAGGAACATTTGTCGAGCGCCGATGCTCCGGTGTTCTACCTCGAAAATAGCTTGATCTGTTCGTTGTTCGGGCTGCTCTGCTGGGAGGCCATTTTCCAACCGCTGCGCGGTGCTTTCTTTCATCCCTTTCAGTCCGGACCGGCGGATCTTGGCTGCCCCGATTTCGTGGTCCGTCGACGGGCCGCGTTCGACGCATGCCTGCAACGGCTCGAAACGGGTGAGTACTCCGCCATCATTCTGCGCACGTTTGCCGAAAAGCACGGTACCAGTGCGCCGTTCGTGCATTGGCTCGCGCTCGATGAACCGACCTTGCGGCTGGCCTTGCAATGTATTCCGGTTGAGCATCTGAAGTTGTATTTCGTACGGATGCTGGAGGATTTGAGCGAGAACACCCACGGCTTTCCGGACCTGGTGCAATTCTTTGTCCCGACGCGCACGTATAAGCTGGTCGAGGTGAAAGGGCCCGGCGATCGCGTCCAGGACAATCAGCGGCGCTGGTTACAGTTCTGCGCTCGGCACGGACTGCCGGTCGAAGTCTGTCAGGTCGGCTGGGCGTGACGGTCAGTGGCGGAGATTCGGTTGTGTCGGCAGCCGCTCATGGCATGATTGTCCTCAACAACGGGTGAGGTGAGTCAGGTCATGTGTTACGCAGCGCTGGTCTCAGCGGATTTGCGTCGACTGGAACGCGAGCTGGGCGGCCGCATCGATTTTTCAGGTTTTCGGCGAGCCTATGAGGCGCGTCTCGGCGATCCCAAGGCGTTCAAGATGCCGATCGCGCTCGACCGCCAGTTCCTGCGAATGAACGATCCCTCGGCCGCACCGATCGTTGCCGCCATCTCCGAGTATCGCAACCGGCGCACCACCGAATGGCAATCGGAGATTTTCGAACAACGCCGCCGGCACGCCGATGCCCAACGCAAGTTGGCCCAGAAAGTCACCAAGGCGGCGCAGAAGGATCTGCAGGTCTCCGCCGACAAGATCGAGCAACGCCTGAAATGGCTGAGCGACTTTCGCGATGCCGAGACCACGGACGAAGATGCCGTGATGTATCCCATGCACTATGGTCCTCTAATCGTCGAGACGGACGGCGAACGGAAGATCACGCCCATGCGCTATCACTGTCGATTGCCGGGCCATGCACCGGACATGGACAAGCGTTTGATGGGCAATTACAACGCGCGCATCGACTCCCTGGAAGATTGGTGGCGACCTGTGTTCGGAAAAAATCACGGGCTGCTGGTGCTGGACGGGTTTCGTGAGAATGTGAAGCGCCATGACATGCAAGGACGCGAGCTGGCGCAGGGCGAGCGCCCGGAGAATGTCGTTCTGCAATTTACGCCGAAGGACGCGACCTCGATGTTGGTGCCTTGTATATGGGCGCACTGGCGCAGCGGAGATGAATCGCTGTACTCGATGGCGTTGATTACCGATGAGCCTCCGGCGGAGGTCGCGCAGGCGGGGCATAACAGATGTCCCATCAATCTCACGCGCGAAGCCGCGCTCGCCTGGCTCGCGCCGCATGGGCGAACCGGCGCAGAACTGTTTGAGATTCTGAGTCAGCGGCAGCGGCCGTATTACGAGCATCGGATCGCGGAGGCGGCGTGAGCTTCCGGTACTTGCGAGACCGGGAATCCCGGGTCTCATTCCGTCAGCTTCGTGGCGAAGATGCTATTTCGAGGCCCGTCAGCTCGGCGAGCTTGGCCATGAGCTCATTCTGGAAATCGAGGTCGAGCGCTTCCGCTGCCGGTTCCCGTCGTCGGCGGTGGTGCCAATAGGCGCCACTGACGCGTGCGGCGGCATCCTGGCTGACCGCGAGCCATACTTGAGTGCGATGTCCTTCCGTCAGATCATCCGGCGCGCCGGGGCCGCCCATCTTCGTCGGCACCCAGCCTGGATCGACCGCATTGCTCAACACATCGGGCCACTGCCTGGCGATCGCGAACGCCAGGGTTGTGACGAACAACTTGCTCTCCGAATATGCGGTGGTCGCATCCCACCGTCGCTTCGTCCAGTCGATGTCCGTCAATGAACCACTTGCACCCCGGTGCATTCCGCTGCTGAGGTAGACGAGGCGATCCGGCCGCTCGATCAGCGCAGTCAATATGTAAGGCGCCAGTGTGTTTACGGCGAGGACCTTGGCGTGACCCTCCGGCGTCGATCCGCGGCTGCGCTCCTGATAAATGCCTGCGTTGTGAATGACGGCATCCATTCGACCCATCTTATTGACCTGCTCGGCGATGCTTCGTGTCTCGATCGCGCTACTCAGGTCACCGATGACCATGCCAACAGCGCGCTCAGCCACGTCGGACAGTTCAGCCGCGCGCTTCGACGAGCGCGCATGAAGCACCACTTGATGACCTTCGGCCATGAGCGTGCGTGCCGCGGCGAGCCCGAGGCCGTCAGTGGAACCGGTGATGAAGACAAGACTCATGAGACGTCACTTGTGACTGCTTCGCGCCCACACCCGTAACGCGAGCCACTCCCGATAGATCCATTCAGTGGAGGATCCGGCGATTGCGGACTGTAAACGCCACAGGCGTCCGCGCCGGTGATCGATCATCGGGCTGCATCGTCAAGGATCGCAGTACACGAACACATCGGCGCTCACCGGCCTGATCGTACTCAGGTTTCCAGGCGGCCCCAGTTCGATCACCAGATCACTGGCGGTATCCAGCTTGACGATGATTCCATGCCTGCCCTGGTTGAGGCTGATCGAGTTGATCGTCGCAGCACCGGCTGGCCGCGCCTCGGCGTCGTCGATATTGAACGCCACCCATGCGGATTGCGGATCGAAGCCCAAATAGCGCCAGTCCAAATCGATGTACCGTGGCGTCATCGGAGATGCTCGGTCGAACCATTTATACTCGATCGCCGCATCCACGAACTCTTTGTTGCCGCTCCGCGTGGTCACCCAATCCTTGACGTATTTCATTTTCTGAGCGTCGCGCGAGATATCTTCCACGCGAGTGCAGGCTGCCTGGATGACATCGGCGTATTTCATCATTTGCAGATAAAAGCCGGCGGCCACGATGACCAGGAACAGTCCAAATAGCTTCTTCACGGAATGTCTCTGGTACGCCAGCCGTGCCTATCCAGTCCGCCGGGTGAGAGCGAACCTAAGTTCCGGTGATGAATGTTTGCGATTTCTTATTCCATCTCCGCTGCAGTTTAAATCGGTTCAGAGCCTTTGTGCGTGACGGTGCTGGCGGTTTCGTTAGTGACCTGGCCGTGGGCGAAACGGCACGGACGAGTTCGACGGTTTACTGGATAGATTGGGCGGGGCGCGCGTGACATCGCTCCCTGGATCTGCTCGGGCCGGCTATTGTGTCAGCCTGCTCGCCGCCGGCGCAGGAATCCTGCGGTCACCAGCCCGATCCCGAACAAGGCTAACGTTCCCGGCTCCGGCACGGTGCTGGGCGTGTTGGCGCCGTACAATTGGATGTGCGACAGCCCGCCGCCGCGGCTGAAGACATTGACGAACTGCCAGTCGCCGGAAGAGATCATGGGATTCAGAAGATAAACAAACCAGTTGTCAGGCTTGTTGCCCGTGCCGAACTTGAAGCCGATGGCGATCTCGCTCCAGTCGCTCCAAAGGCCGGGAGCGAGTGAAAAAGTTCCGGTGCTGCCGGACTGTGTGAACGCTGCCGAACCAATGCCGACCAAGCCGAGGCTGGCGCCTTCGCCCGTCAGAAAATCGTCGGTGCGAGCATTGCCGTTGAGGTTGCCGACCCCGCCTGACAGGCACGCGGACGCGACGGACGTGTCCACGTACATATGATTGACTCTCGAGTCCTCGCAGAGCAACGGAGTTGCATGGGTCGAACCCAGGTGCAAGAAAGCGGCGAGCGCGATGCCGAATGAATTCAAACGAAGGTTGGCTGTTTTCATTTGAGCTCTCCAAGGGGCTTGGCTGGAGTCAAGGACAACTGTTTCTTGAGGCGCTGGCCTGGGATCGTTGCGCTGCAATCCAGCCTCGTTTCAACGTCTGATTGGAGCGCGCGGACACTTCGGGAGCACAGTAGTTGTCACCGCGTGAGTGCGCTGTGATCTTTCGAGGGGAGGAGACAACGGGATTGTCCTTACGGCGATTTCGTCACAAGCGGAACCGAAAGCAATGCGGTTGTGCTCCAGGCTTCGTCAAAAATGAACGACGATGCGCTTGCCTGCATAAGTGACTTGTTTGGTGGCGGGCACAGGTACGAATCCGCCCGGGCTCGCAGCAGTGATCACCGCGATATTCAGCATTCGTTGTCGCACCATGCCAGGGAAGCTGCCCTGGCGCGCCCCGATGGTCAGCGTGCGTGCGCGGTCATTCCAGACCAGGTCATAAGTGGCTCGCTCGCCTTTCTCATACGAGTAGGTTTCGTTGTCGTCTTCATAGAGAGTGAATCGCGCGTCTGCACCTGGATAGATGCGCACCTCGTACGGGGCTTCGGGCGCCTGCGTCGCATATTGCACTTCCGGCCCCATCGGCACGATCGAACCGGCTCGGACATAGAGCGGCAGGATGTCGAGTGGCGCCTGCCGCGTCACCCGCTCGCCGCCCGCGAACCGCTGGTTCGTCCAGAAATCGTACCAATCCGCGCCTTTGGGCAGATAGGTCTGCACCGACAAGTTCAGCGCGGGCGCAGGCCCGCTCAGCGCCTGTCGTTCGCTCGGGCGTCGCCATGCAAAGCGAAGCACGCGGTTGCCATCGATCTGGTAGTACTCGATCGCGACCCGGACGACCTGGCCCTTGCGAAACGTTTTTGTCGTGCCTTTGTAGCGCGCCGCTCCCGCGTTCCAGTCCTCCACCACGGTCTCGCCATCCAGCATCAGGCGATAGCCATCGTTGCCCTCGATGCCGATCTCATACTGGCCGTCCTCGGGTGCCGTCAGCGTGCCTTGCCAGCGTGCGGAGAAGTGCGACAGATTCGATAGCCCCGCGGGCACTTCCGCCAGCGGCGGGTCGGGCCAGGTGTGATCCACTCGGGTGTCGACGAAGCGGCTCTTCGGAGTTTCGAAGTTCTCGCCTTCGAAATACTGACCGGCGAGCCCGGGCACACCGTCTGGCGTGCGCAGATACTCGCTTGGGATCGTCGCGGCAGGCGGCGGCAGGATGTGATACATCGCGCGCGTGACCGGGCGGACCAGTAACGACGGCCCGAACATGAAGCTGTCGTCGATCGTGTCGATGGCGCGATCGTCGGGGAAGTCCATCATCAGCGGCCGCATCAGCGTGTAGCTGTTCGACGTGACCTGCCAGCTCAAGCCATAGATGTACGGCAGCAGACGATAGCGCAGGCGAGTGCTATTCAACAGCGAGCCGTAGACTTGCGGGTCCATCGTCTTGAACAGGTAGGGCTCGCGTTCCACGTTGGTGCCGTGGATGCGCATGATCGGGTTGAATGCGGAGAATTGCAGCCAACGCGCGTACAGCTCGCGCCAGGCCGGATTGTTCTCGCCACCGGGGAAGTCGGCGACGAAGAATCCGCCCGCGTCCTGAGTCCAATACGGATTGCCCGTCACGGTCACATTGACGCCGTCGGCGACCTGTTGTTTCAGTGTTTTCCAGCTGGCAAAGATGTCTCCGCTCCACGAAGCGGCGGCGGTGCGCTGGGCGCCGGCCCAGGCCGAGCGTGTCAGCGTGAAGACTCGCTTGTCGCTGCTGGCGCGCTGTCCCTCATAGGTGCCCCGGGTCGTCAGCAGCGAATAAGGATTCAGATAGCGCGTGAAGTCGCCGAGAGCATTCGAGCCTAGTGCTTTCGTATCGCGGATGTTGTCCTGCGCGTTCCACATCGCGCTGCTGACTTCGATCTCGGTACCGTCCATCCACAACGCATCCACACCCTTGTCGAGCAGCCCCGACTTGATGTGCTTGAAGTAGATCTGGCGTCCCAGCGGGCTATACGCGTCGTACACGCGCGCGTGCTTGGATATCCAATGCAGCGGCTGGAAGCGCAGCCCATGCTCGTCCAGCTCGCGGGCCAGCGCAGTGTCGTTACCGATCGACGGCCAGATCGACACCATCAACTTGAGATTCATGTCGTGGACCTGGCGGATCATGCCGGCCGGATCGGGATAGCGGTCCGGATCCCAGATCATGCCGCTCCAGCTGCCGTCTTTGTCCGATCCCCAGTACTGCCAGTCCTGCACGATGTAATCGAGCGGAAATCCTTCCTTACGGAACGAGCGGGCGACGTCGAGCAGTCGATCCTGAGTCTTGTACCGCTCTTTGCTCATGAACAGACCGAACGCCTGCTTCGGATACATCGGTGCCTGACCCGTCAGCGCGCGATAGGCGCCGACCACCGCATCGGGCGTCTCGCCGGCCATGAAGTAATAATCGACGCCACCGGGTGCGCTCTCGGCCCACAGCGATGCGCCCTCGGCATCATCTTTGAACCGCATCTGGGAATAGATGTCCCACATCACGCCATAGCGTCGTGTTGACATCATGACCGGGATGATGATGCCGACGTTGGTCTGGACGAGCAGCAGTTCCTTACCGCGACGATTGCTCGTGTCCTCTGCGTTGAACCCAAAGCCATAGATCGCCTCGTCAGGTCGCAACGTGAAGACGTTGCGCGCCTCCAGTGTCGGGGCGCCTGAGATCGTGACTTTTTTCAGCGTCTGCGGCGCGTCCGCTTTTTCCTCGGTATAGAGCTTGCCGGCGACATCGAAAAAGCGCAGGGCGCCGCTTGCTTTGCTGATCTCGATGCGCAGCTTCGCGCTAGTTATTGTCAGTGCGCGATCGCTCTCGCCGAGTGTGAACGCAATGGGCTGCGGCTTGCCTATCACTACCAGGCTCGGCGCGGTCCAGTAGTTCTCGCCCAGGTTGGCGTTCACGCGCACCGTCGCCGGTCCGTAGAAAATCACATTCTTGGTGACACCGCCCACGCGTACCTGCACGCCATCTGTCAGGCGTGCATAGGCGAAGGCAGCGTCTGCGGGCGTCGGAACCGCTCTGAGATGACCCTTGTCGTCCAGGCCGTTCAGTGTTGCAGCGGCCTGAAGCGCCGAGCTCTCAAAACAGAGCGTGAGCAGCGCCGCGGACATCCAAGCAATCATCTTCATTGAACAAAGCCTCCGTGGGCGCTGCCCGATGTTTCACCCCGATGAACCGTCGGTCGCGCGCGGCCGGCACGGCGAGCAGGGGAGGCGACATCTTGCCTATTGCGTTAGCGGTAACGTTGCTTGTATTTTGTCTGAGTATTAACGAGAAGTCGACCCGTGTTCGCACTATGAAAGAATCTGACTGCGCGAGCTCATCCCGCCGCCGCTTCATCGCAAATGTCGGTCTGATGACCGGTTGGGTCGCAGTGGCGCCGACACCCGTGCTGGGACTGTCGACGCAAGCGGACACCGGGGCTGCGAAGCTGCAAGCGTTCGATCTGTCGGACGTGGATCTGGTCGAGGGGCCTTTCCTGCATGCGCAACGCATGACGGAGTCTTATTTGCTCAAGCTCGAGCCGGATCGGATGCTGCACAACTTCCGCGTGAACGCGGGATTGAAGCCGAAGGCACCGGTATATGGCGGATGGGAGTCCGAGCCCACCTGGGCGGACATCAATTGTCACGGCCATACGCTCGGTCACTATCTTTCAGCGTGCGCGCTCGCGTATCGCTCGACGAACGACAAGCGGTTCAAACAACGCGTCGAGTACATCGCAAGCGAGCTTGCCGCCTGCCAGCGGGCTGCGGGGAGCGGGCTGGTCTGCGCATTTCCGAACGGACCGGCATTGGTCCAAGCGCATTTGCGTGGTGAAAAAATCACCGGCGTTCCGTGGTACACGCTCCACAAGATCTTCGCCGGGCTTCGCGATGCGACGTTGATGGCCCATAGCGAAACCTCACGCGCCGTGCTGCTGCGACTTGCAGATTGGACGGTCGATGCCACTCGGCCGCTCACCGATGCGCAGTTTGAGACGATGTTGAACACCGAGCACGGCGGCATGAACGAGGTGTTCGCGGATCTCTACTCTCTCACCGGCAATGCCGACTACCGACGGCTGGCGGAGCGCTTTTCTCACAAGGCGATCCTGGAACCGCTCGCCAAAGGCCGCGATCACCTGGACGGCCTGCATGCCAACACGCAGGTCCCGAAGGTCGTCGGCTTTCAGCGCGTGTACGAGGTAACCGGCGATGCCAAGTACAACGATGCCGCGGAATTCTTCTGGAGGACCGTCGCCCTGACGCGCTCCTTCGCGACCGGCGGCCATGGCGACAACGAACACTTCTTTCCGATGGCGGACTTCGCGAAACACGTGTTTTCCGCCAAGGCGTCCGAAACGTGTTGCCAGCACAACATGCTCAAGCTGACGCGAGCGCTGTTCGTGCACGATCCGCAAGCAGAGTATGCCGACTACTACGAGCGCACGCTCTACAACGGGATCCTGGCCTCGCAAGATCCCGACAGCGGAATGGTGACCTACTTTCAGGGCGCACGGCCGGGCTACATGAAGCTCTACCATACGCCGGAAAACTCGTTCTGGTGCTGCACCGGGACCGGCATGGAGAATCACGTGAAGTATCGTGATTCGATCTATTTCCACGCCGGCAGCTCTCTGTATGTGAATCTGTTCATTCCATCCACGGTGCGATGGAAGGAACAGAACGCGGTGCTGACGCAGACAACGACGTTCCCGGAATCTTCGGGAACTACGCTGAAGCTGCAACTCCAACAACCGTCTGAATTCACGCTCAAGCTGCGTCATCCTCGCTGGAGCAAGTCGGCTGTCGTGCTCGTCAATGGCAAAGAGATGGTGCGCTCGAGCAATCCCTGCAGCTATGTCGATGTATCGCGGAAGTGGCACAGCGGCGATGTGATTGAACTGCGGCTGACCATGGACATCGCCACCGACTCGGCGCCCGCGGCCCCGGATATCGTCGCCTTCACGTATGGGCCTCTGGTGCTTGCAGCGGCGCTTGGACGTGACGGACTGGCGCCGGGCTCCGACATCATCGTCAACGAACGTGAGATCGGGAAGTACAACGACTCAGCGTTCGCGCCACCGCCGCTGCGGGGGGATCCAGCTACCATCGCCCAGACCATCCATCGTGGCGACCGGCCCAATGAATTCCTGCTCGTGTCGGCGGAGCAGAAGACGGTGCGACTCATTCCCTACTATCGAATCGCGCACGAGCGGTACGCGACATATTGGCGGGTCGAAGCGCCGGTGGGTTAGCGTCGAGGGCGGATTCACGATCACCGCCTGCGCTCGAACTCCATGAGTGTTTGAGCGTAAACGGCAGAGGTTGCTGCTGCACCGGCCGGGCGGTGTTTTCAACATGTTACACTGCGTGGCTCATGAACTAAGAGCCGAGCATGATGCGAACACTGGCGATATTCCTGTTCCTGCTCACCGGCACGGCCGCCGCCGAGGTCCCCGTGTTCGACGTGCATGTTCATCTCCGTGAGGGGGAGTCATCGCTGCGTGCCTACCAGGCCGATATCAAGGCCGCCGGCCTCGAACTGGCGGGGCTGGGCGCGATGTGGTTCGGCGGTCCGCACCAGGCACTCCAAGGTGAGTTGGACAAAGTGCGAGCGGGCAACGATAGCGTGATCGCGCTGGCCGCGAAGTATCCGCAAGTTCTGCCCATCGCCACCGTTCATCCTTACGACGGATCAGCCGCGCTTCGCGAACTTGCACGCGTGGCCGCCGCCGGCGTCAAGGTTCTGAAAATCCATGCGCACACACAACGCTTCGATGTTTCGGACCCACGGGTGGAGACTCTGGTGCGCAAGGCCGGAGAACTGGGCATGGTCGTGCTGATGGATAACGCCAACATCCTGCCCGGTGACAGCGAGAAGCTGTTCAACCTGGTGGTGCGGGTGCCCGGAACGAAGTTCATTCTCGCCCACATCGGTGGCATGAACTTCCGCTTTTGGAACATGCTGGTGCTGGCCCGGACCGCCGACGGTTTCGGTATGGAGAATTTGAACTTCGACATCTCGGGAACGGTGCTGATGGTGGCCGATTCACCGCTGGAAGCCGAGTTCATCTGGACGCTACGCAACGTCGGCATGGATCACGTGCTGCTGGGGTCCGATTATCCGCAGATGGGACTGGGCAAGACCGTGGATGCGCTGGAACGCCTCGACCTGACCGACGAGGAGAAGGCCAAGATCCGTTCGGGCAACGCGCGCAGGTTGTTCGGCCGCTAGCGTTCAGGCTCACACCGGCGCTTCGCCCGTCACACTGATCGTCGGGCGGCGCATGTTCCCGAATCGCTGATTTGAGCATTCCATGGGTGGGGCTGTTGCATTGGAAAAAATATCCATGCACCCGCGGGGCTCAGCCGAGCCTGGATCGTCGATTCGCCCGATGATCGCGCCTCCACCGTACCCGACCTCGCCGCAATACACTCGTAAGTAGACAGGAGGGTGCCTGTCGTGCGGGCGAGGTCATGGACGAAAAACGAAACTACTGGGGGTACCTGTTCGGCCAGCACGGGCCGGGCCTGGCGGCGTTCATACGCCGGCGGGTCCGCAGGCCGGCCGATGCATCCGATCTTACGCAGGAGCTGTATTTACGTTTCCTGCGGGCCGATCGCTCCGAGCTGATCCGCAATCCGGAAGCTTATCTCTACACCGTCGCCGTCAATCTGGTGCGGGAGCAATCGGTGCTGGAGCGGCGGCTGGGCCAGTTGGTGGATGTCACCGAATTGGCCATGGATCCCGCGCTGGTCAATTTCCGCACGCCGGAGGAGGAGGTGGATCGCGAAGCTCGGATGGCGTGGATCGCACAGATGATCGATGCCCTGCCGGCGAAGCCCAGGGCGGCTCTGGTTCTGCAATATCGTGACGGCTTGACCTACGAGCAAATCGCGGAGCGGCTGGGAGTCACGACGCACGCGGTGAAGAAGTATGTCATGCAAGGACTGGCACTTTGCCGCAAGCGCCTGACCCGACTCGAAGGTGACGCCGGATGAAACATTCCCAGGAACCCATGCGGCAATGGGTGGCCGCGCAGGCGATCGAGTGGTTCATCGCGCACCGCTCGGGCACGCTGTCGGAGACGCAGCGGCAAGAGTTCATCGATTGGCTGCGAGCGTCGCCGGCGCATGCGCGCGAATACCTGTGTCTCACCGGATTCATCAAAGATGTCGGCGAGGCCGCCAAGACGATCGTCACACCGGCCGAAGAACTGGTGGCAAGCGCACGCGCCGAGCCGGACACATTGCAGTACCTGCCAACCTTTCCGGCGGCAGAAGTGGAGAAGAATGATCGTCGCGTCGTGCGCGGAACACACTGGTCTGGAATGCGGCTGCGAGCAGCCATCGTTGCCGGTGTTGTCGTCGTGATCGCCTTCGCCACCTGGTGGTTGCCCGATCGCACCGTCTATTCGACCGTGCACGCCGAGCAGCGCTCGTGGCGTATGCCGGACGGCTCGACCGTGCATCTCAATTCGAACTCCGAGATCAAAGTGAGATTCGATGCCGAGCGCCGCGATGTCGATCTGATTCGAGGCCAGGCATTGTTCCAGGTCGCCAAGGATGCGCGGCGTCCGTTCTGGGTGCACGCGGGCGAGGCCGCTGTCAGAGCTGTGGGCACCGAGTTCGACGTATATCGTCAGCCTCGGCGCACGTTGATTTCTGTGGTGGAAGGGCGGGTCGCGATCTGGCGTCTGCCGCAAATCCCGGCCCGTCAGCTTGGCGGCATGATCGAGTCCGTCGGCGGGCCGGTCGCGCAGTTGGACGCGGGACAGCAAGCCCACATCACTCACGAATCGACCGTCGTCTCCGAGCGCGCGGCCGACGTGCGCAAGACGGTTGCCTGGCTGCAGCGACAGGTGATCTTCGATCACGATCCGCTGGGCAACGCGGTCGAGGAATTTAACCGTTACGCCGAGGTGCAGATACGCATCGACGATCCGGCGCTCCGCGCGGTCCAGATCAGCGGCATCTTCAGCGCCTACGATGCGGAATCGTTCATTCGCTTTCTGGAGCGCCAGCCCGAGATGCGACTGCGGCGCGCCGGCAACGAAATTGTCGTCACGACACCGCCCGATGTGAGATCAATCCAGGAAATCAGGGAGTGAGTACGATGCGCGCACGTTATTTCGGCTCCGGGCTCCTGTTCGCATTGGCCTTCGCGCAGGCGAGCGGTCAGACGTTGCCACAGGTCAATGAACCCATTCCCGCGCAGCCGGTCGCTTCGGCGCTCACCGCGTTCTCGCAGCAGACTGGACTTCAGATCGTGTATGTCTCGCACGTCGCGGATCGCGTGCAGGCTTCGTCGATACCCGGCGGTCTATCCGCGCAAGAGGCATTGCGCCGGCTCCTCGATTCAACGGGCCTGACATTCGAATTTCTCGATCGCCGAACCGTCACGATCGTCTCGGAGAAGAAGCGAAACCCGACTGCGCCGGCGACACGCGCGACGTCGCTGCGCGAGAATGACATTGGATATATTCGCCTCGTCCAGGCGGAGTCTGCGCCTGGTGCTCGCAGCGAGAGTGCCACGGAGGTTTCCTCGCAAGCTGAGCGATCCGGGGAAGCGAGGCCGCTGGAGGAGGTCGTCGTCAGCGGCATACGCGGCAGCCTGCGTGAATCGCTCGAAAGCAAACGCGAGGCAACTGCGATCGTCGACGTGATCAACTCCGAGGACATCGGCAAGTTCCCCGACAAGAACGTGGCCGATTCTCTGCAGCGCATTCCCGGCATCTCCGTCGATCGCATCTGGGGCGAAGGGCGCGACATCTTCGTGCGCGGCACCGACAGCACGATGAATCGCACGATGATGAACGGTCAGAGCGTCGCCTCGGCGTACTGGTGGGCGAACGACAATCCCAGCCGCGGTTTCAACTACGACATCCTCGCTTCCGAGTTGGTCTCCGCGCTCGAGGTTTACAAGAGTCCGGAAGCCGATATCGACGAGGGAAGCATCGGTGGCCTCGTGAACGTGCGCACGCGCCGGCCGATGGATCTTGCACCGTTCACGGCGCGGATTTCGGCCGAAGCACAGTACAGCGATCTGCCGGATGAGGTGGATCCGCAGGCGTCCGGTCTGCTCAGCTGGCGCAACGACGCGGGCACGTTCGGCGCGCTCGGCTCGGTCAGTTATCAAAAGCGTCACATGCGGCGCGACGGCCTCGAAGCGTTTCCGGACAACACCTTGTTCGATATCACCGATCAGAATGACAACGTGACCCACGATGTCTATTCGGTGTGGGGCGGCGGCTCGGCGATCTTTCAGCAGCAGCGCGAGCGCATTACGGCGAACGCGACATTGCAGTTCCGACCGAACGACGAGTGGGACATCGTGCTCAACTACGTCAACTCGGACATGGACATGGACAACCACAATCAGAACTATCTGTTCATGCCCGGCGGCTACAAGCTGCCCGCCGGCGCGACCGTCACGAACCCGGTCTTCGTGCCGACCAGCGACGGCCGCCAGGCGCTGACGGGCGGCCGGCTCGAAGATCCGGGCACGCCCGGGGCGGCGATCGAGCCGATCTACCGCGACGCCTTCATCAAGTCGCAGGTGATCGATCTGGACGTGAGCTTCCAGGGCGAGGGCTGGCGCCTGCACGGGCAGAGCGGGTTCACCAATGCCGAAGGCGGCAGCGATCGCGACCAGAACTACTGGTTTCAAGGCAACACGCGCGAGGTGATCAACCTCGCTCCCGACACCATCGAAGTCTCTTATCCCGATCTGGACGCGACCGACGCCGCTGCGCTGACGCTGGCACCGGGGAATCTGCGCGATTGGGTGCGCAAGATGGAGGAAGAGGAGTTCTACGCGCAGGGCGACTTGCAATTCGACTTCGACGGCGGCGTGTTCAAGGCGTTCAAGACCGGCGTGAAATTTCGAGACGATACCGTCGAGAACAATCGGCGCGTCGGCACCGTGGATCCGAGCAACCCCAACTTTGCGGCGCTCTCGGCGATCACCATGGACCAGGTGTCCACCGGTCTCACGCCGGAGCTGCACGGAGAGGCCGCAACGTCCGGCTCATTGACCCGATACGCATGGATCAATGGCGACCTCGCGCGACGGGTCATCGATCCGCTGCTGGATCTTCGGTACGTGTTCGACGAGCGCGCCTATTACAAGATCAACGAACAGATCGTCGCTGCCTACATCAAAGGCGATTTCGAGATCGGCCGTCTGCGCGGCAACGCTGGCGTGCGCGCGGTGAGAACCGATCAAGACTCCACTGCGTTCATCAACGGGACTCGCGGCACCGTCTCGCGCTCGTATACGGACTATTTGCCGAGCGTGAACGCCGTATTTGGAATCACTCACGACCTGCTATTGCGCGGGGCCGTATCGCGAGCAATGGCGCGCAACACCTTCCAGGATCTGAGCGCCAACATCACCATCGACGCCACCACTGGCAGTGCGAGCGCCGGCAACCCGCGGCTCGATCCTATCTACGCCGATCAGTTCGAGCTGGGCGCGGAGTGGTATTTCGGCGATGCCTCGCTGGTGTCGGCAACCTACTTCTGGAAGAGCCTGGATACGTTCATCTACCGGCGCACGGCCAGCGAGACGATCGATGGACGGGCAGTGAACGTGACCCGACCGTTCAACAGCAACGACGGCGCCGACATCCAGGGCGTCGAGTTGCAGTGGCAGCAGTCATTCGGCGCCGGGTTCGGCGCGGTGGTGAACTACACATTTACCGACGCCAGCGTCGACCCGGTCCCGGGCCAGCCGAAGCTCGAGTTGCAGGGCAACTCCGAGGATCAATTGAACGCATCGGCCTATTTCGAGAACGATCGTTTCAGCGTGCGCCTGTCCTATAACTATCGCTCGGATGCGTTCGGCGCGCTGACCATGGGATCGCAGATCGTCACCGACGCGTACAAGCAGTTCGATGCCACGGCCAGCTGGAACTTCAGTGACGCGGTGGTCATCTACGCCACGGCGGTGAACCTCACCAACGAAGTCATCTACCAGCACACCGAGGACGGCATTCCGGTGGGCTTCTATGAGAACGGGCCTCGGTACAGCCTTGGTGCGAGAGTGAGGTTCTAAGCGCCGCGAACGTCGCGCTGGAGTCTCGTCAGCCGGGCTTGCTGGAGCCGGGCTCCCCAAACGCAACGAGTCCCCAGACGACAAGAAGGGCCGCGCCAACTCGCGCAAGGATTCCGAGCGTCTTCATTCTTGGGCTAGTTTTTCATCGGCCGGCAGGAGACGGAGAAGTCCACATGGTAGTGCTCATCATGCCTGACCCATGCCTGCCCCTTCATGAAAGGAATGTTGGTTTTGATGAAGTCGCCCCGCCGGGTCTTGTATAACCGGGGAACGAACGCAGGATCGAAGATGACTCGCTTGACTCCTATGCCTGCCGTCCTGGCGGCCTGGTGAAGCGCATATAGATGTTCCGCAATAGCTTCGAAATCGATTGTCAGGCCATCGAATCGAGCCCGTGAGTCGAACTCGATGCCATAGCCGAACTGGTTCGTCATGGCTGATGGCAAAGCGACAGATCTGCCTTTCGCGTCCCTGACGGGAACCATGAAGTCCACGGCGAGTCCGTTCTGATGGGTTCGATGTGGCCGAATGCGACCGCCGTGTTCCCATCCGCTTTCCCCATAAACGAACTGAACCCCGGGGGCGGATCGAGCCAGGGAGGAGTATGCGGCAGAGATGACCTCGGCGACTTTTGAATGAACATAGGTGCGGCCGAGGCTGACGCCAACTGAGCTGTATGGCTCGAAGTTGGTGCCGGACTCCGGGAGTTGAACGCCATGTTCCAGGCGACCATTGCTTGGTGTCCCGTAACAGATACTTTCGGCGGCTGCCACAGCGGCAGGCGACAGTGCGAGGAGTGCTAGCAGGAGCGTCCGCATTCGATCCTCCGACTCACTAAGCTCAGGACTTCCCATAGTTCATGTTGATTGCCTCGGGCCGATCGAGCCGTCATTCTCTCACGCAGTCCAACACTTATCGATCGAGGAGCACTCGTGACAGCAACGACCGTGGATTCGCGTGCAGCCACGCAGGGCAGATCGCTGGACAGCCTGAGTACGCCCTGTCTGGTGCTGGATGAGATGCGCATGATGCGAAACATCGAGCGCCTGCGACGTCGGCTCGAGCCATTCGACGTGCGTTTTCGACCGCATCTGAAGACCACCAAATGCGTCGAGATCGCGAAGCGAATGATGCTGTCACAGGCCGGGCCGGCGACTGTTTCGACGCTCACCGAAGCCGAGCAGTTCGCGGACGCGGGCGTGCGCGACATTCTGTATGCGGTAGGAATCGCGCCGGCCAAACTCGGGCGCGTGCTCGCCCTGCGACGCAGGGGCGTGGAGCTATCGATCATCGTCGACAGTCGCGAGCAGGCTCGGGCTGTTGCGAAGGCCTCGCGCGACTCGGGCGATGCCATTCCGACGCTGATCGAGATCGATTCGGACGGACATCGTTCGGGCGTTCGCCCCGAGGATCCTTTGCTGCTCGACATCGCTCGCGACCTGGTCGACGGTGCGGACCTTCGCGGCGTCATGACGCATGCGGGCGCTTCTTACGACCAGCCAGGGGCGGAGGCGATGATGAAGGCGGCCGATGTCGAGCGGATGGCCGTGGTTCATTCCGCTCAGGTGTTGCGTGATGCGGGTCTGCCTTGCTCGGTCGTCAGCGTCGGGTCCACACCCACGGCGCATTTCGCACGCGATCTGCACGGGGTCACGGAAGTGCGCGCCGGCGTGTATGTTTTCTTCGATCTGGTCATGGCGGGTCTCGGTGTATGTACGCTCGACGATCTCGCGCTGACCGTGCTTGCCACCGTGATAGGTCATCAGCGTGACAAAGGCTGGATCATCGTGGACGCCGGATGGATGGCGCTGTCGCGAGATCGTGGTACGGCGAAACAGCGCGTGGATCAGGGATACGGGCTGGCCTGCGACATACAAGGTCGGCCGTACTCCGATCTGATCATGATGCAGGCCAATCAGGAGCACGGCGTGCTCTCTCTGCGTCCTGGCTCACGTGAAACCCTTCCGGAGCTTGCAGTCGGAGCACAGGTCCGAATTTTGCCCAATCACGCATGCGCAACCGGTGCGCAACACGATTCCTATCACGTGCTTGGTCACGATGGGAACGTGTACACGCAATGGCAGAGGTTCTCGGGATGGTAGTCGTTCCACCTGATACGTGGCCGGCGTGGTTGCTTTTCTCGCCGGACCCGATGACGCGTTGACCCCGGGACAAGTCATCGCGGTTTCCATTCGGCGCGCCTCGTACGTATATAAGACTGGGGCGCCAAACAGCCGGACTCGACAACGAACGATGACATTGAACATTGCAGCTGGCCGTGTCGCCGCTACTTGGGTAACGCTCGCTCTTACATTCGGTGTTGCTGGCCCGTCGATCGCGGACTCCAGTCGCGCCGACAGTCCGGCCGCGAGCGCCGGCGATCAGAGCAACTCGCTCGTCGAGCGCGGCCGCTATCTCGCCCGCGCGGGCAACTGCGTCAGTTGTCACACCGTATCGGGCGGAGCGCCGTTCGCGGGAGGTCTGGCCTTCGAGACGCCGTTCGGAAAAATCTATTCCACGAACATCACGCCCGATCCCGAAACCGGCATCGGTAAGTGGAGCGAGGCGCAGTTCGCGCGAGCGGTGCGCGAAGGCGTGCGGCCCGACGGAGCGCATCTATATCCCGCGTTTCCATACACCGCATACACCAAGCTGAGCGATGAAGACGTCTCCTCGTTGTATGCGTACTTGAGGATCGTCCAGCCGGTGAACGACGAGACCCCGGCGAACCAGATGGGCTTCCCGTTCAACCAGCGTTGGGCACTGGGCCTCTGGAAAGCCATGTTCTTCGAGGAGGGCCGTTTCCAGGCCGACAAGGCGCAGTCCCCCGAGTGGAATCGCGGTGCCTATCTCGTCGAAAGCCTGGGTCACTGCTCGGCGTGCCATTCGCCGCGCAACTTCATGGGCGCGGAAAACAGCAGCGACGCGTACACCGGCGGGGAATATAACGATAAGGTGCCGACCGGCGAAATTCGTCCGTGGTCGGCGCCCAATCTCACCAATGCGAAGAACGGGCTCGGCCCGTGGCCCCTCGAAGAGATCGCGGCCTATCTCAAGACCGGTCGCAACGCCCTCAGCGAGACGCACGGTCCGATGAACGAAGTCATCATGAACAGCACGCGTCATCTCACCGATGCCGATACAACGGCAATGGCCACGTATCTGAAGAGCCTGCCGGCCAACGAAGGCGACGTGGGCAAGCCAGCGAGCGCTACGGTGATGAAGGCCGGTCAAGCGCTGTACAACCTCCACTGCGGCACGTGCCATCAGCCCGACGGTCTCGGCGCGTTGAGCGGCGATGCGGGCGCGAAGCTGGTTGGCAATCCGGTGGTACAGGCGAGCAATCCGGCGTCGCTGATCAACGTCATTCTCTACGGCCCGCACCTGGCGAAGCTGCCGGGGCCGAAGCGCTGGAAGGATATGCCCGACAGCTTCGGAGAGAAGCTGGCTGATGAGGAAGTGGCCGCGATCGCGAGCTACATGCGCAATGCCTGGGGCAACGTCGGCGGCACGGTGACCCAAGAGCAGGTGGCGAGGCAGCGCTGAGCGACAGCCCGCTCGTGGCGAAGTAGAGTGCTCGACCTGTTTCCGTCCGGCCGGCCTCGAACGTATATAGGCATGGCCAGCGAGCCAGAAGGTTACGATGCCACCGGACTACGTCCCAGAGCCCACGTTCGTGCCTGAGCCCCCGAGCGATGACGCCAACGACGGCGCCACGCGGGCGGAGATCGTCAATCGGCTGTTTCGCGAGCACAACCAGGCGCTGGTCAGCCTGTTGACACTGCAGCTGAAGTCGGTGCAGGACGCGAAGGAGATTGCGCAGGAATCGTACGTGCGACTATTGCAGCTGGATCGACCGGGTGCGGCCAGCTTGCTGCGAGCGTACTTGTTTCGGATCGCCTCGAACCTCGCGGTCGACCGGCTCCGACAGCGCAGCGTCAGGTATCGCTCGGCCGCTGCGGTCGAAGCCGAGCTGTTCGAAGAGTTGACGGTTCGGGACGATCCCGAGCGTCGCACCCTGGCGGCCGAGGAACTTGGTTTTGTAAACCGGTGTCTGGAAGAGTTGACGCCGTCGGCGCAGCGTGCGTTCTACCTGCACCGGGTGCAAGGGATGAGCGTGATCGAGATCGCGGCCGAGCTCAAAGTGACCGAGAGGATGGTCCGGCACCACCTGACCCGTGCATTGATGTATTGCCAGCTGCGTCTGAGAGGCGCAAGCAGAGAGGAGGCGCTGGAGCGCCTGAAGCGATGACAGGTTCGACCCCCACAACCGCAGACCTCGACCGAATGGCGGCGGCCGCCGACTGGTTGGTCCGTTTGCACGACGCACCGGGCGATGAAGCGCTCGCGGTGGCGTGGCTGCAATGGTGTGAGGAGGACCCGCGCAACCTGCAGGAATTCCAATCGGCACAATTGGTATGGCACGCGGCCAATCCAGCGGCACCCGCAACGATGGCCGAAGTTACAGCATTCCCGCCGCGGGTGGTGGAGCGCCAGCCGAGTCGTCGAACCTGGTTCGGCCTCGCGGCGGCGGTACTGATCGCAATCGGCATCGGCTCATTCGCACTTTTGCGATCCGCTCATGACGAGCTGTTGCAAAGCTATGAGACGCCCATCGCCGGCACCGGAAGCAGCGTGCTGCCCGATGGCTCTCGGGTGGAGTTGGGCGCGGACTCGCGCATCACGACGCGTTACACCGCCAGCCAGCGCTTCATCAGCGTCGATGCGGGCGAGGCGTATTTCCTGGTGGCGAAGGATCCCGGCCGCCCGTTCCTCGTGGACGCGGGCGGCATGCAGATCACCGCCGTCGGTACCGCTTTCAATGTCAGGCGCAACAACGATCGGGTCGTGATCGCGGTGAGCGAGGGCCAGGTGCAGCTGGACAACGAGGAGAAGAGTGCGCGCACGCCGCTATTGGCGGGACAACAGGCCGTTTACAGCAGCGATTCAGGCACCGTCACGATCGCGCAGATCAACGCGATGGACGTGGCCTCCTGGCGCAACGGTGTGCTCAAGTACATGCACGAGCCGCTCGGCAGCGTCGCCCAGGATCTGAGCCGATATCACAACAAGCGCATCGTCATCAGCGATGCCCGCTTGAGCGCGATGCCGTTCACTGGCACTGTGTTCAGCTCGCGCATCGGCGACGCATTGAAGGCGCTCGAGAGCGTGTTTCCATTGCAGGTCCGGGAGCGAGGTGACGCGATCGAGCTGGCGCCTCGCGGCTGAGCGCCGTTGACGACTTCCCTCCGAGGCGTTTCGAAAGTATATATCCCCACTACTACAAGAGTTCCGCGCTGCCAGTTGCAGCGGCGGGACACGATGGTGAGTTGGGGGACGGGTGATGGTGCCATTGAGTGCGGACGAGGCCGCAGGCTGCGTTATGCGGCTGCGGCTTTGCTTCGCGCTGATGCCCCTGTTCGTGCTTCACGTGGCGCAAGCTCAATCGACTCGGAGCGAGCCCCCTGACACGCTTGCCATTGCAGAGGTCGCTGCGCGCGAGGCGGTGTTTCAGATTGCCGCTCAGTCATTGGCCACGGCCCTCATCGAGTTCTCGGACCAGGCGCACGTGCAAGTGATCTCCTCGGGCGAGGAGGTGGCGAGGAACGTCGCCGCCGAGGTACGAGGCCGCCGTCGGATCCTCGATGCGCTCGAGATCATGCTCGAAGGCACCGGCCTGCAATATACGGTGATCGGTCAGGACATCATCTCGATTCATCCGAAGCTGCCATCGCGAAGCGCCGAGGTGGCGGTGGCCGAAACGAAGCAGGTCGATCGCTCGTACCGGTCCGTCGAGGACGAGGTGCTCGAAGCGGTCATCGTCACCGCCACCCGCATCATTCGCGACGGCTACGAAGCGCCGACACCAACCACGGTCGTGAGCAATGAGACGCTGAGAGTCTTGGCGGCGAGCAATGTCGCCGACGCGGTCAATTTCGTACCCGCTCTGGCGGGAAGTGCGACACCACGCTCGGGAAACTCCGGCGTGAGCGGCGGACAGGCCGGCACCAACACGCTCGATCTGCGCAGCATGGGTGCGAATCGCACGCTCGTGCTGATGGATGGCGTGCGTCTCACGCCAACGGCGCTGACGGGGGTGGTCGACATCAATCAATTGCCCGATGGCTTGATCGAGCGTGTCGATGTGGTGACCGGAGGCGCGTCGGCCGCTTATGGCTCGGATGCGATGACCGGCGTGGTCAATTTCGTGCTCGACAAAGATTTCAGCGGTTTCAAGACCGACGCGATGGTCGGCAGCACCGATCGCGGCGATGGCGAGAAGTATCAGGTGTCGTTAACCGCTGGCTTGCCGTTCGCCGATAAGCGGGGCCACTTGCTTTTCAGCAGCGGGTTCAGCGATTCGGAGGGTGTGCGCGGAGTGCCGCGCTCCTGGTACGGCGGTTGGAAGATGATCAACAATCCCGCGTACACAGCCACCAACGGTCAGCCCGAACTGCTGTGGCGCCCCGAGACGGCGATGAGCACCACGTCGCCAGGCGCGTTGGTGACGAGCGGGCCGTTGCGGGGCACGGAGTTCACGCACGGCGGCGCGATACGCCAATTTCAATATGGTCCGATCGAGTCGGCACCGCTCATGTCGGGCGGCGACTGGCGCATCTCCGATCGATCGCGCACGCCGGACGTGGAAGCGGCGGTGAAGCGACAGACGTTCTTTTCGCGCGCCAGCTGGCAGCTGAGCGACGATTTACAAGTGTTTGCGATCGGCTCGTATGCCCATTCCGTGACCGACAACCAGTGCTGTTATAACTACTACCTGAACAACATCACCATCCAGCGCGACAACGCATTCTTGCCCGAGACCGTGCGCGCTCAAATGCAAAGCCTCGGGCTCGACACGCTCACCGTCGGCTCGACCAACGAGGACCTCGGGGCGATTCACGGTTACTCGCAACGAGATGTGAAGCGGTTGGTGGCCGGCATCAACGGCAAGTTGCCGGCGTTGGGTTCGAGCTGGCGCTGGGACGCGTATGCGCAACGAGGCACGAGCAACATTTCCAACGAGGTCACCTCCACCGTGGTGGCGAAGTATCGGGATGCGATCGATTCGGTGCGCGATCCGAGCGGACGAATCGTCTGCCGCTCGACGCTGACCGAACCGGACAACGGCTGCGTGCCTTACAACGTGCTGGGGTACGGAGTGAACTCGCAACGAGCCGTCGAGTACGTCCTTGGCACGGCGCGGCTCGAACAAGAGTTACAACAGGATGTGGTGGCCGCGAGCGTGCAGGGCGAGCCGTTCGCGACCTGGGCGGGGCCGGTGTCGGTGGCGAGCGGTGTCGAATATAGAAAGGAGTCGGTGGTCTCGCACGCCGATCCGATCGCGCAAGCCAGCGGATATTTCGTGGGCAACTTCAAGGCGACCCGCGGCTCCTACGATGTGATCGAAGCGTTTCTGGAAAGCGTCGTGCCCATGGTGAAAGAAAAACCGTGGGCTCATTCGCTCGATCTGAACGGTGCCGTGCGCTGGACCGACTACAGCACCTCGGGAGAGGTGCTGACATGGAAGCTCGGTGCGACGTACTCGCCGATCCGTAACGTCACGTTTCGCGCTACCCGTTCTCGCGATATTCGCGCGCCGAACTTGAACGATTTGTATCTCGCCGGGCAGGTCAATACCCAACAGGTCAGCGATCCGTTTCGAGGCAATGTCACCGCGCTGATTCTTCGACCGATGGTCGGCAACGTGAACCTGGATCCCGAGCAGGCCGATACCTTGGGCCTGGGTATCGTGTATCAACCGACATCCGCGCCGGGCTTGAGCATGTCGCTCGACTACTATCGTATCGATGTGGACAAGGCCATTGCGACCGTTCAACAGCAGGCCGTCATCGATCGCTGCTTCGCCGGCAACATGGCGCTGTGCTCGGCGATCGTGCGGGACCGGAACGGTGCCGTCACACAGATCACGGTGCAACCGGTGAACTTGCTCGCCGAAACAGCCGAAGGCGTCGACATCGAATCCAGTTACCGCCGTCCGCTGTGGAGTGGCAATCTCACTTTGCGCGCGTTGGCGACGCATGTCATCGAACGTCGCATCGACGATGGCATCACGGTCACCGAGATGGCCGGGGACAACAGCGGCTCAGCCGCGGACTGGCGCTGGCTCGGCATGGTCAGCTACGACAACGGCAACTACGCGATCAGCCTGATCGGCCGCGGCGTCAGCAGCGGCAAGTTGGAAAATGCGTATATCGAATGCTCTGCCAACTGTCCCGCGTCGACGGCAACCAATCGCACCATCGACAGCAACGACGTGTCGGGCGCGGTCTATGCGGATTTGTCGCTGACTTATCGACCGGCTCAGCGCAGCTTCAAGAAGATCGAGCTGTTCTTCAAAGTCGACAACCTGGCCGATCGCGATCCGCCGCCGGCGGGTGGCATCACCGGCGCGAGCTTCGTCGATCCCGGGGTCAATCCGCTGCTCTACGACACCATCGGTCGCGCATATCGAGCCGGCATCCGCCTGCAGTGGTGAGCGACGCGTTTCCGAAATCGTTCCCTCGAACGTAGTAAATGCGAGCCCCGGGTCCGCGGCCGGGGGCACAAGCACGAAACCGAAGTGAACGAAACAAGCACGACGCCTGCACAGACCCGAATCCCCGCATCGAGCATTCGCTCGAACGGGGTGCTTTGGGCGTGGGGCGCGGCAGGGGGAATCGATGTCCGCTCGTACAGTCAGAAAGTCGGGGTGTCGCTGGCGTAAGGTGGGGGAGGGAAGTTTGCTTGCGTGGTGTGCCGGCGCGGTGATGCCGCTGGCCGCGTTCGCCCAAGACGTGCCGGCTGGCGGACAGCCGGGCTCGCTGCAGGAGGTGGTCGTCACTGGCAGTCGTATCAGTCGCGAGAATTTCGAGGCGCCGACACCAGTGGCGGTGGTGGGCGCGGAACAGATCAATCAAGCGGCACCGGAGAACCTGGCGGATTTCGTCAATGACATGCCCTCGATGGTGGGCAGCGCCACGCCCCAGACGTCCAATCTTTCTTTCAGCAACGGCCAGGCAGGCATCAACGCGTTGAACCTCCGGGCGCTGGGCACGGTTCGCACCCTGGTGCTGCTCGATGGCAAGCGCTCGCCGCCCTCGGCCATCACCGGCATCGTCGATATCAATGATCTGCCGCAGTCGCTGGTTCAGCGCGTGGAAGTGGTGACGGGCGGTGCCTCCGCGGCTTATGGCTCCGACGCCATGACCGGCGTCGTCAACTTCATTCTCGACAAGGATTTCACCGGATTGAAGAGCGAAGTGTCGGGCGGTCGCACCGATTACGGCGACGATGACAACTGGAAGGTGACACTCACCGGCGGCTTGCCATTTGCCGATGGTCGCGGTCACCTGCTGCTCAACGGCGAATACACTCATCGCGACGGCATCTATGGGGTGCCCCGGTCCTGGAACAACGAGGGTCGGTACATCATGAACAATCCGGCGTACACGCCGACCAGCGGCTTGCCGGAACGTTTGGTTGTCAGCAACGCAAGCCTTACCACCGCGACACTCGGCGGCATCATCACCAACACGGCGCTCAGGGGCACGACCTTCGGCGAAGGTGGCACGCCGCGCCAGTTCCAGTACGGGTCGCTGGTCCGCGATCCCTGGATGCAAGGCGGCGAGTGGGCCACCAACCAGTTCAATCAATACAACACGCTCGATCAGGAAGTCGATCGCACCGGCCTGTTCGCACGCGCCAGTTTCTCCATCACCGACAAGTTCGGGGTGTTCGCCCAGGCCTCGCGCAACGAGTCGGAAACGCTGTCGTGGCAGCTCAAGCAGTTCAACCTCGCCAACCTCGTGATCCGTGCCGGCAACCCGTTCATTCCTGCCTCGGTGGCAGCGCGAATGGCCAGCAGTGGCATCACGCAATTCACGCTGGGCACGATGAACAACGACATTCCGCTCATCAATTTTTCGGGCGAGCGTGAAGTCACCCGCTTGATGGCCGGTTTCGAGGGCGGCTTCGCCTTGTTCGGCAGCGACTGGGAGTGGGATGCGTATTATCAGCTCGGCACGACCAACAGTTCCGAGACGGGTTACAACATCACGTACAAGGCGCGCTATGCCGCCGCGCTGGACACGGTCGTCAACCCCGCGAACGGCCAACCGATCTGCCGCAGCACACTGACCGATCCCAACAACGGTTGCCTGCCCTACAACCCGATGGGCATCAATGTGAATTCGCCCGAGGCCATCGCGTGGCTGATGGGATCGCCGCATCGTGATCAACGCTTCACTCAGGAAGTGGTCGCAGCGACGCTGCGTGGCGAGCCCTTCGATTCATGGGCCGGCCCCGTGTCCATCGCCATGGGCGTCGAGCGTCGCGAAGAGAAGGTTCGCGGCGAATCGGATCCTACTTCGTTGATCAATGGCTGGTTCGCCGGCAACTATCTGCCGACCTTCGGCAGCTATCACGTCGCCGAGGCGTTCCTGGAAACGGTGGTGCCGCTCGCCAAGGATCTGCCGTTCGCGCAGTCCTTGGATTTGAACGCGGCCGTCCGCCGCACCGACTACAGCACCTCGGGATTGGTGACGACCTGGAAGGCCGGCGCAGTGTGGCAGCCCATCGACGATCTGCGTTTTCGTGTGACCCGCTCACGCGATATTCGCGCACCGAATTTGAATGAGCTGTTCGCGGCGGGCACGGCGAATACCAACAGCGTCACCGATCCGTTCAACAACAATCAGAACGCGCCTTATCAAGGTCTGGCGGTCGGCAATCCGCTGTTGCAGCCGGAGAAAGCGGACACGCTCGGCTTCGGCGTGGTGTTACAGCCGAGGTTCCTCGAAGGCTTCACGGCATCGGTTGATTACTACGATGTGAAGATCACCGATGCGATCGGCAATGTCGGTGCGCAGACCATCGTCGACAACTGCTTCGCCGGGATGCAGGAGTTCTGCGGAGCCATCACGAGAGGCATCGGTGCGGGCGGCGTATCGCAGATCACGCAGATCCGTCTGTCGCCGTTCAATCTGGTCGGGCTCAAGGCGCGCGGCATCGACTATGAGATGAGCTACGTCTTCGGACTCGACCGGTTGTTCAGCAACCTGAGCGGCGGCCTGCGCTTGAGCCTGCTCGCCACCAACTATCTGGAGAACTACCAGGACAACGGCGTCAATCCGCCGGCGGATTCGGTGGGCAGCAACTCCGGATTGGGCGGCCTGGGCACGAGCGGTCCGCCGGACTGGGTGTATCGCGCGACGCTGGCGTATAGCGGCGATCGGATCTCCGCATCGCTCACTGGCCGCGGCTTCAGCGATGGCAAGTACTCGACCACTTACATCGAGTGCACCAGCGGCTGCCCCGTGTCGACCGCGGACAATCCCACCATCAATGACAACTCGCTGCCGGGCGCTTTCTACCTGGATGCATCGCTCGCATACAAGATGACGTGGGCGGCGACCCAAGTCGAAACGTTCTTCAGCGTCACCAACCTGACCAACAAGGATCCGGGCATGGTGCCGCAGGGGCCCGCGGGCATCTCGTATGCACAGGCTCCGGTCAACGCATCGTTATATGACATTCTGGGGCGGGTCTACCGTGTCGGCGTGAGGATGAAGATGTGATGCTGCGAGCAGCTGCGAACCTTCTCGTCACTGCGGCTTGTGTATTGCTGGGATCCGCTGCGCCTGTGGCAGCGGATGCCCGGACGGAGCAGATGCCGCGCTATTCCGTCGACACTTCATGGCCGAAGCTGCCGTTGCCGAACAAATGGACGTTCGGCGAGATGGGTGGAATGTTCGTGGACGCGAACGATCACGTGTGGGTCGTGCAACGTCCGGGCACTTTGTTTCCTTGGGAAAAGGCGGCGGCGCTCGATCCGCCCACCGGCCGCTGCTGCGTGCCCGCGCCGCCGGTCATGGAGTTCGACAGCCAAGGCAACCTGGTGCAAGCGTGGGGCGGGCCGGGCAAGGGCTATGAGTGGCCGACCACCGAGCACGGCATCCTGGTCGATCACAAGGGCAACGTCTGGGTGGGAGGCAGCTCGACCCGACCGGGTGCGAATGGCGAGCCCGCCGACGGCATGCTGTTGAAGTTCACCCATGACGGGAAGTTTCTGATGCAGATCGGCCATGCCGGCCCGTCGAAAGGCAGCCTGGACAGCACGCAACTCTCCGGCGTGGCCGACATCGCGATCGATCCGTCGAGCAATGAAGTGTTCGTCGCCGACGGCTACGGCAATCATCGCATCATCGTATTCGATGCCGACACGGGCGCGTTCAAACGGATGTGGGGTGCGTATGGCAAAGCGCCCACCGATGAGAAGGTCGGTCCTTATGAGCCCTCGGCGCCAGCGCCTGCGCAGTTCAGAAACGTTCATTGCGTGAAGGTATCGCGCGATGGTCTCGTCTATGTCTGCGATCGCGACAACGACCGTATGCAGGTGTTCAAGCGCGATGGAACGTTCGTTGCCGAGTATTTCTACGCCAGGGAAACGCGGCCGCCGGGCACGGTGGGGCACATCAGCTTTTCTCCCGATAAGGAGCAAAGCGTGCTCGCGCTCGCGGACCTCGGCAATTTCCAGGTGCGCTTCGTGCGTCGTGCCACGGGCGCCGAGATCGGAACATTCGGCGACTTCGGCAACTATGCTGGCCAGCTCAATCGCATGCATCAGGCCGCATTCGATTCGAAGGGCAATGTCTTCACCGCCGAGGCGGCCGGCAAGCGCATTCAGAAATGGGTGATCAGCGCGGGGAGTCTGCCGAAATGATCACTCGATCTCTGATCCGCGCAGCGCTCGCGTTGTCGGTAGCTGGCCTGCCACTCACCGATGCCGCGGCGGAAACTCGGCACTTCGCCATCAGCTGGTTCGCACAGGCGACATACAGCAACGATCACGATTGCTCGCAGGGCGTGCATCCGGAGGTGGAGGAGATCTATTTGCGATATGCGGCGAAGCTGGGCGCGACGCCTCAGCAGATCGCGCAGTGGCG
This sequence comes from Pseudomonadota bacterium, assembly GCA_023391815.1. Lineage (GTDB taxonomy): Bacteria > Pseudomonadota > Gammaproteobacteria > Steroidobacterales > Steroidobacteraceae > Steroidobacter. The sequence goes on from JAEWAF010000136.1 coordinate 85,544, forward strand.
CAAGAAAATCATGGAGGGTGATGAGGCCCGCGACTTCTACGATCTGATCATGAATCGCGGTCGCATCGACGGCAAACCCGTCAATCCCTACACGCATCCGGCGGCCGTCGTGGATCTGAAGATGCCCGGACTGGATGGCAAGGAGGGCTTCGGCTTCGACCTCGATGGCAAAGGGCCCGATCAGCCGGGCAGCTTCCAGGATCCGGAGACCGGGCAGCGCGGCGTCGATCACAATCTATATCGTGCTCTCGGCTGCACGCGTGCTTTTCGCGGCTCGCTCGCATCTCGGCCGACCTACTGGGCGTGGGCCTGGGGACAACTGAAAGATTCGCAGCCCGCCTGGCTCATCACGATAGCAGGCGCCGACCTCGACAAAGACGGCCCCGTCAGCGTCGCCATCGATCGCGCCTACGAATATCTGCGTTCCAACAGCGATGGCTCGCCGCGTCTGGACATGGCGTATCGCGTCGATCCGGATGCGCGCTCACGAAACAAATTCGAAGGCGAGCTTCGCAACGGCGTGGTCACGATCACCGAGCACGGCAAGCTGCGACTGCTGCAGAACCCGCTGGTGTCGCCGGAGTTCAAGCTGAGCAACGTGCACATGCGTCTCGAGCTCAAACCCGATCGCACGGCGCGCGGCTTCCTGGCGGGTTATACGCCGTGGCGCCCGATCTACTGGGGCATCGCCGGCGTCGGCTTCGGCGGGGAGCAGCAGGTAACGGGTGACGTTCCCGGGTTCTATTACTTGTTGAAACGTTACGCCGATGCCGATCCCGATCCGATCACCGGCCAGAATGAATCGATCTCGGCCACGTATTACCTCGAGGCCGTGCCGGCGTTCGTCAAGCCGGCCGAGTCGGAGTCGCAACAGGTGTCGCGCCGATGAGCAGAGTAGCGATGGGAAAGCGTCGATTGATAGGCGTCGCGGTGCTGGCGGCGCTGGCGGTCACCGGAATCGCATTGCTGGTGACGGGCACGGATCACAAGATCAGCGCGGGTCCCGCAGTCACTCGCCGGCTGACGGCCGAGCAGTATCGCAACATCGTGCAAGACGTGTTCGGTGCCGACATCGATCTCGGCGGGCGCTTCGAGCCCGACATGCGCGTCGATGGATTGCTCGCGGTCGGCGCGAGTCAGGTCAGCATCACCGCTGCGGGGATGGAGCAATATGACGCAATGGGGCGAGCGGTTGCCGCGCAGGTCGTCGATCAGAATCACCGCGACATGCTGGTGCCTTGCAAGCCCGCATCGCCGACTGCCTCGGATGAGAAATGCGCACGTGAGTTCCTGAGCAAGGTCGGCCGCTTGCTCTATCGCCGCCCGCTGACCGATAAGCAACTGCGGGCATATGTGACTGCGGCTGCCGAGGCGACGCGCATCACCGGCGACTTCTATCAAGGTCTGTCGTTGAGTCTGGCCGGCATGCTGTCCTCGCCGTCGTTCCTGTTCGTCGAGCAGATCGTCGAGCCCGATCCGGAGCACCCGGGCGGATTTCGACTGGACGACTATTCGGTGGCTTCCCAGCTCAGTTTCTTTCTGTGGAATTCGGCGCCCGATTCGATGTTGCTGTCGGCTGCAGCGGACGGTGAACTGCACACCGGGCGCGGCCTCGAGCGCCAGGTCGAGCGCATGATGGCATCGCCGCGACTGGAAGAGGGCGTGCGCGCCTTCTTCGTCGATCAATTGCGCTTCGACGAGTTCGAAGTCCTGGCCAAGGACGCGGCGTTGTTCCCGAAATTCAGTGCGCAAGCAGCGGCAGATGCTCGCGAGCAAACGATCAAAACGGTGCTCGACGTGGTGCTGACTCGCAACGCCGACTACCGCGAGATCTTCACGACTCGCAGGACATTCCTCACGCCCGAGTTGGGCGCGATCTACCAGGTGCCGATCTACCAGGACGGCCCCAATGGCTCGCCGGACCAATGGCAAGCTTACGAATTTCCCGACGACGATCCGCGTGGCGGCATTCTGACGCAGGTCGCATTCACGGCGCTGCATTCGCCAGCTGGTCGAGGCTCGCCGACCATCCGCGGTAAAGCGGTGCGAGAAATCGCCCTCTGTCAGACAGTGCCGCCGCCGCCGGCGGATGTGAGTTTCACCGAGTTCGAAAACAACACGGCGCATGGTGCGTCGACGGCCCGCGAGCGCCTGGCGGCGCATGCCACCGTGCCTTCGTGCGCCGGATGTCACAAGATCATCGATCCGATCGGCTTCGCGCTCGAGAACTTCGACGGCGCGGGCGAATTCCGAACTACCGAGAACGGCTCGCCGATCGACGCGAGCGGCGAGGTCGACGGCATCCACTATGACGACGCCGGCGGACTCGGGCAGGCGATTTATAACAATCCCGCCGCCGTCTCTTGCGTGGTGGATCGCATGTCGGCGCGCGCGCTCGGTCGTACGCCGATGAAAGAAGAGCGCGGTTGGTTGAAGACCCTCAAAGCGGACTTCGAGAAGAGCGGCCATCGGCTGCCGGCGTTGATGCGGGAGATCGCGCTGAGCGATGCCTTGTATCGCGTCGGCAAGCCAAAGGCATCGCCCGCGAACCGATTGCCGCCCACCGAAGAGATCGTCACGGCTGAGCTGGTTAGTGGAGCGTCATCATGAGCAAAGCGTTGAATCGCCGCACGGTGCTGCGAGGCATGCTCGGCGGCACCGCCGTTTCGGTCGCGCTGCCGTTCCTGGATTGTTTCCTGAATACGAACGGCACGGCGCTCGCCGCGACGGGCAATGAATTGCCGGTCGTGTTCGGCTCGTGGTTCCAGAACCTCGGATTCAATCCGGGGCGCTGGAAGCCGGCCACGGTGGGCGCGAACTATCGGAACAATGCTGAGATGAAGGTGCTCGATCCGTTCCGCGAACGGATCAACGTCATCAGTGGCACGAGGTATTTCCTCGACGGACGGCCGTTGGAAACCCATGTCAGCGGCGTGCAGATCGCGACCATGGGGTCGCTGCCGCTCGGCGGGAATTCCGATCCGAGCCTCGATACCACCATCGCCGACGTGATCGGCAGCCGCACGCGCTTCAAGTCCATCGAGATCGCGCTGAGCGGCGGGCGGCAGAGCCTGAGCCGTCGCAAGGGCGGGGCCATCAATCCGTCCGAACCGTCGCCGGCGGCGCTGTACACGCGCCTGTTCGGCCCCGAGTTCAAGGATCCGAACAGCGCCGAATTCACCCCCGACCCGCAAGCGCTGGCGCGTCGAAGCGTGCTGTCCGCGATCAGCGAGGAGCGCAAAGAGGTGATGAAGCGGGTCGGTGCGTCCGATCGCGCTCGTCTCGATGAATATTTCACCTCGCTGCGGCAGGTCGAGCAGCAGCTCGAGATGGAGCTGCGGAAGCCCGCGCCGATGGCAGCTTGTAGCATTCCGGAGAAGATCGAGCAGGCGGATCCGGGACGTAACGTCGCTGCCGTCGAACGCAACAATCAGTTGTTCGCTGAGCTGCTGGCGCATGCAATTGCGTGCGGCCAGACGCGCGTCTTCAACATGAACTTCGGCACGCAGGGTCTGCGAACGCCGGGCGGCGTTCGCGATTGGCACAGCCTGACGCACGAGGAGCCGATCGATCCGAAGCTCGGCTATCAAAAGGACGTGACCTGGTTCATCGAATTCGCGACCGGCACGTTCGCGAAGTTCCTCACCATTCTGGACAGCTACAAGGAAGGTCCGGGCTCGGTGCTCGATCGCACGCTGGTGCTGTGGCAGACCGATCATGGCTACGCACGCACCCATACGATGGACGATCTGCCGATCCTCACCGTTGGCAGCGCCAATGGCCGGCTGAAGACCGGTCTGCATGTGGTGGCCACGGGCGATCCGAGCACCCGCGTGGGGTTGACCGTACAGCAGGTCATGGGCGTACCCATCAACTCGTGGGGGCGCTTGTCGAACGAAACATCCAAACCGCTGACCGACATCATTGCGTGAGGCTCGCCATGAAGACAGTGACGATGGTGTGCATCGGAGTCGGGGTCGCGCTGGCCGGCGTCGCCGCCGGGTATTCGTTCTTTTCCGCAGTCCCGGCGAGCGTGTCGCAGACGCAGGCGCCGGTGCTGACGCCGCTTGGGGTGACGATGCAGCCGCTCGGCAAAGCGCAAGGCTACGATTTGGGGAAGAGCACGGCATCCGCCATCGCGCGCGATCAAATCGCGTATACCGACACGCGCGGCATGACGCTCTACACGTGGGACAAAGATCCCGTCGGCAAAGCCACCTGCACCGGCGAGTGCGCGGCAAGTTTCATTGCGTTCAAAGCGAAACCCGGTGCGACGGCATCGGGGGACTGGTCATTGATCGACCTTGGCAATGGAGAGAAACAATGGGCGCTGCATGGCAAGGCGCTGTACACGTACGTGAAGGATGTCGATCCGGGCAGCGTCGCGGGCGAGAGCCCCGCCAATCTTGGCGCGCTCAGGCGCAACGGCGCAGGCGTGATGGTGGGTGGCGGTTATCGCGGCGGCACGAAAGGAGACAACGCCAAAGTGGATGCGATGCCGGCAGGCTGGAAGCCGGCGCTTGCTTATCCGTTTGCCGATGTGAAATTGCCGGCGGGCCTGGCGGTGAAGGAGCTTCCGGATGCGGCGGCGTTTGTGCTGGTGGATCGTCGCAATCACACCCTGTACGCTGCGGATGCCAGTCGCGCCGAGCAGATCGAGAGCTGCACGGACAGTTCATGCAGACAGTGGGAAGTGCTGAGGGCGCCGCAAGTGGCGCAGACAATGGGCGATTTCAGCATCGTTCAACGTCGCGACGGCACTCTTCAATGGGCGTTTCGCGGTCGCCCGTTATATACATTCACCGGCGATCTTGCGCCCGGCTATGCCAACGGTCTCGATGTCGAGAACCATCTGGATGTCGCGGCCGTCGCGCGCTATTACATGCCGCCGGTCGTGAGCAATCAAACAACGGCCGGGCAGGGGCGGGTGCTGGCGACGGCGGAAGGACTCACTCTATATCGCCGCGATGGTTATATCTTGCAATCAGGCGGCGGTCACAGTTTGCGTCGTGGTCAACCGGCGCGGCCCGCGGTGGGACGCGATCTTGGCACGAACGCGCGTTGCAATGACGAATGTCAAACGAAGTGGAAGCCTTTCCTCGCCGATGACGCTGCTCAGCCCTCTGGCTTCTGGGACATAGCGACGCGCGACGATGGCAAGAGACAATGGGTGTATCAGGGCTACGCATTGTGGACCTACACCGGCGATCTGAAGCCGGGCGACATGAACGGTCACGACAGCTATGACATCGTGGTCTCCGACGATCCGAACTACGTCGTCGATGTAGGTACGCCTATGGATGGCGGCGCAGGGTTGTGGTGGTCGATCGCGCTGCCTTGAGCGCGATGGGCCGGCTCGGCCCGGCAACATTCCATCGACATCCCGTCAATTGAGTCGTGGTGCTCGGCGCGAAGGCCCCGCTACCTTCGCGACGCGATCGACCAACGAACTCATCACGGGGGATGTCATGAAAGGAAGAAGATATCGCGCGTCTCGAACTTGCAAATTGGCGGGCGTCGCGCTGCTGGCGTCGTTGTCTTACGTGGGATCGGCCGATGCGGCGATCACCATCACAAATTCGGATCTATTGCTCGAAGCCGGCGCGGCCACCGTCACGGTGACCAACTCGACCGGCAATGTCTCGTGGACGCTTCTGGATATCGCCGGCAACATCGTGGCGAGCGGCACGGTGAGCGGCTCCAACGGCGCCATCAATCTCAACAGCATTCCGGCGGGATATTACAAGCTGTCGTTGGGCGCTTTGTTCCAGGGCACGATCACCACCGATGTCGGCATCATCGCCAATCTGTCCACGGTGCCCACGGCGACGACCAACAAGTTCGGCACGACGGCGCATCCGGAGCTCCTGCCATCGCCCAACTATGCGAGCCTGCTTGCCAAAGGCGGCCTGTCGTTCCTGCGCTTCGACATGCGCTGGCCCCAGATCGAGCCGACGGCCGGCAACTACACGTTCGCGCCGACCACGCCGTACTTCATCGACTATGACGCGCTCATTTCCTCGCTGACCAGCGCCGGCATCAAACCGTTGGCCGTGCTGGGATATTCCAATCCGGCCTACGACAACGACACTCGTCCTTATTCGGCCGCCGGCCGCGCCGCATATGCAAACTACGCGGCCGCGATCGCCGATCGTTACGGTGCCCAGCTCGAATACGAAATTTTCAATGAGTACAACCATCCTGACGGATTCGCGCAGGGGAATTGCGACTGGTCGGTGACTTGTTATCTGCCGATGTTGCAGGCGGCGGAAGCGGCCATTCATGCCGAAGCGCCGACAGCGAAGGTCGTGCTGACCGGCATGGCGGGCCTGACGCCCCTGTGGCTGGGCGGCGATACCCAGGTGCAGCCGGAATATAACTTCATCGCCTACAACTGGCTGAAGGACTTCCTGGATGCGGGCGGTGCCAACTACGTCGACGCGTTCAATATTCACAATTACACGGTGGAGACCAGCACCGGCGCGCTGGCTTTCGGCAACCCCGAAGGGGATAACGAAACCATCGTGCAAAACGTCAAGTCGCTGCTCGCGAACTATCCAGCCGCATCCGGCAAGCCGCTGTGGCTGACTGAGACGGGCTGGTCGACCTATCCGACCGTCGGCGTCTCCGAGACCGTGCAGGCCGCATACCTGGTGCGTGACGCTGTGCTGACTTTGCGCAAAGGACTCGATCGTTACGAGTTCTACGATTTGTTCGACGACAGCCCCTACGCGAGCGCGGATGCCAACTGGGGCATGCTCCGTCACCCGCAATATCATCCAGCGATCGCGCCGAAGCCCGCGTTCGTCGCGCAAGCGGTGTTGAGTCGCAAACTCGACGGATACACATACTCCAGCTCGGACAGTCTCGGCGCCAACGTGTACTCGCTGGTGTTCACGAAGTCGGGCTCGCCGTCGGTGCGCGTCATGTGGACGTCGAATCCGAACGTGACCGGCGTCGATGTCGCGGCGAGCTCGGCGTTCACGGTGACGAGCACGTTGGGCACGCCGAAATCGATGGCGCCGTCGGGCGGCGTCGCCGTCATCGCCTTGTCCGGCAATCCGGTGTACGTCGTTGGCAGCTCGGTGAGCGGTGTGACTTTGCATTCCGGCAATCCCAGCGGCGGTGCCGATCTCGCGCTCGGCAAGTCGGTCGTGGCGAGCAGCGAATCCGGCAGTTATGTCGCGGCCAATGCGGTCGATGCCGGCGTCAGCACCTATTGGCAGAGCAACGGCTTACCCGCGACTCTGACGGTCGACATGGGCGCGAGCTATGACGTGCATCAAGTGAAAGTGTCGCTGCCGACGGATTGGGGCTTGTGGAGAAACCAGACCATCTCGATCCTGGCAAGCAACGATGGGAGCAATTTCTCGACGATCTCGGCGGCCAAGTCGTACGGATTCACCAACACCAACACCAATGCCGTGGCGATCGCTGTGCCTGTCACCAACGCACGATACATTCGTGTATCGGTGACGGCGAATAACCTGGCGAGCGCGGCACAGATCGGTAAGCTCGAAATCTACGGACTGTAGTCCGGCGGTTCGATGGCGCGGTCGGCTCTCGGCCGCGCCATCACTCAGATGCTTCCGCCAGCGCGAACGTATAGCGAGTGTCGTGACGATAGATCTCGCCCGGCTGCACCATGATGCTGGGAAATGCGGGCTCGTTGAGCGCATTGGGAAATCCATGCGGCTCCAGGCAGAGCCCGGCGCGTGCACGGAACAGGCGAGGTGTCGCAGTCCCCAGACTGTTGCCGGTGTAGAGCTGAATTCCTTTCTGGTTGGTGCTGAGGCGCAGGCGAATACCCGAGCGTCGGCTCGACAGTTCGGCGGCGAGTTGCGAGCCCGGCAAAAGAGGGAAATAGTGATCGTAGCCGCCGCCTGTCTCGTCGATCCTTGCGCCGATGGACGTGCGTCGTTGGAAGTCGAAGGGCGTGGCATCGACCGGTCGAATCTCGCCGGTAGGTATTCGCAGCGGATTTACCGGCAGGTACGTCCTGGACGCGAGCCACAGCTCGTGATCTTCAATGGACCCCGCGGGATCGCCGGTGAGATTGAAGTAGGGATGTAACGTCAGATTGACTGGCGTCGCCCGGTCGGTCGTCGCGGTGAGGATGATTCTCAGCGACCGCGGAGAGTCCAAGCGCAGCTCCATCCGGACCGAAACATTGCCCCGATAGCCTTCCTCGCCATCCGGCGACTGCAACTCCAGTAGCACGCCGGGCCGGTCGTCGTCGAAGCAGGCCACCGTGCGCCACAGTGAGCGACCGAAACCGATGAGTCCGCCGTGCAAATGGTTCTCGCCGTCGTTGCAACTGAGCTGGAACTCCCGATGGGCCCGCGCCACCGTACGATTCGCACAGCGTCCGATGGTCGAACCGAGCGCCGCGGTGTCGATTTCGTATTCCCGCAGCGATTCATAACTCAGCACGGTATTGATCGAGCCTCCGCGTGGGTGCGGGAAACGAATCGCTCGTATCCGGGCGCCGTACTCCAGGATTTCGACGTTGAACCCGCTGTGTGGATGCGACAACGCGATCCGATCCACCCGACGCTCATCCTGCAGGTGTCCGAACGTATCTATATTGACTGGCACTGACATCCTCCCCGGTCGGAGCGAGGGTACGGACGACGCATCGAGCCGGCCACGCGCCGGTTGATCGCGCACCGATTCTGAATTGACCGGTGCGCTGTCAAAACGATATCGGCGTCGCGTCAACTGTGTCGTAGTGGCCGCGGACAGGCGGCCGCTAAGGTACCGCCATGTCGACAAGATTGGCGGGCAAGGTTTGTTTGGTCACAGGAGCGGCGCAGGGCATCGGCCGGGCTGTCGTCGAGGCGTTCGCGGCGGAAGGTGCACGCGTGATTGCCACCGATATCCAAGCGGAAAAACTGCGCGATTTGTCGGGTAGCGTCGAGGCGATGGCTCTCGATGTAACAAAGGCCGACAGCGTTCGTGAGGCCGCGCGGCGTCACGCGGATGTCAACGTGCTCGTGAACTGCGCCGGCTACGTCGCAGTGGGTACGGCGCTCGAATGCACTCCCGAAGACTTCGCGGCCAGCTTCGACATCAATGTGACCTCGATCTACAACATGGCTCAAGCCTTCCTGCCGGGCATGGTCCGGCGCCGCGACGGCTCCATCATCAACATTGCTTCGGTGGTCTCGACGACCATGGCGGCAAGCCGACGCTTCGTCTACGCAGCCACCAAGGGCGCGGTGATCGCGATGACTCGTTCCATGGCGTTCGACTTCGTTCGCGAGGGGATCCGTTGCAATTCCATCAGCCCCGGCACCATAGATTCGCCATCCTTGGCCGATCGCTTGAATGCGTTCGCCGATCCCCTCGCCGCGCGCGAGGCATTGATCGGCCGGCAGCCAATGGGTCGGATGGGGCAGGCACGCGAAATCGCGGCGGTCGCGGTGATGCTGGCATCCGACGAAAGCTCGCTGATCAATGGCGCCGACCTGGTCGTGGACGGAGGCATCAGCATCTGATGAGCCGGGAATGAAATTGCTCAGATTCGGCGCGCGGGGTCATGAGCGTCCGGGATTGCTCGATACCGGCGGTCGTATTCGAGATCTCTCCGGCCTCGTTCCCGATATCGATGGGCGGATGTTCCCTGACTTGCCGCGATTGGCCAAGGCAACCGTCGACAACCTGCCGATCGTGAGCAGCGATGTGCGCCTGGGCGCGCCGGTCGCCGGCGTCGGAAAGATCGTCTGTGTCGGGCTCAACTATTCAGATCACGCGCACGAAACCGGCCAGGCGATCCCGCGCGAGCCCATCCTGTTCCTGAAAGCGACTTCGTCCATCGTCGGTCCGAACGATGACGTCATCCTGCCGCCCGGGGCGGAGAAGGGTGATTGGGAGGTCGAGCTCGGCATCGTCATAGGACGCGAGGCTCGTTATGTGCCGCTGGCTAGCGCGCTGGATTACGTCGCGGGCGCTTGCGTCGTCAACGATGTCTCCGAACGTAGCTACCAGCTGGAACGAGGCGGGCAATGGGACAAAGGCAAGGGCTGCGACACGTTCTGTCCCTTGGGTCCGTACCTGGTGACACTGGACGAAGTCCCTCGCCTCGACGATCTCCGCATGTGGTGCTCCGTGAATGGCCGCACCGTCCAGGATGGCAACACACGCACCATGATCTTCGACATTCCTTATCTCGTGCACTACATCAGTCGGTTCATGAGCTTGCAGCCGGGCGACGTTATCAGCACCGGTACGCCGCCGGGCGTGGGTATGGGGATGAAGCCGCCACAGTGGCTCAGGGAAGAGGATCTCATGGAACTGGGCATCGAAGGACTGGGCACGCAGCGACAACGCGTCGTGCGCCATAGCGCCGAGGCGCGCTCGTGACCGAAGCAACCGGGCTCGCCGTCGTGACCGGAGGCAACTCCGGCATCGGCTACGAGACAGTGATCGCCCTGGCGAGTCATGGCTGGGATGTGGCCGTCAGTTATATTCATGACGAAACGGCCGCCGCAACGCTCGCGCGCCGGATCGAGAGTCAGGGCCGGCGCGCCTGGGTCAGGCGCTGCGACGTGGGCATTCGAGAGGACGTCGAGCGCTTCTTCGATACCATCGTCGGGGCGTTCGGCACGGTGCCGACACTGCTGGTCAACAACGCCGCGGTTCAGACCTGGAGCCCGTTTCTGCATCTGGAGGAAGCCAGTTGGGATCAGGTCATTCGCACCAATCTGAAGGGCTGCTTCCTGAACACCCAGAAGGCGGCGAAGCTGATGATCGAGGCGGGTCGGCGTGGCGCCATCATCAACATCGGCTCCGGCTGTAACAAGGTGCCCTTTCCCAACCTGGTGGATTATTCCGCGTCGAAGTCCGGCATCGAGCAACTCACCCGGCTGGCTGCTGTCGAGTTCGGTCCGCATGGAATCACGGTGAATTGCGTGGCGCCGGGCGCCATCGAGAACGAGCGCACGCGCCAGGAAGTGCCGGACTATGCGGCGACGTGGGCGCGAATCACTCCCATGCGCCGGGTCGGAACGCCCGCCGATGTGATCAACGCGATTCTGTTTCTGGCCCGCGAAGAATCCAACTTCATCACGGGACAAACCCTGAACGTCGACGGCGGCGTGTTCACTCAGCCGAACTGGCCATACTGATCCGGTTCGGGTGGGGCTTGCGCTGAACATCAGCGCCGGCCGCCGGCGGTCCCTTTCGCTCCAGCAGCCGGCTGCGCTGGTCGCGGAACTGAGTCGGATTCATGCCCTTGAGCGCCAGAAACTGGCGATTGAAGTTGGCGATGTTGTTGTAACCGCAATTCATGGCGATGTCGGTGATGCCTTCGTCGCTCTCCATCAACAGACGGCACACCTCGTTGATGCGCAGGATGTTGACGAAGCCGACGAACGTCTGGCCGGTGGCCTTGCGAAAAAAACGACTGAACGCCGGCGGCGTCAAGCCGACCAATGCCGCGATCTCCGACTGACTGACTTCGCGCCCGAGATTCTGTCGCACGTAACGATGGATGAACTCGATGCGCTGGCGGTTGGTCTCGGTGATGTCGTTGGTGATGTGATAATCGGCGCTGGCCAGCGACCGCAGGTCGCCCGGCGCTTGTGCCAGCACCTGCAGGATTTCCAGCAATCCCATCAACCGCTCCAGCCCGGTCTTGCGAAAGATCGATTTCATCGAGCTTTGCACGCGCGGCGCTGTCGCGCCCTGAATGTGCAAGCCGCACTTCGAAGCCCGAAACAAGCGGTTGATGGGCGCGAGCTCGGGTAAGCCGAGAAAATCGCCGCCGAAGCTCTCCGGCCGAAACTGCAGGACCACCGCTTCCGAGCCATGCTCCGGCGCGCCGTGGTCCGTCTCATCGTGCCAGCAGTGGGGCAGATTGGGCCCCAGGAGCACCAGATCGTTCGGCTCGTAACGCTCGATGCTATCGCCGACGAAACGTGTGCCGGCGCTGCGCACGACCCAGGTCAGCTCGAACTCCGGGTGATAGTGCCAGGTGTGGTCGTCGGCCAGCCGAGCGCAGGAAAACCAGAGACTGCAGAACGAGCTCTCGTTGTCGGTCTGCACGTTTTCGAACTTCGGTTCCACGATGTCCCCCCGCCGGCACCAAGCGCGTGAAGCATATTAAAACTGTACGTGTGGCTGGCCAACTATTGCGTAGTCGGCCAATGTGACGCTGTGTCCTAATCTCGCCACAGACCGCGGACCTTGAAGAGTCCGGCACAGCGAGGGGGAACATGAATCGTAGAGATCGCGGCTCGAGTTTCGGGCTCAAGGGTGTGGGGGCCTGCTGCGCCTTGTCGTTCGGGGCGGTGGTGTCGGCGCAAACCGTGGAACAGAATTCGGCGCTGCTCGAAGAAATCGTGGTGCAGGGCTATCGTATCGATGCGTCCACCAGCGCCACCGGCATCGTCACCAGCATTCTGGATACGCCGATTTCGATCACGGCGCTGACCGCGGACTTCCTCGACGACACCGGCTCGACGCAGATCATGGACGCGATCGGCTCGATGACCGGCGTCATGGGACAAAGCAACAGCGGCGAGACCGGCGCCAACTTCGGCGTGCGCGGTTTCGCGGTGACGCCTCAGGTGGACGGCTTCGATACGTTGTCCACCGCGTCGGGCCTGGGCTCGTCCATCGGCGTCGAGCGCATCGAAGTGGTCAAGGGACCGTCGGCCGTGTTCAACGGCAACGTGCCGCCGGGCGGCACCATCAACATCGTCTACAAGAAGCCCTCGTTCACTCGTAAGAACTACATCGAAGTCGGCTTGGGCAGCTGGGACTACAAGAGCGCGGAGGTGTTCTCCACCGGAGCGCTGTTCTCGGACAAGCTCGCTTACCTGGTCAACGGCTATTTGAAGGACGCCGACGGCTGGGTGAACTGGACCGGGCAGGAGGAGCAGACAATCGTGCTCGGCCTGACCTACAAGCCGATCGACGATCTCACCCTGTCATTGAACTATCGCAAGGCCGAGGTCGACACTCGAGCCTCGACGCTGCCGGTCAGTCACGAAGGCTTCATGGGCTCGGGTACGCCCTGGTTCGTGCCGGTGGACGCGTGGGTGGCCGCGAATTACGGGCCGATGGAGCCGATCCAGACCATCACGGTCGAGAACTATCTGCCCGGCGGCAAGCGCTACAACGTGCTCGGACCGCAGAATCTCAACGAAGCCGAAGTCGAGATGGCGAGCTTCGACGTGAACTACCGGATCAACGATCACATCGAAGTGCGCAACGGCTTCTTCTACAACACCTACCTGTGGAAGCCGCTCGCGCTGATTCAGAGCGGTGCAAAGGTGCTCGGCGCCGACGGCCGGTCGAGCATTCTTTCCATGTTCCTCGGCGGCGAGACCGGCGAGACGGGTTGGCAGAACAAGCTGGAGGCCGCGCTCGACTTCGAGACCGGTCCGATCGAGCATCAGATGTTGATCGGCTACTCGGACTCTTATAGCGAAGCCGACATCATGAAGGTGTACCTCGGCGCGCCCGCGATGAACAGCAGCGGCCAGATGTGGGACTATCGGACCGACGGCCCGCGAATGTTGCGCGATGAGTTCAATGCGCGCCTCGCGGCCAATCCCACGCCGGATATCTACTCCGTCGATTATGGGCACACTCGAACGCACGCGTATTACGTGGCCGAGCAGATGTCGATGTTCGAGAATCGATTGCGCGCCCTCGTCGGCGGTCGTTATACCGAGACGACGGTCTCCGGCCTGCGCGTCACCGACACGACACCTCAGGCCGGTCTCGTGATCAAACCGTTCTCGAGCGATTCCTCGTTCGCCGACACCTCGATCTTCATGAACTACTCCGAGTCGTTCACGCCTTCGGGGTTGTTGCAGCCGGGCACGGACCAGGTCGTTCCGCCGGCGCAAGGCACGGGTAAGGAAATCGGCATCAAGACGGCGTGGTTCGGCGGCGAGGTGGCGAGCACGATCTCCGTGTTCCGGGACGACCTGGATAACATCGCGACACCGGATTACTCCACGCAAGGCCAGACGGGCAGCATTGTTTCCTATCATCTCGGCGGCAAGGGCCGAACGGAAGGGGGCGAAGCTGAGATCGTCTGGACGCCGAGCCGCAGCCTGCAAGTTTCCGCCAACTACACGTACATGCCGACTGCGGAGTACCTGGCGTATCCGGGTGTGCCACAGCAGGTGGGTCTGCGCTTTGGCAGCACACCGAAAGAGCAATGGAATCTGACCGGTCGCTATGCGTTCGAACAAGGGGTCTTGTCCGGCGCGTTTGTCGGCGGCTGGATCCACGGCCAATCCTCAACCAAGGGCGTGCTCGGCGGCGACTGGCAATACGCCATCCGCATTCCCAGCCTGGTGCAAGCCGATCTGTTCGCCGGTTACACGTTCTTCGACAAACTCGAAGCGCGGCTGAACGTCAAGAACGTGGGCAACCGTGGCGGCTATGTCATGAACAACGCCTTCCAGCCCAACTCACCGAGATCGGTGTACCTTACATTGAACTATTCACTGTAAGGGGCTAGCGGAGCATGGTGACCTTCGACCGTCGATCGTTTTTGCAACAGGCGGGCACGGCAGCGGTGGCGCTCGGAATGGGAGTCCTGTCGCGCCGTGTGTGGGCAGATGCAGCCGCCACGCCGGAAGCATCGGGCGTCGCGTCAGGAGCAATTAGCGCATTCCTGGATGCGGTCGCGGGTTCGAAGCATGAGATGCACAGTCTCATGCTCATGCGACACGGGCACAGCGTCGCCCAGGGTTGGTGGCGGCCGTATCGCGCCGATACGCCGCAGAGTTTGTATTCGCTGAGCAAGAGCTTCACATCGACCGCGGTGGGGCTCGCGGTCGCCGAAGGCAAACTCAAACTGACCGATCGAGTCGTCGATTTTTTTCCTCGACAGCTACCGCCGAGCGTGAGTGACAACCTGAAGGCAATGCGCGTTCAGCACTTGCTCACCATGTCGGCGGGACACGCCGCCGACACAGCGCCGCGCATCACTGGCGAGCAGGACTGGGTTAAGGCGTTCCTCGCGTTACCCGTCGAAAATGCGCCCGGCAGTACGTTTGTTTACAACAGCGGCGCAACTTACATGCTCTCCGCCATCGTCCAGAAAGTGACGGGAGAGAAACTCACAGATTACCTGCGTCCTCGGTTGTTCGATCCACTTCAGGTGCGCGAGGCGCCCTGGTCGATCTGTCCGCGCGGCATCAACACGGGTGGGTGGGGGCTGAGTGCAACCACGGAGACGCTCGCGAAGTTCGGCCAACTGTATCTGCAGCAGGGCCAGTGGAGCGGCAAGCAGCTCCTGCCGCGAGCGTGGGTGCGAGAAGCGACGAGCTTCAAGATTCAACAACCGGCGACCACGCCCGGGACCGATCTGGCGCAGTTGAAACAAACCAGCGATTGGCATCAAGGCTACGCTTATCAGTTCTGGCGCTGTCGTCACGATGCGTTTCGAGGTGATGGCGCCTTCGGGCAGTACTGCATCGTGCTGCCACAGCAAGATGCGGTGATCGCCATCACGAGCGCGACCAGCGATATGCAAGGCTTGATCGATCTGGTGTGGGAGCACCTGTTGCCGGGTCTGCGGGACAAGCCGCTGTCGACGGACGCGTCTGCCAGCGCGAAGTTGCAGGAGCAGCTTGCGTCGCTGGCGTTGCCACTGCCGTCCGGTTCGACGACATCTCCGATGAGCTCGCGCATCAGCGGTCGCAGTTATGGGCTGGAATCGAACAGCTTGGGCGCAACGAGCGTCGGCTTCCGTTTCGAACCCGATGGATGCAGGTTCGAGCTCGCAACGGCCGCAGGTCGCTTCGAGGTCGATTGCGGGCTGGGCCGCTGGGCCGATGGCGCGACGTCCAAGCCGGTTACGCCGCCGGAGATTTCGGAGCTGATCGGCCCGCCCGTAGGCGAGCAGCCGCCAGCGAAAGTAGCCGCTGCGGGTGCATGGACGGACACCAACACTTTCCACATGCAGTGGCGCTTCTACGGCACGCCTCATCACGACAATGTGACTTGCCGCTTCGACGCCGATCGCGTGCAAGTCGAGTTCAAGAACAGCATCACGACACTCACCGGCGGCGGGCATCCCGAGACGCGGCCGGTGCTGAAGGGGCGAGCGTAACAGTGGGATTCATTACTGCCGAGGCGGGGCTCAAGTCGCAGTACGACGTGATCGTGGTGGGTTCGGGCGCCGGCGGCGGGCAAGCGGCTTATACGCTTGCCATGGAAGGCGCACGCGTGCTGATGCTCGAAGCCGGTCGGCGTTACGATCCCATCACCGAAACGCCGATGTTTCAAACGCCGGAGCAGGCCCCGCTGCGGGGCTGGGTTACCTCCGACAAACCTTTCGGTTTCTACGACGCGACGGTTGATGGCGGCTGGGAAGTGCCGGGCGAACCGTACGTTCAAGGCAGCGCGCAAGCGAGCGAGAAGTTCACCTGGTGGCGCGCACGCATGCTCGGCGGTCGAACCAATCATTGGGGCCGCATCTCTCTGCGTAACGGCCCCTACGACTTCAAACCGCGCACGCGCGACGGCCTCGGCTTCGACTGGCCAATCTCATATGAAGAGCTGGCGCCGTACTACGACAAAGTGGAGATGCTCATCGGCGTGTATGGGTCGAAGGAAGGGCTGGAGAACACGCCGGACTCTCCCGACGGCTGTCTGTTGCCGGCGCCGAAGCCGTTGGTCAGCGATCTGTTGATTGCAAAGGCGGGCCGCAAACTGGGCATCCCGATGGTCGCTTGTCATCGTGCGGTGCTGACCGAACAGCTGGACTGGCAACGTTCGCCCGCCAAATTGCATCCGGGCAACGCCGCCGCGCAAGCCATCATCGCTGCGGACATGAAGAAGCGAGCGGCTTGTTTCTGGGCGACGCCGTGCGGTCGCGGCTGTTCGATCCGCGCGAACTATCAATCTACGACCGTGCACATCCCGCCAGCACTGGAAACGGGGCGGCTCGATATCGTCACCGATGCGATGGTTCGCGAAGTCACGCTGGCCAGGAACGGCACCGCCTCCGGCGTCATTGCGGTGGACAGAACGACCCGCCGGGACTTCCAAGTGACGGGACGTGCGGTTGTGCTGGCTGCGAGTGCGCTGGAGTCAGTGCGCATTCTGCTGAATTCCGCGCCACGAGGTCTGGCGAACTCCAGCGGCAAGCTCGGCAAGTACATCATGGATACGGTCGGCAGCGATCTATCCGGACAGATTCCACTGCTGGAGAACATTCCGCCGCACAACGAGGATGGAGTGGCCGGCGGACATTTGTATTCGCCGTGGTGGCTGTACAAGGATCAGCGTGCCGGCAAACTCGGCTTCGCACGGGGCTATCACATCGAGTTCGGCGGAGGGCGGCACATGCCGGAGCTGTCGACCGCCATGGGCCTGGAGTGGCTGACCGGGGGCAGTTACGGCGCGAAGTTCAAGGAAGATGCGCGCCGCTACTACGGCTCGATGGTCTACTTCGCCGGCCGTGGCGAGATGATTCCGAACGAACATTCCTATTGCGAGATCGACCCCGACACCAAGGACCAGTGGGGCATCCCGGTGCTGCGCTTCCATTGGAAGTGGTCGGAGCATGAGACGCGCCAGGCGGCTCACATGCAGCAGACCTTTGCCCGGATCATCGAAGCCATGGGCGGTCGCGTGCAGGGGCGTGTGGAAACCGACGGTACCAAAGCCATCGCGCCCGGCGGCGGCATCATTCACGAGGTCGGCGGCGCAATCATGGGCGAGAACCCGCGCGAATCGGTGGTGAACCAGTGGTGCCAGGCTTGGGATGTAAAGAACCTGTTCGTGGCGGACGGCGCGCCGTTTCCGTCGAACGCCGATAAGAACCCGACGCTCACGATCATGGCGAATGCCTGGCGTGTGGCCGATCACATCCTCGATCGCATGCGTCGCAAGGAGCTGTGATGGATCGACGTACCACCCTCAAATGGATGCTCGCGGCCTCGGCGTCGATGCCCTTGGTCAATGTCTACCCATCGACCAACGGCGTGTCTGCGGCTGCAAAACCGTACGGCACCGATCCAAACCTGACGCGCTCGTACAAGCCCGGCGATCTGTGGCCGCTCACCTTCACGTCCGAGCAGCGCGCGACGGCTGCCGTGTTGTGCGATCTGATCATTCCGGCGGATGCCAGGTCGCCGGGTGCATCGTCGGTCGGCGTGGTGGACTTCATCGACGAGTGGGTGAGTGCGCCGTATGAAACGCAGCAGGCGGATCGCGCTGTCGTGTTGGAAGGGCTGCAATGGCTCGATCGGGAGGCTCGCCGACGCTTCTCGAAAACATTCCGTCAGCTCGACGCAAGTCAGCACCGGCAGCTCTGCGACGATATTTGCTCTCTGCCCAAGGCAAGGCCCCCGTTCCAACGGGCGGCCATGTTCTTTGCCCGGTATCGCGACCTCACCGCGGGTGGCTTCTATACGACGCCCCAGGGTCGCAAAGATCTCCAGTACGTCGGCAACGTGCCAATGGCAAGTTTCAATGGACCTCCGGCTGAAGTGTTGAAAAAAGTGGGTCTGCTATGACACGACCGCAGCTTCGATCGCGACGTGAAGTGATAGCAGGGCTTGCTGTCTTGGCCGCCGGCGCAGCGGTGCCAGCAGTTCGCGCGCAAGCACGAGCAGAGGTGGGCGCATCCTTCGACGCGCCGTGGCTGTTGGGGCTGCAGCTCTACACCTTGGAGGACGCGCCGGCCAAAGACCTCAGCGGGACACTGAAAGAGGTCGCGAGTATCGGCTATCGCACCGTGCAACTCTCGCAATCCTATGGTCAGTCGGCTCAGCAGCTGCGACGTGCGCTGAATCAGGCCGGGTTGTCTTGTCCGGCGATTCATGTGTTGCCGCGTCCCGCTACCAATAGTTGGGATCTGGAGGGCGACCTGTCTCGACTGGCCGACGATATCTACTCGTTAGGCGCCACTTATGCAGTCGTTCCGGCGCCACGATATTCAGACGCGCTGGTCGATGCGCTCAATCATCCGCCGCCCGGCGGCTTCAACGCGGAAAAATTGTTCGGGCTGCTCAGACTGATGAGCGCCGACGACTGGAAGCGTACCGCCGACCTGATGAACGACAAGGCGCAGATCCTGGCGCGCTCGGGCATTCGTGTCGGCTATCACAACCATGGCTTCGATTTCGTTCCCGTGCACAACGGCAAGAGCGGCTATGAGATTCTGTTGGAGCGCACCGATCCGAAACTCGTGGACCTGGAGCTCGACATCGGTTGGGCGGTGTCCGCGGGGCAGGACGTAAAGGCATTGTTCCGTCGCGCGAACGGGCGAGTTCGCACTGTCCATCTGAAGGACGCCGCGACAGTGTCGAGCAATCCGATGCACCTGGCCTCGACCGATGTGGGCACGGGTATCGTCAACTGGCGGGAGGTGTTCGAGCTGATTCATGAGACCCGCGTTCGATACCTGTTCGTCGAGCAGGAAGCGCCCTGGGTGAATACCTCGCCCATGAAGGCCGCGCGGGCGGCTTATGCATATATCAGCAAACAATTCGGACACGCGGCATTCGAATGACGACATTCAACGGATTTCGGCGCGCGCTGGCCATGGTCATGCTGCTCGCAACGGGGGCACATGAATCCGCTTCGGCGTCGGAGGCCGATCTTTCAACGAAGGGTCCCGGCTCCATTGTCGAAGCGACGGTGGTCACCGACATCGACGAGTCGATCACGGCACTCGGTGCGACGGCCGTGCGTGTGCTGTATCGATCCACCTCGGGGCGCGATGGTTCCAGCACCGTCGTCTCGGGCATGATCTTCGTACCGCGTGGCACGCCGCCACCGGGCGGCTGGCCGGTCCTTGCGCATGCGCACGCAACGGCCGGCATCAACTACGAATGCGGTCCTTCGCTATCGAAAAATATGTTCGGCACGGCGCCGATCATGGCGGCGTCGCTGAAGATGGGCTACGCCGTGGCGGCCGCCGACTACGAAGGTCTCGGCGCGAAGGGGACTCATCTCTATCTGGATGCGAAGACCGAAGCATGGAACGTCATCGACTCGGTGCGCGCGCTGCGCCACTTCCGGCCCGGCGCCATTTCAGATCGATGGCTGGTGTTCGGCGGCTCGCAGGGTGGCGCGGCGGCGTGGGCAGCCGCGGAGCAAGCAGTGAGCTACGCGCCCGAGTTGCAACTGCTCGGTGCGGCAGCGTTGGTTCCACCCACGGATTTTTCAGAGTACGCGCAGATGGCGGCGGAAGGCTCATTCAACGAGTTTCAGAAGGCCGCGTATATCTGGATGCTGATGACTCAGAGTCGAGTGAATCCAAAACTCGATCTGGATCTTTATCGCCGAGGCTCGGCGGCGTCCCACTGGCAGGCGTTGTCGTATTGCTTCGGGCCGCACGAGCAAGAGCGCGCAATGGCGTTGCAGAAAGTCACAGCGGACGAGCTCAAGCCGGCAACACCGGCGGCGGCCCGGCAGATGGCAGCGTTGCTGAAAGCGTTGGCGCTGCCTCAGCAAGCCGCGAAAGCGCCCATGCTCGTGATCTATGCCGGCCAGGATGAATTCATCAAACCCGAATGGACCCGGGCAGCCATCCAAAAGGCTTGCGCGATGGGCTCGAAGATTCAGGAAGTGTTCCTGGCGGACCAAGGGCACGCCGGACCGAGTTGGGACATGTCCACGCAATGGCTGGGGCAACGTCTGGCGGGCGAGCCATTTCAGGATACGTGCTCGCAGAAGGAGGACGATTTTCCGATCGGATACTCGGACGGTCCGCGATTGCCGGGCAGCCAGTGGCGCGTCCACGACGAGAACCGACCGCATCCGCCCATCGTCACGCCTGCCGCGACCGAGGGGAAGCCGCCTTCGGATGCCGTCGTTCTGTTCGATGGAACAGACCTGAAGGAGTGGGTCGCCGCCAAGGACGGCTCCCCCGCCCAATGGAAAGTCGAGGGCGGTGTCATGCAGGTCGTCGCAGGCACCGGCGATATCGTCACTAAACAGTCGTTCGGCGACAGCCAGCTGCACATCGAATTCGCTACACCTGCGCTGCCGATCAATCGAAGTCAGTGGCGGGGTAACAGCGGTGTGTTTCTGTATGGCCTGTACGAGGTGCAGATTCTCGACGGCTATCGGAATCTCACCTATGCGGACGGCGAGGCCTCGGCCATCTTCGGCCAGTCGCCGCCATTGGTGAACGCGTCGCGGCCGCCGGGCGAATGGCAAAGCTTCGACATCGTCTATACCGGACCGCGCTTCAAGGACGGGAAACTCACCACGCCCGGTTACGTCACGGTTCTTCACAACGGCGTGATCACGCAGAATCACACGCAGATTCTTGGCACGACGGTGTTCAAAGATCTGCCAGCGACAGTGGTGCACGGCCCGAAGGGGCCGATCAAGTTGCAGGATCACACGTATCCGCTGCGCTTCCGGAACATCTGGATTCGACCGCTGCAACCGACCGGCCCGTAAGGGAGGCAACGATGGCGAAACTTCGCATGGGAATGATCGGCGGCGGCCCCGGCTCGTTCATCGGTCGCATCCATCGCATGGCTGCCGAGCTGGATGGCGAGATTCAGCTGGTCTGCGGCGCGTTCAGTAGCGATCCGGAAAAATCCAGAACGGCGGGAGCCGCCATGCATCTGGATCCGGCGCGGGTCTACGGCAGCTATGTCGAGATGATCGAGCGCGAGCAGTGCCTGCCGGCGGATCGGCGCATGCATTTCGTCGCCATCGTCACACCGAATCATGTGCACTACGAGCCCGCGATGCTGGCTTTGCAGAGCGGGTTCGACGTGGTGGTCGATAAGCCGCTGTGTTTCTCGCTCGACGAGGCACGGTCGCTGAGCAAGGAAGTCGAGCGCACCGGCCGGCTGCTTGCCGTGACGTACACCTACAGCGGCTATCCGATGGTGAAAGAGATGCGGGCGCTGATCGCCGAGGGGCGCATCGGTCAGGTTCGCAAGGTCTATGTCGAGTATCCGCAAGGCTGGCTCGCGTCCGACCTCGAGCGCACAGGAAACAAGCAGGCCGACTGGCGCACCGATCCGAAGCGCTCCGGTGCTGGCGGTGCCATCGGAGATATCGGAACGCACGCGGCGCATCTGGCCGAGTATGCGACAGGGCTGCGAATTTCAGCCGTTAACGCGCTCTTGAACACCGTCGTGCCGGGCCGGCGCCTCGATGACGATGCCTCGATGCTCCTGCGATTCAACAACGATGCGACTGGCGTGTTGACCGCTACGCAAGTCGCCGTGGGCGAGGAGAACAATCTCAACATTCGCATCTATGGCGAGAAGGGCGGCGTTGAATGGCACCAAGTGGAGCCGAATTCGCTGGTGCTGCGCTGGCCTGACAAGCCGCGTGAGGTTCTGCGTGCCGGCTCGGGATACTTGGGGTCCGCTGCGCAAAGTAATACTCGGACGCCGCCCGGACATCCCGAAGGATATTTGGAAGCGTTCGCGAACATCTACGCCGCATTTGCGAGAGCGTTGCGCGGCGGTGCCCGTGCGGATCATGACTTTCCAACGGTAATCGATGGCGTGCGCGGCATGGAGCTCATCGACTGCGTCATCCGTTCGGCGCGCTCTGCGCAGAAATGGACGGATCTGCCGTGAAGACCATGAAAGGGTCGGCGCTCTTCCTCGCTCGGTTCATGGGCGAGCTCCGTTTGATGGCTCGTCTGCAACGTACACCCCAGAAAGCCGCGTGAGCGCCGGGCGCGTCAATCTCGACGGCGGCGTCGCCAGTGACGTTGCCCTCGTTCGCGACGACGAAGGTCGAGAGATCGTCGTCAAGCAGGCGTTGCCGAAACTCCAGGTCGCCGCGGACTGGCGCTGCGATCCGGCTCGATCGAGTCAGGAGGTTGAAGCGCTTCGAGTCGCGCCCTCGCTACTCGGCGGCGGCATCGTGCCGCAGGTTTTATGGGTAGATCCTCCCAATCATCGCTTCGCCATGCAGAGGATCGATGCAAGCCTGCGAAACTGGCAGACCCAGTTGGGCGCGGGTGAGGTGAGCTTGATTACGGCTGAGCGGGTCGGCGAGATTCTTGCGCGTTTGCAAGTGGCATCGGCTCGCGACCCGAACCTGGCGACTACCTTTGGCACTCGGGAGTACTTCGAGCTGCTCCGCATCCAGCCGTTTTTCGTTCGCGCCGCTGAGAGAAATCCGCAGGCACGCAAGGCCATCGATCGAGTCATCGAGTTGCTGCGAGCACCGGGACGAGTGCTCGTGCACGGCGACTACAGTCCAAAGAACATGCTGGCGCGCGACGCACAGGTCGTGATTCTCGACTGGGAGGTCGTGCACTGGGGCGAACCGCGCTTCGACATCGCGTTTTGCCTCGCGCATTTGCTCCTGACCGGCTGGCGTCGCGGCAGCTCGATCTCTTCTTACTACGCTGCTTGCCATGCGTTCAGTGGGGGCTATGCCAAGCTCGGCCCGATTCCCTTGCACGACAGGGTGCTGGCATCACTGATCGGTGCTCTGGTGCTGGCGCGCCTCGATGGCGATTCGCCGGTGAATTTCCTCGATGAGCTCGACACCGAGGAGGTGAGAAGGAGGGCGCTCGGGCTGCTGCTCGATCCGGGGCCGTCGTGGTTGAAGCTGTTCGATCGGTTACTGTATTGAGAATGTCTGTGCCATGAGCTCTTCTCGAATCGCTTCCGTAAAGCTGCGCCAGATTCTCGACTCCCGCGGCCGCCCGACTGTCGAGGCTGACGTGGTTTTGAATGACGGGTCGCTAGGGCGCGCGTCGGTACCTTCGGGCGCTTCCACTGGCAAGTACGAAGCCCGCGAGCTGCGTGATGGCGATGCCGATTGCTACGACGGCTATGGCGTTCGAGCCGTCATCGCGAATGCGATGCTTGCATGCGAAGGACAGTTGCACGGCCTGGATGCGCTCGACCAGGCAGCCGTCGATACCACGTTGCGCTGGATCGACGGCACGGACAACCTCGGACGCGTCGGAGCCAATCCCATCCTCGCGTTGTCTCTTGCGACTGCGAGAGCCGCGGCCGCGCATTCGCGTCGCCCGTTGTATGTCTATCTCAACTCGCTCGTGCCTGGAGCGTCGCCGTCCCTGCCGGTGCCCATGACGAACATTCTGAGCGGCGGCGCACATGCCAACGGGGGCATGGATTTCCAGGATTTCCTCGCTGTACCCGTCGGTGCGACGACGTATTCCCAAGCTTTGGAATGGATCGCGCGTGTACGCGGCGCCGCTGCGCGGCTTATGGCTCAAGAAGGTCGGGTCACGCTGTTGGCCGACGAGGGCGGATTGAGTCCGGGATTTGAAACTGCTGAGCGGGCGTTGACTTTCATGGTTCGCGCGATCGATGCCGCTCGGCTGCGACCGGGCTGTGATATCTCCATTGCGATCGATGTCGCCGCGAGCCAGCTGTACGTGGAGGAGGAAGGGCGATATCACCTGCGTCGCGCGGGCTGCGATCTGTCGCCGGATGAGATGTCGTCCCATGTGTTCGAGTTGTGCGGCAAGTATCCGATCGTCTCCCTGGAGGATCCGTTCGACCAGGACGATTGGGATGCCTGGCGCTCGTTCACGCGGCGCCTCGGCCATCGGCCCCTGCAACTCGTCGGCGACGATCTGTTCGCCACCAACGTCCGACGCCTTGCTTTGGGCATCGAGCGCCAGGTGGCGAACGCTGTTTTGATCAAGGTCAATCAGAACGGCACACTGAGCGGCACCTTCGACGTGATTGCGCTTGCACGCAAGTCTGGTTATGCAACCGTCGTGTCCGCGCGCTCGGGAGAAACCGAAGATTCATTCATCGCCGATCTCGCGGTGGCGACCGGGGCGGGGCAGATAAAAATCGGCTCCGTACGCAATTCGGAGCGGCAGTCGAAGTACAACCAGCTGCTGCGGATCGAGGAAGAAGGGGGGCTGGCGCTTGCCCCTTGTCGCTCGATCTCGCGACCGAGCGGAATTACTTGAATCGCACGTTGTAGCTGAGCGCCGCCCCTTGTGGCAGCGGAGCGAGCGAGACCGTCGCGTTTCTATCTCTGGCGTCGTGGCGGCCCATCGCGAAATTCGCCGTGGCAATCCCGAGCGCGCCCCCCGCAATGGTATCCGACAACCAATGCGCTCCATCGTGCACGCGGGAGTAAGCAACTGCGCTCGCCGCGCCATAGCCGATCGCTCGTCGCACCCAGCGGTAGTCATCGTTGCCCGATTCGGCGAGCACAGTGCCGATGGCAAAAGTGATGCTCGCATGTGACGAGGGGAACGAACTGCCGCCCTCACGCCAGGCGTCGGGGTCCGATGTCTCGTACGGCCGAAGGCGACCCGCCGCCAGCTTGAGCGTCGCCGTGGTCACGGCACTCAAGGTCGCCGCCTCGAGCATCGTTCGACCCTCGGTGTAGCCGGCCTTATCGTCGATGAGAGTTGCATATGCCCAGGTGAGTCCCAACATCGCCGCAGCTGGTCCCCAATCCCGCGTGCTGTGGGGATCCTTATTGTTTGCTGTCGTAGTCGCGGCGAAATGGGTGCGAACGTTGTCATCGTACTCGTGCGCAGCTGCGACGGCCAGCATCGTCGCACCGAATACAGTCCAGTCCTGCGCGTCCCAACGCAGCGGGGCGGTGAAGTACAGTTTCGTGTCCTCGAGCGCCGCCCGCGCATCGAACTGTTCGGCGCTGCACGAAGCGCACGCAAAGAAGGTTGTCGCCAGCAATAATCGAGATGAGGGTATCGGCATAGTTTGGGTTAGACGCCGGTCGCGCATGAATCAATCGCGGCTTCGCTCCGCTCGATAACGGTTGCCTCCAGGGGGCGAGAGTCAGCCGGCGGGTTTTCCGGAGCTATTCGCCAGCCACTTCCAGGGGCGCCGCGGTCTTTCCAAGCGCGATTGCAACACTAGATAGGTTGGTTATGGCGAAGCTCGACGAATCGGTGTCGGAGCGCGTCGAGCAGTGCTAGCAAGTCACTTGTCGGTTTCTGGTCGATTTGCCGCAGATACTCCGCAGCTTCGATCTCGACATAGTAGGCAACTAATGGTGTACGGCCCTACGTCGGCCTCCTCAGAAGCGCCTGCATCTTGGCACGCTGCAGCTGCTCTATTCAGCGGGAGAGTATGGCCCGCTGGGGTTGCACCGGGCAGGGTCACTCACATCGAAGGTGATGTGTCCTATCACGGGTGCGATGGAAATGGGCGCGGTCATGTTCGGATATGCGGAGAGAATGATCTCCACGTCCCTTTGCAGCCGCGTCATATCGACCGCGTTGACCGCATTCCCGCCCCCCAGCGAGATCATCTGGATCTGCCCCTTCCTGATCCGAAAAATCGGCGCGCCCAAGGAAAAACAGCTCGACCCGTCGGCGCTTGCCAGCCCATAGCGCGAGGACTCCGTGCGCGAAACGAGGGCATATTCGCCCGGTGGCACCATCTCTCCTACGAAATTCACGCCGGTGCCGACGCCTTCGGGCTTCTTGAACAGATTGCCCGCGTCGCTCGCAATGCGAATCCGGAACCCGTCGCTCTGGAACGTCGAATTGGATCGGTCCACTTTTTTGAAACCATACGTGTAGCTGTTCACGCCAACGATGTCACTGACCGCCAACAACGCATACGACGTGCCCTCGGTCCCGTTGAATGCGACATCCCGACTCGCCGTCGCGCAGCCGGCCACGATCATGGATGAAATCGCTATGACAATAGTTCTGAGCTTCATGGATGCGGGCTGATGCCGATGTTCGGCGAGTGGATGCGTCGGGTGTTCAATATCTTCGAGTTATACGGTCAGCATAATAAGCCCAAAGCCCGCTGAGGCGCCGATGAAGTGCCTCACATAATCATGAGGTTGGGTTGTGCTGTTGGCCACCACGCTGACGGTCGTCACGAGCGTCCAGAGCAGCGTTTACCAAATGCGCCGGTGTTCGAGGTACCTGTCTAGGGGCTTAGGAATGGTCGGTTTCACTGCCGCCATTGTGTCTCGGTCTCGGGAAGTCGTCACTTCCGGCCACCGTTCGCCTTGCCAACTCGGTGAGCCGCCTCGCATCTCTCCGACATTGATGGTTACCGCAGCCATTTCCGTTTCTTGCTGGATTTTCGTCTCCTGCTGATCAGTGCCGAAAGCTCCACCGCCATACACAGAACCACCGCCAACCATAGCAGGTACACGCCTGCCATCCATAGAAGAAACATCTCCCGATGATGGGATACCGCCTCGAAGAATAGATATGAGCGTTGATGCTCGTTCATCTCGGGCGGCGTGATGAAGAACTGCGCGGCCACCAATGCAAAGGCGAGCACTCGCAGAATCCTGCCGCTCCGTCCGCCTGCATTCACACCCGCGGTAACATCGAATTTTTCAAGTCGTGTGAAGGCGAGGCAAACGCTGCTGGCGAAACCGAGCACCATCACGCTGAAATGACCGATGGCCGCGGCAAGAGGAAACCGGGACTCGTCGGCCATGCTCGCGATCCCCCGAAATGTCCGCGCCGCTGCGGACAGCACCTCCACAAGCCCACACGATCGTTGACAGGCCTCCAACGACGCCGGCAACAACAACACCGCGGCAGCGATCGTTGCCAGCGACATAACAACGATGGCATTGAACGTCCGTCGGCTAAGCAGCGGGTACAGTACGGCTTTGTCACCGACACTCGGCTCACCGCTCACGCGCAGCCTCCGCGATGGTCTTCTGCACCGGCGATAGCAGGTACTGCATTCCCATTGAATTACTCCATGAACCGACGTAGGCCGATCATGCCACCGCATGCGCCGCGAACAAGTTCCTGCTGACGATTTTGAGCGGTTACTCACCGATGGGGCAGCGTCTCGGCAGGTGGCGTTAGTTGCGTCAAGCAGTTACGGACACCCAGAAATGCTTGTCACCATCTTGTCTCCAAGGTCTCGAAACTCACATTCAACTGCTCGGCTACGTGCCTCGGTGACGAGGATGGTTCTTCGATATCGTGGGGACGTTCACTCCTCGCGAAATCGGTGACGACAGCGGCGGCTATATCTTGGCGAACTATGCCTATTTGGATGAAGCGCGGGTGCTCAAGACGCACACGGTGCGCAGCTTCTACGCCATCGCCCGAAGCCGCCCAGCGCCCGATTGTTGTACGCGCTCAGCTCTTGAACGCACTCGATACGTTCGCATGAAACCAGCGCCAGGTGAAGCGCGGTGGCAATCGAGACTCGTCCCGGTGTCGATGCGATCTCGAGCTACCCACAATCATCATCCAAACGTTTCTGAATGTGTCCGATCGTTCACGGCGGAGTGGGCATTCGCAATGCTCGCGATTGAATCGAGCGCACCGGCCCCATAGGCTCAATTTGCTAAGCAGGAGGATGTCTTTCGGCAATATGGAAATTGCACGCGTCAGGAGCACGAGGGATGAAGCCGCGAGGGTAAGCTCCATTCAGGGCACCGAGGGGCAAGATGTCCCGACGGTGACGCAGACTGCCTGGCACAAGCATCGCGTGCTGCCGATTGTCGTGGGTGCCGCATTCGGCGCGGTCATCCTGCTCTGGCTGGTGCGAACGTGGTTCGATCCTGTAGCCACGGTTGCAGCGGAACGACTGCGGATCGTGACGGTCACCAAGGGCCAGTTTGTCCGCGATGTCGCGGCCGAGGGTACTGTCATTGCGGCGGTCAGCCCAACCTTGTTCGCAGCGGCTCCCGGCACCATCAGTTATAAAGTCCAGGCCGGCGATACGGTCGCCAATGGACAAGTTCTCGCGACGCTGGACAGTCCCGCGGCCACTAACGAATTCCAGCGCGAGCGTGCCACGCTCGATGGCATGAATGTCGCGCTCGAACGGCAGGAGATCGAGATCCGCCGGCAGATCCTCCGCAGCCAGCAACAGGCGGATCTTGCCAAAGTAGCGATAGCCGCGGCAGAGCGCGAGTTGAGGCGTGCCGAGAGTGCCTGGAAAGATCACGTCTTCAGCGAGCATGACTACGAGCTCGCGCGGGACAATGTCACTACCGCCAAGCTCAACTACGAACACGCGGTGCAGACCGCAACTCTGGAGCGGGACAGCCTGGCGCTCGAATTGCGTACACGCCGGCTGGAGCGAGACCGGCAGAAACTCCTCGTCGAAGATCTGCAGCGGCGCGTGGCGGACCTGATCGTGAACTCGCCCGTGGATGGCATGGTCGCGGAGCTCGCGCAGGTGGAGAAAGCCAAAGTTCCGGAAAGCGCGCCGCTCGTGACGGTAGTCGACCTCAGTGCCTTGGAGATCGAATTTCAGGTCGCGGAACTGTACGCGCGCGACATCAAGCCTGGCATGCCGGTTCAGGTGACAGTTGAGGGCCGCCCGCGAGCGGGGACCGTCACGACGGTTTCGCCGGAGGTGCGCCAGAGCCAGGTCAGAGGTCGCGTGAAGTTCATCGGGGATCAGCCGCCGGGGTTGCGTCAGAACCAGCGCGCAGCGGTCCGAATCATCCTCGACGAGCGCGATGACGTTCTCAAGTTCGAGCGCGGCCCGTTGATCGATGACCTCACGCGCACTGTGTACGTGATGAGTGGGGACCGTGCCGAGCGCCGACCAGTCGAGCTCGGTGCAGCTTCGGTGGCCGAGATCGAAGTTCTCCGTGGTCTGGTTTCGGGCGAGCGCGTGATCATTTCCGACATGCGCAGATATCAGGACGCGCCCGAGATCATCGTCACCGACTGAGGCACTGCCAGCCCGCGACTTGCGAGGATCGCTCATGATCGAGATGCGCCATATCAACAAGACCTATCACTCCGAGCTGGTCGAGACGCGGGCACTGCGCGATCTGTCGCTGCGGGTGGATGCCGGCGAATTCGTTGCTATCACGGGCCCGTCGGGTTCGGGCAAGACCACGTTGCTGAATGTGCTCGGCCTGCTGGAAACGTTTGATTCCGGCTCGCTGCACTTCGATGGGCAAGATGTGAGTCAGCTGTCGGACGATGCTCGCTCACGGCTGCGCAACGAGAAGATCGGTTTCATCTTCCAGAGTTTCAATCTGATCCCGGACTTGAACATCTACGATAACGTCGACGTGCCGTTGTGTTATCGAGGCATGAAAGCGGCGGAGCGAGACAAGCGAATCACCGCCGCACTCGAGCTGGTCGGGCTCGCGGCTCGCACGCGACACCTGCCGTCGCAGCTGTCCGGCGGTCAGCAACAGCGGGTCGCCATCGCGCGCGCAATTGCAGGTGAGCCAAGGCTGCTGCTGGCGGACGAGCCAACCGGCAACCTCGATACGAACATGGCGGGACAGGTGTTGGATCTGTTGCAGCAGATCAATGAGATGGGCACCGCCATCTTGATGGTCACACACGATCCGCAACTTGCCGCTCGCGCTCAGCGCAGCGTGCACGTGATTGACGGCCAAATCTCCTCGGAGAAGCTCGGCGAGCCTCGCGCTCGATCGCAGACGGCTACGGCTATGTCGCACGCTTAGGAGCCGCGATGTTCCGAATGTATCTGCGCCTTGCGGCCAAGAGTCTCAGGCAGCGCCCGGGAATGAGCGCCCTGATGGTAGCGACTGTCGCGCTCGGGGTCGCGGCCTGCGTAACGGTGATCACGATCTTCAACGCGATGTCCGCCGATCCGATCTGGTGGAAGAGCGATCGCCTGTACGCCGTCACGCTCGACTCGTGGGACATCAACGAACCTGCCGATCGCGCGCGACCGCACTTGCCGCCGTCGCGCCTGACTTATCGAGATGCGATGTACCTGCTCGAATCGAACATCCCCGAGCGCAGGGCGGTGATGTACGTCGCCCGCACCAGTATTCTCACCAGCGGGATTCCCGGCCGCGAGCCCATCGCAGCCGAAGCACGTTTTACCAGCGGAGATTTCTTCTCGATGTTCGACGTGCCGTTTCGATACGGCGGCGGCTGGAGTGCCCGGGACGATCGCACTCTCGCGCCGGTGATCGTCCTTAGCGCGGACGTCAATGACAAACTGTTCGGCGGCGAGAACAGCGTAGGGCGCACGGTACGCTGGAACGACCGGGAGTTCCGCGTCGTCGGCGTCATGGATGTCTGGGAGCCGCAGCCGAAGTTCTACGATCTGAACAAGGGCCACTTCGACATGCCCGAGGGCGCGTTCATTCCACTGCGCTGGGGGCCGCAGCTCAAGGTGACGAGCACCGCTGGCAGCTGCTGGAAGCCGGAAAAGCTCGACAGCTATGAAGACATTCTCGGCTCCGAATGCGTGTGGTTGCAGATGTGGGTCGAGCTGCCTGACGCGGCCACGCGAGATCGGATGCAGGACCTGCTCGACACCTATACCGCCGGGCAACGCAAGTCGGGGCGGTTTCAGCGGCCGCAGAACAATCGCTTAACCAGCGTGCCGCAGTGGCTGATCGACCAGGAGGTCGTGCAAAACGACAACCGCGTGCTCGTCGGGCTGGCATTCGCCTTTCTTGCCGTCTGCCTGCTCAACGTTGTCGGTCTGCTGCTTGCAAAGTTCTTGAGCGCCGCGAAGACGATCGGAATCCGGCGTGCGGTCGGCGCGCGTAAAGGCCAGATTTTCGCTCAGCATTTCGTCGAAGCTGCCGTGATTGCTGTGGCCGGCGCCGCCTTTGGTCTCGGGCTCAGCGCGTTGAGTCTCGAAGCTCTGAGCGCGATGTACACCGTAGACGAGGCAACTCGTGGCGGTTATCGGGAGCTGTTGCATTTCGACGTATCGAGCGTCATCGCCGCGGTGGCGCTCGCCGCTGTCGCGACTTTTGCCGCCGGCTTTTATCCGGCATGGCGCGCCTCACGGCTGCCACCAGCGGTTTATCTGAAGAGCCACTAGTTCTGCGCCCTGGAGCCCATCGATGAACGGCACCCTCCGGCAAGTCGTCTCTGCCCTGCGGCACAATCGGACCGGCGTATTCCTGGTCGCGATGCAGATCGCGATTACGTTGGCCGTGTTCACCAACGCGGTCCATATCGTCAAGCAGCGTTACGAGCGAACCGAACGGCCGACCGGTTTGGATATGGAAAACGTATTCGCGATCGCCAGCGCGGGCTTCGCGCAGGACTTCGACTACGTGACTACGATGCGTGAAGACCTGGTGTCTCTGCGCAGCGTGCCTGGTGTGGTCGCTGCGACCGCAAGCAACGCGGTGCCGCTCGGGGGCGGCGCCAGCGCTGCGACGTCGTTGGCAACCAAGCCGAACGACGAAGCTAACGGCATCCGCGGCGGTTATTTCGAAGTAGATGAACAGGGAATTGCCGCGCTCGGCGTGCGATTGGTCGCCGGTCGGCCATTCCAACAAAGCGAGATTCTGCCGCCGGCGGAGGCTGTCGGCGCACGCCTGCCACAGCAGATCATCATCACGCAGGCGTTCGCGGACGCATTGTTTCCGAATGAGAACGCGCTGGGTAGGACGGTGTACGACAGCGTCGACACGCCGATCACGGTCGTCGGCATCATCGAGCATATGCAAGGCGCTCTGGTCGACGTGGAGTATGTGAATCGGGTCGCGCTGGTGCCGCGCCAGCCGAGCACGGCGCCACGGAACTTCTATCTCGTGCGTACCGAGCCGCAGCAGCGTGATGTCGTCATGCGCGTGGTGGAGGAGCGAATCCGGACTTCCAACCCCGATCGCATGATCTCGTGGGTGCGCTCGATCGAGGAGGCGAGAAGGCGCGTTTACCTCGCCGATCGCAACATGGCGATCTTTCTGGTGACGATTACGACGCTGCTGCTCGGGCTCACAGCACTCAGTCTGTTTGGCCTGACAACGTTCAACGTGAACGTGAGAATCAAGCAGATCGGTATACGCCGTGCACTCGGTGCCCGGCGCGCCGATATCGTTTCATACTTTCTGCTCGAGAATTGGTTGATCACCACGATCGGCATCGCGATCGGGTGCGTCATTGCGCTGGGGACAGGTCATTGGCTGTCACGTGAGTATGGTTTGCCCCGGTTCGATCCTTTCTATCTCTTCAGCGGTATGGTGTTGCTTTGGGCGCTGGGGCAGATCGCCGCGTGGCAGCCAGCGCGCGCCGCTGCCCAGATAGCGCCAGCACTGGCCACACGCCGCATCGCTTGATCTCTCGCCGTCTCAACGAATGCTTTCAATTCACCCGAATCGAAGAAGACCACTTGCTGATGGGCAGCGCGTGGCAGACTGGTTTCGCATGCCATCCGGCCTGCGAAAGGAACATTGAGGAGACAGCCAATATGCAGCATGGAACATGGATATCGCGATCGAGCGCTTTCGTTGCGACTGCCTGCGTTCTCGCCCTAGGCGCTAGCACCATGGCCGATTTCGAATGGTCGCGCGCGACTGCCGGCTTCGATTGGAGTCGCGCTGTGGTCGACTTCGATTGGGGGCGCGCTGTAGTCGACTTTGACTGGGGCCGCGCTGTCGCTGATTTCGATTGGGGTCGTGCTTTAGCTGAGTTTGAATGGAATCGCGCGTGACGCTTGGTACTGGATCATTTAGCTTCGCATGAGGACTGAGCGGCGCTGCTGAGTCTCAGCAGCGCCGCTTTGGCCAGCGCTCACGTGCGCCAGGGGGGCGCTAGAAAATGCTGTCGGCGTTCATCCTGGCTCAGCCCGTCCACCAGACTACGAATTCCTTGAACCCGATGTAGCCATCCCCTTCGGTATCCGCAAACTCCAGGTCCAACAGCGATTCCGCCCGAGACACGTCGCCATCGAGTGCGCGCAGGAGTCTCAAGAACTCCTCTTGATCGATATATCCATCGCCATTGGCATCGCAGGCATCGAACGCCGCGCGCAGCTCGGCAAGCTCGGTCTCGTTCAGAGTGGCCATGGATATCGACTTCCTATCGAAATGTGCTCAGGATGTTCACGAACGCCCCGCGACGCCGATACGACAGGTCGGTCAGATCGTCGACGCTGCGACCGGCCACTGCCGAGCTCCTGGTCGGTGGTTTTCGTCGCAGCCGCTTCCAGGAAGGCGCAATCTTCGCGAACGGCAGCTATGAGCTGACAGATACGTGGGAAATCAGTGCGGGCATACGTGCGACTCACAATCGTCAATCCGCCCGGGAAGTCTCGACAGGATCCATGCTGGGAGAGGCCACGAGTCCGCGCTACAACTCAACGGAAGAATCTCCGGTTACGTACTCGCTGAGTACGCGCTACCGCATGGCTCCCGACACCATGATCTATGCTCGTATCGCCACCGGATATCGGCCGGGCGGCAGCAATAACGACAAACTGGGCGTCCCCGGCACATTCGGTGCCGACACACTCGTCAACTACGAGATCGGCTTGAAGGCACAGTGGCTGGATCGGCGCTTGTTTGCCAACCTGACGGCGTTCTACATCGATTGGCAGGACGTCCAGATCGAGCAGAGCACGCCGACGGGTGTCGGCTACACGGGGAATGGAGGCAGCGCCGTTAGTCAGGGCATGGAGTGGGACGTTCGTTATGCATTCCCGGTCGGTCTCACCATCGGAGTGAACGGCACCTATTCGGATGCAAAGCTGACGCAAGATGCGCCCTCCATCGGAGCACGGCACGGCGATCCGCTACCGATCATTCCGCGTTGGGCTGGCAGCGTTACGGCCGATTATTCGACAGACATCGGCGATCGTTGTCGAGCGCGGCTCGGGACGAGGTACGGTTATCTCGGAAGCCGAAACACTGAATTTCCAGGCGCGCTCACCAATATCGTGGTGGATGCTTACGACGTGCTCGATGTGACCGCCGGGCTCTCGTTCGATGGCTGGGACGCGGGGCTCTATATTCGTAACGCCACCGATGCCAAGGCGATCATCGCCAACAGCCCCGCCGGGCCGGTGATCCTGCACCCGAGGACGATCGGACTGAGCCTCGATAGATCGTTCTGATAAGGCCGGCGAACACAACCATGCACGGCGTGCCGATGCTCACTGCCGACGACTCGACGCGTCTTCGCTTTCTTGATCCAGGCTGCAATTGCTTTTTTCATTGTCATCACGCCGTGAGTACGTTGTTCGACCAACTGATAGCGAACGTGCTTCACGGTAATGACCTGCTCGCACCACTAGCATCATGAGTGCATTCCAACGGATAGATTCAATGTGAATGTTTTTATCTTCGATCTGGAGCAAGAAGGTCGAGATAGGGTGAAAGGCAGCAGCGCGGCTGCGTGCGAATACATTGGACGATGATGATGTTTGTGTCGAAGGAGACTTGAGATGAGCCGGAATGAGTTACGTCCCCTGCGCGTGGCAGTCGAACAGGCGTTGCATGCAACGCGCGTGGCGCGCCTGAGTTCACCCGCGAGCGCCATTGAACGGCGCCTGCGGGCAGGCGGCTCCTGGACGGCTCTGGCGCTTGCGCCGGTGCTGGTACTCGCATTGCCTCAGTCCGCCGCCGCACAGAACGCATGGACGGGTAGCGCGAGCAATGATTGGATGAACGCAAGCAACTGGTCGCCGGGTACGTTGCCCGCCGGGGACGTCACGATCAACACGAACGCACCCAATCCCACCGTGCTCGGCGTCTCCAGCCCGGCAACGGCGACGATAGGTCATCTGTCGTTGGGCACAACAGCGGGTACGAGCACGCTCACCATTCGGAACGGGAGCAGCTTGTCCTCGAACATCGCGACGGGCTCCGATTACATTGGGCGAGCTGCGGCAAGCAATGCCACCGTCACCGTAACGGGTCGGAATTCGACCTGGTCTACGGCCAACTCTCTCGCTATCGGTGCGGCCAATACCGCTACGGGCACGCTGAACATTTTTGATCGCGCCGCCGTCAACATCGCGAACAACATCAATTTGGGACAGACCGCCGGTAACGGCACGGTGAACATAGCGAGTGGCGGTGCGCTCACGACCGGCAACGCAACCATGGGGCAAGCGAACAGCGCAGGCACCGCCAACATTTCCGGTCCCGGGTCGCAGTGGAGCGTGGGAGGATATTTGAGGGTCGGCGCTGGCACGAACGGCACCGGCGTGCTGACAGTGGACAACGGCGGCGCGGTCATGGCCACTAGCGACATCAACATTGGTGGACCAACCGCGAGTACGCGTGGAACGGGTACTGCCACCATCACCGGCGCTGGCTCGCGACTGATCAGCGGCGGGGTACTCAATGTCGGCGGCGCCGGAACGGGCACGCTGACGGTTTCCGACGGCGCAGTCGCCACCGCCAACACGGTGGTGATAGCCGCCAGTATCAGCGGGCTGCAAACTGGAAGAGGCACGTTCAACCTCTTGAGCGGCAGCGCGCTGCAGACACAGGCGCTGACGGGCGGCCCAGGCGTGATGCGTCAAGTCAATTTCGACAACAGCACGCTGCGCGCGACTGCAAGCAATGCGGCCTTCATCACCGGCTTTAGTGGCACCGAACTCAATATCGCCGCGGGCGGACTCACTCTCGACACAGCCGGCTTCGATGTCACCGCAGCCTCGCCTTTCAGTGGCACAGGTGCGCTGACCAAGGTCGGCGAGGGTACGCTGGCCCTGTCGGGCGACAACACGTACACGGGTGGCACGACGATCGCCGGCGGCACGTTGCAGATCGGCGCTGGCGGAGCCAGCGGCAGTCTCACAGGAAACATCACGAACGAAGGCACGCTCGCGTTCAATCGTTCGGACGCGATGACATTCGATAATGTGATCTCCGGCAGCGGTGCGGTGACCCAGCTCGGCTCTGGGACGACGGTGCTGACGAGCGAGCAGGCATACACCGGCGTGACTACCATTTCCGCAGGAACGCTCGCGCTGAGCGGTGCTGGCAGCATCACGGCATCGAGCGGATTGGTGAACGATGGCGTCTTCGACATCTCCGCGACCGATAGCGGCGCATCGATCACGG
This sequence comes from Pseudomonadota bacterium, assembly GCA_023391815.1. Lineage (GTDB taxonomy): Bacteria > Pseudomonadota > Gammaproteobacteria > Steroidobacterales > Steroidobacteraceae > Steroidobacter. The sequence goes on from JAEWAF010000136.1 coordinate 122,201, forward strand.
CGCTCTCGGGGAGCGGCTCGGTGGTGCTCGGTTCCAAAGCGCTCACGCTCACCGGCCCCACAAGCTTATTCGCCGGTGTGATCGACGGTGCGTCCGGCACGCTGAACAAAGCCGGTACGGGCATCTGGACGTTTGCTGGCGCGGGCTCTCAGGTTGGCACGCTCAACCTGCAAGCCGGCACACTGGAGCTGGCGAACGGCGCAAGTCTCGCCGCCCAAAACACAACAATCGCTGCAGGGACGACTCTGCGCAGCGAAGGCGCCCTGACGGGCAGCATGGGCAACGACACGCTGGCTCTTGTCGGCACGCTCATCGGCAACATGAGCTTTCTCGATGGCGACGATCATGTGCAGGTCGTAGAAGGCGCCGATTTCTCGCAAGCTGGATTCGACGGCGGCGCTGGAGCGGACACGCTGGAGCTGACCTACGGCGGCGCCTTCAGCTTGCAGAACGCGCCCGCCACGACGAACTTCGAGCACCTCATCAAGCGCGGCAACGGGACGTTCACACTTTCGGGGACTGTGGACACGTTTACCGACAGCATCACGGTCGCTGAAGGCAGCGTGCAACTTTCCGGCGCCAACGTCGTGACGAACGAGTTCCGCATCGAGGCGGGTGTCACGGTCAAGGGCACGGGCTCCCTGAGCGGAAGTTTCATCAATGCCGGCGTGCTCTCGCCGGGCAACAGTCCAGGCGCGATCCACATCGGTGGCAATTTCACGCAGTCCGCGGGCGGCACGCTGGTGTCGGAGATCACGCGTGCCGGCACCGACCTGCTCGATATCTCGGGTGCAGCCAACCTCGGCGGCACGCATCGGATCAATGTGGAATATGGTCTATATCTCGACGGCACCACGCACGCGCTGATTCAAGCGGCTGGCGGCATGAACGGTGACTTCAGCTCCGTGGAGATGAATGCCAGTGCCTTGATGACAGCACAGCGAGAGTTGAGTGCGAACGCGTTGAGTGTGAGCTTTGCTCGCCAGCCGATCACGAGCGTGACCGATCCGAACAGTGGCCGTGGACGCTTTGCCACCTGGCTCGAAGAGCAGATCAGTGCGGGCGGCCTCACACAGGAGATGACCGACTACATCGATACGCTGATACAGCAGTCGACCGTGGAGGGCGTCAAGAGCTTGCTGGGCGAGCGCGGTCAGCCGGTCGCAACTGTCAGTCAGAACAGCATCTCGATCCTTGGCGCCGGCTTTGCGCGGACCGTGTTCGAGCGCTTCACGCTAAGCGACGTGGCGCAGTGTTCGCCCACTCAGCAAGGCTCGAGCGATGCGCTCAACTGTTTCTGGGGACACGGGTTGCGAGAGTGGGGGCAGGCGGGCGGCGATTCGCGTTATGACTGGACGAGCGATGGCGGACAGATCGGTGTCGATCGCAGTTTGTCTTCAACGTGGGCCATCGGCGCTACGTTCGGTTACGCCGACACAGGTATTCGCGATCTCTCTGGCGGTCACAACGAGGTGCGCTCGAAGATCGCAGGTCTGTATGCCAACTACAATCCCGGCCGGTTGAGCCTCGGCGCGATGGCGTTCTACGGCGGCAATGACAACTCGACTCGCCGCAACGTGTTGGTGGGGGCGAGCTCGCAGCAAGCACGTGCAGATTTCGACACCGACAGCTACGGCGCCGGTATCCGTCTGAGCTATCGCGTGACGAGCGAAGCGGGCCCGTTGGTGCGGCCGTTCATCGAAGCGTTCTACGATCACATCGACGGCGCGGAGTTCAGCGAACGCGATGCGGGTGAAGGCAACTTGAGCGGACGCGTGCATGGCCGCGACGGGCTGCGTGGCACGCTGGGCTTGCAGCTGGCGGACAACTTCGAAGGCTACGGCCAGGTGTTCCGGCCGGCACTCGAAGTCGGTGTGGCACATCAATTCGAGGATGATCGCTCGACGCTCGATTTGCAGCCGTTCAGTAACATGCCTGCGTTCCGAACGTCCGGACCGGCGCTCGATCGCACGGCCTACATCGCTCGCGCCTCGCTCAATGTGTCACTCGGAGCGAATGCCTCGATGGCGCTCGGCTATGGAGGTGAGTTCGCGGACGATTATTCGCAGCACGGGGGCAATTTGAGCTTCCATATGGCGTGGTAAGTAGCAGTACGTCATTGGATTAAATCGCCGAGTGGACCTGGTTTGTTCGGCACACCAGGAACGGGCGCGGGCTCGCAGAACGCGGGCTCGCGCTCAAGGCCGATGAAATGCTTTATGCCGCCGTCGCGTGAAACTTCCGACGGACTTCCAACACGGAGTCAGTGAGGCAGCACGATCCATTACACGTCGGCGCATTTCGGAGTCCAGGCTTCGGCTGTGAGCTTGAATCGACGATGGTTGCCTTCCTTGTGTCTCGGATGTTTGGCCTATGGCCACGCTTACCGGGTAGGCACGTGCGCAGCCATCTGGGACGGCAACGAATAGATCGCGACGTTTGCCGGGCCCGAGTCGGTTTTCAGAATCTCACCCTTCATCCCCGCGGCCACTGCAACGTACTGCTTCTCGTCGATCAGATACGTGACGATCCCGCCGCCGACGGGACCACCGGCCTTGGTTTGATACAGAACTTTGCCGGAAGCGCCGTCGAAGGCGAGCAGGTTGCCCTCGAGATCGCCGCTGAACACCACACCGCTCGCGGTCGGGGTGATGGCGGCGACCATCGGCAAGGACGAGTGATATCTCCAGAGCACCTTTCCAGAATCGGCATCCACCGCATACAGCCAACCGGAGCGGCCCTCGAGCGGCGAGTCGCCGAATCCGTTGCTGGAGCCAAGGAACGGCTTGCCCGGTTCGTGCTGCAACGTCTCGGGTCCGCCAAGCTTGATGGTTGTGCACCAGTCGATCGAATTGACGTACAGCGCATTCTGCGCGGGTGAATAAGCAGGTCCATACCAGTTCACACCGCCTTGCGTGCCCGGGCAGAAGCGCGTGCCCTCCGGCGTGATCGGCGCCTCGACGTTCTCGATGGTGGTCACAGGTACTTGCCAGGCGACTTTGCGGAGATTGCGATCGAGCGCGTAGAGATAACCGTTCTTGCCACCCACGGCGACCAGCTTCGTGCCGGCCTTGGACGTGATCAGCACCGGACTCGCGGCGATGTCCCAATCGTGAATATCGTTCTTCGCGAATTGATGACTCGCACGCAGTTCACCTGTCCTCGCATCCAGTTTCAACACGGAGCATGTATGCAAGTTGTCACCCGGTCGATAATTCCCGGCGAAGTCGGGGCCCGGATTGCCGGTCGGAACGTAGAGGCTGCCTTCGGTGGGATCGAGCGCGAATGAGCTGTACATGCCGCCGCCCGCGCGCACTTTTGTTTTATCCGCGGGCCAGGTCTTGAGCGCCGGACCAGTCGAAGGAATGACGTCGAAATTCCACAGCTGCTTGCCATCCTTCAGGTCGAATGCCTTGACGTGACCCGTCGCGCCGACATCGCTGCCCGAGTTGCCGATGTACAGCTTGTTCTCCCAGATGATCGGCGCGACGGTGAGGTATTCGCCCTTCGCGCTATCGAAGGCTGTGATATCTGCGAGCAGTCTGCCGGAGCTCGCATCGAGCACGATGACATGTGCATCGGGCGTGCCGCGATACAGTCGCCCTTGGTGCCACGCGAGACCCCGCACGGGCGTACCCAGCCCCATGCTCTTGGGCGAGTATTTGTGCGTCCATAACGACTTTCCAGTCGTTGCGTCGATCGCGTAGGTGCTCGTTGCCGTCGTGACGAACAGCCGACCCTCGGCGACGATGGGATTGGTTTGAAACGATGTCGTCTCCGGCAGTTCGTAACGGCCGACCTCCTGGAGCGAACCGACATTCTCGCGCGTAATCTGTTTCAAGGGAGAGTAACGATCGCCGTAATAGTCGCCGTTGTACATGCGCCAGTCGACGGGTGCGTTCGACTCCGCGGCGCGCGCCTGCAGTGTCAGCACAATCAGGGGCGCGATAGTCGAGAATGCGGTCAGGCGTGAAGTCAGAAATCTAGAGCGAGGCATAACAGCATCCTCGGCGAGAGATCGACGGGTCTACACCAATCGCAGGCGAGGATGCACCCGCATAAGTACGTGAACGAAACTTAGGCGCCAGTGGCAAGTGGCCCCGCACAGTCGAGATGACAATCGAGCTCAATAGGCGAACGATCGGAGTGCATTCGGACTGCCGATGAGCGGGTTGTACGACGCTAGTGTTCGCTCACTGAAAAGCGTTGGCCACCGACTCTGCGGGACTGAAGAAGCGCCTGTGGGATCGATAACTTCGCATGGATGGACGCCAGGTGCCGACAAAGAACTCGACAAGGAGATTTAACAACTTATCCTTGGTTGTTCGAGATCCTGTCGAACCGGCGGCTCCAGGCAAAGTGGGCCGAAACCATCGCGACGCGCACGCGGCGCTTCATCGGACAACTTCCTCGGCCGAAACCCGCAACGCGCCGCGAATCGCGGCGCTGACTCACTTCGATCGTCGCAACAGCGCGCCTGAAGCGAGAGCTGCAGCGGCGGCAAGCTTGTGTTTGGCCTGCCAAGGCGGCCCCACGGACTTACCCATCGTGGTGAGAAATTTGTCGATGTCTTTGCAATCTAGCGAGGCGGCGGCCTGCCCGAACACCTGATCGCGGTCGTACCAATTCACGGACCATCCGCGGGCCTCTGCAGCCGTCGCTAGAGCTTCTCGATACATCACGGAGTCCGCGACGTTGGCCGCGCGAGTGTCTTTGATTCTCTCCAGCGTCGTGGGCGGAAGAGTGGGGCAGACGCGGATCGCGATGCTGTCGATCGCCACGGGCACCGCCGATGCCAATTGCTCGAGGCATTCGCGTGCGCCACTGGCCGCCGCTTCGCGCACGCGGTCCACGAGCGCCACGGCGTCCGGCAGAGAAATCGAGCGAGCCCACGGGCTATCGGTGTAACGACCCACCGCCCACGACCCTTCGTGATGGTAGGGATGCGTCGGCAAATCGTGTGTCAGGTCCACACTGCGCCGGTCGAGCAATTCGCCGCGCCGATCGATGGTGACGAACACCGCCGAATTACCATGCTCGACGACTCCGACCGTTGCGGCATGCTGGGCTCGCGCTTTTGCCACGGGCTTCTCCCTCTGTTCGTGCTTGGATCCATTGACTTGGCGGTCCGATTCTAGTTGAAACCGAACGTCGTGCATTCACGGCCGAAGTAGTCATCGAGCTTGACCAGCTCTTCGGACGTTGGCCGGCGTTCACGGCGTCGGCTCTTGCCGATCAGGCGAAGCTCGCGACAGGCATTCCGGGCGTCATCGACCACGCTTGGGTTGACCGGCAGGCCGCTGACGCTCTCAGCAGCACGCAGAACCACGCCGATCCATGTCAGATCGTTGGCGACTGCAGCGGGTGCCGCGCCTTTCGCTCGATACGACCGGATGTGATCAACGAGGTTGCTGCCTCCAGAAACATCGCATCGGCTTCGCCGATAGGATGCTTTTCAAGGAACAGCAGCTGGGCCTGCTTGCTCCGTTGCCACTTCGAAATGTGCTCGAAGCTGTCGATGTACCACCGGATGAGTTTGGCCAGCTTGGTGGAGGGCTGCTGTGCGCGGGAGAGGGCCGTGGGGTTCTCCAGGGCGACTTCGCGATGCTTGCCCCATCGCTCCGCAGCCGACCGGTGCGTGAAGGTCTTGGCCCTCTGGTAAGCATCTTGCCGTTGCGTCGGATTCGGACGATTGCCGTATAGCGCAGAGAGCCGTCGGCCTGCTTTCTCAACTTGATATAGGGCATGGTAGGCTTACCTCGGGGCGACAAGCGGTTTATGTCGCCTTTTTGTCGCCCCGGCAACTCATATACTCCCCTCAAACCGCTGAGATTCAGCCCGAACATCCTGAATGGAAAACCCTGGAAAAATAGGCATCTCGAACGAGATTTCCAGCCTTTCAAGGGCTCGGAAGGTGAGCGTAGCACCAATGATGGATGGGATCGGTAGTTGGCGTTAGTATTTTGGAAACATCAGCTTACGTGATCGTAACAACGGCTCGGGACGATCTGGGGACAACGCGAAAGCCTACAGCAAACGAAGAACTCGCATCACACAGCATCACTGTATCTCAGATGTTTTCGCGACACCATGCGACTAGATGCGACAGGCCGCGACCCTGCTCTACCGGAGAGTTTCAACCAGCCGTCGCTGCCGAGGTAGTCGCGACAGTTCGCCACACGGTGCGACACCGGGGAACGAGCGAAACATAGAAGGTGGGCCTCGCATGAAATCACGCCGGTAGTTAGACCAGACTCGGTCCTTACACGGCTTCATCGACAAGTCTACGCCGCAAGCATTGCACTTTCGAATCGATCCGAACTGAGACAGTTCGCCGCTTACCGCGGCGAGTCGCGACACTCAGCAGGATTGATCGAATGCGACCAACGTATCGATCAACACTATCGTGTAATCGCCGTCGACGGGCGCCGTTTGGTTTCATGACTCCCCAGCAAGAGGGAGCCCGGAATCATGAAATCAACGATGCGCATTCTCCTGGTCGGCATGGTCGGCTCGCTCGCCGCTTGTGCTTCGACCACGTTCACCTCCACTTGGAAAGCCCCCGACGCACAAGCGCTGGATCCGCGAGGGCACAAGATCGCGGCGGCCTTCATCAGTTCGGATGAGGCGGGCAGACATGTGGCCGAAGATGTTCTGGTCCGGAAGTTGGTCGAGCACGGGGCGCAGGGAGTCGCGACCTATTCACTGATTCCGACCGCAGAGCTCGCAGATATGAGCATCGTCAAACAACGGCTCGCTGAAGCTGGCGTCGACGGTGTGCTCACCGTGCGAGTGATCGACGAAAGGGAAAAGACAACGATCAGCCTTGGCGGTCCCAGCCCGGCCTTCGATCCGTACTACTGGAGCTTCTCGGGGTATTGGGGCTACGGCTGGGGTTATCCATACGAACCCGCGCGCGTGACAACCGATACGGTGTTACGCGTAGAAACGCTTGTTTATTCGCTCGATCGCGATGAGTTGCTCTGGGCGGGTACCAGCCGAACGGTGAACCCCAGCAATCTGGAGAAATTTGTTGCACGGCTCGCCGACCAAACAGCGAAGCAGATGATGCAGCAGGGCGTGCTCGCCACGACGCTCGGCCTGGAGCCTCCATTCGGCCTTCTGGCGCAGTCCAACGCGCTTGCGCCGTGATCCCAACCATCCAATCGGTGCAAGCGTCATGAGCACAAACATCGAAGCTGTTCCTGCGCAGTTTGCGCGACTGAGTCCCGCAGCGATGGTCTCAGAGCCGGTGCGCAGATTTACTCGGGTGAATCTCGCCTCGTGGCGGGTCAGGCGGGTATGCCGGTATATCGAGGCCAACCTCGAGCATCGGCTGGACACCGAAGCACTGGCGCGAGTGGCATACAGCAGTCGCGCGCACTTTTGCCGAACGTTCAAACGAACGTTCGGGGTCAGCGTGCACCAGTATGTCGTGCAGCGGCGCATCGAACGAGCCCAGCATCTGATGCTGACGACTGCAGCGACTCTGACCGAGATCGCGGCCACCTGTGGCATGAGTGATCAATCACATCTGGCACGTCTGTTTCGACGTGCGGTAGACGAGTCGCCATCAGCGTGGCGCAAGCGGAATGTCGGGTGACGCATGCGCGCTTTCACACCCAGAGTGTCGTTCAGTGGCGTTGTACCCGCTGTTTGCGACGCCGAAGCTGGTCAGGAGCAACCGAGTGAGGTCGGACGCGTGATCGCGCATCGGCCGCAGCAGTCGCTGGACGCCGTCAGGCGGTCGGTGCGTACGCGCGGTTTCCTGAGCTCTACCTCATTGGTTCGGTGTGAGCGGGGCAATGAGAATCCACGGTAGATCGGCGCACCCAGCTGCGTGCCTGGGCTTGAAGGCCGGGGCGCATGTCGTGACACCTCGCTTCGGCTACGTTCATCACGGCATCTATGTTGGCCACGGCCAGATCGTTCATTACGCAGGTCTGGCGCATCCGATGCGGCGTGGGCCGGTGGAAGTGATCTCTGTCGACGCGTTTAAGCAGGGATACGAGCTCAGCGTGGTCGAGGATCGGGCTGCGCAATTCACTCCGATGGAGGTGGTGGAACGTGCGATGTCTCGCGTCGGCGAGGATCGCTATCACTTCTTCACCAACAACTGCGAGCACTTCTGCGAGTGGTGCCTGCGTGCCGAGCACAGGAGCTATCAAGTCGACAGATTGCTTGCCATGCCGAGACGCGTGCTTGATGCGGCAACCAATCTCGCAACCTACGTTCTCGGTGCCGTTGGTGGTCGACGCCCGTCCCGGGAAACCATGTTTGTTCAGGAGCTAAAGCGATGTTGAGGAATAAAACGGTCATTGGATTGGCGGCAGCGGGCGTTCTTGCCGGTCACGCATTACCCGCGACGGCACAGATCGCCACGGGCAGCCAGGAGGTGCAAATCTACGTCGGCGAGGCATTCGGCGATGAGCTGACCGATCGAACGGTCTCCGGCCGCAGCCCCGAGCTCGATGATGATGTCACCTTTGGCGTACGCTACGGCTACAACTTCACGGAGGCCTGGGGCATCGATCTGTCCCTGGGACGCACCAACACCGCCGCAACGAAGCTGGCCGGCCGTGATATCGATTTCGATCTGACCACGTTCGATGTCGATGGCATCTATCATTTCAACTCCAGCGAGCCCTTCGTTCCTTATGTGCTCGCCGGCATCGGCTACGTCAATGGCGATCTCGACCGGCCGATCGCGGGCACGGCACCAGGGGGCGGCGCGGTGCGGATCAACGATGACAACGCTTTCACGTTCAACGCGGGCGTCGGTGCCAAGTGGTTCGTGAGCGATCAGGTATCGCTGCGACTGGATCTGCGCTATCGATATCTGGATAAACTTGTCGATCGCCTCGACGACTCATTGAATACGTTCGAGACGACTGTGGGCGTCGGCTTCAAGTTCTAAGCGGTGGTGAGTCCGGCGCGACGATCGGTCGCGCCGCCCCGCCCGGACCAAACCGATACCAACGTAGGATAGCTGCGGACCCTGAGCTGGCGCACCTTGCGTAGTGAGCATGGGTAATGGGACAAACAGCGCCGAGCAGCGGATCGAGGAACTCGAGCATCGTCTGAAGGCGCTGCAGCTCGACCTCGCCAAATGCCGGCAAGCACAAGAGCGAGATGGTGACGCGCGCGGCATCGTCGACGGCATCCCTGGTTTCGTAGCCATTCTCGGCAGCGACGGCATGGTTCAGGTCGTCAACCGGCGAATCCTCGACTACTGCGGTCAGACTCTGGAGGAACTGAGGAGCTGGGGCAGTAACGGGACGGTCCACCCGGAGGACATGCCGCACGTTGCCGAGATCTTCGGCCGGTCGATGCTGGCCGGCACTCCCTATTACATCGAGCAGCGCCTGCGTCGTTTCGATGGGACGTATCGATGGTTCGGCAATAGCGGCATTCCCGCCAAGGACGATGCCGGTGACATTCTGCGCTGGTATGTGCTGCTGACCGACGTCGACGAAAGGAAGCGAGCGGAGCAGGCGCTGCGGGCGAGCGAGATCGATCTCAGGCTGGTCATCAACACCATTCCTGGATTGATCTGCCTGTTCACACCGGATGGCCGACTGGAAGGAGCCAACCAGCAGTTTCTGGACTATCTCCAGCAGTCGTTCGAGGCAGCGGAGAACTGGGCAACCAACGGCACCGTTCACCCCGACGATTTGTCCACCTCGTTGCAGGCCTTCCAGCATTCCGTCATGACCGGAGAGCCCTATGATTTCGAGACCCGGGTGCGACGCTTCGACGGCGTATTCCGCTGGTTCCAGATTCGCGGTCAAGCGCATCGAGACGCCGACGGACGCATCGTGCGGTGGTACGGGCTGTTGATCGACATCGACGACCGCAAGCGAGCAGAGCGCGCGCTCGAAGCGAGCGAGCGAAATCTGCGACTCACCATCGACACGATTCCGGCGTTGGCCTGGTCGGCGAACGCCGATGGCACCGGCGACTTTTTCAATCAGCACTATCTGGACTATGTAGGAGCGTCGCTGCAGCAGGTGCAGGAGTGGAAATGGCAGAGCGTGGTCCATCCTGAGGACCTGGGCGTCATCCAGCAAGCATGGGAAAGCTTCCGGAGCGCCGGCACGGGCGGCGAAGTCGAAGCGCGGGTTCGACGTCACGATGGCGCGTATCGCTGGTTCCTGTTCCGTGCCAATCCGCTGCGTGACGAGCAGGGCAATATTGTGAAGTGGTTCGGAGTCAACGCCGACATCGAGGATCGAAAACGAGCGGAGACGTTGCTAGCCGGCGAGAAGCAGCTGTTGGAAATGGTTGCATCGGGCCGCTCATTGCGTGACGTTCTTGGAGCGTTGTGCGACATGGTCGAGGGGAGCGCACCCGAATGCCGCTGCGATGTCCGCGTCGTTGACCGAACGGGTCGCACCTGGTCCGTGCGAGGCCGTGCACTGAGTGATGAAAGAATAGCGGTGGCGAGCACTCCGATCCGCTCGCGCGGTGGAGATTTGCTCGCCACGCTGTCTATTTATCAGGACCTGAGGGCGCGCGCGTCAGTCGATCTTCAGGACGTCATCGGACGAGCAACGGACATCGCCAGCATCGCGATCGAGCGACTGCAGGCCGAGGCGGAACTGCGACGCAGGGAATATTATCTCGCTGCCGGTGAGCGGGTCAGTCTGACGGGCTCCTTCGCCTGGCAATTGAGTACCGGGCGCGTCACTTGCTCGGAACAGTTGCTGCGGATGTTGGAATTGAGCGAAGCCGAGCTGTCTCTTCAAGCCATCCGCAAGCGGATCCATCCCGACGACCTTGCGTTGTTGGAAGCGACCGCCGCCGATGCGCTCGGTGGCCCGGGCAGCCCCGAGTTCGATATCCGCCTGACCATGCCCGATGGCCGGCTCGTATACGTCCGCGCGTGCTCACAGATCATCCACCATCAGGATGGGCAGTTGGAATGTATCGGTGCTGTGCAGGACGTCACTCGGCGACGTCTGGCCGAGGATGCGCTCGACAAAGTCAGATCTGATCTCGCGCACCTCACGCGCAGCCTGAGCCTGGGCACATTGACTGCATCGATTGCCCACGAGGTCAATCAACCTTTGACCGGAATCGTCGCCAACTCCAGCACCTGCGTCCGCATGCTCAGTGCCGACCCGCCTAACGTTGCAGGCGCGCTGGAAATAGCACGTCGAAACATCCGTGATTCAAAGCGGGCGGCACAGGTCATCACTCGGCTGCGGGCGCTGTTCTCGCGGAACACGACCAGGAGCCCGGACGTCGATCTGAACGAGGCCGTCGTTGAAGTCATCGCATTGCTCTCGACCGACCTGCAACGTCACGGGGTGGTCGTGCAGACCGAGCTTGCGCCCGATCTGCCGAAAGTCACCGCCGATCGGATACAGCTGCAACAGGTCGTATTGAATCTGTTGAGGAATGCCTGCGACGCGCTGAGCAGTGTCCACGACCGGCAGCGAGTGGCGTCGATTCGCACCAAGCTCGATGGCGAAGCGCACGTGCAACTGACGGTGCAGGACAATGGGGCAGGCTTTTTACTGGAGAGTGCCGAGTCCATGTTCGAGGCCTTCTACACCACCAAGAGCACGGGGATGGGGATCGGCCTGTCGGTCAGTCGCAGTATCATCGAAAGTCATCACGGGCGACTCTGGGCGGAGCACAACGACTCCGGCGCGACGTTCGGATTCCGCATTCCCGTGCGGGCCTCTCACCCGGCCGGCTGACCTATGCGCTGATGCCAAGCGCGGCAACCACCTCATCGGTCCTGACAATCGCGCTGGCATAGCTGGGCAGGTTGATATCCAGCGCGGCGCTCATCTCCTGCTGCGAATAGTCGGCCGTCGCATCTCTCACCACCACAACGTCGTAGCCGAACTCGGCCGCAAAGCGCACCGTCGCTTCGACGCAAGTGTGTGCGACCAGTCCCATGACGATGAGCTTTTGAATCGCCTGGCGCTTCAGCTGCAGATCCAGATCCGTATTGGCGAAGCCGCTGGAACACCAATGCTCATCGACCACGGTTTCTCCCGGCAGCGGTGCGAACTCGCTGCGGATTTCGCCGCCCCAGGTGCCATACTCGAACGATTTGCGGCGCCATGCGGCGCGCTGCACGGGAGCAACATATTTCCAGTTCTCATAGTCGCCGGGACGATAGCGATGATGCATGGCGTAGAAAATCGGCAACTGCGTCTTACGGGCGGCGTGCAGGATCGCCAGCATGTTGGGAATGCAGTTATTGGCTTCCGCGACCGCGCGAATGCGGTCCCATATCTTGCCGCCCTCGGAGATGAAGTCATTGTAAGGATCGATCACCAGGAGGCCAGTGATCCGAGGTGTATAGATCTCATCGCTCATGACTCGCTCCGCAGATTGAGTGGATATCGGACCGCATGCGACCGTTTCAGGCAGCGTTCAACCGGCGCAGCGCATGCCGCTCGAGGCTGGCTGCGAAGAAGGGTGTTTCCTGCCGGTTGTGTGCCGTGCTGATCGGAGCGCGCTGTGCTCGAAACACCTCGAATGGAATGCCCTGTCGGGCGAGGTAGTCCCAGAACTGCTCGGTGGGGCGCGTGCGCACGCGGTTCGTCAGCTCGCATTTGCCGGCGCTGATCTGCTTGACGCTCAGCTCCCACATGACAAGGATGTTGGTCCGGCCTGAGGTGGTGAAAAGATCCGACACCGAGTCGAGGACCAGGTGATGTTTCTCCGCGACTTGCTCCACGTAGTGCTGCACCATTGGGGTGCCACCGATGACTTCGACGTTGATGGACATGCGTCGTCCGTCCCGTGACGTGGTGGCGCCGGCCGCAAAGTGCGCGGGCGAGCATCCCTGGTACTCGTGGTCTGGCAGGCTGAAGCACCAGGCTGGAATATCGATCAGATCGAGCGGCGCGTTGATCGGGGCGGAGAAACTCGAATCGACGATGACATGCTCTTCCATTTGAAGATCCTCTCGTGGGTGAAGGGGAATCACGCGGCGACGGTGGCCGCGCGAGGTACTACGTGATGTCCCAAATGCAACTCGATGTCGGAGCGCTGTTGCAGCCCCGTCCGCAGTAGATGCGCCACTTGCGCCTCGGTTTCCGGTCGAGCAATGGAGTCGAAGAAAGCCGTCATCCCGCCGGCAAGCTCCTGGTTCGATGGCAGCGAGGCGATGTCGACGAAGTGCTTGGTCGTGGCGAGCGCACGCTTGTCGAAATTCGCCAGGCGCTGCGCGAGATTCTCGACGAATTCATCGAGCTGGGAATCCGGCAGCGCGCGGTTCACATAGCCGTAGCGTTCGGCGAGTTCGCCTGGGAAGTCATCGGCGCTCAATAGGATTTCCAGCGCCCGGCCACGGCCGGCCAGCCGGGCGAGGCGGGCCATCGGGCCGCCCCCGGGCACTGCCCCCACACCGACTTCGAACTGTCCCAGTCGGGCGCGCTCGCGGCTGGCAAATCGCAGGTCGCAGGCCAAGGCAAATTCACTGCCGGCGCCGCGAGCGCACCCTCGAATGACTGCGATCGACACGACCGGACAGCGACTGAGCCGAACCAATACATCGAGCCATGGATGCAGCCCGGTGGGTGTCGATCGAGTCGCTGGCTTGGTGGACGTGGTGCGCACATCGTAATGCGCAAGAAAGAAATCCGGATCGGCGCTCTCGAACACGATGACGCGCAGCTGCGGATCGGTCTCCATCTCGGAGATCAGTGCAGACAATTCCGTGACCGTGTCCGGATCGATCAGGTTGATCGGTGGGTGATCGAAAATCGCCTTCCAGTAACTGGAAGAGCGCTGCTCAATGCGAAGCTGTGTGGAAGTCACGTTGGATCTCCTCGCGGTGCGTGGAGATCACAACAGAGACTAGCCGACGGAGCGATAGCACGATGGTATCGCTGCTCGCTGGGTCTAACGATCGTGCGCCGTTTGCAATTGGAGTCGGGCGGCCATGTTCACGAGATCGGCGAGTGAGCGTGCGCGCATCTTCTTCATCATGCGTCCGCGATGCGCTTTGACAGTGATTTCGCTGATGTCGAGGGTTGCGCCCACTTGTTTGTTGAGACGGCCTCGAACTACCAGCTCCATCACTTCGCGTTCGCGCCGGCTCAGCGACTCGAAGCGCTTGCGCAACAGTTGCAGGTCCGCATCTTCTGCCAGTTCGGTGCGGCTGCGTGTGGCGGCCGCGTCGACCGCTGCCAGCAAGGCATCGGTATCGAACGGCTTGGTGAGGAACTCGACCGCGCCGGCTTTCATTGCTTGCACGGTCATCGGAATATCGCCGCATCCGGTAATAAAGATGATGGGCAATTCTGCCTGGTTCGCAGCGATGCGCTGCTGCAGCTCGAGGCCGTTCAGATCGGGCAGGCTCACGTCGAGGATGAGACATCCCGGCGCGCGCTTGCGCGAATGATTGAGGAAGTCCTGGGCGCATACGAACACTTCCGGCCGCCACCCGGCACTGGCGATCAGGGCCTCGAGCGACTCCCGGATGGAGATGTCGTCATCGACGATATAGACGATCGGCGTACTATCCGGCATGGACGAGCGGACTTGAGCAGCGGATTGCGTCACCGCGTTCATGGATATATCTCCGGCCAGGTCATCGCACAAGTCTTACATCACTTCGGCCTGCTCGCGAGAGCGCGGTCGAGGGCAATCCGCAGATCCTGATCCCCGAATGGCTTGAACAGGCACTCGACGGCACCTTTTTGCAGCAGTCCGGTCCGGACGTTAGCATCCGCGTGTGCAGTGATGAAGATCACAGGGATGCGCAGCCCTTTGCTGATGAGCTCCTGCTGCAGTTCCGGACCGGTCATGCCCGGCATCGCGATATCGAGGATCAGGCAGCAGGCCCGGTCGAGCGCATCGCTGGATAGGAATGCTTCCGCGGCGTCGAACGCGATCGCGTCGAAGCCAAATTCCCTCAACAGGTCCGGCAAGGCCTCGCGCACCGACTCGTCGTCATCGACCACCGCGATCAGCTTGCTTGGATCCTTCATTGATTCTCCGCCTGGTGAGTGCATCTGGGTGATAGCACAACAGCCATGCGCGTATCGGGGTGCCCGTTCCTGGGTCGATTCTGGCTTTCCATCGGGCTCTCCTCTGGGTCACGCACGGAGCATGCACTGCTTTGGTCGCAGGCGTGTTGATACTAAGGTGTCGGTTGCCAGTATTCTCCTCGCGTAGTCCCGCTCTCAATGGCGTGGCATGGATGGTGCATCCTGGCGGCGATTCAAGATTGCACATAAATCAGGTATATAACTGACCGCAACCTCACCAGGCCCCGTTCGTGGCCACGAGCAGGGGAGGACATAGAGTGATGCCCGCGGTTCCGATCGCAATTGCCGGCGCCCAGCTCGCCGTGCCCCGACACGTCTGCGCGTTCTTCAACAGCGCGGACGAAGAGTATCGAGTCCTGCTGCCTTTCATCAAAGAAGGGTTCGAGTGGGGTGACAAGGCGGTTCACGTCCTCGATCCGCGACGACACACCGATCATCTCGGTCGCCTGTCGGCGGCCGGCATCGACGTGTCTGCTGCGCAGGTCAACGCGCAGTTGGAGATCAAGAGCAATGCCGAGACCTACCTGCGCGACGGCCGGTTCGACCCCGATCGTATGCTCGAAGTATTCGAGGCCATTGCCGGCGGCGGAGCGGGGCAGGGTTTTTCTCGAAGCCGCATCGTCTGCCACATGGATTGGGCGGTGGACCGTGGCTCGCACGTGGAGCAACTGGTCGAGTTCGAATCGCGGGTGAACGAGGTCTGGCGACGGCATGAGGACGCAGTCGTTTGCACTTATGATCTGTCGAAGTTTGGCGCCGAGACAGTCATCGACATCCTGCGCACCCATCCCATGGTCATCATCAGCGGCCTGCTGCAACAGAACCCGTTTTTCACCCCGCCCGACCAGTTCCTGCCGGAGCTGCGCGAGCGTCGGGCCCGGCGGCGGGCTGTAATCTGACGTGAGCGAGCCGGTGCCATTCGCGACGGATGTGAGGTCGCTGCAGCGCTGTATCAACGATCTGGTGAGCGTGGTCACGCTGCCGGTATTGTGCGCGGGAGCATCCAGCGAGAAGATCGTGAAGCTCTTGGTCGAGACTCTGAGCGGGATGCTGGATCTGGATTTCCTGTATGCGCGCATCGGTTCAGCGAATGCCACGCCAACAGCGTTTCTCCAGACCGTGCCGACTTTGAATCTCCCCCCGAATCTGAGCGAGCAGCTGGACTCATGGTTTCAGGGCAGTGCGCAGCCGTGGGTGGCAAGGCGCGCGCATATCGATGGGGTGGACTTCGCCGTCGTACCATTGCGCCTTGGTTTATTGACTGAGGCTGGTTTGCTCGTTGCCGGATGTCGGCGCCCCGACTTTCCGCGCCAGACCGAGTCGCTGCTGTTGACCGTCGCTGCCAACCAAGCTGCGATCTCGCTGCAGGAGGCAAGAGCCAACGAGCTGAGCCTGCAGCGAATGATCGAGACTATCCCCGGCATGCTCTGGAGCGCCACGCCGGACGGCATGATCGACTACTGCAATGGCCGACTGCTGGAGTATGCCGGTTTCGCACCTCACGAGGTCATGGGCACCGACTGGGTCAAGCTGCTACATCCTGACGATGTGCAGCGTACTGTGCAGATATGGCAGGAGTGCATTCGTACTGGGACACCGTATCGTGTCGAAGTGCGCACCTTTTTCGCTGCCGAACAAACTTATCGATGGTGCATGACCGATGCGCTGCCGCTCTACGATGAGCAGGGGACTATTCTTAAGTGGTACGGCACTGTCGTTGACATGCACGATTGGAAGCAGGCGCAGGAGGAGCTGCGGGAAACTCAGGGAGAGCTGGCTTACATGGCCCGAGTAATGACAGTCGGCGAGCTGACGGCTTCGATCGCGCACGAGCTCAACCAGCCGCTGGCGGGGGTTGTCACGAATTCGAATACGTGCCTGCGCATGCTTGGCGGTGACCCGCCCAACGTCGCCGGCGCGACCGATACAGTGCGCCGAACCATTCGCGACGCGAACCGGGCATCGGAAGTCATCAAGCGGCTGCGCGGTTTGTTTGCAAAGAAGGACATTGTCGCCGAGTCTGTGGATCTGAACGAGGCTGCCCGCGAAGTGCTCGCGCTATGCAACGCCGACCTGGAACGTAACCGCATCGTGGTCCGGCTGGAATTCGCGAAGGACCTGCCAGCGGTGTGTGGCGATCGAGTTCAACTGCAGCAAATCGTACTGAATCTGATCGGCAACGCTGTGGAGGCGATGGCGGACATCAACGACCGGCCGCGCGAACTGGTGATCAAAACGCAGCGGGAAACTCCCGACTCGGTCCGAGTCACCGTTCAGGACACCGGGAGAGGTTTCAGGCCGGAAGAGGCGGAGAAGATGTTCGCCGCTTTTCACACCACCAAGACCGGTGGCATGGGCATCGGCCTGTCGGTGAGTCGCTCCATCATTCAGAGCCACAACGGCGAGCTCTGGGCAACGATGAACCCGGAATACGGGGCATCGTTCGCCTTCCGTGTTCCCTGTGCGCGACCGATACCAAGGTCGCTGTGAATACCATCGTCTAATCGCACCCCCCTCGCTCCTTTGTTGCCATGAGCCTCGTACGAGCTCATCGGTTCACACAGGAGCAGCTCATGGCCGCCAACAACGTTGCGGGGAAGATCGTCGTCATCACCGGTGCCAGCAGCGGTTTGGGCGAGAGCACCGCTCGTCTGCTCGCGGCTCAGGGAGCAACAGTCGTCATCGGCGCCCGACGCATGGATCGGATCGACTCGGTCGTTCGTGACATCACGTCCGCTGGTGGCAAAGCGATCGGCATGCAGACGGATGTCACCGTGCGTCAGGATGTGGAAGGACTAGTCCAAGCGGCACTGAAAGCATTCGATCGCGTCGACGTGATCGTCAATAACTCGGGCATCATGCCGATCGCGCCGCTGGTGGCGCTCAAGGTGGATGAGTGGGATCGGATGATCGATGTCAACATCAAGGGCCTTTTATACGGGGTCGCTGCAGTGCTGCCAGCGATGCAAAAGCAAGGTTACGGCCACATCGTCAACATCGCATCGGTGCTCGGATTCAAAGTGCTCACGCCGGGCGGAACGGTGTATAGCGCGACCAAATTCGCAGTGAGGGCAATCACGGAAGGACTGCGCTCCGAGCTCAAGGCACACAACATTCGCACGACGGCAATCTCGCCCGGAGTGGTCGCAACCGAGCTGCCGGAGAGCAGTTCGGAGGAGGCGACCCGCCAGCACCTTCGTGACTTCTACAAGATCGCGATTCCAGCGGACAGCGTTGCGCGTGCTGTCGCGTACGCGATCGAGCAGCCCGCGACGGTCGATATCAACGAGATCGTGATCCGGCCGACAGCTCAGGAGTTCTGACGCGTGCGCGTAGTGTTATTGGTGGCAGCGATGCTCTCGATCATCAGCGCACCGCTGCCGGCTGCAGCCGCCCAGAGCATGCCCTCGCTCGATAGGGCGACGGCATGGATCAATTCACCTCCGCTGAAAGCGGCCGACCTGCGTGGCAAGGTCGTGCTGGTGGAGTTCTGGACGTATACCTGCATCAATTGGCGGCGCACGCTACCGTACGTGCGTGCCTGGTGGGAAAGATACAAGGATGCGGGCCTGGTCGTGATCGGCGTGCACACGCCGGAGTTCGCCTTCGAGCGCGAATTGCCGAAGGTGCGTGCCGCAACCGATCAGATCGGCATCGACTTCCCGGTCGCGGTTGATAGCGACTATGCCCTCTGGCGCGCGTTCAAGAATGAATACTGGCCGGCAATGTACTTCATCGATGCAAACGGGCGGATCCGGCATCAGCAATTCGGCGAAGGCGACTATGAGACTGCCGAGCGGACGCTGCAGAAGCTGCTCGCCGAAGCCGGCCATTCTGGCGATGGCTCGCTGACCCCGGTTTTGGCTCGAGGCGCCGAAGCCCAGGCGGACTGGAAGAATCTCGGCTCTCCTGAAACCTACCTGGGCTACCAGCGCACGGTGAGATTTGCATCGCCCGGGGGAGCGCGAGCCGATAGGCCACATGGCTATTCACTTCCTGAGCGTCTGAAACTCAACGAATGGGCGCTCGCAGGTCACTGGACCGTGGGGGCTGACTCGGTCGTGCTGAAGCAAGCCAACGGACGGATCGCTTATCGCTTTCGCGCGCGCGATGTCCACCTGATCATGGGGCAGGGTATCGCCTCCGCGCCGATCCGATTCCGTGTGCTGATCAATGGCCAGCCCCCAGGTGCATCGCATGGAGTCGATGTGGACGCGGACGGTTACGGGACATTGGGTGAGCCACGCATGTATCAGCTGGTCCGCCAACAGACGCCGATCGAAGATCGGGTGGTGGAGATCGAGTTCGTCGACGCCGGTGCGGAGTTGTTCGACTTCACTTTTGGCTGACCATCGCGTAGCTCATCGATACCTTGGTGTCATCGCCGCGGTCTTCGGCATCTGGTGAGATCGTGGACGATCTTCCAGAGCCGAAGCTGACGATCTATGGATGCTCATCATTGTGCTCTTGGTATTGCAGCCCTGATCTTCTGCGAGGCGTCGCCGGCTGACGCGGTTGCTCATAGCTCTGCAAACCAGGCCACCGAGGTCATCGTGACTGCGCAGAAGTGGGCGCAGCCTGCCGATTCCGTCGGAATGTCGATAGTCGTCGGCACGGCGGAAACCATGCAGCTCCGCGGTGTCGACTCTGTCGCTGACCTGACTCGGCTGGTACCCGGCTTCACGATTCAGCAGAGCAACTACAATTCCACATCATTCACTTTGCGGGGCGTCGGATTTTTCAACAGCGATCTTTCGACCACACCTGCGGTCACGGTGTATGTTGATGAAACGCCGTTGCCCTACGCGGCGATGAGCAAACTCGTTGCGTTCGATCTGGCTCAGGTCGAGGTGTTGAAAGGTCCGCAGGGGACCCTGTTCGGGCAGAACGCAACGGGCGGCGCAGTCAACTACATCGTTGCGAAACCGACCGATACCCTGCAGGCCGGCATCGACACAAGCTACGGCAGCTTCGAACGAACTCAGCTTTCGGCGTTCATCAGCGGTGCCGTCACCGATGCACTGCGCGGACGGATCGCCGTGCAGGGCCGTCGTGGGGAACCATGGCAGGAAAGTATCAGTCGTCCAAACGACCGCTTGGGAAGGCTTCGTGAGTTGCAAGGCCGTGGCGTGCTCGAATGGCTGCCCTCCGAGTCGTTCGCATCAACCCTGGCCGTGACCGTGACTCGAGACAGATCGGATAGCCTGGCCGCGCAGTTCGTGGCCCCCGTGATCAAGTTCGCCGATTTCGCGCCGCCCGGACTATTGACCCTGCCCATCATCACGAATCCTCGTGCTGCAGATTGGACGCCGGTACGATTGGACACTCAGGCGCGCTTTCCCTATGCCAACGATACAACGCTCTATCATGGCAGTTGGCGCAACGAATACCGAGTGGGCGATGCGATCAATATGACTTCGCTTACGTCGTATGCGCAATTGGACACGGCGTATGGCCAGGACGCGGACGGCACGCCGTTGCATATCACCGAGGTGGTCGATGCGGCAGGGCACGTCGAGCACTTCTATCAAGAGCTGCGAGTTTCGGGCCGCCCACAATGGGGTGGTTGGCTGTTCGGGGTCAATTACACGCATGACACCGTCGATGATGAGCCGCACGCGCTGTTCTCCGACAATGATGTCAGTCGTCTTTTCCAGGGACTCGATCCGCAGGCCTACGGGGATCAGAGCCTGCAGCAAGGACGCATGAACGCGACCACCTATGCCGCCTTCGCTCGCCTCGAGTATCAACTCAGCGATGCGCTCATGATCGAGGGCGGCGTCCGCTACAACGTCGATCGCCGCTCTTACGATAACTGCGGCATCGCTGTGTCCGATCATTTCGCCCGGTTCTGGAATCTGTTTCGTGGCGGCGCGCAGCCCGCAACGCAAGTCGGCGATTGTTTCGTGCTCGATCCAGGCGATGACTTGCGACCGGTCGATGGAGTTCACCGGACGTTGAACGAGAACAGCACATCGTGGCGGGCCGGCATCAACTGGAATCCGCGCAGCAATGTTCTGCTGTACGCGAATGTGAGCCGCGGGTTCAAGGCGGGGGCGGTGCCGGTGCTGGTGGCCTCGACAGTCACCCAATTCACACCCGCGACTCAGGAGTCACTGCTGGCTTACGAGACCGGGATCAAAGCGAGTCTGTTCGAACGGCACGCTCAGCTGAATGTATCGACGTTCTACTATGACTACCAAGACAAACAACTGCGTGGCACGCTGCTCGACCCTACTTTTGGCCAAGCCGAAGCGCTGGTTTCGGTGCCACGCTCGCATGTGATCGGCGCCGAGATGCAGCTCGTGGCGAAGCCCATCGACGGGCTCGCGGTGGATGTGTCTGCGACCTATGTCGACGCGCAGATCGATGAGTTCATCGGCTTTGATGCGAGGGCCCGGTTCGGCGATCAAGCCGGCACGCCATTTCCGTTTGCGCCGACCTGGCAGGCGAATGGCAACCTCGACTACCGATTCCCCATCGGTGAGGTCACCGGCTTTGTTGGCGGCTCGCTCACTTACAACAGCCAGACCTACGCCGGCGTCGGCGCGATCGGTACGCTTCGCATCGATGCCTTCACGCTGCTCGATCTGCGCGCCGGCTTCGAGCTTGCAAAGGGTGCCTATCGGATCTGGGCGTGGGGCAAGAACGTCACCGATGAGTACTACTGGAGCAATGTTTTCGCCAACGGCAACGCGATTGCGCGCTTTGTCGGGCAGCCGGCGACCTACGGTGTGAGCCTATCCGCAAGATTCTAGATAGGACTGTTCGAATCCGGCGACCGCCGCACGCGCGACAACGATATCCTCGTCCACGCTTCCGCCGCTCGCACCAACCGCGCCGATCACCAATCCGTCCACTTTGATGGGAATGCCACCGCCAAAGATAACGACCCGCGATGCGTTGGTCGTGTGAATGCCGAACGCCGGCTGGCCGCTTTGCGCGAATCGAGAGAACTCATCGGTCGCACGGTCGAATGCTCGTGCGGTCCAGGCTTTATCGATTGCGATGCTTACGCTGCCCAGCCACGCCCCATCCATGCGGGCGTGCGCGATCAGCCCGCCGCCGGCATCCACCACCGCGAGGTTGTAAGGAATCTTGAGTTCCGCTGCCTTCTGCTCGCCCGCTGCAATCATTCGACGGGCATCTGCGAGGCTCAAGGATTGAATGGACCGCGGCATCTGTAGCTCTCCACGTCAAGACGTGATGCAGATGCAATCACGGTTGTTCTCGTTCGCCTATCGCACGAACGTATCGATATACCATCGTCCCATCGCGATGCTCGGCACATCAGGGGCCGAGGAATCGCTTGACGTGCCCGGCGATCTCATCGGCCGCCGTGTCCAGTGCGAAGTGTCCCCCGTCCACGATATGCACCTCCGCGTCGGGCACATCGCGCTTGTATGCCTCGGCTTCGGTGATTCGAAACGACGTATCGTACTTGCCCCACAGCACCAGCAGGCGCGGCTTTCTCGCGCGCAGCCAGGCCTGCCAACGAGGATAGGACTCGACGTTGTGCCGATAGTCATAGAAGAGCTCAGTTTGAATCTGCGCCTGCCCGGGCTGGCTAAGAAACGCGAACTCATCAGTCCACAGATCAGGATCATAGCGCTCCACATCAGGATCCGAGCCAACGTGCCGCGAGCGCGTTGTTGCCAATGACAGCAGGTTGTCCTGGAGCGCAGCAGTATTCGAGGCGCGATCCGCCCAAAAAGCCCGGCGCGCTTTCCAGTTATCCCCCAGTCCTTCGTCGTGGGCAACCGCGTTCTGGATGATGAGCGTCTCGACCTGCTCCGGATGGGACATGGCCATGCGCAAGCCCACTGGTCCGCCGTAGTCCTGCAGGTACAAAGAGTAGCGTGTAAGCCCCAGCTTTTCGGTGAAGCTGCTCAGCAGCTCCGCGTAATGATCGAACGTATATTCAAATTGACTGGGATCTGGCCAGTCGCTATGCCCGAAACCCGGATAGTCCGGCGCCACCAACCGATATCGATCCGACAGTCGTTCGATGAGCGGCTGGAACATGCGTGACGAGGAGGGCAGTCCATGCAGCAGCAGCAGGGTGCGCACGTTCGATGGACCGGCGTCTCTGTAGAAAATCGAGAGTCCCTCGACCTCGATTCTTCGATATCGCGTTGCATGCGGCATAAACACCTTCGTCTAAACGATACAACGGGGCGATCGTGATTCAATCGCGGCCACTGAAGGAATGTTCCGCTGGGAATTGACAGGGTGAGAGCATGCTTGTTCCGAGTGAGTCACGCGATCGGGTCGAAATGAGACAGCTTGCCATCGTCGCTCACGAGCTGCGCAATCCTCTCGCCGCGGCGTGGTGCGCAGTGCGCATGCTGGCGAGATCGACTGCGTGTGCGCGCGAGATGGAGCAAGTCGTACCGCAAATCGAGCGGCAGCTGGGTTACATCGCCAGAATTGTCGATGACCTTGTGGATGTCGCCAGCGTCACATCGGGAAGGCTCTCATTGCACAAGCAGCGTGTGGACCTTTCTGAAGTGTTGGACGGTGCAATACACGCGTGTCGACAGCGCCTCGATGCTGGCGGATATGAGTTCAACGTGTCGATGACCATGGGACCGGTGCTGGTCCATGCCGATCCGCTGCGTCTGACCCAAGTGTTCGCCAATCTCCTGGACAATGCCGTCAAGTACAGCGAGCCCTGCGGACGGATCAGCGTGACGCTGGAGCGACGGCACGACGTTGCCGCCGTCATGGTGGAAGACAACGGCGTCGGGATCAGAGCCGAAGTACTGCCACGCATATTCGATCTGTTCGTCCAGGCGGGCACGCCGATGATCGGCAGCTCGCGCGGGCTTGGCGTTGGGCTGGCTGTCGCCAAACAAGTCGTCGAGGAACATGGCGGACGTATCGAAGCGCGCAGCGCGGGCATTGGCTTGGGCAGTCGCTTCACCGTTCGAATGCCGTTAGCGAATGTTTGACTCTCGCCATGGAGTGCTGCGATACCATCGTGTCATCGCAGCAGGGGCTGCTCTTTGATCTGATGGCACTCGATACGCCACTTCAGTGAACCACAGATCGGAGATCGTCATGACCATTCGTTTGCTAGCCGCGACCCTCCTGGCGGCGGCCGTCTCACTATCGACTCCCGTGATGGCAAAGGGGCCAACCAACGCATCGCGCAGTGTGGCCAAGAAGGAAGTCTTGCTCGAGCGAGTCACGCCGGAGTATTGGCGCGTTACTTTTCACAATCCGCCTTTCAACATCTTCGGGCCGGAGTCGATCGGTCAGCTCAACGAGGTGATTTCGGCCATCGAGCGTGACGCCAGGCTCAAGGTGGTCGTGTTCGACAGCGACGTACCCGACTTTTTTCTCACCCACTATGATTTCGTTCCACCACTAACGGATACGACACAACTTCCGAACGGCCCCACGGGCTTGCCGCCGCTGCCTGACATGCTGGTCCGCCTGAGTAGGTCGCCGGTGGTGTCGATCGCGTCGATCCGCGGCAGAGCCACTGGTGTCGGCAGCGAACTCGCGTTGGCGAGCGACATGCGCTTTGCCAGTCGGGAGAAAGCACTTCTCTCCCAATGGGAAATCGGTGCGGCCCTCGTCCCTGGCGGCGGTCCCATGGCTCGCTTGCCCTCACTGATGGGTAGAGGGCGCGCGTTGGAAGTGTTGCTCACGGGCAATGACATCGATGCGGAGCTGGCCGAGCGCTACGGATATGTGAACCGCGCCATCCCTGACTCGGAGCTTGACAAATTCGTTGATGCAATGGCCAGACGCATTGCCGGCTTCGACAAGCAAGCCATCCGAGATATCAAGCATCTTGTCGACGTTGTATCTCTGCCGTCGGACGAGCAAATCGGTGCCGGGTGGCAAGGATTCATCAGCTCGGTGCAGCGTCCCCAGGCTCAGCGACGAATCAAGCAGCTGATGCAGCGTGGTTTGCAAAAAGATCCGGATGTCGAGAAGCGGCTTGCGCATTACACGGGCACGCTCGGCGACCCGGTGAAGTGATTCACCGTGACTACGCGTACGAACAAGCTGCTGGCGTCGGCGGCGTCGGTGCTCTGCGCCATCCAGGCCCACGCCGACGACGCTGGCAGCTTCGATGATCGAATCACAGGCGATTGGAGCGGCTTGCGCTCTTCGCTGGCGGAAGGCGGCGTGAACCTCACGCTCGGCTATGTCGGAGAGTGGGTGCACAATACCAGTGGTGGCGAGCGTAGCAGCACAGCCTATGCTGATCAGATCGCTTTCGGGGCAGACTTGAACCTCGACACGTTGATCGGATGGAGAGGCGCCTCATTCCATGGCATCGTCACCAATCGGAACGGTCCGCAGCTCGATGCGAAGGCCGGCTTCGGCACGCTGCTGGAAACCCACGAACTCTATGGGCGCGGACACTACACGCGGCTCACGCGCTTCTATCTGCAGCAGCAGCTGCTCGATGAGAGAGTGACAATCAAACTGGGCCGCAGTGACGTCGACTTCTTTCCGTTCTCATGCGATTTCATCAACATCAGCTTCTGCGGAGCGCTCCCGGGTTATCACAGCAACGGTTGGTACACCTGGCCGATCGGGCAGTTCTTTGCGAACGTGACGATCGAGGCGGGTGCAGGCCGCTATATCAAAGTGGGTGCCAACGACGTCAACCCGCGCAACCTGGAGGGGGATCAGGGGTTGCGTCTGCATACGCGAGATGATCGTCAGCGGGGCACCCTCGCCAACCTCGAGATGGGATGGCTGCCGACCTCAGGGAGTGAATTGCCAGGCTCATATCGCATCGGATACTGGCGCAACAGCACCAGCTATCCCGATCTTCTACTCAACGAGGAGCGCGCGCCAATGCCGGTCGCAGGAGGCGCGCCGCTGATGCGAGACTCATCCACCGGGTACTACGCGCTCGCCTTCCAGCAGATCACGAACAATGGCAGCGGCGGTGGTTTGACGGTCTTCGCCAACTTCTCGCACTCGGACGGTAATGTGAACAAGGTCGACCGCTTGCTTTCGTTGGGCCTGTGGTACGAAGGCTGGTTTCCCTTCAGGCCTGATGATCGGCTGGGCCTGGCGATCGGGCACAACCGGGTGAGCAAGCGCTTCCGGGACTTCGAGCGGCTATCTCATGAAGTCGCCGGAGCTCACGGGCTGGATCGCGGCGCCGAAGTACCTATCGAGCTGAATTACACCGTTGCTGGCGCACGTGGCTTCATGTTGATGCCGAGCTTGCAGTATGTCAGGAATGCTGGAGGTCGCCGCGACGCCGACGATATCTGGATCTTCGGTGTAAAACTGTCAGCGGAGTTTTAGCGGACCGGGACTGTTCGAGCGCGCCGCTCGACACAGCGGCGCGCTCGCTGCTTCCTCAACGCTTCTGGTACGGGTGGAAGATATAGTCCTTATTCTTCACAGCGGTGTGGCACGCGTGCCCGCAGTCGGCAACGCCGGTTGGATCGACCGAGAACTTGTCTGAAGGCGCGTCGTAGTTGAACAGCGCATAGCCCCAACCGCCACTCTTTGGAAACCGCTTGCTGTCCTTCTCGATGACGAACGCCTGCGTAAAGACGTCCGGCACGTCCACGACGAACGGCGCCTCCGTGCTCTTCTTCGGCTTCCACTGCAGCTTCACGATCTTGGAGCCCTCCGGGAAGGGCTGGCCGTTGCCGGGCACGCCGGCCTTGTATGCTTTGATCATGGTCGGATTGGCGACGATGACCTTGAGAACTTCGTCGGTGCGCGCGGAAGAGACCACCGCCCAGTCCTCGTATCCCTTGAAGTCCGCGAAGGCGATTCCGCTCGGTGACTTGAGGGAATACTTATCCTGCGCGCTCTGTGCGTGAAGCACGCCTGCAAGTGTGCCGGCTAGCACGGTTGAAGCTGCGATGGTGAGTTTGATGCTGCGTTTCATGGCGGGCCTCGGTGGGTTGTTACAAGCGAGTCGACTTTCCGGGAGATTTGAAAGTGAGGGTCTGTGACGTGAGCACGCCACCTTCCGTATCCACGGCCTGAATCAGCACCTTGTGCTCGCCCTTCGGCAGGTTGACGAGGATGATGGTGTTGCTCTGCCCATAGTCCGCCCACTGCCATGGCAGATCGTCGACGGTGATGTGCAGATGGCCGATGCGGGGCGACACCTCTCGGGACGATGGACCGCCGATTGGCAGGATGCGAAGGTTCTCCAGGCGGTACGGAATGTACGCGATGCCGTTGGCAAGCGGACCGGGCAGGGGCTGCTCAACGATCAACTTCGGCGCTGGTTCGTTCTCGATGGGTACCACGAGCGATGCGGCGTCCTCTGACCAGGCGTTCGCGGCGAGCAGCAATCCAGTAGCGACACTGGCACATGATCGGCCAAGGATATTCATTTCCTGTTCTCCAATGGGGTACGAGAATTCACTGTAACGGGCCGTTACGAATCCGGTCGATTAAACGAAGGTGTCGATCGACTCAGCTGCCGTTACCGGCCGCTTGCAGAATGAGTTTTGCAACGGCATCGGCATGAGAAATCATCACCACGTGCGAGCCGCCTCGAATGACGACGGTCTGCTTCGAAGCGGCTCTGTGTGCCATGAAGGCCTGTGCCTCAGGGGGAATGTTCTTGTCTGCGTCGCCGTAGATGAACCATGACGGAATGCGCCTCCACGCTGCGCCCGCGGCTGCTTCTTCAAGGGCAGCTTTCGAGATGGGTCTTTGCGTGGCCGACATCAGCAGAGCTTCAGTTGGCGATACATCTGCGGCGAACTGGCTCGGAAACTTGTCTTGCTGGATGTATAGATCCTCCCCGCCAGCTGCCAGCGGAACGCCGGGGGCAAGCGTCGCGCCCAAGGTACTGCCGGGAAATCTACCCGAGAGCGCGAGAGCGGTTTCGCCGACGTCCGGCGCGAAGGCAGAGACGAATACCAGTGCCTCTACGTTTGAACTACCGGTGGCGGCGTCGTTGATCACCAGGCCTCCATACGAATGGCCGACGAGAATGACGGGGGATTTGATGCTGGCGACCAGGCTTCTGATGTAGTCAGCATCTCGCTGCACGCTGCGCAAGGGATTGGCTGCGGCAATCACCGAATATCCGCCTGACTTCAATCTCTTGACGACGCCATTCCAACTCGAGGTGTCGGCAAACGCCCCATGGACGAGCACCACCGTGGGCCGCGCGTTGTCGCCCCACGACACTGATGCAAATAGCAGAACTGCCATCGCGGCGAGGGTTGCAGTCGTAAGTTTCATCGCGCTCACCTGGGGTGTGGAAGGAGAGCGAAGTATCTGAGCAGCTTCGGCGCGGGGTTGCGATGACACCAACGTGCAGCTAGATACGAACGTCTAATCGACTACGGCCGCGACGATTGATGAGATGGTCCTGGCTTGCAACGAGGTGAAGCATGTCTGGGAACTTCGATCGGACCAGGCGCGGCCTGCTTGGCGCCACCGTGCTGGGGATGACGCTCGCGCCAGTGGCTGATCTTTCCGCCAACGCGGAGAATTCGGCCCCGAAGAGGAAGAGGAGCGGGGAGCCTGTAGGAGCTTCGCTACAAACCTTCGCATCGCTCAAGCGCATCGACACCGGCGAGTTGGAGGTTGCCTATGTCGACGAAGGTTCGCCGGACGGTAAGCCGGTGTTGCTGCTGCATGGCTGGCCTTACGACATTCATAGTTTCGTCGCGGTCACGGCCTTGCTTGCGCGAGAGGGTTATCGGGTGATCGTTCCTCATCTGCGCGGCTATGGCCAGACGAGATTCAAGTCGGCCGCTACCCCACGCAATGGCCAGCAGAGCGCGCTCGCAGCTGATGCAATTGCGCTGCTGGATGCTTTGCACTTGAAGCAGGCGATCGTAGGTGGTTTCGATTGGGGCGCGCGCACCGCTAATATCATGGCGGCACTGTGGCCGGAGCGGTGTAAGGCGCTGGTGTCCGTGAGTGGCTATTTGATTGGTAGCCGCGACAGTAACAAGGCGCCGTTGCCGCCGAGCGCCGAATTGCAGTGGTGGTATCAGTTCTATTTTGCGACGGCGCGGGGCGAGGCGGGTTATCGGAAATACACGCACGAGTTCGCGCGCTTGATCTGGCAGCTCGCGTCGCCGCAATGGAAATTCAGTGACGCCGAGTTCCAGCGTTCGGCCGTCTCGCTGGACAATCCGGACCAGGTCGCGATCGCGATTCATAACTATCGCTGGCGGCTTGGACTGGCCCAGGGCGAGGAGCGCTACGATGCAGTCGAAAGTAAGCTTGCGGCGCTACCAGACATCAGTGTGCCAACCATCACGATGGAAGGTGACGCAAACGGGGCGCCGCATCCAGATCCGAGCGTCTACGCGAAAAAATTCACTGGCAAGTATCAACACCGCACGATCGGTGGCGGTGTAGGACACAATCTGCCGCAGGAAGCGCCCGAGGAGTTTGCGAAAGCCATCCGGGACGTTGACGCCTTCGCGTGATCGAGACCAGGACAGTCAAACCCGTCATCTAGTCATCGGGAGCCCGACATGAGCGCTGTACCATCGCATGATTTCAAACTCGAAGTCGTCGTCATCCCCGTCTCGGACATCGAACGATCGAAGCGTTTCTATACCGGTCTGGGATGGCGGCTGGATGCAGACTTCTCGGCGGAGGGTGGGTTTCGTGTGGTTCAGCTGACACCGCCCGGCTCGGCGTGCTCAGTTCATTTTGGGAGCGGGCTGACAGCGGCGCAGCCGGGATCGGCACAAAGCACTTATCTTGTCGTGTCCGACATCGAAGCGGCGGTTGCCGAGCTGATCGACCGGGGTGCCACTCCGAGCACAGTCTTTCATCGCACCGGACCAGGCAAGCCTGCCACGAACGGTCGGCATCCGGACGGCGCAAGCTATTCCTCGTTTGCCACCTTCAGTGACCCCGACGGCAATACGTGGCTGCTTCAGGAAATTACGTCTCGATTGCCTGGAAGGGTGGAATCTGCCGGCGTGTCATTCACGTCTGCAGCGGAGCTGACCGATGCTTTGAAGCGTGCCGCCGCCGCGCATGGCGAGCACGAGAAGCGAACACCGGGGCAAAAGCACGATGATTGGCCGGAGTGGTACGCTGCGTACATCCTGGCGGAGCAGGTGGGAAAGCCGTTGCCGAGGTGAGGCAACGGCGAATGCTCAGCTCGCTCAGCTGAATTCGACGTGAGTCAGGTCGATATAGACCATCAGCATTTCCGCAACGTGCCTTCCATCCGGGCCTCGTGTGTGAGCACGACGTTGCGTCGGCAGTCTGATGCCGTTCGCCTCGACATACCGACCCGTCAGTTGCGCTGCTTGAAACCCGCCTGCGATGTTGACTCTGTAGTCATGACGGCGCAGGAGAAAATTCTCGCCGAAATAGAACTCCTGGATCTGACAATGCGTTTCGATCGCTCCGGGAAAGTGGGCTCGCAGGCAGCGCCATGTCTCGCCGCCTTCGATCCAGGGTTCCACTTCTTCGGTGTGCACGCCCGGCATCGCCAGAACGAAGGGCGTCGTCAGATATGTCCATAGCGCTTCGCCGTTGAAGTAAGCACGGTGGAGCGGGTCCCAAGATGTGTGCATCTGATGACCCGCGAAGGAGTCCCGTGGTGCGCGTCGCTCGGCTATCACCGTACCGTCGAGCTTTTCGACTCGTACCTGGTCGGAGGTGAAGATCGAGCGCTGATCAGGAGCGCCGTACGGCGCGACTGAGGCTCGCTGCTCGTGTAGCCACACCGTCATGCGGCGAGGATCGGAGTCCTGGACGATCCCTTTCAGCGCGAAGAACCCTCCGCCGCTGACGATGGTGGCGTCGACTTTCTCATACGACATCCAGCGGCGCATCCCGCCATGCGCATCGAGAACCGCGTCGAGTAGCGTGCTCACGGAGCACCTCCTTCAGTAACAGCCAGAATGAGTTCCACCACCACACTTGCTCCAGCAGGCAGGCTCGATACGCCATAGACCATGCGGGTCGATGCTTTGTCGGGCCCAAACAGGTTCGCGAGCAGTTCAGAAGCGGCATCCGCAACCTGGGCATGGGCTACGAAATCCGCCGTCGACGCGAGTGAGACCGTGAGGCGGACAATGCGGGTGATGAAGTCGAGTGAGCCAAGATACTCGCGTGCAATGGCGAGTGCGTTGAGAGTAGCCAAGCGAGCCGCGACGCGTGCGTCATCGATCCCGAGCCCGGCGCCGATACGCCCGCGAAACTTTGGAACCCCCGCCTCCAACGGCAGCGTTCCACTGAGGTACAGCAGAGGCCCAACGCGCACCGCGGGCACGTACGTACCCAAGGGCTTCGGTGCAGGCGGGAGCTCGATCTGCAGCGCCTTCATTCTGTCCGCGACGCTCATCGAGCTCACCATTTGCCAACGTGCGATCCGCCGTTCACATACAAAACCTCACCGGTGACTTGCTCGGCCTCTGTCAAATACATGACGGCATCGGCGACGTCGCGACCCGAGCCGATGAGGCCGAGCGGCGAAAGTGAGCGCAGGAAGTCTTTGGGCACCTCATGCAGGAGCGGAGTATCGATCACACCGGGCGCAACCGCGTTCACGCGAATGCCTTGCTTGGCGTATTCCAGGGCCAGGCTGCGCGAGATGGCGTTCAAGCCGCCCTTCGTGATCATCGCCACAGAGGCGGGTAAGGCCGCCAGTGGATGCTCGGCGATCGAAGCTGTGATGTTCACGATGCTGCCGGGCCGTTGACGTGTCAGCAGCTGTTTGATGAGCCGCTGCGTGATGTAGATGAATCCTTCCAGGTTGGTGGAGGAGAGCGCCTTGAACTCCTCCGCGGTGTAATCGATAAACGGTTTCGAAACGAAGATGCCCGCGTTGTTGACGAGCGCATCCACGCCACCGAAGCGCTCATTCGCGGTGGCCATGATCCTATCCGCTGTGGCCGGTAGCGCGATATCGCCATCCACCAATGCGAGATGCTCAGCCTGGCCGAGGGTGTTCTTGTCGCTGATGTGGCGCGAGTTTGCGACGACGTTGTAGCCGCGTTCGAGAAAGAGAGCGGCGACGGAGGCGCCTATGCCTTGAGAAGCGCCCGTGACGATGACGGTTTTGCGAGTGCCAGCCATGCGAATCTCCGATGAGGTGATGTATCACAGCGCTATCGAAGCAGAGCGCAAGACTGTCGCTCCATTACACGAAGGTGTCGGTGGATACCAAGGTGTCGATCGGTAGCCATCGATACCATCGAACGATGGGACCGGAGCGGGTTCGCAGCTAGCGTGAGGCTCCCTAGCAAACCTTTGTGGAACCACTCATGAACAACACTGCCAATGCTCTCGATGCCGCTCCTGAATATCTCAAGGCGCCCATAGGCGAGATGATGCTGGAGGTCGTCGTCATTCCTGTCTCGGACGTCGATCGAGCCAAGCGCTTCTATGCTGACCTGGGATGGCGACTCGACCTGGACTTCGCGGCAGGCGACGGCTATCGCGTCGTGCAGTTCACGCCGCCGGCCTCGTCTTGCTCCATCATCTTCGGCAAAGGAGTCACGGCGGCAGCGCCGGGTTCTACCCAGGGGCTACATCTCATCGTCGCGGATGTCCAGGCAATACGCAGCAAGTTGCGCGAGCGAGGTGTGGAGGTCAGTGGCCCGTTCCACGACTCCGGCGGAGTATTCCATCACGTCAACGGCGAATGTCGTGTCGATGCAGTCCATCCGCAGCGGAGCAGCTACGCCACTTACGCTTCTTTCAAGGATCCGGATGGCAATGGCTGGTTCCTGCAGGAGGTCACGATTCGATTACCGGGACATGAGGCGCCGCTGCCCAAGTGAGGTAGTGGTCGACGCGCGGCAGTGTGGCTGCCGCGCCTCGACGATCGCGTTCACTCGCTGCAAGTGTGTGCGAGGTGCTCGCTGACGAACCAGGCCTGCAACTCGTTCACACGCAGCACACTGCCCACCAGAAGGTCGTTGGTCCCATCGTCGCCATGCTCGGCCGCCTCGCGGGCGAGCGGGCGCACCTCGGTGAGTAAGAACTCATGTGCATCACGCAGGCCGACCAGCTGGTCGATCGGCGATTGCACCCCACTGGTGACGCGCGCGATCCGGCTCTCCTGCACGACGTCGTGTGCAGTGGCTAGGGCCACGCCACCGAGCAGCTGGACTCGCTCCGCAAGCGAGTCGATGAGATCGAGTTGCTGCTCATGATGCTTGTCGAACAGCAGGTGCAGACCATAAAACGATGCGCCGGATGTCTGCCAATGCGCTTTCTTGTACAGATCACGCAACGCCATGGAGTGCGCCAGAATCCGGTTCAAGGCGCGCACAGAGCGATGGCGGGTCTCGGCACCGAGACCGATCCGCACCGGTGACAGGCTGCCGAAGGATTGCACGTCCTCAGGCGCGGTGGACTTCTCGAGCGTACTCATTACTTGCTCCTCATTGCCGTTGTGACGAAGCATGCCGCAGCGATCGCAGGGCGCCGCCCCAGGCAATCAACTGATCCACCAATGTGCCGACTTCGCTTTCATGTCGAGCCGCCGGTTTGAAAACCGAGAAGTTCTCGAAGTCCGTGAACAGGGAGAGACTGATGTGCGCGCGCACGTCAGCGATCATCAGTTCAGCCATTACAGTACGGAGGTGCTCGACGGCACGCACGCCACCGGCGCTGCCATAGCTCACAAAGCCCGCAGCTTTGTTGTTCCATTCTGCGTACACGAAATCGATAGCATTCTTGAGCGCGCCAGAAATGCCGTGGTTGTACTCGGGCGTGACGAATACATAGGCATCGAAGGCGGCGATGGTGTCAGCCCACCTTTTCGTGTGCGAGTGACTGTAACGCCCGAGACTGGGGGGAATGGGCTCATCCAGTAGCGGAAGGTCATACGCCGCGATGTCGACGAGCTCGAAATCTGCGTCGGTACGCCTGGAGGCAACATCGAGCACCCAGCGGGCGACCGATTCATTGAGGCGTCCAGGTCGCGTGCTGCCTGTGACAATTGCAATTCTGACCATGATCGATCTCCTGGTGGGTCGGAGAATCACAGCAGAGTCCACTGGCCCGGGCGATTGCACGATGGTGTCGGTGAGTCAGGCGGGGGTGCACGGAACGCAGAAGGAAACCGCCGTGCCCGGCCCGTTGTTCGGGTTTGCCCAAAGCTTGCCGCCGTGACGCTCGAGAATGGACCGGCTCACGGACAAGCCGATACCCATGCCATTGGGCTTGGTCGTGTAGAACGCCTCGAAGATCTTGTCGAGGTCGGCGGATGCAATGCCACAACCAGTGTCTGCAACGGTGAGCTGCACCATGTTGGCAATCTGCGCCGTCTTGATGGTGATCTGGCGCTGCCGGTGGTCACTCGCGTCGATTGCATCGCCAGCGTTCAAGACGAGGTTCAGGATGACCTGCTGCAACTGAATCCGGTCGCCCACCGCAGGCGGCAGTGCTTTATCCAGATGCGCGATGAGGGTAATCCGGCGCCTCTGCATGTCGTGCGAGCAGAGGGCGATGACCTCTTGAGTCGCTTCATTCAGATCGAACGACTCGGCGGAAAATTCCTGGTGTCGAAACAGGTTTCGCAGGCGCTTGATCACCTCGGACGCACGAGTTCCGTCGCGCATGAGGCGTTCTACAGCCTTGATCGCGCGCTCGCGATCGGGCTGACTGGAAGTAAGCATGCGCAGGCATGCACTTGCATTGGTGATGATGCCGGAGAGTGGCTGGTTGACTTCGTGGGCGATCGACGCAGCCAACTCTCCGAGGCTGGCTACCCGCGTCACATGGGCAAGTTCGGACCGCACTTTGTCGATCGCCTGCTCGGTGAGACGGCGATGCGTGATGTCCTGTGCTATTCCCACGCATTCCATGCGCCCGTCCTCATAACGGAACACGCGAGTCGAGCACCTGAAATGCTTTACCCGGCCGTCCAGCATCAGGTGCCGCTCTTCAATCTCAGGAATGTCCTCGCCCCTGAAGATACGCCTGATTCTCTCCTCAACCACAGGACGGTCTTCCGGATGAACGCGGGGCAGGAGGTTCAGGGACATGGGTTCGACACTGGGGTCGAGCTCCCAATTGCGGTACTCCTGCGCCGACCACATCAGTTTGTTGTTGATCACGTCCCAATAAAACGAGCCGGTAGCGGAAAGGCGCTCGGCGCTCTCGAGCAGTGATTCCCGCCGCCGCAATTCGTCCTGGGTCCGAGCGCGTTCGATGGCAATGCTCGCAATTCGAGTCAAGCGCCCGATGAGGCTGCGATGCTCGGGCTGCACGGCAGCCGGGCTGTGGTAATAGAGCGATAGTGTGCCGAGCAGTGACCCGCTCTTCGAGGAGAAAGGTGTGCTCCATGCGGACGTGATTCCGCGCTTCACGAGCTGTGCCTGTAGTGGGAATCGGCTCCAGCGAGGATCGTCTCGCAGATTCTCTGCAATGACTTCGGCGTTCGTAGCTGCGGCCGTGCCCGAGGGCGAGCAGTCACCTTTGACAAGCACGGGCGGTGTCGAGCTGATTTCCAGCGGAAGTGAAGAAACAATGGTGTGTTCGAAACTCAGGCCGGTTGGGTCGGTGGTGCGTATTTCGCAATGGCAGTCGGGCACAGTCTGTTCGGCCACCTGACACAGCGTGGTCAGCACTTCGCGCAGCGGTCGGCTGCATGCGATCGAGTCGAAGAGGCGCCGTTCACCTTCCAGCAGGATTGCCGCTCGTTTACGGTCTTCGATGTCGACATTGACGCCATACCACTCGACGACGCTGCCATTCGCATCACGCACCGGCTTCGAACGGAACGAGAACCAGCGATACACCCCATCGTGACGCCGCATCCTTGCTTCCACCTCGCACTCGCGAGGGGCGGCTGCAACTTGTTCCCACGCCGCCAGGACGACTGCGACATCCTCCGGGTGAATCACGCTGATCCATTGCCAGTCGCAGACCTGCTCGAGCTGCAAGCCGACATAGTCCAGATACCGTCGGTTGAAGAAATGGCCGGTCCCGTCGGCGCGAGCCGACCAGGCCATGGCGGGCATCGAATCGATGATGACTTGCGGATGAGAGTCTGGCTGCGCCATCGTTTGCATCTATTTGTTGAACGGACGTGCGGTGAGCCGCAGCCACACCTCGCGACCTTGTCCATAGGCGCAGAGGATCTCACCCGATCCCGCCGGCCCACGGACCGGTGCGCCAGAAATCATGCCCGGGAAAGCGGCGCCGGCGGGATAGTTGACGTCGTAACAGCCGCCGGTCGTGAATCGATTGGTCAGGTTGTTTCCAATGAGCGCCACTTCCCAGCGATCGTCCTGTGTCTTGAGCCGGAGGTTGACAAACAGCTTGGTGAAGTCCGCCTGGTCGCCGTGCTGCCGGCGACCCAGATCAACCAGGTAATCCGAGGAGTACTGCAGTCCTGCGCCCAGGCCGAGATCGAAGCTCGCACCGACCGCTGTTTCATAGTCAACATTGAAATTCGCCTGCATGGACGGGGCGCGTGGCAGACGCGTTCCAGACAGGTCCTGTCCGTTGTAGCGCACCGGCAGACCTTGCGCCGGCCCGATGGCGTAATAACCGGCCGCGATTTCCGCTGGATCCGTGACGGGTGAAGGCTGCAGGTTGCAGCCCTCGGCGATGGTCTGGCCGGGATAGCAGGGTGCGTTCACGAAGCGGGTGAATCGGCCATGGTTCCAGTTCATCGCGCCCGAGAGGCTCAAGCCCTGGATCCGATTCGGTTGATAGCGCAAAGCGAAGTCGACCCCATACACTTCAGCTGCACCCGCATTGAATGTCTTCAATCCCGGAATGCCGCTGGCACGGACTTGAACGAGCCCCACCTGCAACCCGCTATACCTATAACGATAGGCGGCAAGATCGAAGAACAGCTCGCGACCGCCGGCATATCCCTTCAAGCCGATCTCGCCGCCCCGGCCGCGCTCGTCACCGAATGAATTGTCTTCGCCGGGGTTGAGCGGAAAGTTGATGTTGTAGGAACCGGATTTGTAGCCTTCCTTGAGCGAGGCAAACACAGTCAGATCTTTGCTCGGCAGCCAGGAAACAGTCAGCTCCGGCGACCAGTTGCTCGAATGCAAACGAGGCAGGGGCGAGGGCATGGCCGCATTCTGGACACCGGTGTAGGCGCCGGTCACATCGTAGATCACTGCGTGATCGCTGCGTTCCTCATCTGTCCAGCGTACGCCGCCCGCAATTTCGAGGGTCTGCACGGGTCGGAATCGGAGTTGAGAGAAGAGGGCGACCGATTGAATGTCCACATCGTGCGAGCCTTTCAAAACTGTCGCTGGGAAGCCGTAAAAGCGGTTGCCCGGTACGGTGGTTTCGCTTTCGATGTTCGCGTCCTGGATGAATGCGCCGCTCGTAAAAGCGAACGCGCCGAGCTCGGCGTTGAGGCGGAATTCCTGGGCCACTTCCTGCCGACCGAACACTTTGATGACTGACAGTGGCGGCGCTGCGCCGCCGGCCCAGGGGCCATTCTGCAGTCCATCCAGATCCAGATCGTAGTAGCTCGTCAGAGAAGTCAGTGTGAGCCGGGGCGCGACGGCCCAATTCATCTCCAGCGTACCGAAACGCTGGTCGGTGTCGGTGTATCCGACTCCGTTATTCGGCACGCCTGCAAAGTTGCGCGGATCCAGATCGATCGTGTTGACGTTGCGATCCGCCCGGCAGTTCTCGTTCGGGCTGAACAGCGAGGGCACAGATAGGCCTACGTCCGGCAAGTAGTTGCGCGTTCCATCGGGACAGTAGACGAGTTGCGCAGGCACTCCGCCGAGGACCCGATCATGTGTGGCGTTGAGTTTCAGGCGTGCCGTGAACGCTTCGCCGGGCCGGTACGAGGCGGTGAGGCGGTGATAGTGCGATCGCTTCTGGCCGATATGATCGTCTGGCTGCCGGCCCCCGGTTTCGGGCAGGGCCACCGCGGTGTTACGAAAATAGCCGTCGGCGGAGATGAATTGCGATGCGAGCCTCAGTCTGAGCGTATCGCTTACCGGGCCCGAGACTATGACGTCCGTGCGCCACTCCTCGGCGCTGTTTTCATACGCCTCGCGCCCGATGAGCTCGAAACTGTCGCCTGGATCTGCGGTCCGAATGGCAATGACGCCGCCTGGACTGTTCTTGCCAAAGAACAGTGGCTGCGGGCCCTTCAGAATTTCGATCCTCTCCATGTCGAAGACACCGACCGAATAGGCCGCGCCTTGACCGAGCTGCAAACCATCGAGGTTCAGTGCCACCGACTGATCGATGCCGGGATCGAGCAGGCTGGCGCCGACGCCCCGAAGCGAGACCTCGGTGCCCACTTCGATCGACGAGGCGCCGAGCAGCAATCCCGGCGTCAATGCGGCCACATCAAACAGATCGTTGACCTGCCTGCTGTCGATCGCTTCGGTGTGAAGCACTGAAGCTACCACCGGAACTCGCAACGATTCCTCCTCGCGCTTGCGTGCGGTGACGATGACCTCGTCGCTCAACCCCGAACTCTGCGCCAGCGCTGCCGACATCGGTTCCAGTGCTATCGCACACATCACCACAGTGCTGGCGGCGTCGCGCGCCAGCTCGAATGTTCGATTCATCATGCACCCCTTCGATCCTATTGATTTCCTGTCGCGCATCGTCCCTCCCACGAGGCGCGCACGGAATGGAAAAGGAAAAGCTCGAGCCGGGTCCCTCGTTCGCGGTCACCCAGAGCTTGCCCTCATGGCGATCAACGATGGACTTGCTCACCGACAAGCCAATGCCCATGCCATTGGGCTTGGTCGTGTAGAACGCCTCGAAGATCCTGTTGAGATCAGCGGGCGCGATGCCACTGCCGGTATCTCGGATGGTGAGCTGGACGAGGCCGGGCGCAGGCTGAGCAGTCTTGATGGCAATGTGTCGTTCATCGGCAGCGCCGACCGCATCGGCCGCGTTCAAAACCAGGTTGAGGATGACCTGCTGCAGCTGGATGCGGTCGCCTACCACGGACGGCAGTGCTTGATCGAGATCCACACCGAGCGTGATCCGACGTCGCCGCAAGTCGTGCGAGCAGATCGCGATGACTTCCTGAGCCGCTTCGTTCAAGTTGAACGACTCCGCAACGAAGTCCTGGCGTCGGAACAGATTCCTCAGGCGCTTGACAACCTCGGAGGCCCGGTTGCCGTCGCGCATGATCCGCGTAATCGCTTGGATCGTGCGCTGGGCATCGAGCCGGTCTGACGTGAGCATGCGCAAGCACGCGCTTGCGTTGGTAACGATGCCTGCGAGCGGCTGATTGACCTCGTGGGCGATGGATGCTGCCAGCTCTCCAAGGCTGGTCACCCGTGTCACATGCGCAAGTTCGGAGCGGACTTCGTCGAGTGCGTCCTCGGCAAGTCGGCGCCGCGTAACGTCCTGTGCCACGCCAACGCATTCCCGGCGTCCGTCCTGGTGCGTGACGACCTGGTATGCGGTACTCAGGTATTTGATCCGGCCGTCCGGCATGAGTAATCGATACTCGCCATCGGGACAGGCTTCGCCGTTGAGCGCCCGCACGGTATTTTCGTAGATTCTCTGGGCATCCTCGGGATGGACGGTCGCGAGCAGGTCCAGGTGGACGGGATCGAGGCTTTCATCGAGCTCGTGAATCCGGTACATCTGCGTCGACCAGACCAGCTTGTTGTTGTTCAAGTCCCAGGAGAAGGAACCAGTCTCGCTAATGCGCTCGGCCGTTTCGAGCAGATACTGTCGCCGGCGAAGCTCATCTTCGGCTCGCAGGCGCTCGATCGCGATGCTCGCGATGCGCGCCATGCGCTCGATGGTGTCGTGATCGCCGGCCTGCGGGCTCGATGACGTGCGGCGATAGATACACAGCGTGCCGAGCACAGTGCCCGTGCTCATCAAGAATGGCGTGCTCCAAGCCGATCTCAGCCCATAGGTCAGAAGGCGCGCTTGCACGGGCATTCCCTGCCAGCGCGCATCCGTCTGCAGGTCCACTGCTATGACGGGAGTGTTGCTGGTGGCGGCAAGCCCGGCCGGTGAGAGGTCATCGGTCAGGGCAGTTCCAACGTACGCGGCACTGAACTCTGACGGCAGAGAAGGCGCGAGCACATATTCAAAGAGCGTCCGAGTCCGGTCGACGACTCGCACCTCGCAGTGACACAGGGGAAAAGTTCGTTCGACGGCTTCGCACAAGGTGCTCAGCACTTCCGGTAGCGGACGACTTGAGGCAATCAACTCCAGCAGTTGCCGTTCGGCCTCGATCATGTTGGCCGCGCGCTTTTGCTCGTCGATATCGACGTTGACCCCATACCACTTGATGACGTTCCCATCCGGGTCGCAAACCGGGTTCGCCCGGAACGAGAACCATCGATACATCCCGTCGTGGCGCCTTATTCTGGCTTCGAGCTCGCTGGCGGCCGGGGAAGCGCGCAGTGCCTCCCACGCCTTCATCAAGGGACGCACGTCATCAGGATGAATGACGCTCGCCCATCCCCAATCGCACACTTGTTCTAGCGCGAGCCCGACGTAGTCCAGATAGTGGCGATTGAAAAACTCTCCGGTGCCGTCCGAGCGCGCCGACCAGGCCATCGCCGGGATCGAGTCAATGACGTGCTGAAGCTTGAGATCGCTCGAAGCGCTCATGGCGGTCGTCGCCTTTTCGCGCCGAATTTGCGCATGGGTGCTTTCCGCGGCCGATGATGGATGTGTAATTACGTTCACACATCATCGCTTTCCGGTGCTGCGATCGCCATTGATACCAAGGTATTGGTGCCTGAGGCTGAGGTTTATGCCTATGGATGCGCGTCAGTCATAGTACTGAGGCGACAGCTTGAGGCCGTCTGTCTGGTGTATGTCGTGGTTGATGAAGAACTTGGCCTGATACTTCGCGATCAACTGTCTGATCCTGGCCATCGAGGCGATAGAGTCGGGCTTGCTGGTGTTGAGGGACGGCACCAGGTCCCGCTCGAAGTTCTCCTGCAGATGCGCGACGTCGCCGGACAACAGGATGAAGCCGGAATGGCGCAGATGGATCAGCAACGACTGATGCCCGGGAGTGTGCCCGGGCGTAGCAACCAAAGTGACGCTGCCATCGCCAAAGACATCGAAATCGCCGTCGATGAGTTGCAGGTGAGCGGGCGTACCCATGAGCTCGCGGGCAAGCGCCATGAGCTGATTTACGTTGTCGTTCGGCCCGGCGCCGGAATGAATCCAATCGTGTTCGGCCCGCTGCATCAGAATCGTGGCATCAGGAAACAGACTGACGTTGCCAATGTGATCTCCATGGGTATGCGAAAGCGCAACTCGGCCGATATCTGTGGGCTCGAGCCCGATCTGGGCCAACTGATCCTTGAGTGACCTGTCGAGGTGATAGACGATCAACTTGGGTAACGTGGACCAGCCGCGGGGATCGCCGAGGGTCGCCTCGGGAACGCCGGTGTCCCAGAGCAGCCAATCGTCGCGATGCTTTATCAGCCAGCACGTCGATGAGAACTCGATGGTCCGCCCGAGGTTCTCGCCGGGCGTCCACACCGACTCGTCATTTGCGACAGAGTGACCACAATCGATTCTATAAAGCCTCTCGGCGAAGCCTGCGTCGGCGGCGGATAGCAGCTTGGAGTCGGCATGCGCTGAACCTTGCAATGCCACCAAC
This sequence comes from Pseudomonadota bacterium, assembly GCA_023391815.1. Lineage (GTDB taxonomy): Bacteria > Pseudomonadota > Gammaproteobacteria > Steroidobacterales > Steroidobacteraceae > Steroidobacter. The sequence goes on from JAEWAF010000136.1 coordinate 163,730, forward strand.
ACGGCGAGCAATGTGACCAGTGCTGCCGGTTTCGAGGGGCCCGCCATGATTGCTGATCCTTCTGGAAACAAAGGCTGAGATCTGGCCCGCCTCAGTCAGCCTGTGCAATGGCACCATGGTATGGGGATCGGCAGCCGCACGGGTCGTCGACACCTTTGTATAAGCGCTTTTTCTGCAGCTCGAGTGTTCAATCAGTCGCACGTTCAACAACTGAAGGAGAGCGGACGTGAAGATACTGATGGTGCTGACGTCACATGACGTCCTGGGCAATACCGGCCGCAAAACCGGGTTCTGGCTGGAAGAGTTTGCGGCTCCGTACTATGTGTTTCGTGATGCCGGAGTTCAACTGACGCTGGCGTCGCCCAAAGGCGGGCAACCGCCCATCGATCCGAAGAGTGATCTGCCGGAGAATCAGACTGCGGCGATGGATCGTTTCAAACAGGACAAACAGGCGCAGGATGAGCTGGCACATACGAGCAAGCTGGCGGACATGAAGTCGGACGATTTCGACACGATCTTCTACGTCGGCGGGCACGGGCCAATGTGGGATCTGGTCGACAACAAAGTTTCCATCGCATTGATCGAATCGTTCTACAACTCCGGCAAGCCGGTGGCCGCCGTCTGTCATTCGCCGGCAGTGTTCCACCGCGTGATGTATGAAGGCGCGCCGATCCTCAAAGGCAAGCGCGTCACCGGTTTCGCCAATTCAGAGGAGGAGGCCGTCGGCCTCACTCGCGTCGTTCCCTTCCTGGTTGAAGACGAGCTCAAGAAGCTGGGTGGCCGGTACGAGCAAGCACCCATGTGGGAGCCGCTTGCGATCGTCGATGGTCGCCTCGTAACCGGGCAAAACCCGGCGTCTTCGACCGCAGCGGCTAAGTCACTCCTGAAGCTTCTCGCCCGGCCGTCCGCGACGTGGGGCTCAATTGAGGTTTCGCACGAACACGCAGCTTAGCTCGGCCCCTGAGAGAGAAAGGGGGGGCGGCGCCGCGCACGTGCGACGCCCCGAGCCGTCGACGTCCGAGAATGTGATATGCGATGTGAAATCTACGCCAATCTGACCGCGCTCGGCACGTGTAGCTGGGGTCGCAGCGCGTCGTCGAGGGGGCCGGAATCGAGAATTACTAGTCAGATAATCTGAAGTACCCGGCCTGCTTCGATTTCGACGATTTGATCGAATTTCAAATGGGTTGCGATTGAGCCCGCTGTCTTGTTAGCGCCCCAGCATGGCGACATGCGGACGACGCACCCAGTGGCTCTGATGGTCAGGCTGGCCGTAAGGCCAACCGTTCGGCGAAATGCCGCGGGCCGATTTCTACTGCCATGCCAGCCAACCGACGGAGTGGATTTGTATCGACCTATACCTTAGTGTCATCCCACTGGTGCATGGGAATGTGCTGAGATCGTGACCTCGCGGCTTCCGCGTCGTCCACATGGATTCAAGGCAGAATAGGTCGCACGGGGGCGTGCGGGACAACGACTCGCTTATCTCCAGCGTGTGGCCCGATAATTCCGACCTGGTTGCCATCCCTCGCTACAGCGCGAGAGTTGCCGCTTGAATTACCTGTCATTCCGGAAGTGTTACTTCTTGGTGCTTCTCTTGTGGGCACAGTGCGATCCTGTGTGCGCGCAAGGTCTGAACGCACCATTGACCCAGCTCAATCACCGCTCTTACAGATTACAAGATGGCGCGCCTGGCTTCATCGCGGCCCTGGCGCAGACACCCGATGGCATGCTCTGGATAGGTGGGAGAGCGGGACTGAGCATGTTCGACGGCGCCCGTTTCAGTACCTATCCCGGTCCACAAGACGAGCCGCTACCCACGACCAAGGTGTCGAGCCTTTATGCCACGCCGGATGGTGGTCTGTGGATCGGACACACACTGGGTGGGGTGAGTTTCCTCAAGGACGGGCACGTCGTCGTCTACGACGATCCCGAAGTGTTCGCCGAGGGTCGCACCGTATCGTGGATCACGAGCGATCCCGATGGCCGCATTTGGGCCTTGACGACTGCCGGCTTGGTCCGATTCGATGGCCAGCGCTGGCGCAAGGACGTCGAGGCGGCGAAGCTTACGATGCCGCTGCGCGGATTCTTGGTCGACCGCACCGGCGCTTTGTGGATCACCGACGCAACAGGGTTGTGGATGCGTGCACGCGGCGACTCTGCATTTCGCCACGCCGTTTCGGGGCCTTTCGAAGGGCGGGTCATCGGCGGCGCACGTATCGCCGAGGCGCCTAACGGCGAGATATGGGTCGCCCGAGGGAGCGATCTGATCCGCATCGAGCATCCGCAAACGGTCAGTGGTGTACACGTCGTCAACGTGGAGGGCTCCAGCGGGAGCTTCGGTCGGTGGATCAGGTTTGATCGGGAGGGAAATTTGTGGATGCCAGACGCCGGCTTGTCGCGCGTGCGGTTCGAGCGGCTCGGGCGTGACAAATTGGAGATCGAGAACCTGCCGTTCGACGAGTCCGCGGCGGACGATTTCGCACTCTCCTTTCTCCAGGATCGGGAGGGCAATGTTTGGGTAGGTACTCGCGATGGACTCGACCGCTTCACTCCAAGCAGCGTGCTCCAGTATCCGACCGATTGCATGCCGAGCGCCTATGTGCCCCTCGCCGCCGGCAGCGTCTGGGTTCATTGTCAGGGAGCGGGCGAGACAATGCTCAGTGCCGGAGGCCGCGTTTTGGTGCGACACCGCACGCCCGAGTTCAGCATGGGTTACCGCGATGAAACGGGGACCGTGTGGTTCGGGGGGCAGAACGTACTGGCTCGAATCGACGAGAAAGGCGTAGTTTTCGAATCGCTGCCACCCGAGGCGCGCAATGGACCGGTACAGGCCCTTGTGCGAGATCGCGAAGGGGCACTGTGGATCTCGGTCGCAATCCGCGGGCTGTTTCGCCTGCGCGATGGCGCTTGGGACGCGTTCGGCAACCTGCCGGAGCTGCCACGCCGTCCGCCCTCTGTCGCAACTCTTGCGCCTGAAGGCGCGCTCTGGTTCGGATATCTGTCGAACAGAGTCGCGCGGGTAAAGGACGGGAAGGTGACGGTGTTCGACGCCGAAGACGGCTTGAACGTCGGTCCTGTCTTATCGATATCGGTGCAAGAAGACGAAGTGCTGGTCGGTGGAGAACTGGGCCTGTCGCACCTCAACGGGCAACATTTCAACACCCTGCACACTCTCGCCGATATCCCGATGCGAGGTATCTCGGGAATCGTGCGTGCCAGCGACGGCGGTGTCTGGTTTCACAGCCTCGCCGGCATCTCGCACATTACGCGGCAGGAACTGAAGAGGGCCCTCCGCGATCCATCGCAACCTCTGCGGATGGAAAACTTCAATCACCTCGATGGTGTGCCCGGCACCGCGATGCAGCTTCGCCCCTTGCCTTCGGCATTGGCGGACGACGATGGTCGTCTGTGGTTTCTAACAGAGGGGGGCATCGCCACGGTGGATCCGCTCCATCAAATCCGCAATGCGCTGCCACCCCCTGTGCGGGTGTGGGCCGTGACAAGTGGCGAGAAGCGTTACCGTAACGTCGGCGAGCGCATCGAACTGCCCGCGCACACCGACAGGCTACAGATCACCTACGGCGCCGGCAGTCTCACCGTGCCCGAGCGCGTGAGGTTCCGCTATCGCCTGGAGGGCAGGGAGCAAACCTGGCAAGACGTTGGAAACCGGAGGGAAGCCCTCTATACCAATCTAGGTCCAGGCAACTACCGCTTCCGAGTGATCGCCGCGAACAACGACGGCGTATGGAACGAAGATGGCGGATCGATTGAATTTCACATCGCCCCCGCTCTCTACCAGACCGGATGGTTCTACGCACTGTGCGTGCTTGCGACATTGATTGTCCTGTTTGCGCTCTATCGAAGGCGCGTCAACGTGCTCTCGCGCAGGTTGGAGCAGGAGACTGCGGCCAACCAGGAACACGCCCGGCTTTATCGGGAGCTCCAGGAACGCGAGTCGATGGTCCGTCGGCTCTTCAACGCGAATATCATCGGCATCTTCACCTGGAACCTCGAGGGCCGGATCCTCGATGCGAACCACGCGTTTGTGAAGATCGTCGGCTACGGCAGCCACGACATCACCTCGGGCAGGCTGACGTGGAAGGATTTGATGCCACCCGAATGGGACCCCACCGACGACCGGATCATGGCCGAGATGTTGGCCAGCGGCGTCGCGACGCCGTTCGAGTCCGACTACATCCGCAAGGACGGCACTCGCGTTCCCGTCCTGATCGGTGCCGCATTGCTCGAGGCCCGCCCGTCGGAGGGTGTGGCCTTCGTGCTCGATCTCACGGAGCGCAACCGCGCCGAGCAGGCTGTCCGGGAGATCGATCGACGCTTCCATGAGATGGAGCGGCAACTGTCCGATGCAAACCGAGTTGCAAGCATCGCGCAGTTGTCCGCGACGATTGCTCACGAGATCAACCAGCCACTCGCCGGTGTCATCACCAATGCCTCTACTGGCCTGCGCATGCTCGATACCGATCCGCCGAACATCGAGGGTGCGCGCAAAACCGCGCAGCGGATCATTCGTGATGGAAAACGCGCTGCAGATGTGATCGCTCGGCTGAGGGCGCTCTTCAGCGGAAAGGCGTCCATGCTGTTGCCGCTGGATATGAACGAAGCGACGCGAGATGTCCTGGCAATGATGGCCAGCGATCTGGTCAAGAGTGAGGCGGTTGTTCAGCTCGAATTCGCTGAGCGCCTGCCATCCATCAACGGCGATCGAATCCAACTTCAGCAAGTCATCCTCAATTTGCTTCGCAATGCGTTGACTGCGATGTCGGGAGTCAACGATCGTCCTCGGCACCTAGTGATCAAAACGGAGCGCGACGACAACGACGGTGTGCGCCTCTCAGTTCGAGATGCCGGTGTCGGTCTGGATCCTGGCGACGCCCACAGACTCTTCGATGCGTTCTACTCGAATACGAAGGGTGGCATGGGCGTCGGCCTGTCCATCAGTCGCTCGATCATCGAGCGGCATGAAGGCCGACTCTGGGCGGAGCGAAACGACGATCATGGTGCGACGTTTTCGTTCTCTATTCCTCTCCGGCCAAATGAGGTCGATATCGCCAACCGGCAAGTCACGATGTGAGATGGCGCTGTTAGGTATTCCCGACGTACGCGAGAAACGTGCTACTGACCTCTTCGAGATAGGTCTCGAAGTTGAAAAAAATGCGCTTAAGGAGAGCGACGTCCTGCGTGTCGCGTCGAACGAACTTCCTACAACAGTGATCTATACCTCTGCCGAGCAACCGGAAGCGGGTGATCCGCCCCATAGCACAGACAGGATTTCAAGCATCCAATGAATTGTGCGTTGTGAATCGTGGAACTCAAGGGAAGCGAGTTCGTATCAGCGGATTTGTCACGCGCATGATTGGGACAATTTTGGGACATGTGCCTGCTAGTTCGATCCTAAGAACTTGCAGCGGAGCTGCGATGCATGGCCCCGAAGTGTCCCGCATTCAAGGATTTGCGATTCGCTTCGGCTAGCATGCGTGATTACCGGTCCAATCCGCGATAAGATCGGTACCTTCGAAAATCTACTTCGCAATGAAAGACTTAGACCGCCGCATCTCCGTTGCGCCCATGATGGACTACACCGACAGGCACTGCCGCTATTTCCTACGCCTGCTCAGCCCGAACACGCTCCTATACACCGAGATGCTGACCTCGGCGGCCTTGGTCCGAGGCGACGGTGCTCGTCTGCTGACTTACGACAGCGCCGAGCATCCGGTCGCCTTGCAGCTCGGCGGGAGCGATCCGAAAGAGCTGGCGATCGCGGCGAAGATGGGGGAGGACGTCGGTTACGACGAGATCAATTTGAACTGCGGCTGTCCGAGCGATCGCGTGCAGAGTGGTCGATTCGGCGCTTGTTTGATGGGTGAGCCCGCGCTCGTGGCTGAGTGTGTGAGCGCGATGCGTGCGGTGGTGAGGGTGCCGGTGACGGTGAAGTGCCGTATCGGGATCGAGCCGATGCCGCAGGCGGCCGATGAGTTCGAGTTCCTCCGGAATTTCATTGAGACTGTCGCTGCGGCGGGGTGCGACGTGTTCGTCGTGCATGCACGCAAGGCCATCCTCAAAGGATTGAGTCCGAAAGAGAATCGCGAGATTCCGCCGCTGAAGTACAACGTAGCGGCTGCCTTGCGCGCGGAGTTTCCGAAACTCACATTCGTGCTCAACGGTGGCATCAAGACGGTCGAAGAAGTGCGGACGCACCTGGAAACGTTTCATGGCGTGATGATCGGGCGCGAGGCGTATTCAAATCCCTATTTGTTGGCGCAACTCGAGCAGGTCGTGTTCGACCCGAACTGGAGCTTGCCGGCGCGCGAGCTTGTCATCCAGCAGTACGCGGAGTACGTGCGGACCCGGCTCGCCGAGGGACATCGGCTGCGGAACATGGTGAAACATGTGCAGGGGCTGTACGCCGGTCTGCCGAGAGTGCGGTCATGGCGGCGCTACCTGTCTGAGGGTGCCGGTCAGCCGACCGCCAGTGCGGATCTGTTGCTCGATGCCTTGCGCATCGTGCAGGCCGCATAAGTCACGTTTCAAAAACATCAAAGCAAAGCGCGAGTCCGCCGCAGCTTCTGCGCGACGCCCCGCAAGCAACGCCGCCACGTATAATTCCTCGAACGCTTCCTGGGAAGCCAGCACAAGAATGAGGGGAAGGATATGTGGCGATCCGTGGTCATGGCTGCGGCATTGATGCCTGCCATTGCGACGGCGGCGTCAGCCGACATCGACGGGGTTTGGCAACGGGCGGGCGCGGCGGCGCTCGTGGCAGTCGAACAGGAGCAGTCGGCTCGCAATATTCCGTCGATCGCGGTCGGTATCGTTACGCGCGAGGGGTTGGTCTGGTCAGGCAGTGCCGGGCACGCCGATGCCGAGGGCAAGCGGCCAGTCGATGCGAACACCCTCTATCGAATCGGGGGAGTGACCCAGGCGTTCACCGCCGAGTTGGTGCGATCGTTGGCCACGAGCGGCAAGTTGGAGCTCGATGCGCCCGTGACTCGCTATCTGCCTTCATTCCAGCCTCGCAATCCTTTCGGCGGCGAGATCACCGTCCGGCACCTGCTCGAGCATCGAAGCGGTCTCGTGCGCATGCCGCCCAGAGGACACCATGCCGATCTGGAAAGCGCGACGCTGGCCGAGACGGTCACGAGCTTGAACGCGACGGCGCTGGTGTCGCAGCCCGGGGCAGCACTCAAGTATTCCGATGCGGGCTACGCCGTCCTCGCTCATCTGGCTGAGGTAGTCGGCGGCAAGCCGTTTGAGCAACTGCTTGCGGAAACGGTCTTCGCCCCGCGTTCCATGATGCAGACATCGATGCGGGCAGATAAGAAGTCACTGAGCTACGCCACGATGGCCCCGTTCGACGGCGAGCGATTCGCGCCGACCGTGTTCGACGCCGGTGTCGCGGCGTCCATGGGTGCACAGTCCAACATCAAAGACCTGGCGCGATTCGCGCAGGACCTGCTCGCCCGCGAGGGCACTTCGATCAGCGGAGAGCGGGGCACATTGGATCGCCACGATGTCGTATCGTTGAACGGCGCGGTCTACGGCTACACCACCGACCTTTCAATCTTCCCCGCCGATGGATTCGCGGTCATCACGTTGATGGCCATCGATAGCGCGCAGTCGGTCGTCAAACGTTTGCGCGATTCCACCGCCCGGCAGGTCATAGCGGCACGAACAAAGCAACGTCGACCCGCAATCGAGTCGAATAACAAGATCGCAGTCGGTCTCGCACATCGATTGCAGGGCCATTACAGCGACGGCACTCACAGCCTCGACGTTCGCATCGTCGATCAACGGCTGTTCCTGGAAGGGCCGGAAGTGGCGGGCGAGTTACGTCAGCGCGGCGGCCGTCTCGTTCTCGACGACCTCGCTGTGTCCGGCGACGAGTTGCAGTTCGACGAGAAAGCTCGCTCGATCCGCTTTCGCGGAGCCACTTATCAGCGCACGAATTGGGAACGGCCGCCCGAGCCCGGTGCCGACATCGCCACTCTCGTAGGCGAGTACGGATGGCCTCACAACATCCTGCGCGTTTACGAGCGCGACGGCGAGGTTTACGCGCGAGTCGAATGGTCTCAGCACTACAAGCTCGAACCGGCAGGGAAGGATGCTTATCGGTTCTCGGCCGCGGGCTTGTATGCGAATGAAGAGCTGCGCTTCATTCGCGATGAGCGAGGCATCGGCGCGGCCGCGAATCTAAGTGGGGTTGTGATGCCACGTCGCGATCTCGGCGCCGAGACGGAAGTTCGTAGTCGTGCGAACGCGCCATTTATATCGGGGCTGTTGGCAGGGGCGCGCAAGATGTCGCCGCCGACGCAATCGGGTCGGCTGCGTAAGCCCGACCTGGTCGAGGTCAACAAGCTGGAGCCGAGCACGAAGCTCGATGTGCGTTACGCGACGACGGACAACTTCATGGGCGCGCCGTTCTACGACTCGCCGCGTTTCTTCATGCAACGTCCAGCGGCGAACGGATTGATCCGCGCCCATCGGAAACTCGCCGAGCAAGGGTTCGGCATCGTTCTGATCGACGGTTATCGGCCGTGGTACGCGACTCGGATGTTCTGGGACGCCGTACCGCCGGAAAGCCGTCCATTCGTGGCGGACCCGTCGCAGGGTTCGCGACACAATCGGGGATGCGCGGCGGATATCAGCATGTTCGAGCTCGCGACCGGCAAGATCGTCGAGATGGCGGGCCGCTACGACGAGCCGTCGGCGCGCTCGTCGCCGTTATATGTGGGCGGCACCTCGATTCAGCGCTGGCGTCGTGACTTGCTCAAGAACGCCATGGAGGCCGAAGGCTTCGATGTCTACGTCAACGAGTGGTGGCACTTCGACTATGGCGAGTGGCGCAACTATCCGGTCATGAACTTCGGTTTCAGCGAGCTCGGCGGCGCCGAGACTCGCTGAGTCCGAAGTCAGCTCATCGATCGAACGGCACCGGCGCGAGCCGGCCGAAATCGCCTTGTTTGGTCGCGGCCAGATAGGCCACGACCGCATAAGCCGCGACGCTCTGGTCGAGCACTTTGGCATCGACCTTCGCGAGCGTGTCGTTCATCGTGTGGTGCACGTCGAAATACAAACTCGCATCGAGCACTGGGTCCAGCACCGGCACACCGAGTGCGCGCAGCGGGCCAACGTCGGCGCCGCCCGAAGCAGTATTGGTGCCGCCTTCGACAGGCACAGGCAACGCTTGCAACTGTGCGCGCATTTTCTCGATCGCACCGAGCGATTCGGGCGCGACTTGAGTTTCGAGCCGGATGACGGGGCCGATGCCGGTATCGGCTTCCATCGCCAGCACGTGTTTCGCCTGTTCGTCGCCGATCAGTCGCGCATATTCCTTCGCGCCCGACAGGCCGAACTCCTCGTTGGCGAATAGCACCACGCGAATCGTGCGCGAGGGCTTGCGATCCAGCCGTGAGATCAACCGAGCGGCCTCGACGACGATGGCCACGCCCGCGCCGTCATCCAACGCGCCTTGGCCCAAGTCCCACGAATCCAGATGCGCGCCGAGCAGAACGATTTCGCCGGCGCGATCGGTGCCGGGAATTTCGCCGATCACGTTCGCCGACCAGGCGGGCGGCATTTCCCGAGCCGTGGATTTCACTCGCAGTCGGGTCTGCTTGTTTGTTTTGAGTTGACGCGACAAGGTATCGGCGTCGGGGTTCGACAATGAGAACGCCGGGATGCGAGGCGCATTGACGTCGTACATCATGCGACCGGTGTGAGCGAAACGTTCGTCCGAAGTGCCGACTGAGCGGATCACCAGCGCCACCGCGCCGAGATTGGCGGCCACGCTCGCGCCCTGCACGCGATTCTTGACGGTCGTGCCGTAAGAGGAGCCGTCTTTGGTTCGCTCCATGCGCTGGTTGATGAAGACGATCTTGTTCTTGATGTCGCCGGCCTGCATCGCCTTGAGCGCGTCCAGCGAGGCCACTTCGACGACCTGCGCTTCGATGCCTTCTTCGCCGGTACCGATGCTGCCGCCCAAAGTGGCAGCGACCAGGGTCTGGGAGGCGGGGCCGAGCATCGTGACTTCGGTGGTGCCGCGGATCCAGCGGGGCACGAGCACATCCTGGGTCCGCACGCCGGTGAAGCCTAATTTGCCGAGTCGATTCATCGCCCAGCGCACCGCCGCCTCATCGCCCGGGGAGCCGGCGAGTCGAGGGCCGACCTCCGTGACCAGCGAGCTGACGTGATCGAACGCCGAAGTGCCTTTGAGAGCGCGGTCGCGCAGGGCGGCAGCCGTTGCCAGGTCAGCGTCGGTCCAATCGGTCACCGGTACGTTCTGGGCCCGGGCCGGGGCCGCCAGCTGAACGGCCAGGACCGCGCATAGCGCCAGAATTCTGGCGGGTCGGGGAACCATGTCGAGCATCCGGACTCCTTGTTTCATCCCGCGGGGTCACCTATATGGTGGATCCAGCAGGGTTATGTAGCGTTGTCGTATATACTGCCGCCCGTGCCCGGCCGTTCGGGTACAGGCCGGGAACCTCAAGCGGAGCAGCAAGGATACCAATGGGCCGGCAACGAGGCGGGAGTTGACGATGAGCGCCAAGGGGTCATGGGAAAGGACATCGAACTAGCCATCCTGTTTGCCGACGTGGTCGGCAGCACGCGAATCTATGAAGTCATGGGCGACCTGCGCGCTCGTGACATGGTGTTGACCTGCGTGGAGATCATGCGGGCCGCCACCGAACAGAATCATGGCACCGTCATCAAGACCATCGGCGACGAGATCATGGCCACGTTCCCGACCGCGAACGATGCCATCAACGCCGGCAGCCGCATGCAGCACGACATCCGCATCCACGCGGAGCTGAAGGTCGAAGGCCAGCCCATCGCCATCCGCATCGGCGGTCACTTCGGCCCGGTGGTGCTCGAGAACCGCGATATCTTCGGCGCCGCCGTCCACACCGCGAATCGCATGACCAGCCAGGCCAAAGCCGGCCAGATCATGGTCACCAGCGCCATGGTCGAGCGGCTCGCGCCCGAATGGCAGTCGGCCGTGCGCCAGATCGACGTGGCCACGCTCAAGGGCAAGACCAGCGAAGACGAATTGTTCGAGGTGCTGTGGCAGAAGGAAGATGCCACCAGCATGTTGCCCGCGATCGCGCTCGGCGCCACCGCCGCGAGTCGGGATAAGCAGCGGGCGCGTCGCTTGCGGTTGCGGTTCCAGGGGCAGGAGATCGTCGTCGACGAGAACCGCGCGAACATCGCCATCGGCCGCGCGGAAGAGAACGACATCATCGTCAAGGGCAATCTGATCTCACGCCTGCACGCGAAGATCGAGTTCGTTCGCAATAAATTTCAGCTGATCGATCAAAGCACCAACGGCACGTTCGTCACCACGCGCGAAGGAGAAGAAGCCTTCGTTCGGCGGGATTCGATGCAGCTGAAAGGCGAGGGCTTGATCGGCTTCGGCCGCGTGCCCGAGAACAACTCCTCGCTGACGGTCAGATACGTCTGCGAGGAGTAGCGAGTCCAACCGACAGCATGCGGATTTACAGTCCGCTGCTCTAACG
>JAEWAF010000086.1 GCA_023391815.1 Pseudomonadota bacterium
TTGCCGGCTTCGGCGTGCGGATCTCACCCAAGGCGACGGCAGCCTTCGTTGTTCAGTGGCGAGACTCAGCAGGGCGCAAACCCCGAGAGACGCTGAAGCGATGGCCGGCTTGCGGGACCGACGAGGCCCGCAATCTCGCTCGGCAGCGACTGTCTGAGGCCGTTGGTGCGAGCAAGACCGGCGGCGATGTTCCTTTGCGGCTCGCGATGCGCGCTTGGTACGAGCGCGAGTCGCTGCGCAAGACATGGCGCCCGCGGTATCGCTCGAAGGTGGATGCGATCATCAGCACCTACGTCGAAGGCGTCGACAATCCCCGAGTGAAGCTCACACCGACAGCTCGCCGCGCTGTTGACGAGATAGGAAAGAAGTCGACCGCGGCGGTCACTCGGTCGGACGTGCTCGCGGTCGCCGATCACATCAAGCCCGGTACTGCCGAGCAGTTCATGGCCGTGTTGTCATCGTTCTTCAACGACGCCTACGAGCGCGAGATCGTCACTGGCAATCCCGCGCGCAATCGACTGCGCGTGACTGGTGGCCGGCGCATACGTCACCGCACGCCGACCGACGCAGAGTTTCTGAAGCTGTGGAAAGCATTCGAGAAGGAAGGCGACCCGGCAATCGGCGCCTTTGCCTTGCTCGCCTACACCGGCTGCCGGCGTCGAGAGGTCACCCACTTGCAGTGGACCGAAGTCGACCTTGAGGGGGCGACGATCACGCTACCAGCAGAGCGCCGCAAGACGGGCCGAAAAGATCCTGAGCCGTTCGTGATCAATCTGCATCCGGCGGCTGTTGCGATCATCCGCCGCCAGCCCGTGCTTGAAGGTTCGTCGTTCGTATTCTGGGGCCGGCGTGATAAGCGGCCGTTCGATTTCCACCACGCGCTCGTCGATCGGCTGCGCGAGTCGATCCAGATATCGGACTGGCGTCTACACGACCTGCGCCGATACGTCCGCAGCGGCATGGGACGGTTGGGAGTTTCTCAGGCCGTGGCCGAGCTGTGCCTTGGCCATCGCACGACCGGACTGGTGAAGGTGTACGACCAGCACAGCTATTCGACTGAGAAGTGCGATGCATGGATGCGCTGGGGTGACTATCTCGTGAGTGTCACATCATGAACGCGAATGAGCTGATGCAAGCTGTGAAAGTGGAGTTTGAGCGGCATCATGAGTCGTGGCTGGAGTTCGTCAGGGAAGCCGAGCAACCGGATGCCACCGGAACAGCGAAGCGACGCGGTGAAACCTATCGTCGCATCATTGAGCATCAGCATAAGCTGTTCGAGTCGAAGGAATTCAAGAAACTCAGCATCGGATTCCTGAAGGCGAGAGTTCCCGATCCGGCAACGAAGGTTGTCGCCCTGATCGAATGGCTCGACTCTATCAACGCCCTGACGAAAAGCTTCGATCCGAAGGAACTATCCGACAGGACTGATCGGAGGGTGCAAGCGCAACGCAAGCTTGTAGAAGTGATTCGCGACACGGCGGCAACGTTTCCGGAGGAGCGCGAGATGGAACTTCGGGAGCTTGCGGACGAGATCGAGCAGGGTATCAGCTTCACTATCCGGGCATACGACGCCGGCGGCATAGGCCGGGACATATTGAGTCGAGACCGAATCGCCAAAGCCGGAACGCCCGCCTGGAGCACATGGCTGATTCGTGAGTTAGTTAGTCGACTGCCCGCGCTCGAACACTTCAGGCCGAATGAATACGCCATGGTCGCAGGCCTGCTGACATGGGCTAAATTCCCGGTGGACTCGAAGCTTGTTCGAGTCACATTTGTGGACCTTCCGCCCTCCCTACAGCGTTCCGGTGGCATTTAGGGCCATAACCCTGTAGCGGCATCGCGTCGCTAATGTTCGCCTCACGGCGCAGACATGGAGATGTCACGCGCTGGAGGTAGAACAACAATGAAAACATTCCTGGTCAGCGACGGAGCTCGCGATTACATCCGGTCGCAAGGCGTCCCCCTCGGCGATAAGGCACTCAAGGATCACCGCTCGCGCGGTACTGGTCCGCAATACACGATCATCAACGGGCGTTGTCTGTACACGCGTGAGTGGTGTGACGAATGGATCGAGGCTCAAGCCTCGCGTCCGGTCGCAAAGCGTGGGCGGCGCTCGGCGCAGGTGCAGTCATGACGCCCGCTGGCGAGCGTTACAAGCAGGCGGTGGCAACGGGCACCGCGGACGAGATCAATGCGGCGCTGGCTGCTCTGCGTGCCGAGCAGGCGGAGATCAACGCCGCCGCCATCGCGAAAGGCGCGTCAGAGAATCCGATAAAGCTCACCTCGCGCACTGACCGATCCATCGCGAAGGTCGACGCCGGCAGAGTAGCAACCGTAGCGGGTGTAGCAGAGCCCGAGCCTCTTCGGCGACCTCTGCCGCCAGCAGATCCGTACCCGATTGATGCGCTCGGCCCAGTCCTGTCGGCAGCAGTACAACGTATTCATGAGGTGGTGCAGGCTCCCGCGGCGCTCTGCGGACAGTCGATCATGGCAGCGGCCAGCCTCGCCGCGCAGGCGCATGCAGATGTCGTGATTGACGGCCGGCGTGAGCCGATCAGTCTGTTCGCGATGACGATCGCCGAGAGCGGCGAGCGCAAGTCAGCTGCAGATCGTGTCGCCTTGCATGCGCATCGGGAATACGAGCGTGCCGCGCTCGATCAGTACCGCTTTGAGATGCAATTTCATGACATGGCGCTTCAAGCACATGAGGCCGCCAGCAGATCCCTCGCCAAGGGTAAGGACGCAGGCGCCATCCGTTCGGCGCTGGAGGATCTAGGACCGCCGCCGACTGCACCGCTGAATCCGATACTTCTGGTGCCTACGCCGACGCTGGAAGGGATTCATAAGCTCTACGCGACCGGCAAACCGAGCATCGGACTGTTCCATGATGATGCCGGCGAGTTCCTTGGCGGCCACGCCATGAATGCAGAGAACCGCACGAAGTCTGCGGCCGGCCTTTCCCGGCTGTGGGATGTCGGCGAGTTTGATCGCGTTCGAGCTGGCGATGGCGCACAGAAGTATTTCGGTCGCCGGCTGTCGATGCATTTGATGATTCAACCGGTCATCGCGGAATCGGTGCTGTCCGATGACATCCTCACCGGGCAAGGACTGCTGGCGCGGACGCTCTTGGCCTGGCCAACATCAACTATCGGGCACCGGCCCTACGTCGAAATTGATCTTTCGACCGACGTTGATCTGGCTCGATACCGAAAGCACGTGTCGGCGTTGTTGGATCGCGAGCCGGTCATGCGAGCCGGATGCGTCAACGAACTGGAGCCGCGAACTCTCACGCTGACGCCAGAAGCAAAACGCGTATGGATTTCAGTGCATGACGCCATCGAGAACGATCAGCAGGACGCCGGCACGTTCGCCAGTGTCCGCGCGTGGGCCAGCAAATCTCCGGCGCAGACCTTGCGCATCGCTGGCGTGCTGACACTTATCGAAGATCCGGACGCCGGTGTCATCCAGGCCGAAACGATCGAGCGCGCTGCTCTACTCACTCAGTTCCATTTGAGCGAGGCCGTTCGAATCATCGGCACCGCGAGTGTGCCTACTGAGATTCGGCATGCGGAAGCACTACGGGATTGGTGCCATCGGGAACGTATCACCTATCTGCATTCACGGGCGGCGCTCCAGTTTGGACCAAATTGCATCCGCACCTCTACTGCCTTCGACGCGGCAATCCAGATTCTGGAGCGCACTGGCTGGGCCATAAAGATCGACGGTGGATACCAGATAGACAATGCCATGCGCCGCCGGGCATGGATCATCAGAGGTAAATCGGCATGAGCAAGCTCGCTGAGCTTTTGCAATCGCGAGGCGTGCTACCTGCTACACCCGCTACACCTGCTACAGATTCATCCGAGAGTAGCGGCCGTAGCAAGAGTAGCAGGGGGGCGCCGCTCGAATTGAAATTGACGCCTGACCTTGAACGCCGCATCCGAAACATGGCCAGTCGATGGCAGTACGCCGCCGATGAGTTGGATCATGTGCTGGAGCGAGCCCGGCTCGACCCAGCGGGCGTGATGGTTTGGGTTACCCGCGATGAGAGCCGCGAGCAGGAATATCGCGAGCGAGGGTTGCTTCCCAAGGCGGACGCATGAGCCGGAATAGAAACTGTGATCTGTGCGGCCGTCGATCGTGGATGGACCGCCAGACCGGCGAGGTGCATGCGCTGGAAGTTTGTTTCTCGCACGAGAGGCAAGCCTGGTGCTGCAAACGATGTCACTTCGACGGACCGCCTGCTCAACCTCTGAAGTCTGATCGAGAACAACAACAATGAACGCGAACAGAGAGCTTCACCATTTCCTATTGCTCACGCATCAACAGAAGGTCGAGGCAATCCGTCGATTACATGCGCTTGGTTGGAGCGATTACGGCATCAGCCACGCGACCCGGTTGTCGGTCGAGCAGATCAGGCGATTGCTTGGCGAGCAGCAGGAGGCGGCACATGCGTAAACGTCACGCCGGCTGGCTTCGTCGATTTGTAAGGCGCGCGAGACGCAAAGCCGAGTTGCTCAAGCATCGAAAGGAGGCAAAGACGAGCGCGTCGCCTGCGCCGTCTCAGGCGGTCAGGTGCGATGTTTCCAAGCAGCCCCCCGGGGTTAGGTTCTCCGGTAGGCCATCCCCTGGTCGGGTGATTCGGGCCGCGTTGAAAGGCTAGAGCCAGCACTGAAAAAGGGTAACGATAGTGAAAAATAACAACCAAAAACAAACATCCGCCGGCATTGCCGAATTCGGAAAACTGATCGGCGTCGGGCACTCCGCGATCAACAAGGCCATCCAGACCGGGCGCATACCTGCGAAATTGGTCGGAACTCGCATCTACAGGGGCCGAATTGTTTCCTTCATCGTCGATGTTGCCGCTGCAACGCTGGCGTTCTATCGGAACACTGATCCCGGCCGACGCGTCGACGGCGCGCTGATCAGCGCCGGCAAGCGGGCGGCCAATGCCGAAATGCGAGGCGAAGTTGTCAACTCGTCGGTTGTCAACTCGACATCTAAGAGGTTTGCATCATGACCGCTGTCTACGCGCCACGTGCGCCACATCCCGACACCATGGCAGATCGCAATTTGATGATCCGCGACGCCTCGGGTTACGCGCTGATCGTCTACTGTCCGAAACACCTCGTCGGCGGGATCTACGACACGCGCGCGCCGTGCTGGAACCTGTTCGGCCCGATCACGCCGACCGAATTCGTCGGCTCGTTCGAACGGCTTGGAATTCGGATCGGCGACGGCCCGGATCTGCAGCGATGGATGGATGCGATCGCCGCGGCGATGCCGCCGCAGACGCCGCCCGCGGGGTTGAACTGATGCGCGACGAACCGACCGACACCGAAATGCTCGTCACGCTGATCGGTGCAGCCTGCGCCCGGCAATCACTGCCGGCCGATGTGACTCGCTGGGCAGCGAGGCGACTGCTCCAGAAGCTTCCTCCCCGAGAACGAGCGGCGGCGCGCGACGAAGCCTTGAGACGCGCGGCGGAGTGCGTTCCAGGCGGTCGTTGGGTCAAGGTGACCACCCTCCGGGACGAGTCGCAGCAGATCGCCGATGAATGGCTGCTTCACGCTACTCATCCGCCGCAGTCCGCAACGCTCGAAGCGCATCTGGTGACGGCACTGACACTTCGCGACGTACCAAGGAGCCGCAAGCAGCTCTTGCGAATTCTCGGTGGTGCTGACGATTGGGGACACGATACCCCCTAGACATGTCCCTAACTGTTTGAGTGATGATCCAAGCCATGCCGATAACAAAAATAACAAACGGCGTGCGAAGCGAGACGCGACAGATTGAGACGCTTCAGCTTCGCGCATCATTTGAGCCTTCGACATTCGACGCTGAAAAGCGAACTGTCGAGATCATATGGACCACCGGCGCCAAGGGTCTGCGCCGTGGCTGGGACGGCGATTACTACGAAGAACTCGAAGTCAGCAAGAAGGCCGTCCGTCTCGGTCGGCTGAACAATGGCGCGCCGCTGCTGGCCGCACACGATGCTTATTCACTTCGCGGTGTCGTTGGCGTCGTAGAACGCGCCTGGATCGCGAAGGGCGAAGGCCGCGCCATCGTGCGCTTCAGTGAGCGCCCCGAAGCCGCAGACATCATGCGGGACGTTCAGGCCGGCATCCTGCAGAACATCAGCGTCGGCTATGCCGTCCACAAATACGAACGCATCCGTTCTGTCGGTAGTGACGGAAAACCAGACAACGGCATCGACACGCTTCGCGCCGTCGACTGGGAGCCGATGGAGATCAGCATCGTCCCGATCGGCTTCGATGACGGCGCCAAGATTCGCGGCGGCGAGCAGCCGAAGACTCACAAAGTTCAGATCATCAATCGTGGAACAAGAAAAATGAACGACCAGACCGACGACCAGATCGACAACAACGAGACCGGCGACGAGATCATCGAGCCGGCCAGCCCCGTAGCCCGCGCAGCTGTTCGAGCAGAGCGCAAGCGCGTCGACACGATCCTGCGGCTCACTCGCAATGCGAAGCTTGGCGATGATCTCGCCGCTACGCTGATTCGGGATGGCGTCCCGCTGGACGAGGCACGCGCGGCGATCATCGATGAGATGGCGCACACACAGCGGCGCTCGCAACCCAGTATTCGCGGTCAGTGGATCGAGAGCGGCGACGACTTCACCTCGCCCGAGCACATCGTGCGCGCAGCCGGTGAGGCTCTCTACTGCCGCATGTCGGCGACCGCGCCATCCGAGGCAGCCAAGCCTTTTTACGGCCGCTCACTGTCCGAAGTAGCGCGTGAATGCTTGCACTTGCGAGGCGTGCGGACTCGACCGATGAACAACGCCACGATCGTCGCGACGGCGCTGGAGCGCAGCTATCACGGCACGTCTGACTTCACGGCAATTCTCGGCGATGCAGTGAACCGCACTTTGATGGCCGCCTATCAGAGCGCCGACGCAGGTGTCGTCCAGGCCGCCACCCGCGTCACCGCGAGCGATTTCCGCGCGAGGCATCCGCTTCGCCTGGGTGATGCGCCCAAGCTGGAAAAAGTCAACGAGCATGGCGAGTTTCGCTCGGGGACGATCCAAGAGTCAGCGGAAGCTGCTTGGAAGTTGGATACGTTCGGCAAGATCTTCTCCATTACACGCCAAGCGATCATCAACGATGACCTGGGCGCGTTCGCGAATATTCCGGCCAATTTCGGCGTGGTCGCTCGCGAATTCGAGAGTGCACAGGTTGTGGCGCTGCTCACGGCGGCGGCAGGCGTCGGCCCGACGATGGGCGATGGCAATCCGTTGTTCCACACTGCCTCACACGGCAACCTCGCCGGCACCGGTACCGTGATCGATGTCACATCGCTCGGGGCCGCTCGCAAGAGCATGCGTCTGCAAAAGAACATGGACGGCCGCGTCATCAACATCACGCCGCGATGGTTGCTTGTGCCCGCGAGTCTCGAAACTGTTGCTGAACAGGTGCTGACTGCGATCGACGCAACCAAGAGCAGCGACGTGAATCCGTTTCCCGGCAAGCTGAAACTCATTGTCGAGCCGAGATTGGATGCTGTTTCAACCACAGCTTGGTACGTGATCGGCGACCAAACCTCGGGCGGCTTGGAAGTTGCTCACCTTGCCGGCTCCGAGGGTCCGCAGGTCGAGACTGAGACTGGCTTCATCGTCGACGGCGTTAGTTTCAAGGTTCGCCTTGATTTCGGCTGCGGGTTCACCGATTTCCGCTCATGGCAGAAAAACAACGGCGCTGCGCCCGGCTAAGAAACATTTGTCCCCCGGGCCGCCCGGGTCGCGAAAGCGAAATAGGCGGACGGGCGTAAGTGCATGAGTGGCCCGTCCACAACCAACCGGCACAGCTCGCGCGATCACACCTCCCGCGCTACCAAGCGCACCGATCGGCGGCGGGCATCGAACAACAACAATAAGCCTGGTGAACCATGGCACAAGTCGGACAATTAACTCCCAGCGGCGGTCGCGAGTGGGCCGTTTACGATCACATGGGAGTTCTCAGACAGGTAACCGTTCCTGTCAACTGCACCCTCAACCACATCGGTGTGTGGCTTCGTGAACAGACGGCAGCGAATGCCAACAATGTCCGGGCCGCCATCTACACGACCACGGGCGCGTTGCTGTATCAAACATCGATCTTGACCGGCGCGATCAACAGTGCGACGACGTTCGCACTGTACCAGCTGAGCTTCGCCGGCCAGGCATTGTCGGCAGGTACTTATATTCTTGCCGTCGCGGCCACCGAAACCACCGGCGTCGTGATCGCGCAGGGCCAGAACGGCTCAGCCGGTGTGCCGAACTACGTGACCGACGAGGGTGGAACGCTTCACCCGACATTTCCGGCTGACATCAGCGCCGCCATCAAGACGGATGCGAGTCGTCAGTGGGACATCTATCTCGACTACAGCGAGGCGAGCAGCAGCACTGGATCGATGGCGGCGACTGAGTCGGGCTCGGATACGTTCGCGGCAGCAGGCGGCGTCGGCAGCAATGGCATCCGGCTCACGCTGCGCGATACCGATACGGGCGCGCTGGCGGTGAACCTCACCGGCCTGATCGTTGCGGTTCGCTCGAGCAGCAACGCCGGGACGACGCTGTACTCGACCACGAGCGGCACGACAAACGCTAGCGGAGTGTACGAGCTCGCTAGCTCGGCCCTCGGCAATCTCGGCGATTACGTCTACGTGACCGCGGAGAAGTCGGATCATTCCATCGGCGCGCTGTTCCGTGTCCCTGTCATCGATTTGAATGCGTAGGAGATAAACAGATGTCCAGTCAGAAGCAATCGGTTGAGGTTCATTTCGGCAGCTCGGCGCATCCGAGCGGCGGCCTCCGGTTCGGCTCGCAGCCTCGCGACGGAGGCGATCAGCAGCAGGCCAAGGCCCGAGGCGATCAGTCGGAAGCCGAAGCGACTCCCGCGGGCTGAGATGTCACCGCCGCCGCCCCGCTGGCGGCGGTGACTTCGGTCTGGTGAAATAAGGGCACTATGAAATTCACGCTTGCAATCGAGCCGGGGACCAAGAAAACGGCCTTCGGCGTGGTGGTGCCGGATCTGCCGGGATGTTTCTCCGCGGGCGACACCATCGAGGAAGCGTTCGACAATGCGCGCGAGGCCATCGACGCGTTTTGCGAGACCATTGCCGAGGACGGCGGCGGTCTGCCGACGACTCGGCCCCTGTCCGAGTGGCAGAACGATCCGCAGTTCGACGGATGGACGTGGGATTCTGTTGAGGTGCCGATCGAGAAATATTTCGGGCAGTAGAAGGCCCGCGCCATCGAGCACGCGGGCCTTTGGGAGTGGTCAGCTGGCCCAATCTTCCGTTGTTATGCGATCGACCAGCCAGCCGCGTAACTCAATCTCATCGAGCGGCTCGGTAACTGGATAGTTGCGTGGTGCATTTATGACCACGTATCCGTCGTTGCCCGCTCTCCGGTTGTAGTTCCGGTGATGGCGTACCGACCAACCAAGCTTGCTGGCCTTCTTTCGCAGTGTTTTCAGGCTCAACGTTTCAACTGGCATATTGCTATTCCTCTATAACGAATGGTTTGAGAGGAAGTTGGCGACGTGAGGATCGGTGCCCGTTGCCAACTCCGCAACATGCCCTGCCATGCCGCGTTCAATCGCCGAAGCGAAGGCCGATCCAGACTGGGCGCAACGATATCCTGGTGCAGCGGAAATAAAAAGCCCCCGGCCGCGAGCACCGGGGGCAAGCTCAGTTGCGTGGCAATCAGTGCCGTCCGTGCGCGTCCTCCAGCACGCCGATGATGCGAATCACAAACCGCTGATCGGTTTTGCGCAGCGCCTGCAACCGTTCGGCGTGACGCATCGCCTTCGGCGAGAGCCGTCCCTGTCGATCGCGAGGTCGGGCGAGATAGATCAAGTCCTCCACCGGCACGCAGAACACCTTTGCGAGCTTGGCAAGGAGTAGCACCGACACGCGGCGTTCCCCTGCTTCCCAAGCGAAAACACACTGCTGAGATACCCCGACCGCGCGGGCTAACTCGGCCTGCGTGAACTTGAGATTCTTCCGCAGCACTGTGATGTGCTTGCCGAGGGCTGCGAAATATCTCCTTGATTCGATCTTGATGACGCTCACGGCGCACCTCGCGCAGTGAGTTGGTCCAGGCCGCTGACGCTTTCCCGAACGAGCTTGAGCGCAACGCGAACGGCATCGCCGAGATCGATCTTCTCGTCGGCGAACTCGGCTGCGACGACCACGCAAGTGAGAATCGCATTGACCTTCTGCAGGCGTCGCAGCTCGGCATTCAGCAGTGCCGCCCTGGATACACGCTTGCGGCTCATGACCGCACCCGATTGACTGTCACCAATGCTTGGATGCGCACCCAATCGGGAATGATCAGGGCGCCAGCGGTGGCGTAGTCGACTGGCCGCTGGAAGCGACCAACGGTCTTGCACTTCGCGCGCAGCGGCTGATCGCCGAAAGCGCCGGCGGCATTGCGCAGAACGGATTCCATCCATTCCGAGCGGTTCGACGTTGCGGGTTGATCCTGCGCTTCCAGGCACTCGCGGACACCGGGCAGCGCTCGCGCATTTCCCTTGCGAATCCACCGAACCAGCAGCACTCGGTTCGGCGCGCTCTTGAGCGGTTTCTTCTTGACCGTAAACGAGTCTCCGTTCACGTCGAACTTTTGCCGCCGGTCCTTTGCGGCGATCGGAGGGGCAGCGCCAGCCGCGACCAGTTCTTCGATGCTGTTCGCCATGTACTCGACCAGGACGCCCCAGCCGTACTCCCTGGCTGCGACATACACCCGCTCGTGCGGAGCCGGCAGCGCTCTGCGGATGGCACTCATCACGCACCTCCTTTGCGACGCGAGCGAACGCGCTGAATCGCGCCGCTGCGGCCGGGGTGCCGGTTTTTCGAGGCTTTCAGCGTTGAGGTGTGTTTTTGTTGCAGCGTGGGCGTGACCGGCTTCTCGGTCGCCGGGGAACCGTGTGAGACAATTGGCTTAGCCATTGCGATGACTCCATAGGTCAACGTGGTGGTCAGGCCGGCGCGGTGTTAACGGCACCGCGTTCGGCCGCTTCATTGCTTCACCGGCTGGAAGGCCGGGAAGGCAAATTCGAGGCGGGAGGCTCGCCGTACTGCTGGTACGCGGACCAATGCTCCTGATCGGGCTCTACGCGCTCAGCCAGCGCAGCCTTGGCGCGTTCGGCCTTGCCGAGCTTCCAGGAATAGCGCAGGAGGAGGATCAGGACGACCGTTGCGGCCACCAGCGTGGCCAGCAGCCAGAAGGGCATGGGTCCGACTTCGAATTGCATGTGAGACTCCGCTGAAGTTGGTTGAACAACAGCGAAGTCAGCGCACCCAGTTTGTGAACGGGGCTTTGGAGAGAAGAGGGCAGTAGCTTACAAAAGGTTACTTTTCACCGGTAAGTTACTGATTTACCGAGAAAGATACCCACACGATGTAATCACGCCCCTCAGCGCTTCACGTCCGCGGCACCCAGGCCGCCTTTCAACACCGACGCATTCAAATCCCGCTCCGCGAGGATGTAGGCCGCCGCCGAGCTGCGCCGGCCCGTATCGCACACCACGACGTAGTGCAGCTTCGGGTCCAGCGACTTCAACTTCAGGCGAATGAAATACAGCGGCAGGTTGAGCGCCCCTTCGAGGTGGAACGTTTCGAATTCGCTCGGCAGGCGCACGTCCAGCCATTTGCCGCCGCGAGCGACGATCTCCTTGCCCTGCTCGAACGTCACCCAATGCAACATGGGCTCGTTGAGCAGCTTGCGGAAGTCGTCCTTGGCAAGGCGCATCAGCGCGCCGTCGGTGAGCATGGTGATGTTCGCGTTGCGCTTCGAATCGGCGATCAGGGCTTCTTCACCGAAGGTATCGCCCATGCCGAGCTCGGCGAGCTTGATGCCGGCTTTGTTCAGCGGCGTCTCACGCGTGACCAGGCACTTGCCCTTGACGATCACGTAGAAGAAATCGCCGTCGTCGCCTTGCTTGATGATGACGTCGCCGGCCTTGGCTTCCATACGCTGCATGCGCATGAAAATGGCCTGAATGTTGGCCGGCGGAATGCGATGAAACGCCTTGGTCTGCAACAGCGTCGTCATCCAGTCGTCGCTTGCCGCCTGCTCGTTGGCGGTGCTCAGCACGCCGACTTCGTAAGAGCCGGTCTGGTCCCAGGTCAGCATCATGTCGAGCATGTCGCTGTCGATGGCGATGAATTCGACGCGCTCGGAGACGGCGCGAGCGGTGTAGCGTCGGGGCGTGAAAGGAGCGATGGGATTGCGGGCTTCGGGAGAGCCGCCGCGTAACACGCTCACGCTGCGATCGTCCTTCAACAACTCGAGGACACCGCTCACCAGGTAATACGTGCGCTTGTCGCTATCGCCTTCCTTGAACAGCAAGCGGCCGGCGGACAGCTCGCGCAACACGGTCTTGCGCGCCAACGTCTGCAGATTCTCGGGTTTCAGTCCGTCGAGCGGGGAAAATGACCGAAGCAGGCCAAGATCGAGCGGCTTGCTCTCCATGTGTCTCCAGTGTCGAAGGGAGCAGTTGCCCGAGCAACGCGATGCGAAGCAGCGCGGGGCCGGAACTGCAGCTGTGCTATAGATCTGCCGGGGATGGTAGCACAGCCGTTTTGCCGGAAAGACCGCGCTACCCGCGGCGATCAGCGCACTAAATCCCAGCCTTCGTCCGGGGCAAAGCGGTCACCGTGGGCCCTTTGTAACTCTTGTAATCGGGCAATGATGGCGTCCACGCCACGCGCCCGGGCGTATTGCAAAGGCCCGCCCCGGAAAGGCGCGAAGCCGGCTCCGAAAATCACACCGGCGTCGATGAGGTCGGCGTCCTCGACGATGCCTTGCCGCAGCACCGCGACCGCCTCGTTGACCAACGGCAGCAGCAGGCGGTCCTGCAAATCTTCGGGCGCACTCTGGCCCACGTAGGGCGGCTTCACCGGCTTGTCGTTCTGCCAGACGTAAAAGCCTTCGCCGGTTTTCTTGCCGAACTTCTTCTCCGCGAAGCGCGTCGCCAGCACCGGCGGCACCTCGGCGCCGGTCTCGAAAAAGACTTTGCCGACGCTCATGACCACATCGAGACCGACCACGTCGGCCAGCTCGATCGGTCCCATGGGCATGCCGAATTCCTCCGCGGCGCGATCGATGAGTGCCAGCGGAATGCCTTCCTGGGCCGCGCGCACGGCTTCGCTCAGGTAGGGCATCAGCACTCGATTCACCAGGAATCCCGGCGCGCTGTGACAAGCGATCGCGAGCTTGTCGATCTGCCGTGCGAACCCGAGGCCGGCGAGCACCTGCTTCGGATCGGTATTCGCTCCCTGAATCACTTCGACCAGTGGCATGCGCGAGACCGGGTTGAAGAAGTGCAGGCCGATCAGTCGCTGAGGTTGCGCGAGCTTCTCGGCCAGTTGTTCGAGCACGATGCTCGAGGTGTTGGTCGCAAGCACGGCATTCGGTTTCAGCTGCGGCTCGACGCGGGCATACAGCTCGCGCTTCGCTTCGAGATTCTCGAAGATCGCTTCGATCACGAGATCCGCTTGGGGCACGCCCGCGCCGGCAACGTCCGACTTCAGGCGGCCCATCACCTCGTCGCGCTTTGCTTGATCCGGGTAGCGCTTCTCGAAGAATTTCCGAGCGCGCTCCATGGCGGGCGCGACGTATTTCTCCTCGCGATCCTGCAACGTCACCGTGAGACCGCGCGCCGCGCACCAGGCAGCAATGTCGCCGCCCATCACGCCCGCGCCGACGACGTGCACATGTTTGATCGGCTCGCCGCCGCTCTTGCCGGCGGATTTGAGCCGCTCCTGCAAAAAGAACACCCGCACCAGATTGCGGGAAGTCGGCGTGCACAGCAGATTCCCCATCGAGCGCGCTTCGGCGTCGTACGCGCGCTCGCCGGAGCTGCCGTAGTCCTGCCACAGCTCGATCAACTTGTACGGTGCGGGGTAATGATCGGGCCGTGCTCGCTTTGCCACCTGCGCGCGCATCTGGCCGGCGAGGATGGGGCGCACGAGGCCCAGGTTCAGCAGACGATTTTTAAGTGACATCGTCTTCACCGGCGGCGGGTTCAGCGCGATCTGCCGGGCGACATCACGCAGTTGCGCCGGGGGCGCGAGCCTGTCGACCAGGCCCATTTGCAGCGCCTGCTTGGGACGGATGTGCCGGCCAGTGAGCATCAGGTCCATCGCGGCAATCGGACCGGCCAGCTGCACGGCCCGCACCGTTCCGCCGAGGCCCGGATGCACGCCGAGCTGCACCTCCGGAAAGCCCAGCGTCACCGATGGATCGTCGGCCGCTACGCGGTAACGGCAGGCCAAAGCCACTTCCAGACCACCGCCAAGCGCGAAGCCGTTGATCGCGGCGACCGTGACGCATCGGAGCGCGGCCAGCTTGTCGACCACCTGTTGACCCTGGCGGACCATTCGATAGGCCGCTTCGGGCGAATCGATACCGACGAAACCCTTGATGTCGGCGCCGGCGATGAAACCGCTCTTGGCCGAGGCGACGATCAATGCCTTCGGGGGCGAGCGGGTGAGGGCGGTCAGGATCGCGTCGAGCTCCTCCATCACCTCGCGCGACAGGCTGTTTACCGCGGCATTGGCCTTGTCGATGACCAGCCAGGCGATGCCATTCGCTTCGGTCTCCAAACGCCAATGGGCGGCGCCGCTCGCGACGGTCGAGGCTTCGGTCATGATCGACTCCCGCAGTTGTTGTTCAAGTTCGCGGTCGGATATTGAAATCGCAGATCAGCGGCCGGTGATCGGAAAAACGCACGTCCGGCACATCGAATTGGGTCACCTCGATGCCGTTGGAATACAGCACGAAGTCCAGCTCCTTGCGGGGCTTGTGGCTGGGGTACGAGGGCAGGCCGAGACGGTTGGCGCTCTTCAGCCCCGAGGCTTCCATGAACAGGTAGATCTCATGGTCGCCCCAGAACGTGTTGAAGTCGCCGGCCACGATCACCGGCTTGCTGGCGCGCTTCACCAGCTCGTGCAGATGGCGCAGCTGGTCGTGACGATGGCGGAACTTCAGCGACAGGTGCACCAGGAAGATCGCGCACTCCTCGAGCTCCAGCTCGATGATCAGGCGCTTGATGCCGGTCTCGAAGTAATGGAAGCGCTCGCCCTCGACGCGTGGCGCCGCCAGAAACGCGTTGCCCTGCTTGCGCACGATCGGCATCAGCTGGTTGATCGACGCCGTGCCGTATTTGCACTGGTAGGTCGAATAGTGGCCGAGCGAATCGGCGATCTGCTTGGCTTGATTGACCAGCCCCGAGCGGATCGAGCCGGTGTCGATCTCGATCAGCCCGACCAGGTCGGGATCGAGCGATTTGAGCCACTCGGTGATGCCGTTCAGAACGCGCGTATTGGTGCGGAGGTACCCTGCGCCCGGCACCGGCAAGTGGAAGGCCGGGCCGAAACCGGTGGCGTACCGGATGTTGTACAAAACGAAGCGCATCGTGTTGACGTGGGCTCAAATCATCGGCTTAGGACCGAGCGGACAGCGCGCATTCTACAGCAGCATTATGGATTAGAATGGGTCGATCATCGCGGCGGGAGCGAGCCAAGTGGGCAGTATTTCTCAACACAATCCGGTGCGGCTGTTCGTCAGTCATGCGTTCGAGCCCTCGGACGATTATCACCGTGTGTTCGAGTATCTGGAGAGTTCGCACAACTTCTACTACCGCAACTGTAGCAATCCGGAGTTCGCCACCAGCTCGCGCGAGGCGATGAAGGAAGAATTACGCAAGCAGATCGGCCTCGCCGAATGCGTGATCGTGCCGGCGGCGCTGTATCAACGGCATCGGGAGTTGATCGACTTCCAGTTGAACTGCGCGAAGGGCCTGGAAAAGCCGGTGATCGTGCTGGAGAAATTCGGCGTCAAGGAAAAAGTGCCGGTGCAGCTGGAAGCGCTCGGCGATGAGATCGTCGAGTGGAACGAGCGCTCCATCGCGGACGCGATCCGTCGGCAGGCCCGTCACGAGGACACGGCCCGCTGGGACACCATCGAGTTCAAGCTGGATTGACCCAGTCCTTGGGACTGAGTCCTCGGACTCAGTCCTCACCCACCGCGCGCAGTTTCGGTGCACGCTGTGCGGCCTGTAGGCGGGCCAGCACACCGAGCATGCCGACGATGCGGACGGCGCAGCCACCGGCTTCCGAATCGGACATCTTGCGGACGGTCGCCTGAATGGCGGTTTCGCCCTTCATCGGGCGGACACAGGACATGGAGGTGGACAAAGAGGTGAATTCGTCGCGGATCTCCCGCGGCAGCTCTTCTTCTTCCAGATCCGCCAGATGCTCGCGAAACGCTTCGACCAGCCGATGCTTGATCGGCCCGGCGGAGGCAAGCACGACCGTGGCGGCGAAAAAATTCTCCCAGGCGCTGCTCATTCAACTGACTCCCGGATGGGTTAGCCGCTGATGGCGCCAAGGATCAATCGATCGTTCCAGCAACAACAACGGCGAGCGATAGCTGAGAAGTGACTCAGTCCGCCCGGCGGACATTTTGTTCGTCCGCTCAAGCGTGTATGGCCGGAATATACTCCAGCGACTTCGAAAGGCAACGGCTCTGCGAGAGTTTTTTGGCACTGCGACCGGGTTTGTTACGGAATGTGGTCGCTTTGCTTAGGTAACGCTCTCTTACAGGTCCGCACGAGACGTAGTTGCCCTGAGATGAAGCCCATGCGGCGCGCGGCGCCGGGCCTTGAGTGAACTACACTCGTCCACAATAAAAGGTTTCGGAAACCATTCAGCTTCGAGGGTGACGATGGCCACAGGTTGGGCCGGCGACGGCGCGGTTCAGGATCAGATCGACGCGACGGTGAAAGACGCCGTGGAGCGCGCCAAGAGCCTGCTGCCCAACGGTCCGGGGCTGACCCATTGCGCCGATTGTGGCGCGGAGATTCCAGAAGCGCGTCGCAAGGCCATCCCGGGCGTCCGCCTGTGCATTCCTTGCCAGGAAGCCGAAGACAAGGAGCGGGCCGCCTTCAGCGGTTACAACCGGCGCGGCAGTAAGGACAGCCAGCTGCGCTGACGATTAGAAACATTCGGCCGCTCCGTCGCCTGGATCGTGCATGAACGATTCCTGATCCAGCGGCTTCCTCGCTGAAAAGGAAACGAGTATGCGCGCCCCCGGTGGCAAAATTTTCCCGGGCCGGCGTCAAGCCCGCATGAAAACAACTTGAACCTGGCGGGATCCTCGGCCGTCAGCACGACCTGGGCATTCACGCGAAGTTCTGCGATGAAACGATTCGGAATTGCACGCACAGTGCTGGTAATCCTGGCGGTTGCAGCTGGGGCACCGCTCGCGAGTCACGCCGCTGAAGCTGAGGCACGCCGCTTCGCCTCCAATCACGAAGGGATCTTCGGCGGGCAGAAGCTGCGCTACTCGGCCATCGTCGAGGAGAACTTCATCACCGATGCGGCCGGCAAGCGCACGGCAAGCATCTTCACGACCAGCTATCTGCGCACCGACGTTCCGAAGGGAGCGCAGCGGCCCGTCATGTTTGTTTTCAATGGCGGCCCGGGCTCGGCCTCCCTCTGGCTGCACATGGGCTACGTCGGCCCCCGTCGCGTCGACTTCAAGGACGCGGTGAAGCCCGAAACGGCGCCGCCGTTCAACACCGTCGACAACCCGGAGAGTCCGCTCGACGTCGCCGACATCGTGCTCATCGATCCGGTCGGCACGGGTTTCAGCCGCATCCTGCCAGATGGCAAGCCGGAACAGTTCTACGGCACGGCGCAGGACGCGAGGGTGACTGTGGATCTGATCCAACGCTGGACGCGCGAGCACGATCGATGGAACGCGCCGAAGTTTCTGCTCTCGGAGAGCTACGGAACGATTCGCGCCGCGGTGGTCGCAAGATTGCTCGCGGGCGGACCGATGGAGACCGGTGCGATGGAGGGCATCACGCTCAACGGCGTCATTCTGCTCGGCCAGTCGATGGACATGAGCGGCTCCGCGGGAGACGACGGTCGTTATCTCAATACCTTGCCGACGCTCGCTGCGACGGCTTGTTATCACGGCAAGGTGGCGGCCGGATGCTCGGCGGCGGGGCAGGTCGAAGCGGCCAACCAATTCATCCATGAGGAGTATCAGCGCGCGTTGTATGCGGGCTCGCGATTGACCGGACACGAGCGCGACGCCGTGGTGAATGGGCTTGCAACGCTGACCGGGTTGTCACCAGCGGTCGTGCGTGAGAACAACCTGCGCATCGATGCGAGCGTGTTTGCTCGCTCGTTGCTCGCCGATCAATTCAAGGAGATCGGCATGTATGACGGTCGTTACACGCTGCCGTTGGCCGCCAGCGGTAAAGATCCGGTCGCGGACGATCCTGCGATGGGGCAATACGTGCCGGGCTTCGTTGCCGCCTACAACATGTATGCAAGGAAAGAGTTGGGCGTCGCTATCGACGACACGTATCAGGCCATCGCGTTCCGTGCCGTGAATGCGTCTTGGGACTACGGTCGCGGCCCTGGCGGTGGCGCCGATAAGAATTTCGCCACCGACCTTGCAGTGGCCATGCGGCGGAATCCGCACCTGCGGCTCATGGTCGGCACGGGCTACTACGATTTGGTGACGACGCTCGGCGCGGCAGACTACACCGTCACCCATGCTGGCATCCCGCTGGAGGCCACGCAGTTTTATCTCTATCCCTCGGGACACATGCCTTATCTGGGCACCGAAGCGCGCGAGGCGCTCGCCAGAGATGTTCGCGCGTTCGTTGCTGGAGCGAAGAAATAGATTGATGTCGCTTGGTAAGCTCATCGCTGTCGCGAGCACGATCGCGGCGTTGTCTTTCGTAACTGCGTGCCAGACAGTGCCTGCGAAGCCCGCGGCGGTGGCGCCTCGTGCCGTGCCGCCGGGCCTTGATCCGGCTCAGCGCCCCGATCCATTCGCGTCGACGTATCGACCAGCGGCCTCGCCTGCAGTCGCCATCATCAACGCCACGGTGCTGACGGCGACGGGTCCTCTCATCGACGGCGGCTCGGTCCTGATCCGGGACGGAAAGATCGCGGCCGTCGGTCGTGACATTACGATTCCGGAAGGCACGCGCGTGATCGACGCGGCCGGTCGCTGGGTTACGCCAGGCATCATCGATCCTCATGCGCACATCGGTTCGGGTTCGAGTCCCGGCGCGGCGAATGGTGAAGGCGGCAACGAAACCGGCTCGACCGCCGGTGGCATTTGGATCGAGCATGCGATCTGGCCACAGGATCCCATGTTCGAGCGGGCGCGGGCGGCCGGTGTCACGACGTTACAAATATTGCCGGGGTCCAGCACGCTCTTCAACGGCCGCACCGTGACGCTGAAGAATGTGAGCTCCAGCAGCACGCAAGGAATGAAATTTCCCAGCGCGCCGTATGGGTTGAAGATGGCCTGCGGTGAGAACCCGACCGGCGGCCCCGGACGGCCGGCCACGCGAGCCGGCAACATGCTCGGCTATCGCACCACGTTCATCGCGGCGGCGGACTACGCGCAAAAGTGGGCGGACTATCATCAACGCGCGAGCGCGGGACAGGGCGGCGATCCGCCGAAGCGCGATCTGATGCTCGAGACCGTCGGCGCGGCCTTGCGCGGCGAGATCAAGGTTCACATCCATTGTTATCGGGCTGACGAGATGGTGCAGATGATCGACCTCTCGCACGAGTTCCGCTTTCAGATCGCCGCGTTTCATCACGCCACCGAGGCTTTCAAGATCGCTCCCTTGCTGGCGCGAGAAAAGATCGCTGTCGTGACCTGGGCGGGCGATTGGTCCGGTTACAAGATGGAAGCCTACGACTCGATCATGGAGAACGCCGCGTTCGTCGCCAAAGCAGGCGGCGTGGCCGCGATGCATTCCGACAACGTGATGTTGTTGCAACATCTCAATCACGAAGCGGCTCGCGCGATGACGGCCGGACGCGAGGCGGGATTGGGTACGACGCCCGAAGAGGCGATTCGCTGGCTCACCATCAATCCAGCGCAAATCATCGGCGTCGCCGATCGTACCGGTTCGCTCGAGCCCGGCAAAATGGCGGACGTGGTGCTCTGGAGCGCCGATCCTTTCAGTGTGTACTCGATGCCGGATCTCGTCTTCATCGACGGCGTGCTGGTGCAAGATCGCGCGGCGCCGTCGCAGGCGCCGGCCTCCGATTTCGAACTCGGGAATGTACGCCGCCCGATTCCTCCGCCGCGACCGGCACCTGAAGGGCTCGGGAGCGCGCCATGATGTTGCTTAGAGCACTGCTATTGTTGGTACTCGCGACGACGGCGCACGCAGAAACGGTCGCGATTACCAACGCTCGCATCCTCACGATGGGCGCTGCCGGCGACATCGACAACGGCACCGTCATCATTCGCGATGGAACGATTGCGACCGTCGGAAAGTCTGTGGCCGTGCCGAGCAATGCGCGCGTGATCGACGCCAAAGGTCAAATCCTCACGCCCGGCCTGGTCGCAACCGTTACGCCACTTGCGATCAACGACACGATCGGCTCGGGCTATGCCGGTCGCGCGTCCACCAATCCCTTGCTCAGCGCAGCTTTCGATGTTTCCTACGACGTCGTGCCCACGTCTCCCCAGATCGGCGAGGCACGGATCGAGGGTGTCACCCGAGCGGTCGTCGCGCCGAACGCACCCGGCGGTCCGAATGTGACCCGGATCTTCGGCGGCCAGGTCGCGATCATTCACTTGGGCGAGGGCAGCGATCTCACCGTCAAACGGCGCGCCGCGATGTTTCTGGATACGGGCGAGCAGGGCGAGGCGGTCGCGGGCGGCGGGCAGGGGGCGTTGCAGGTCAGGCTTCGTCAGGCGTTCTCAGACGCGCGCGCCTACGCGAAGAATCGCGGCAGTTTCGATGTGGCGCGCATGGAGGAACAATCGCTGTCGCGCGCCGATCTCGAAGCGCTGATCCCGGTGGTCGAAGGTCGCCAGCCGCTGCTCGTGGAAGTCGATCGGGCGCCCGACATCCATCACATTCTCACGCTGGCTCGCGAGCAGAACATAAAAATCATTCTGTCCGGCGCGGCAGAAGCCTGGATGCTGGCGGATGAGATCGCCGCTGCCAAGGTGCCCGTGGTGCTCGACGCCGAAGAGAACCAGGCCTTCACCTTCGAAAGCTTGAACGCCACGTACGAGAACGCCAGGATTCTGCGCGACGCCGGGGTGCTGATTGCGTTCAAGCCCAGCGTGGCTCGTATCGTGTACCTGATCCGCACGCCGAGGTTCATTGCCGGACGCACGGCCCGCTTCGGGCTCTCACCGCACGACGCCCTGGCCGCCATCACCATCAACCCGGCCCGCATGTTCGGTTTCGCCGATCGATTCGGCTCGATAGAGCAGGGCAAGGATGCGGATCTGGTGCTCTGGAGCGGCGACCCGCTGGAAACGACGACCGTCGCTCGAATGGTGATGATCCGCGGCGTCGAACAATCGCTGGCCGCGCGCAATCGTCAGTTGCGCGATCGCTATATCCAATCTGTGCTCAATCCTTGATCGGACGTTCCCATGATTCGTAAGCACCTTTCCGCCGCCATCGCGATCGCAACGCTGGCCATCGCCGCTTGCTCGATCGACGCGTCCGCCGACGTGCCGGCGTCGCCGTTCGGAGCGGTGAACATCTCGGGGCCTATCGTGACCCATCACAAGGGGACGTTCGGTGGCAAACGGATCAAGTACGAGGCTGTTGTCGAGCCCTTCGATGTCACCGACACGTCCGGCAAGCCTGTCGCGCGTTTGGTCTCGACTTCCTATATCGCCAAAGGCAGCGATGCGTCGGCGCGTCCGGTGCTGTTCGTTTTCAATGGCGGTCCCATCGTCGCCACGACACCGCTGCACATGGGCGCGTTCGGGCCGAAGCGCGTCGCGATTCCTGACGACATCAGCGTCGATCCTGCGACTTTCAAAATCGTCGATAATGTTTATGCGCCGTTCGATGTGGCGGACGTGGTGATCTTCGATCCCGCGAATACCGGTTTCAGCCGCACGCTGCCGGGCGTGACGCCCGAGAGTCAGTTCTCCGTCGTTGCCGACGGCAGGCAGCTGACCGATCTGGTGCAGCAATGGGCGAGAACTCATGGCCGCGTGTCTTCGCCGAAATATCTGGTCGGTGAAAGCTACGGCACGATGCGGGCGGTGGAGGCGGCCGAACAATTGCAGAAGGCGGGCATGCCGCTCGATGGCATCATGCTGCTGGGTCAAGCGGTCAATATCATCGAGTACGCGCAACGACCAGGAAACATTCTGAGCTACGTCGTCTCGCTGCCGACCCTGGCTGCGATCGGCTGGAGCCACGAGGTCGCGGATCGCAAGGGCCGCACCTTCGACCAATTCATCAAGGATGCCCGGGACTACGGCGCTGGCGAATATCTCAACGTTCTATTCCTCGGCAACACGGCCGCGCCTGAACGCCGGCAGGCCGTTGCACAGAAGCTCCAGGAGTTCACCGGCCTGGCCGCGCGGACGTATCTCGAACGCGATCTGAAAGTCACCAAGACCCAATATCAGCAGCTGCTGTTTCCCGGTTACGTGCTCGACACCAACGACGCGCGCTACAAGCGGCCGGCGGCTCAAGGCAATCACGATGAAGAATTGCCCGGCTACGCGTCTCGCTATTCGCCTGCGGCCATCGAGCACTTTCACAAGGAGCTGAAAGTGCCCGACATCGGCCCTTACTTCACCGGCATGCCGACCGCGGGTGCGGGCTTGAACGGCTGGGACTGGGGGCCCAACAAGTCGCCGTTCGGCGATTGGCCGTATGTCACTCAGGTTCGCGACGTGATGAAAGCGAATCCGAAGTTCCGCGTGTTCGTCGGCAACGGCTATTACGACACGCAGACGACCATCGGGGCCATGGACTACCTGGTATCACAGGCGGGCTGGCCGATGGATCGCGTGCGCACCTCGTACTATCAGGGCGGCCATCTGTTCTACACCGTCGAAGCCAGCTTGAAGAAGCTGGCGGACGATGTGCGAGCGATGGTGACGCGTCAGTGGTGAGCACGCGACCGACGCTCACGTGACTCTCGCAATGGCTCGAGCTGAGCCGGGCCAATGGCACGGGTCTGACGTACGCTGTTCTTAGCGGCGACTCGCGGCTTGCCGCTGGGTACGGATTCACCGAACCCTTCGTGGTCGTACATGGCGATGTAGGTTTCCCGCCAGGACGACTCGTCCACACCGTTGGAGGAGCTGCGAAAGATCCCCAACGAGTAGCTACGAGCGCCAGCAGCCGCGAGTGGGAAGATACGCCACTGGCGGTCCACCAGGCACATTGGATCCATCCCCGGGGCGCAGTTGTAAACGGTGGGATCGAGCATCGAGCGCGTGCGTTCGATGACCAGGTCCTGGTTGTCGATGTACCAGAACCGTGCCCAGCTGGGGTGCTGGTTCGCGTCCTGGGCTTCGATGTTGCCGAACTCGTCGACGAAGTCATCTTCCCCCGAACCTGCGCCGCCCGGTTCGAACCGATAGCGGTAGCCTTTGTCTCCCGGGGGCGCGCCATCCTCGCCGATGCCCAGCGAGTAAAGACGGCCCGGGACGTTGTCGGCAGTGAATGCAAACGGTCGCGCTGGATCGGCATGGATCGACACGCCCGCGCCTACGTTGCGCCTGCCCGTTGGCAGGGCGAGGTCATAAAGCACGTCAGTCGCCACGCTATCGATCTCACGCAACGACCTGTATTTGGCCACCGTGCCATCGGTAAATGTCGCGGTGATGACTTTGCCGCTGGCATCCACTGCCCAGGTGAACTGTTTGTTGAGTACGCGGGTGGTGCCAGTGCCGTTGGACTGCAGGTCCGCAATGTCCGGCATGACGACCACAGCCAGAGTGTCCTCGACCGGAGGTTCCGAATAGGCGTCATAAACCCATAGCGTTCGGGTGCTATCACGCAGTCCGGCTGGGTCGATTGATTGGGAATTGCTGGCGTCGATGAGGGTGCGAGCCACCGTGACCGACTCCGCTCCGGTCGGGCCGCCGCATTCGCGATAAGTCACAACCCGATCTTCGGTGACCGCCAGCATGCGATCGCTCAACTGACGTAACGTCACGCCTTCGATGCGGTAGTCCACGGGTAGGCCGAGCGGGGCATAACCGTAACCCAACTCAGGACACACGCCAGGTTCGGTGACCCACATGGGGATCGGATCGTCGAACGCGACTTCGATGCTGCCGCCGCTGACGCGCCAAGTCGTATTCCGATGCCAGCTGCCGGTGCTGGCGGTGCCGGTACCGTTGGCATTGAATGCATATGCTACGGCTCGATCCACGCCAGCATAGGTGTTGTCGTCATCGATCGGCAGGGTCGATGCAAGCAGATTGCTCGGCAGGGCAGCCGGTGTGATCGGTTTGATCACCGTCGCATCGCTGACGATTGCATTTTGAGTGGCGACGAAAGTTGCCCGGTCGAGCAAGTACACGGCGTCCACCAACTGCTCGCGCACGGTCGTATTTGAGAGCAGGGCGGACAGCGAGGTTTGTCCGTTAGGCATCGGATAATCCTCGGCCGCATCGACCAGCAATTTGATCGCGGTCGCCAGATCCAAGATGTCTTGACTGTTCAAGCCCGCGGACAAGGTTTGTATCGAGGTTTCGCTGCTCACAGCCTGACCGCCGTTGGCTTCCTTCAGCAGGACCGCCAGCGCGGTGCTGACGTTGGTGATCTGGGTGCCGAAATTTTCGGTGCTCGAAAGAATCGCGTCGCTACCGGCCTGCGTGAGCAGCGACGAGAATGTGCCAAGCAGGCTGGTGAATTCGACATAGGACTGCGCGCCCACGCCCTTGGCGTTCAACGTCACGAAGCCACTGGTCGCATTCTGAGGCAGTGTGATTTCGAGGCTGTACTTGCCGTTCGCGTCTGCGTTCGCCCTGAAGGTCTGCCCGTCGACAGTGGCCGTGACGACGGCATTTGCGATCGGCGCATCGGTGACCGTGCCCGTCACTGTCAAGCGGCTCGACGTTTGGGGCGGATTCGGATTGCCGCTCGGTGGAGGCGTCGAGCCGCCACCGCCACCGCCACCGCCGCCGCAGCCCGCGAGGATTGTCACCAACGCAGCCGTAAGCGCGACCAAGCCCATCTGGCGGGCGGCCCGCGAATGTTTCATCGAGAACGCTTCCTGTATCCGTACACGCTGAGAGTTCGATTTTTTGTTTGTATGCCCGTTGGCAATGGCGCGAAGTGTAGCGCCGAGCGACCGACATGCGCGACCCTTCCAGATGTTATTAACTGAGGTGCGCTGGAGTTATGTCGACTTTCCGGCCCCTGCCGGGCTCACCCCTATTTGAGGGGGATGAGCCCAGCGTCGGTCGGTCTGGAGCCGCAGGCGTCGAAATAGCAAGGGCGCAGGATGAGGACCGAAATCGACATGCAGCCATTCGCAGCCAGTTTTGGCACCGCTTGACGCCGGCGGAGCGGGAGTCGCTACATCGGAACGGTGCGCACGTTCGAGGCTGGCTCGCTCAACCGTCGGATGATCAATAAACCGTCATCGCGCTTGCGCACGCTAACGGGAAATGAAAGTTCCAAGGCCGCCAGCCACTCGTCGATGGAATCGACCAGGATGGTGCCGGTGAAGCTCAGGGATTCCAGGTCGTCGCCCGCCACGATCACGCGCCCCCCGGAATAACGATTGACGTTGGCGATGACCACGGACAGCGGCTCGT
This sequence comes from Pseudomonadota bacterium, assembly GCA_023391815.1. Lineage (GTDB taxonomy): Bacteria > Pseudomonadota > Gammaproteobacteria > Steroidobacterales > Steroidobacteraceae > Steroidobacter. The sequence goes on from JAEWAF010000086.1 coordinate 25,619, forward strand.
TCACGTATTCGAGTCGCCCTTCGCGCCATGCGATCATTCCGGCCGCATCTACCTGCGACAACAGCAATGTTTCTTTACGTCCGGGGCGGTGACCGCGCGCATCGGAACCCTTGTCCCAGATCAGCTGGTAACCCGCCGCGACCCGAATCGGCGTACTTTGATTCCTCGCTGTGGGCTGCTTCGAATGGTCTGCATCGCGCGCAGCCGAATCGGTGATGATCTCGACCACCCCCTCGGTCACCGTGACCGCCACTCGTCCATCGTTCTTGCGCACATCGAAGGCCGTGCCGACCGCCTGGATCTGCAAATCTCCGGTGTCCACGGCGAACGGACGGGTCTTGTCCTTGGCTACGTTGAAGAAAGCCTGGCCTTGGGTGAGCTTCAGATGTCGTGCCTCCGGCGCATATTCCAGCACCAGACTCGACTGCGCGCCCAGCGCGACCCTCGAACCATCGGGCAACACGGCCTCCTGGTTCTGCGCCATGCGAGTCGCCAACGCATCAGCGGGAGATAATTTTACTGGTGCTGGCATCAACGCGAACGTTGCCAGCGCCCAGGCGCTCACAACGCCAACGAGCAGGGGAGCGCTCCAGGCCAATCCCTTCCGCACTCCCACGCTCGTTGGCCGCCGGGCGGTCATCTCGAGTAGCAACTCCGGCGCCTGCAATTGGCCCAGACTGTCCCAAAGCCCCTGAATCTCCTCGAATGCGCGAGCGTTGTCGGCGTCGTTTTCGTACCAACGCATCCAGGCCGCGAGTTCCTCATCGCGGAGCGCTTCGCCATCCGACAGTCGCACCCACCATTCGACACTTTCACGCATGCGCAGGGATTCACGTTCCGAACGATGTGAGGATGGCGTCTTCATGGATGCACCATCGCGTCGGCTTCGGCAGCGGACAGACCGTTCAATCGCAGCTTGCAATAGAACATCGCCTGCACCAGGTAAGTTCGGGTTGTGCGTTCGGAGATGCCCAGTTCAGCGGCAATCTCACGCTGAGTCTTGTCGTGATATCGATGCAACACCAGCGCATCTCGACACTTCGGCGGCAGCTCGGCGAGAGCGATGTTGAGCAACGCCAGCTCCTCGGTGGCAATGGCTTCGCGCTCCGGGCCAAGCGTGTCTTCGAGATCGTCGAATAGCTCCACCGGGCTGTCGTGCACCGGATGTTTGGCGCGTTCGCGCAATCGATCGATGGCCAGGTTCATGGCCACCTTGAACAAGTAGGAACGCAAAAAGCTGACCGCACCGGTGCGGTCCAGCTGCAACAGGCGGACGTAGGCCTCCTGTGCGATTTCCTTCGCCTCCTGCTCAGAGCCGAGGCGCGCGCGCAGGAACCGCAGCAGCAATTGGTTGTGCTGCTGGAACAGCGACGCGACGTCGCGTGAACGGTCATGCGAGTCGTCTCCGAGGCCGTGAGCAGCGCTGGATGTGAGGCCGGCCTTCCGAGGGTCTGATTTCCGCATGTTCGACTCTGATCCAAGAAACGCCTAGACGCTCATCGCGAGCAAACCGGCAATTCACGAAGCACTTGAGCGTTGTGCCACGTCTTGCATTTAACCCGGTTCACGATCGCACGCGCCCGGCAGGCCACATGCTGAATCGGCATCGCCCCTCGATGAATTCAGCATGGGTCGCGCGCACGCCAGGCTTGCCGGTTTGGTTCGCTTGAACGTCTTGGCGCTGCTTTCACATCAACGATCGTAAGGACGGAAGGGGATTTCAGCGTGACGCGCGCCAACTCAACTCGCTCTGCATCGCTCCGATATTTGGTTCATGTGCTTGCGAACGGTGCCCGCGGCGTGGCTGTGCTCGCCGCGGCAAGCAGCGTCCAGGCCACCGAACTGGCGGCGGAACAGAAATCGTTCGACATCCCGGCGCAACCGATCGCGATGGCGCTGATGCAGTTCTCTCGTCAGGCGGATGTGCAGGTGCTCGCTGATGCCGGCAAGCTCGGCGATGCGCGCTCGCCATCGCTGAGCGGCCGCTTCAACCCGGAGCAAGCCATTTCCATCTTGCTGTCCCAAAGCGGGCTGATTTATGAAGTGACGGCGAGCAACACCATTGTCGTCAGCAGTCAAGCCATTGGCGCGCACAATCGCAGTCAGCGTATTCGCTGGACCGGCGACGCTGGACCGATGATGCTGGCGCAAGCCCCACAGACCCCACCGAGTTCATCCGCGACTAGGACAACGCCTGCGCCAACCGATAGAGCGCCTGCCGCCACCAATGAGGATCTCGCGCCGCTGGAAGAAGTCGCCGTCACTGCGAGTCGCATTCAGCGCAGCGGCTTCAATGCGCCGACGCCGACGACCATCGTGGGTGTCGAAGAATTGGAAGCGCGTTTGGCAGTCAACGTCAGCAATGTGCTTTATGAAATGCCGGCAGTGCGCTCGGCGGCGTCGGCGACCGTGGCGACCCAGAATCAGGGTGGCAACTTCATCAGCCTGCGCGGTCTCGGTGCGACTCGCACCCTGACGCTCGTCGACGGGCGCCGTTTCGTACCGACGACGAACACAGGAATCGTCGACATCAATGCAGTGCCCTCGGCGCTGGTCGAGCGCATCGAAGTCGTCACCGGCGGCGCGTCGGCCGCCTGGGGTTCGGACGCGGTGTCTGGCGTGGTGAACCTGGTGTTGAAGAAAGAACTCGATGGCTTTCAGGGCAGCGTCCAGTACGGTCTTTCCGAGCATGGCGATAACCGCGAGCGAACCAGCACGCTGGCGTGGGGCAGCGAATATGCCGGGGGGCGTGGTCAGTTCATGATCGCCGGCGAATACAGCGAGCTCGACCAGGTCGCTCATCAATACAGCCGCGACTGGGGCAGGTCGCGTTGGGGCTGGGTACCGGGCACGGTCGATGGCCAGCCGGTCGCGCGTGTGGCGAGCCGTGGTGTCACCGCGTCGGGCATCACCGATGGAGGCGTGATCGTCGCTCCGGTGGGTTCGCCGCTGCGTGGATATCAGTTTGGCGCCGGTGGTCGTGCCATGCCTTTCAACTACGGTACCAACGTCGGCCCGAACTTGATGGTCGGCGGCGATGGCGGCATCGATGGCGATAACTATCCGCTCGCCACGCCGCTGGAACGAAAGAACATCTTCGCGCGCACGTTGTTTGATGTCGCCGACAACCTCACCGCATTCGCCGAACTGTCGTACGCCGAATCATACAGCCTCGGTCAGACCATGCCGGACTACACGCCGAACGGCGAGCCCGTCATCACCATCCAACGCGACAACGCGTATCTCGACCCGATGATTCGCGGCGTGATGCAAGCCAATGACATCTCCTCCTTCAGCATGGGTCGACGCTGGCGCGAATTCAACGATCCGTACCTGACCGTGAGCGGCAGTAACAAGGTGAAACGCGGCGCCCTCGGCCTGGAAGGGACATTCAGCGAGGGTTGGGGCTGGGATGCGCACGTTGCCTCCGGCGAGACCACCTACGCGGCTCGTTCGTATCGACAGATGATCAACTCCAACCTGCGCGCCGCCATCGACACTGTCATCGGTCCGAACGGCACGCCGATCTGCCGCGTCGATTCACTGCTGGGCAGCGATCGCTCGATCGTCGAAGCAGCGAATTATCAGGGCCGCGGTGCTGCGCCAGGCTGCGTGCCGCTCAATCCGTTCGGGTCCGGCTCGGTCTCCGATGCAGCTGCTGCCTACGTGTTGGGCACCATGCAAACAGATACCACGGTGAAACAGGACGCCGCCGGTGCTTCCGTGCACGGTGAACCGTTCTCGACCTGGGCGGGTGAAGTGTCGATCACGGTCGGTCTCGACTATCGACGCGAACAAGCGTCGCAAGAATCCGATCCGATCTCACGATACAGCACCCCGGCGTTTCCGAACGGCGGCTGGAAGTTCGGCAATCCCAAGCAGTATACCGGCCGCTACAACGTGAAGGAATATTTCGCCGAGGCCGTGATCCCGTTGCTAAGGAACGTTTCTTTCGCGCGATCGTTCGAGTTGAACGCCGCCGCGCGCAACACGGACTACAGCACCAGCGGCAAAGTCACATCCTGGAAGGGCGGATTGACCTATACGCCGTTCGCCGGCCTGCTGCTGAGAGGCACGCGATCGAGAGATATTCGTGTCGCCAACATTCAGGAGCTGTTCTCCACCAGCATCCCATTCGTCGGCACCATCACCGACTACGGACTGCCCGGCAATCCCACGCGATTCACGGCGACGAGCACGTTGGGCAATCCCGAGCTCAAGCCGGAAGAGGGCGACACCACGACTTTCGGCATCACCTGGCAACCGCCGCAGGTCGCCGGGCTGCATGCGTCGGTGGACCTCTACAAAATCGATCTGCGGGACGCGATCAGCTCGCTTGGCGGCCAGAACATCGTCAATTTGTGTTACGGAGCGCAGGGCGCGCCGCTCACGCCCAGTCTGTGTGGATTGATTGAACGCGACCCGGGCAGCGGCCTGATTACCAACATCAGCAACCGCACGCTCAACATCGCCGCGCAGGAAACCAAGGGCATGGACATCGAGTTGGGTTATCGCTTCGCGATGCCCGGCTTGTTCGCCTCGGAAGCCGGCACGTTGTCTTTGCGATTGTTGGGCACGCACGTCGATGAGCTCGTCATCAACAACGGCCTCAACAGCGTCGACCGCGCCGGTGAAATGATTCCGGACTGGCGCTGGACCGGAAGCGCGACGTACTTCAACGGTCCGTGGACGGTATTCCTGCAAGGCGTGTACACGGCGGAGACGAACATCGACAACACGTTTACCTCGGCACAGATCGCCGATAACACCGTCGACTCGCAGTTGGTCCTGAACATGTCCCTGCAACGGACTCTGTTCGACGACCAGCGGCGCGGGCGCCTGCAGCTGTTCGGCACGATCAGCAATCTGCTCGATGAAGACCCGCCGATCACGATGAGCAACGTCGCGTACTCGTGGTCGGCGCCACTTGGGGCCGGCTACGACAAGATCGGGCGCGCCTACAGCATCGGCATCAGGCTTTCTTACTGACTCGTGCTACGCAATTAATCAGGGCAAGGGGTCCGCGCACGGCGTCGCATTGGAGGATCGATCGAGCTCTCGATCATCGCCGCCGGCTGCGGAGCCAGCGCGCCACAACACGGACACTTCACCGGAAGCTTCTTTTTCTTTCTGGTGGGTGTGGCCGGATCGAGAAACAGCTCGAGCCGACTGATTTTGATGCGCACCGTCATAAGCGACCTGATCCTTGTTGTTATCGGACATGGCGGACAGGATGCACACACCAGGCGATCAGGCTGGTGCGATGCATGAGTGAATTCGCCCTCAGCAGTGTGTAAGGTAGCACACAAGAGGCGCATAATCAGTATTATGGTAAATTAAAAATAGGGCCTCTGTGAGGCGGCTTATTTGCCGGCCTCACGCCGAGGCCGCCGCCGCTAGTTCCTCTCCGTGACCGCAAGCATCACAACCACGACGATCGCCAGAATCGCCGACACCGCCTTCCAGAACATCACCGGGTTCCGCTCGAGCACCGGCGCTCGCGTACGGCGGAGATACGCCTCGTTCGGATGACTCAAGTCATAAACGAACTCGGACAGCTCCTGATAACGCTTGTCCGGATCGGGATGCGTGGCCTTGCTGAGTGTCTCATCGAGCCAGGCCGGAATGGCGTGGTCATCGTCCAGCAGCGATCGATACGTCAATCGGCGTTGTGCCGCTCGGGTACTGGCCTTGGCGACCTCGGTGCCGAACGGCAGGCGGCCTGACAGCATTTGATATGCAATGACGCCGAGTGAGAACAAATCCGAGCGTGACGTACCTGCATCGCCGAGGAAATATTCAGGCGCGGTGTATTGCGCGGTTCCCGCAGGAAAGGTCTGGACCGATGCGGCGTTCTCGACAATTCCGGCGACGCGAGTGGATCCGAAATCCATGATCTTCACGGTGCCCGTGGCGTCGATCATGATGTTTTCCGGCCGAAGGTCCTGATGCAGCATCTCCAAGCGATGGAACGCGAGCAGTCCTTTGGCGATCTGCTCGACGATGCCGCGGACGGTGCTGAGGCTCGGCTTGGGATTGTCGATCATCCATTGCGTCAACGTCTGCCCGTCGATGAACTCAGTGACGGTGTATAGATAGCCTCGCTTGCGCGTCGGCGCACAGGCGCGCACGACATGCGGGCTGTCGATGCGGCGTGCGATCCACTCCTCGAGCAGGAATCGTTCCAGATAACTCGGATCGCCGCGCAAATCGACGGAGGGCGTCTTGATGACGACGGGAGGCGCTTTCGGATCGGACTCGTCGACGGCAAGGTACACATGGCTGCGGCTGCTGATCCGGATCTCACGGACGATCCGATAGCCATCGAACACCATCCTCGGCGCAAGCTCAGGCGGCAGAGGCAGGTCGTCCAGTTGGCGTTGAACTTCCATGGCTTCCGCCTGGGGCACCTCATCGATGCGCACCAACTGAACGGTCAGGTTGTCATCGCTCCCCTGCTCCAACGCCTCGACGACGATGGCCCTCGCAACCGCATCCAGATCTTCGCAACGCTCCGATAACACATCGATGAGGAACTTCGCGGTGACGTGCTCGTGGATGCCATCGGTCGCGAGAATAAAGACATCTCCCTGCGCCACCCCCGCCGCGCGGTAGTCGATTTCCAGCTGCGGATTGATTCCCAGCGCTCGTCCGAGATAGCTCTGCTCGCGTGACACCCACAGCCGATGATCTTCGGTGAGCTGTTCGAGCGATCGGTCCCGCAATCGATAGATTCTGGAGTCGCCGACGTGAAAGAGATGCGCCGTGTTGGATTTGATCACCAGAGCGCTCAACGTACACACGTAGCCTCGGTCCTGATCATATCGATACTGGCTCTGACGCGTTTGCGCGTAGAGCCAGGAATTGATGGCCATCAGAACTCGTTGCGCGCTCTGTCGGACCGACCAGGCTGGTGACGTACAGTAGTAATCCTCCAGGAAACCTTTCACGGCGGCTTCGCTCGCGACCTGACTGACGTTGCTGCTGCTCACGCCGTCGGCCAATGCGACGGCGATGCCCTTAGCGGTCAGTTGCGGCTCGTCCGGAATGCACGCGCCGTGAAAGTCCTGGTTGATCTCCTTGGGCCCGCGATCGGAATGCTGCCCCAACGAAATCTTCAGCCGAGGCAGCATCGGTCGCAGTTACGCGGCGCGCGGAAAAGCCTGCTTCTTCGGCGCGGTTTTCAGGTGCGTCGAATACAACGTGAGCCCGGTGAACGACAGGCCGCCGACCAGGTTGCCGACGACGGTCGGGATCTCGTTCCAGACGATGTAATCCATGATCGAGAAATTCCCGCCCATGATCAGCGCCGAGGGGAACAGGAACATGTTCACGACGGAGTGCTCGAAGGTCATCGCGAAGAACACCATGATGGGCATCCACATTGCGATGACCTTGCCGCTCACGGAGGTGGAAATCATCGCGCCCACGACACCGGTCGAGACCATCCAGTTACAGAGCACGCCTCGAATGAAGAGGGTCAGCATGCCGGCCGCGCCATGTTCTTTGTAGCCGAGGGTGCGCGCTTCACCGATTCCCGAGATGACCTTGCCGACGGCATTCGGCTCCTGCGAGAACCCAAACGTGAAGACGATGGCCATCATCACGGCGACAGTCACGGCACCGGCGAGATTGCCCGTGAATACCAAGCCCCAATTCTTCAACACACCGCCGAGCGTCACGCCGGGTCGCTTGTCGATCAACGCGAGCGGCGAAAGCACGAATACGCCCGTCAGCAAATCGAAGCCAAGCAGATAGAGCATGCAGAAGCCGACAGGAAACAAAATCGCGCCGATGATCGGGTAACCGGTCTGCTGAGTGACTGCAACGGCGAATACCGCCGCCAGCGCGAGAATCGCGCCGGCCATGTACGCGCGGATCAAGGTATCCCGCGTGGACATGAAGACTTTCGATTCACCCGCATCGACCATCTTGGTCACGAATTCGGACGGTGCCAGATAAGACATGGTTGTTCTGATGCCTCTTGAAGATGCCGGACCCGCGCGGAATGGCCCGACGCGAGCAACGGAGTACAAAGGGAGTTTCGATGACGCGCAGTGGAACGCGCGAAATTCGGCGGGAAGGAAGAATCTCCCGCGACGGCCGCAGTGCCTTGCCGACCCGGCATTGGATCGACGATCCCAATGCAGCAAGAGCTATGCCAGAGGCTCGCGGGCGGATCCGCGGTGAGCCAACCCGCGTAGTTGGTGATATTTGGTGGGGCTCGGTTGTTTGCTAACGGCGTAGCGGATCCGAGAGTGCGCCGTTACGGTGCGTTACTACGAACGTCTGCCCTGTTCGAGAGCTTCAAGGCTCTGGAAGAGCAAGTGTTCAGAGAGGTGCGGTTACGTTCGACCGAGACTCGTGCTCGGCAGAAGGGGTGGCGAGATTCATCACGGCACCAGCAACGATGGCCGTGGCCGCGATCACTCGGAAGCCGGCACGAAGTGGATGTTTAGCGAACATAGTTCACCTCAACGGATGCTTTGATGTTGAGTGTCAGAGTACTCAGCTCGCACCTCATGCTCCAATCGATTCTCTTGTCGGCAGTCATCGATGCCTTCTATCCGGGAGCACAGTGGCACGTCGAATCCTCCGATACAGATCGCGGATTAGCACGGGGATTTCGCCCGTCGTAAGATGAGTCACTCCCACGGCCAGAAGGATCCGCCGATGCCTACGCTGACCCATCATCTTCAGTTCGCTCTGGTCGCGCTCGCAATAGTGCTCACGCCGGGCCCGAACATGATCTATCTGGTCTCCCGAGCGATTTGCCAGGGTCGGATGGCCGGTTTGATTTCTTTGGCCGGGATCGCGCTGGGCTTGGTCGTTTATCTGCTGTGCGCGGCGGCCGGTATCACGGCGATCTTCCTCTCCGTGCCACTGGCATACGATGCGCTTCGCATGGCAGGGGCGGCCTATTTGCTTTATCTGGCGTGGCAGGCGCTGAAGCCGGGCGGTCGTTCTCCATTTCAGGTGCGCGACTTGCCCGAAGACAGCCCGCGTCGACTCTTCGGCATGGGACTGTTCACCAGCCTGCTGAATCCAAAGATCGCGATTCTGTATGTCTCGCTGCTGCCGCAGTTCATCCAGCCGGAGCACGGCAGCGTATGGGCTCAGGCGCTGGCGCTCGGCCTCACTCAGATCACGATCAGCGTGAGCGTCAACGCGCTGATCGTGTTCATGGCCGGCACCGTCGCCCTCTTCTTTGCCTCACGACCGGGCTGGCAAGCGGTGCAGCGTTGGCTCATGGGCACCGTGCTGGCGGGACTGGCCGTGAGGATGGCCTTCGAGTCGCGACGTTAGTGAGTGCACACCTTCGGGCGCGCGAAGTCCACGTGCTTGAAGATGAGCAGCTTGCGCTCCCAGAAGTTCGCGTGAGTGAAGGCGCCGAGCGATTGGGCGGTCGCCTTCTCGTGGCGGACGCCGTTCAGTTCGTACGTAACCCAATGCTCGGGTTTCTTCCGCAGCCGCTCCTGGAGCGCGAACATCACCAGGCCCTGGTTGCGATCCGCAAAGTGTTGCAAATCCGGATCCGAGGACGCCTTGATCATCGCGACCTCGCTCTGATACGGAAACAGCGCCAACGGCTCCCGGATCAGCAGATGATTCGAGATGCCGGCCTCGGTGTGCAGGTTACTGAACATCGCAATCGACGCCTCGGTGCGTCCACCGAGATAAGGCGCGGTGCAGATGATGAACAACGTCGCCGGAATCGCATACAGCCACAGAGGCCGACGCGGTCCCACTGTGCCCCGCCAGGGAAGGTGATTGATCGCCGCATCCGCGAGTAACAGCATCGTCACGCCGCCGTAGACGACCCACATCAGCACCCAGATCGACTGATACGCATGTGAAGGAGCGACGTGCGTCTGGCGACTGAACACGGACAGGACGCCGACGAGAGTCACGGTCACGCCGATCACGACACCGAACGGCAATGCCTGCCCCAGCGTGCCGAAACGTTCGCGTAGCTGCCGGAACAGTCGCGCGCAGCTGTCATAGAAGCGCTCGCTGACCTCACGCGGCACGGACAGGATGTACAGCGCCAACACCAGGCTCGAAAAGTCCATGTACCAGGAGTACACGGAAATCGGGATGACGAAATGAAACATCAACGCGAGCAGTAAGCCGACCGCGAACCAACGCTTCCAGTACAGCGAGACGATGGCGATCGCCTCGACGATGAACGTGCTCCAGATCGCCAGATACTTACCGGTCAGGCTGTTCTGCAAGCCGAAGCCATCGGCCAACGGCATATACAAAGCCACGGCGCAGCTGACGCGCGGATCGAGAAAGTCGGTGTTGATCTTGTGGAAGATGCCGTAGAAATACATGGTGGCCAGCAATCCACGCGCCACCACGCGCATGTTCTCATAGACGTTCTCTCGCATTTGCGCCGTATTGCCGAGGCGCAGGACGGCGTGAGCACAGATGAGAAGAATGCCGACGTTCATGAACGCGGCGATCATCTTGTTGTTGCCGGCGACGGGCATCGCAATCGCGTAACGCGTCGCCATGACGCCAGCCAGAAGCACCAGCAGCGGTGTCAAGCGAGGACGCCAGATCAAGAGGAGTGCGACGGCAATGGCCGCCCAGCTGATCAGCCCGAGCAAGGCGCCGTCACGAAACATCAACATGGTGCGATCGCCTGCCAGGCTGAAAATCGCGGCGGCGGCCCACACGGGCGAGAACGCGGTCAGACCATCGGCGGCGACCCGCTCAGTCGCGTCGCTCAGCGACGAACGGCGCCGGATACTGCCCCACAATTTATCGATCGAACGATCGGCTCGAGCGTTCATGCTCCTGCAGTCCCCTTCCTCAATTGTTTGTATGTCTCAATGTCGATCGCGCAGCTTCGAGGTCGTTGAAGTGTGCCAGCTGTCCGAAGCCGCGCCAACCTCACCGACCAGCGCCAGCAGGCGCGCGCAATTCGAAAACGGGAAGCGAAAAGCGTGCCGACTCCGGTTTGCGTCGAGGAGTACTGAATGTAACGCGTCGATGAAGTACTATCCGGTCACCTCGGGAAGGGATGAAACATGCTCACACGCCGAAAATTGGCGCTTTATTTCTTCTTCGCGCTGGCGCTGGCCGGGGCCTACGACGCCCTGCTTAATCTGCCCGTGCTGAGCGGTTGTAATTTCTACTCTGAATGCCCGGACAATTCTTCCATCGCCGGCCTCGGCGAATGATGGTTCGATCGTGATCGAGAGCTCGGCAAAAGCATCCGCCAATTGGCTGCTCTACGACGGCGACTGCCCGTTCTGTTCGCGGTACGTCATCCATGTGCGCCTTCGTGAAGCGGTCGGAGCGATCATGCTCGCCAACGCTCGCGAGCACCCCGCCCTTGTCGACGAGGTGCAACGGCTCGGTTACGACGTCGACGAGGGCATGGTACTGAAGCTGAATGGTCGCTATTACCACGGCGCCGATTGCATTCACGCCCTGGCGCTGTTGACGACGCCGGCCGGCTGGTTCAATCGGCTCAACTCGTTCGCGTTTCGTTCGCCCGCCTTCTCTCGCTTCGCCTATCCCATTTTGCGCGCAGGCAGAAACTTCACCCTCAAGCTGCTGGGCCGGTCGCGTCTGCAGCCGAACCCAGCCACCCTCGACGGTTGACGCTCAGCGGATCGCCGCCGCCAGGTCCAGCCCCGGCACGTGGTGAAGCTTGCCAATCTCCTGATTGGTGACCTCGACGAACTCGCGTGCCGCGGGCGGCAGGTGATGCCAATGACGGAAGGCCCAACCGATGGCCACCGAGGGCAAATCGGTGATGAGCACCGCTTTGACCGAGCCGCCGCTGCGCTCGAAGTTATAGGCGTGCACGGCTGGCACGATGGCCTGCCCCAAGCCGAGCTCGACGAACAGCTTCGCGGTGTCGAAATCATCGAACACCACTTCGGCCTTGAGCTCGATACCGCGCTGTGCGGCCGCCTGTTCGATCGCGCTGTGATGGGTCGTGCCGCCCGCGAGCCCCAGATACCGGATGCCTTTGAGATCCTGCAGTTTCAGCTTGCGACGACGCGACAGCGGATCGTCCTTGGTCGTCAAAAGAAACAACCGCTGCCGGGCGATGGTCTTCTCGCTGATGCCACGCGCCGGCTCACCGGTCGTGACAAAGCCCAGATCCGCCTGATTCAGTCGCAAAATCTCGAAGCAGCGCCGCGTCGAGCTGGCCGGCAGAAATCGCAGGTTGACGCTCGGATGTTCCTTTCTGAAGCGTACGACTGCATCGCGCATGAAGTGCCGCACGGTTGTGCCGCCGGTCGTGATGGTCAGCGTGTCGGACTCGCCGTGCTGTAAGGCGCGCACTCGCTGCAGCCCGACTTCGATCGCATCCAGCCCCTCGAGAGCAAAGTCCTTGAGGATCTTGCCGGCGGCGGTGGGCTGCACCCCGCGTGCATGCCGTTCGAACAATCGAATGCCCAGCTCGGCTTCGAGCCGCGCGATGTGCTGACTGATGGAGGACTGGGTTCGCCGCAACTCGCGGGCCAGCGAGCTCATGCTGCCGGCCTCGCAGGCGGCGACCAGGATACGAAGATCTTCGAGTGTCATGGCGTCATATAAGCATTTCCTTGGGTCGATGCAAGGAACCTTAGCGTTGACTAATGGCCAGGCAAATGGAATTGTGACCGCGTCAAAACCGGGGAGACACCGTGAAGGGTCAACGACTTTCGACTGTCGACATCGTCGCGATGAAGCGCCGTGGCGAGCGGATCGCCATGCTGACCGCCTACGACTACACGTCGGCGCAGATGGTCGACGCCGCCGGCGTTCACATGATCCTGATCGGCGATACCGTCGGCATGGTCGTCCAGGGTCAGGACACCACCCTGCCGGTGACGCTCGATCAGATCGTCTATCACTCGCAGATGGTGGCGCGCGGCGCCCAGCGCTCGCTGCTGGTCGGCGACATGCCTTTCATGACCTATCAAGTCTGCGTCGAGGACGCCTTGCGTAATTCGGCCCGGCTCATGACCGAAGGCAAGGTCGGCGCCGTGAAGATCGAGGGCGGCGTGGCCATTGCGCCGACGATCGAACGGCTGGTGAACGTCGGTATCCCGGTTTGCGGGCACTTGGGCTTCACGCCTCAATCCACCCACGCCATGGGCGGCCCGCGCATTCAAGGCAAGGAGCCGTCGGCCGCCGCGTCGCTCGTGGCCGATGCCAAGGCGCTCGAAGCGGCCGGTGCGTTCGCCATCGTGCTGGAGCTGGTGCCCGCGTCGGTGGCGCAGGAAATTTCCCAACGCGTCTCGATTCCCACCATCGGCATCGGTGCCGGGCCGCACTGTGATGGCGAGGTTCAGGTATTTCACGACCTGTTCGGCCTGTACACCGATTTCAAGCCACGCCATACCCGGCGCTACGCGAACGTCGCTCAGGACGTGGTGACCGCCGCCCGGCAATTCATCCGGGACGTGTCTGAAGGCACTTTTCCGGGCGCGGAGCAAACCTCGGACATCGGCCCGGAAGCGACGGAACGGTTCCGCGCCTTGCTGACCGCCTGACTTCGATCAGAAGTTCATCGCAGCTTGCATGGCCGCGCGTCGCGCCCCGAACGGATCGTTCACGATCGCGCTTGAATCGTTGAGCACCAGCGTCGCGCGTTGAGCCGCCGTGTATGGCGTCCACTTGGGCAGCTTCGACGTATTCGGATCGCCCGTGCGGGCGAATGCGATCCACGCGTCCGCCATCTTGTCCGCCAGCGCGGCCGGACGGGGGCCGCCGCCGGTGAACCGCGACGACAGTTCGGTGTTGTCGAACACGAAGGAAATTTCGAGCGCGTGCGGCGACTTCAACCGACCGTCCTGCACCGGCGTCTCCCACGTGAAGTAATAGCAATGCACCGGCGCTTTGCCGAGCGCCGCGCGACGTTCCGCGATCGTCATCAACGGCGCGCAATACCGTTGATCGCTGATCATCAGGAAGAACAACTCCGAGGGCGTCGCCTTCGGTTCGGCCTCGCGATACGCAGCGAGCACTGTCTCGGCCTGCTCTCCGAGCAGACCCCTCGCCCGCGTCTGCAGCCCAGCGTCGTCGAGATTGAACGCCGCCATGTCGCCGGCGAGTTGCAACGTCATCTCCGTGCGGTTGGTCCCGACGATCAGCGGCACATCGGCCATCAATGCGGAGGCCTGCGGATGAAATGGATGTTGGGGCAGGACCTTGCCATCGACCACGGGCGCGAAGCCATTCGTGGTCTGATTCAGCCGATGCTTGCGGCTGATCGCATGGAACGCGGCGATCATCTTGTCGACCGGCACTTCCTGCAGCTTGCGGAAATCCTGTCGTGAGAGCTGCAACTCCGCCAGTAATGCATCGCTCACCTTGATCGCATCCTCCTGTGACACGACTTTGATCGTCGGCCCGCTCTGGATGACCGCGGCGTGAAATAAGCCCTTGGCGTCGGGCATGGCGAGCAAGGTGCCGACCTTGCGACCGCCGCCGGATTCGCCAAAGATCATCACGCGATTGGGATCGCCGCCGAAGTTCTCGATGTTGTCGCGAACCCAGCGCAGTGCCTGCACGATATCGAGCATGCCGACGTTCGCGCCAGCCATGCCGTCAAGGTAAGTGAAGCCCAGGACGTTCAGGCGATGATTGATGCTGACGACCACCACATCGCCGCGCTTGGTGAGATTGGTGCCGTCGTAGCCGGGCGCGGAGCCGGAACCGGCGGTGAATCCGCCGCCATGAATCCAAAACATCACGGGACGCTTGGCACCATCGCGCAAGCCGCGCGTCCATACATTGAGCACCAGGCAGTCTTCGCTCTCCGGTCGATCGCTCAACTCGCCAATAAGCGCCACGGGCCCGCCGGTCGCCGGCGGTTTACCCGGCTCTCGCTGTGGAGTGCTGGGGCCATAATCGAGCGCATCGCGCACGCCCTGCCACGGCACCGGAGCCTGCGGCGGCATGAATCGATTGCGCCCGCCCGTCGATGCGCCATAAGGCACGCCCTTGAAGATATGCACGCCGTCTCGAGTGAGACCTTTGACTTTGCCTGCCGTGGTTTCGACAACGGGCGCCGTGGTGGCGAAGGCGCGCGCACTTTGTAAAACACCCGCCGTGAAGGCCGCGCTCAAGCCGCTCGCAATGACTTCCCGTCGCGAAAACATACTGCCCCCTCGATCAAACGTTCATTTGTGTGCGAGCATAGTAACGCTGCGCACCGGCGTGGCCAGTGCTAACAATGTCAAGAAAAGTGTCCTCGATGCCGCTGCCCAAACGCGCGATTGCCGCCAGTTTCCTCCCCGATCGATATCGTTACTATTATTCGCTGAGCAAGCTCGCGATGGATCCGCTCTACGAAGCGGTGCCCGGCGCGTTCGACGAGGAAGCCGAGCCGCTGCTCGATCTGGGATGCGGAATCGGTCTGCTCTTGCACTGTCTGCGCGCGGGCGGTCGCAAGGCGCCGTATGTCGGCGTGGACACCGATGCCGTGAAGATCGCGGCCGCCAAAGCTGCCCTCTCGCGCGGTGGCCATGACAACGCGGCGTTCCAGGTTTGTGACTTGAATATCCAGTTTCCGCAACATCGGGGCAGCGTGGCGCTGCTGGACGTGCTTCAGTACCTGCCGCAGCAGGCGCAAGGAACGTTGCTATCGCAAGCGGCTCAGTGCATCAGCAAACGAGGCCGGCTGGTGATTCGCACCGGTCTCGCCGATCGCAGCTGGCGAAGCGCGATGACACGGGCCACCGATCGCTTCGGCCACCTGGTGGGCTGGATGAAAACCTCCTTCAAGGCGCAGCCCTCCGCTCAGGATCTACGCGCCGTGCTACATCGACATGGTCTGCAAGCGGAGTTCAAGCCGCTGTGGGGGCGCACGCCATTCAACAATTGGCTGGTGATCGCGCGGCGCTCGGCCAGCGCCGCCGCTTGAAGATCGCTCACGGATAGATCTCAAACTCCTTGAGTCCATAGTTGCGCGCTGTCGTACCACGCTTGGTGGCGAACACGCGCACGAATCGACCGACGCCGCTCAAACCGCGAACGTCATCGACGCCGCCATCCCCGGCCGTCGCTTTATGGATCGTGGCCCAGGTGTTCGTGCTCACCTGCACCTGAATCGTGTACTCGGCCGCGTACGCAGAGTCCCAAGAGAGTTTCACGCGTGAGATCGAATAGCGCTGACCCAGATCCACGTAGATCCATTCCTTGTCGCCTCCGACACTGTGCCACGCGCTCGATGAGTTGCCGTCGGTGACTTTGGCGGCGCTGTATGTAGTGCTCTCGGTCGAGCTCGGATAAGCCTTGCGATCCCTGGCGAGATTGCGAGGCGACTGCGCAGCCGCGAGCATCGTTCCAAGGTCCTTCCAGCCACTGGCTTCGAGGGGACGTTCGCCGCTCAGAAACGTCTGCTTGTCCGCGCCCGAAGCTTGCGGCCAGATCTCGACGACTTCGAGCTCCAGACCTTGAGCGACCGCCGCGGCGAGGCGCTCGCCGAGATAGATGGGATAGTCGCCTTCGTCGACGGGGCCGCCGCCACTGCGCGTCACGCCGGCGTTTCCGGTGCCGGTCTCGGACAATGCGAAACGTTTGCTATGAGCCAGCGCGAAATTGATGGCCGCCGGCAGCCCCCAACCGCGGGTCGGATTCCAGTAATCGGCGGCTGGATAGTCCCAGATCACGCGACGATTCACAGCCTTCGCGAGCCAATCGGCGAGCTCGACATCCTGGCCGCTGCTCCAATCGTAATAGGCCGTCTTGTCGCGCGAGCGGGTCGGGTTCCAGATCGGGCTGTAGTGCGTCGGCGCGATGATGTCGACGTATGAATCGCCGGGATAACTGCTCTCCTCGCTCAGCCCATAATTCGCATAGGACGCCGACGGACTCCACATGGTCTCGATGACCATGCCGTTCGCGTCGGCATACGAATGCGCCAAAGCGGCGAGGTGCCGCCACGCCTGGATATAAGCAACGCGCGTCGTTTCACTGCGAACCTGCCAGCCATACCAGTTGCCGTTCTGTTCCCAGCCGATGCGCAGATAGATTTTCCGGAACCCCTTGTTCTTGAACGCATCGAAAATCGCCGGCCAGACGCGATAGCGGCCGGCGCCGTCGAAATCATATTTGCCGGCGGCAACAGCGTTCATCATCCCGACGGCCGCGCTCTCGCTATAGACGCCGCGATTGGGATCGCCCTCGGGCAGATTGAGCTGGTACACCGTGGGATCGTCGGTGAGTCCCACGCTCACGATCGGGATCAGGTTCGGCCGACCGTCGGCGTCGAGGCGGTTGAGATATTCCACCGAGCACAGCTGCGCCAGGTTCCCTGCCGCCCACGTCGCGTTGTTACGCCACTTGGGGTCGTACGTGCCGGCACTCCAGATCGGCTCGCGATAATCGATGAAAACATTGGTTGAATTCGGAGTCTGTCGCACCTTTTCGACGAAGGCGCGATATGCCGGAGCCGCGCTCGCCGGCGTCGCTTCACCTACGAAAAAGCCGATCTTGTCGAACTGCTGCGCGTTGGCCGCAACCGCACTCGTCAGTATCCATAATCCCAGCAACCGTGCCGCTACTCTCAAGGGGATCTCCTTCAGTGTCCGCCCGCGAGTCGTTCGCGGTCCATTGCCCATGGGCATAGGATCGGCCGTGTGAAGGAAGTTATGGATGAGCGCGAGCTGTCAAAGCGATGCCGGCAAAGCGGGCAATGCCGGTTCAGAGTTTTCCTTGAGCGTCTTAAGCGTGTCGGCGAGTTGCTGCTCGATCAGCCGGACGACCGGCTTTTCATTCGGTCGCAGATAGAAATGTCCGCCGTCGAACCAGTGAATGGAGAAGCTCGCCGTCGTCTCTCTGCGCCAAGCCGCGAGCTGTTCCTGCCGTACCACATCGTCACGCCCGGCAAAGACACGCAATGGCACCGGCAGATGCGCCGCCCCTTGATACGCGAAACTGCTGCACAGGACGTAGTCCGCTGCCAAGGCATCCAGCGCCAGACGCAGCATTTCAGGGCTCTCCAGCACATCGTCGGGCACGCCCCCATAGCGGTGCAGATCCTGGAGCAGTGCCTCGTCGCCGTCGCGTGCAGAGAAGCTCCAGCTGCTCGAGGGTGCCGGGCTCGCCGAAGCGAACATCATCAACGGCAGCGCTCGGCCGTGTTGTTGTAAATGTCGGGCCATGCAGTATGCGAGCAGCCCGCCCATGCTATGCCCGAACAAGGCATAGGGTGTTTCGAGCACACGCGCATGCTCCAAACACAGCTGCTCCACTAACTCGGAAATGTTATCGCTGAACGGCTCGGCAACTCGTGCACCACGACCGGGCAGCTCGATGGGAAACAGTTGAATCCATCGTGGCAGGTGCAATCGCCAGCGCGCGTACATCGCAGCGCTGGCGCCTCCGCACGGCAGGCACAGCAGAGAGACCTGCGCCTTCGATGTCATGCCTCGGGAGTCGCCGTCTCGGCAGACTCGGCGGCAGCGGTCTTCTTCGCGTGCTCTTCCATCCACACGCGCAGCGATTTAGGACGCATATCCGTCCAGACCTTGCCGACATAGTCCAGGCAGGTCTTTTTATCGCCCGCCACGCCGGTGTCGATCCAGCCGCGCGGAATATCCATGCCGTCGAGCCACAGGGAATATTGCTCTTCTTCGTTCATCAACACGCGGAACTTGCCGTTCTCGTCGTCAAACCCACCAGCCATGGCGCTCCTCCAATTGGTCGCTGCGAGAGTCCGCGCGATGCTAACGGGAGATGGAACGGCTGACCGCGTCGAAAGCGTGTCAGTGATACGACGCGAGCCGTCGAGCCGCGCGAAGTCTTGGTATTGCCGCGGCCAAACGACTCTTTCGCGCCTGGATGATCGCGTGTGGCCGCGCTTCTCTGGCACGGATTGTTGGGCTTGGTGACCGCCGCTACGCCGTGGCCGGCGTCATCCAGGGCAGCGTATCCAGATCCAGGTTGCCCCCGGTGAGAATGATGCCGACACGGCGGCCCGGCACGTCGAGCTGCCCATCGACGAGCGCGCCATAAGCGACGGCGCCGGAGGGCTCGACGATGATCTTCAGGACTTCCCAGATGGCGCGCATCGCGTGGACGATCTCCTCTTCGGAGACCGTGACGATGCCGTCGACGTGACGCTGGATTTCGTTGAACGTCAGCTCGCCGAGCGAACCGCGCAAGCCATCGGCGATCGTGTTGGGCGAGGTGCACGGAATGATCTTGCCCGCGGCCAGAGACTGCGCGGCGTCATCGGCCCCTTTCGGTTCGACCCCGAACACATGAATTTCCGGGTTGATGCTTTTGACGGCGGTCGAGACGCCGCTGATCAGTCCGCCGCCGCCCACCGGACACAGAATGTCGGTGAGATCCGGAACATCCTCCAGCAACTCCAACGCAAGCGTGCCTTGCCCGGCCATCACGCGCGGGTCGTTGAATGGATGAATGAAGACGGCGCCGGTGCGCTCGACCACGCTCTTTGCGTTGCTTTCCCTCGCCGCGTAGGTCGGCTCGCACAGAATGACTTCGGCGCCGTAGCGGCGCACCGAAGCGATCTTGGCCTGAGGACAGGTCGAGGGCATCACGATGTACGCCGGAATGCCCCGCAGCTTGGCGGCCCGCGCCAAGGCAGCGGCGTGATTGCCCGACGAATGCGTCACCACGCCGCGTTTCGCTTCCTCATCGGACAGCAGCGCGACCGCGTTGGTCGCCCCTCGCGCTTTGAAGGCACCGATCTTCTGCAAGTTCTCACATTTGAAATAGAGCTGTGCGCCGGCCTTCTCATTGAGGGTCGCGCTGGTCATGACAGGCGTGCGGTGGATGCGATCCCGGATACGGGTGTGAGCGGCGCGGATATCGGCCAAGGTCAGAGTCATTCGCATCCCCAGGTGTGCACGTTGAAGGCGCGCCGCATTATAGGCCGCGGCGGCCAGAAGTAGCTCCCTGCCTCGAGCGATGGAACCCCGCAAGTACAACTGCTGTTGTGCTGGATAACTTACGCACTGGCGATCACTAGGATTCTGATGCCGCCGTCCGACGCGTCCTCCACCCGCCCCCGGTTCAACAATGGCAGTGAACTGGGTCGCCTGATCAGCGCCTTCGATTGGTCCCGAACGCCCCTGGGTCCGCTCGATCAATGGCCGCAGAGTCTGCGAACCGCGGTTCACCTGGTGCTCGACTCGCGTCATCCGATGTGGATGGGCTGGGGGCCGGCGGCGACCTTTCTCTACAACGACGCGTACGTCCAGGTGCTCGGACCCGCCAAACACCCGTGGGCGTTGGGCCGACCGGCCGAGGAAGTGTGGGCCGAGATCTGGGACGTGTGCGGCCCGCTCGCCGAGAAAGTGTTCCTGCACGGCGAAGCGAGCTTCGTCGATGACGTGCAGTTGTTCATGAGCCGCGGCGACTTCATCGAGGAGACGTATTACTCGTTCTCCTACAGCCCGATCCGCGATGAGACAGGGCGCGTTGCCGGCCTGTTCTGCCCGAGCGCCGAGACCACCCACAAGGTGCTCAACGCACGCCGCCTGCGCACGCTTTCGGAGCTTGCGGCCAAAGCGTTGGTGGAACGTTCGGTCGAAGCGGCCTGTGCGTCGGGCATCGACACGCTCGCGAAGAATCCAGAGGACGTGCCTTTTGCCCTGCTCTACTGGATCGATCCCGTGCAACGACAGGCGGTGCTCCGTCGCAGCACCGGCCTCGCCCGTGACGACGAAGAGTGCGCGGCGCCCGTACTGGACCTGGATGCCGGCGGCATGATGTGGCCGGTGCGCGAGGTGGTCGAGTCCTGTCAGCCTCGATCGATCCGTATCGAACCGTGCAAATCGCTGCCGCCCGGACCGGCCGGCCGTCCCATCATCGAAGCGGTGCTGGTACCCGTGATGTCCGGCGGCCAGGAGCAGCCCACCGCGGTGCTGATCGGCGGCGTGAACCCCACCCGTCGGCTGGACGAGGAATATCGGACGTTCTTCAACCTGATCGCGAGCCACGTCGCGACTGCGATTCACAACGCCCGCGCCGTCGAAGAAGAGCGCGAGCGGTTACAGAAACTGGCCGAGCTGGATCGCGCCAAGACTGCGTTCTTTTCGAATGTCAGTCATGAGTTCCGCACCCCGCTCACGCTGATGATGGGGCCGCTCGAGGATGCGCTCGCCGAGGCCGACGCCTCGTTGCCGCTCGCTCAGAAGGAGCGCCTGCAGACCGCCCATCGAAATTCGCTGCGCCTGTTGCGGCTCGTGAATACCTTGCTCGACTTTTCACGCATCGAGGCGGGCCGCACCAAGGCGAAGTTCCAGCCGACCGATCTTGCAATGCTGACCGCCGAGCTGACTTCGACTTTCCGCTCAGCCCTGAGTCGCGCCTCGCTCGAGCTCGTGGTCGACTGTCGTCCCTTGCCCGAACCGGTGTTCGTCGATCGGGAGATGTGGGAAAAGATCGTGCTGAACCTGCTCTCCAACGCCTTCAAGTTCACGTTCCAAGGCGGCGTTCGAGTCGGCTTGCGAGCCACGGCCCTGGGCGCCGAGCTGACGGTGCAGGACACCGGCGTCGGCGTGCCGCCGGAGGAGCTGCCGAAACTGTTCGAGCGCTTTCACCGCATCGAGGGACAAAAGAGTCGCACCCACGAAGGCAGCGGCATCGGGCTGGCGCTCATCATGGAGCTCGTGCGTCTTCACCACGGCAAGATCCATGCGGACAGCCGCGTGAACGAAGGCACCACGTTTACGGTCACCCTGCCGTTCGGCTCACAGCATCTTCCGGCGGATCAGATCTACGACGCGAGCACCGATCGCGCCAACACTGGCGAGCGCTCGCAGGCATTCGTGCAGGAGGCACTCACATGGCTCGCCACCGATGCGCCTGGCGTCCGGGATTATCACGATGATTCCGCGCTCGACGATCTCGCGCAAGTCGAAGGCTCCCGAGTGCTGCTGGCCGACGACAATGCCGACATGCGCCAGTACGTCTCCAGGCTGCTGAGCAAACATTTGCGAGTCGAAGCAGTCGCCGACGGTGCCGCCGCCCTCGCCGCGATTCGCGCGAATCGGCCGGATCTGGTGTTGACGGACGTGATGATGCCGGAGCTCGACGGCTTCGGCTTGCTGAAGGCGATTCGCGAGGATCCCGAGCTGCGCGCCCTGCCGGTCATCATGCTGTCCGCGCGCGCCGGTGAAGAGGCGCGTATCGAAGGCCTCGATGCGGGCGCCGACGACTATCTCATCAAGCCGTTCTCCGCACGTGAGCTGACCGCTCGCGTGCACGCCAACCTCAAGCTTGCGAACGTGCGCCGGGAAAGCATGGCCGCCCTGGCCGAAAGCGAGCAGCGCTTCCGAAACATGGCGGAGAACTCGCCGGTGATGATGTGGATCACCGACGCCGAGGGTCAGTGCACCTATTTGAACAGGAGCTGGTATGACTTCACCGGCCAGGCCGAAGCGGATTGCCTCGGACTCGGCTGGACGAAGGCAATTCATCCGGACGATCGTGACGCCGTCGAACGCACCTTCACGGAAGCGAGCGCGGCTCGCAAAGAGTTCCGGATCGAATACCGGCTGCGCCGGCACGACGGTGAATATCGCTGGGCGATCGATGCCGCCTCGCCGCGCTTGAGTGGCGATAGCGAATTCCTCGGCTACATCGGCTCGGTGATCGACATCACCGAGCGCAAGCAAGCTGAAGAGGCGTTGCTGAATCTCAACGAAACGCTCAAACAACGTGTGGACGCGGAGATTGCAGCCCGCGCCGATGCCGAGAAAGCGTTACGTCAGGCGCAGAAGATGGAGTCGCTCGGTCAGCTCACGGGCGGCATCGCGCATGACTTCAACAACATGTTGAACGTCGTCATCGGCAACCTCGACATGCTGATACGAAGGCTGGCGCGCGGCGATTCGAATGTTCAACGCTTCGCTTCGTTTGCATTGGATGGCGCCACGCGCGCGGCTCAATTGACGGAGCGCCTGCTGGCCTTCGCTCGACAGCAGCCGTTGCGGCTCGAACCGGTCAATGCCAACAAGCTCGTGGCCGGCATGTCCGACCTGTTGCATCGGACGCTCGGGGAAACGATTCGCACCGAGACCGTGCTCTCGGGTGGACTGTGGAAGATTCACACCGACGCCAATCAGCTGGAAAGCGCGATCTTGAATCTCGCCGTGAATGCGCGCGACGCGATGCCCGACGGCGGCAAGCTCACGGTGGAAACCGCCAACGCGCATCTGGACGATATCTACGCCGCCATGCACGCCGGCGTCCCGCAAGGTCAGTATGTGATGATCGCGGTCACCGATACCGGATGCGGCATGTCCTCGGACGTGATCCAGAAAGCGTTCGATCCTTTCTTCACGACCAAGTCGGTGGGCAAAGGCACGGGGCTCGGGCTCAGTCAGGTGCACGGCTTCGTGCATCAGTCCGGCGGGCACGTGAAGATCTACAGCGAGGTCGGTCAGGGCACGACCGTAAAGATCTATCTGCCGCGGTTCTATGGCGCCTCCGAAGAGGTCGAAACCAACACTCGCTTCACGCCCGCGTTCTCAGGGAGCGGCACGACCATTCTGGTGGTCGAAGATGAGGAAAGCGTGCGCCACGTGAGCGTCGAAGCCCTCAACGAGCTGGGTTACAACGTTCTGGAAGCGAACGGCGCGGCGATGGCATTACAGTTGCTCGACCAGCATCCCGACATCAGCATCATGTTTACGGACGTGGTGATGCCCGAGATCAACGGCCGCATGCTGGCGGATGAAGCGCGCCAGCGGCGCCCGAATCTGAAAGTGCTGTTCACGACCGGCTATACGCGCAATGCCATCGTTCACAACGGGGTGCTCGATCCCGGCGTGCATCTGATCGGCAAGCCGTTCAACCTGGAACAGCTCGCCCGCAAGCTGGCCGAGCTCAGAGACGCTTGATGTCCACAGGCGCTTCGACGAGCGGACCGGGCGAAGTCACGGTACCGAGATAAACGATCGCGACGATGTGATCTTCCGGCGCGAGGCCGCACAGCGCCTTGACGCCCGCATCGTAAGCGGCAGCGCCCGTCTTCCACTGCGCGCCGAATCCGAGCGCCTGTGCCGCGAGCAGCATGTTTTGTACGGCGGCGGCCGTCGCGCACACCTGCTCGATCTCGGGGATCTTGCCCTTGCTGATCTTGGCACCGACGAGGATCACGACCGGCGCGCGCATCGCCTTGCCCTTCTCCGCATCCAGATGCTCTTGCGTCGAGGTCGGCACGCGCGTGCGCAGAGAATTCGCCATCGCCTCGCCAAGCTTTTCGCGCGCGGCGCCTTCCAACACCGTGAATCGCCAGGGACGCAGACGGCCATGATCGGGAGCACGCGTGCCGGCACGAATGATCTGCTCGATCTGCGCGGCGCTCGGCGCCGGCGCTGCGAGCTTCAACGGCGACGTCCGCGACCGGATACCTTCCAGCAAATCCATCGTCAGTCCTCTCAAAGCGTCCGCACTTGCATGGCCAGATGCAGCCGGTCGCCCTTCATCGTGCACATCGAAATCTCCGCGCCGCCGGGCACGGCCCAGGTGCGGGCCAGCGCTTGGGACGGAATATAGACCGGCAGCTTGAACTGCGTGTCGATCTGAATGCCCGTATTGGGAATATGCGGCGAGGCCGCCGCGAGGCACCGGCCCATGGACCACATGCCGTGCGCCACTGCCTGCTTGAAGCCGAACATCTGCGCGGTGCGCGCGGTCAGGTGAATCGGATTGAAATCGCCGGACACTCGGGCGTAACGCCAGCCGGTGTTGTCCGCAACTTCGAGCGTGTCGGTATGAGTGCCGGTCTCCGGATGATTCGAGCGCTCGATCACCGGACGCTTGCTGCCTTCTTTCGGCCCCGAGGTGCCGCGAGCAAACATCGTGCTGATCTCTTCCCACACCAGCACGCCGTTCTGCTCGTAGCTGGTGGTGAAGTCATATTCCTGGCCGAAGTCCGTCTCGCGCACGGTGTCGAAGAACACGCGCAGACGTAGCGGCGCGCGCTCGTCGACCGGCGCGAGCACACGAATGGTATTGCGAAGATGGATCAGGCCCAGCACCTTCACCGGGAAGTTCTTCACCACGAACAGCTGCATGTGCAGCGGCATGGCGAGTACGTGCAGATAGGCCGGCGGCAATCCGCTCGCCGATGCGGGCACGGCGCAGACCTCGCGATAGCTGCGAAGATGGGCAGCCGAGAGCATCACCTTGCGCGCTTCGAGCTCGACCGGCTCGATCACGGTGCCTGCGGGCGCACTGTATGGCTTCTTGCCGAGCAGCACACGCGCGTAGGCAGGCACCATCGAAGGGCGGCGGGCAAAAGAAATCTTGGTCGGTACTGACATCAATGAGCAATCGCGTTGAGGCGCGGTAAAGCGAAGTGGATTTGATAGGACTGGAGTCTTGGAATTCAGCTAGGCAACTTCGATCAACATGGTCTTGCGATCACCGGAATCGTCGCGGTCAGGGTAGTCGACATGCTCGGTGGCGAGTTTATCGGCTCAAGGCACAACGCGGTCGATGACGATGGTCAACGGCCCGCTGTTCTTGCCGAATTCATATTCGGCCTCGCCATAGTAATCTCCGCTCTGCTGCTGAGGCGCGCCCGAGCGCGACAACCGTGCAACAACTACCACCTTCGGCACGGTGGCAATGGAGCGGGACGGAATCATCGCATCCCTTTCGGAGAGTGTCACATTCAGCGGCAGCGCGTCCGAGCTGTGCCGCTGCACGGCAAGCGGCGGACCGCCCGCGCTCGGGTCCCGGGCCAGGATAAATAGCGGCAGGCTGCCGCCGAGCTGCTGGCGCAGTTGCGGTGACAAAGAGACGGATACTTGTATTGCACGCGAACTGGCCGTGGCCGGTTGCGCGCCCGCTGGCGTCGCCGGCTGGCTCGAAGGCCTCTCGCCCGAGGCTGCGAGTTGCTCATCCAGATCCTGGATCTGCCGAGCCAGCACACCGCGGATTTCTTCGGGCGGGTTCTGCGCCATGAGCATCTGCAATCGATCACGGCCGAGACGCAGATTGCCCGCGCGCAAGGCCGCGACACCGCCGTACCACAGCGCCTTGGGATGGTTGGGCGCCATCGTCAGTGCCTGATCGAACAGCTGGCCGGCACGCCCCGTCAGCGAGGCTTCATCGGTCAACGCCAGCGCCTCCCCCAGCCCGATGAGGACTTCCAGGTTCTGTCCCTTCGACAGGTCGTACGCCTGCTGAAACGCATCGGCGGCGCGCGGATAGCGGCCCATCGCCACGTACGAGCGACCGAGCATGATCCAGCCCTCGAGGTTGTCGGGATTCTGTTTGAGCTTCTCTTCGAGGCTGCCGATCGCCTGCTCCATGTTGGCCGCCTGCGTCGTCTCCATCTGCACGGCCTTCCAGTCCCAATTGCT
This sequence comes from Pseudomonadota bacterium, assembly GCA_023391815.1. GTDB lineage: Bacteria > Pseudomonadota > Gammaproteobacteria > Steroidobacterales > Steroidobacteraceae > Steroidobacter. The sequence continues at coordinate 51,934 of JAEWAF010000086.1, forward strand.
GAGTCCGGCGTACATGAGAATCGCGAGCAGCGGGACCAGCAATGCCACAGCGAGCCCTGAAAAACGGCGCTCGGAGCGATACGAAGCGAGCTCCGTGGACTCGCTCGCTTTAGACGAGCGCAGTAGCGGCAGCACCATCCACAACAGCGCCGCCACCAGCATGGCGACGCAGACGACGATGAAAGCGGTCACGAGTCACCCAGGCCCGGATCGTCGGGATCGGTGTCAGAAAGTTTGGATTTGCGCGAAATCACGACGGCCGCCGCGATGCCGCCGCCGAGGACCAGCAACGCCGGTGCCGCCCAAAGCAGCCAGGTGCGAGGTGAGACGGGCGGCTTGTAGAGCACATAGTCGCCATATCGATCCGTCATGTACTTCATGATCTCCTGATCGCTCTTGCCCGCGGCCATCAGCTCTCGCAACTGCCGGCGCAGATCGGTCGCGAGCTGGGCATTGGAATCCGCGATGGTCTCGCTACGACACACGAGGCAACGCAGTTCCCGCGACAGCCGCTCATAACGAGCCTGCTGCACGGGATCCTCGAACGCCGGTGCCTTGTCGATGGCGAAGGCTTGCAGCCCGAACAAGGCGAGGATCGCGGCCAGGAGCAGCTGCTTCATGGCGAGCCTGCCTTTGCCTGCGACAACAGTGGCACGAACTCCTGCTCCCAGATCTGCACCGTGATGGGCGCGATGTGTTTCTTGATCACCTTGCCATCCGCGCCGATCAGGAACGTTTCCGGCGCGCCGTACACGCCCCAGTCGATGGCGACGCGTCCTTCCCCGTCGAACGCGGTCACGGCGTACGGATTGCCGAGCTGTTGCAGCCAGGTCATCGCCTGCTCGCGATCGTCGTTCCAGTTCAAGCCGACGATGGGCACTTCGCCCCGCCGCGCGATCTCGAGCAGCGCGCCATGCTCCTGACGACAGCCGACGCACCAAGTGCCCCACACGTTCAGGACATACGGCTTGCCCGCGAGCTCGGTGTTCGAAAAGGTTTTCGCCGGATCCTCCAGCCGCGTCAGCTCGAAAATCGGCGCCGGCTTGCCGATCAACGGCGACGGCAACGTTTCCTTGTCTCGTCCCAGCCCGAAATACAAAAAGCCGACGAGCGCAGCGAACAGTCCGATGGGAAGCAGATATTTGAACATGCGATAGCGAGGCTCAGACCGTCTTCGCGCCGGCCGCGGCGGCGGCGCCTTCATCGACGGTGACACGCTTGCGATAGCGTCGATCGCAAATGGCGATCAAGCCACCGAGCGCCATCACGGCCGCGCCCAACCAGATGAACCTGACCATGGGCTTGTACTGCAGCCGCAAGCTCCAGGCATCGCCGCCGAGCGGCTCGCCCATGGCGACGAACAGGTCGCGATTCCAGTGGGCGTCGATGCCCGCTTCGGTCATGGCGTTCTTTTGCACGCGATAGACACGCTTCTGCGGATGCACGACCGCCACTTGCTTGCCGTCGCGCGTGATCACCACTTCGCTCTGAATGGCCTCGTAGTTCGGACCTTTCACGTCCTCGAGCTTGGTCATGGTGAACTGGAAGCCGGCGTGCTCCGCGGTCTGGCCCGGCTTGAGGCTCAGATCGGTTTCTTCCTTGTACGACTCCACCGTGGTCGCGCCGATGATGAACATGGCCAGGCCGAAGTGCGCGATGCTCATGCCGATGATGCTCGCGGGCAGCGAATGCCCATGACGCCAGCGGCTGATCGGATCGACCAACGACGCGCCCGCGACCCAGAACGCCGCCGTCAGGCCGACGATGGTCATCACCGACTTCCAACCGTACACGCCCACGGACACCGCGAGCGCCAGCACGATCGCCACGATCAACAACACACCCAACGTCTTCCTGGTCGATTCGAACGACGCCTTCTTCCACGCCGCATGCATGCCCGGTGCGAGCAGGAACACCATCGGCAGCATCGGCACGAGGAACATCGCTTCGAAGTACGGCGGACCGACCGACACTTTGTCGAGCCCGAAAGCATCCATGAACATCGGATAGGTCGTGCCGAGCAGGATCACGATGGTCGCACCGACCAGCAGGATGTTGTTGAAGAGCAGGAACGACTCGCGCGACACCGGCGAGAAGCCGGCCTTCGAGCGAAACAACGGCGCTCGCCAGGCATACAGGCCCAACGCTCCGCCGACACAGACGCAGAGGAACGTCAGGATGAACAAGCCGCGCCCCGGATCGCTTGCGAACGCGTGGACCGATTCGATCACACCAGAGCGGACCAGGAAGGTGCCGAGCAACGACAGCGAGAACGCGGTGATCGACAGTAGCAACGTCCAGCTCTTGAACAGGCCACGCTTCTCAGTCACGGCCAACGAGTGAATCAGCGCGGTGCCGATCAGCCAGGGCATGAACGACGCGTTTTCCACCGGATCCCAGAACCACCAGCCGCCCCAGCCGAGCTCGTAGTACGCCCACCAGCTGCCGAGCGCGATACCACAAGTCAGAAACATCCACGCGACCGTCGCCCACGGACGCACCCAACGCGCCCACAACGAATCGAGCTTGCCCTCCAGCATCGCCGCGACTGCGAACGCGAACGGCACCGAGAAACCGACGTAACCGATGTAGAGCATCGGCGGATGAATCGCCAACGCGGGATCTTGCAGCAGCGGATTCAGATCTCGGCCATCGGGCGCGGCCGGCCACAAGCGCAGGAACGGATTCGAGGTCAGCAGAATGAACAACGCGAAGCCGGCGCCGATCACGCCCAACACGCCCAGCACGCGGCTGGTCATCTGTTGAGGCATGTTGCCGCTGAAGGCCGCGACGCCGAGCGCCCAGGTCGCCTGCACCAGCAGCCACAACAGCAGCGAGCCTTCGTGCGCGCCCCACACGGCCGCGAACCGATAGAACGTCGGCAGCTCCGAGTTGGAGTTCTGCGCGACGTACAGCACCGAGAAATCGTTCTGATAAAAAACGTACGACAGGCAAGCGAACGAGAACAGGGTGAACACCCACTGGCCCGCGACCGCGCGATTGGCGAGCGCGATCCAGTGAGGACGACGCCAGTGCGCGCCCATCAAGCCGAAAAACGCCTGAGGCAGCGCCAGGCAGAACGCCAGGATCAGCGCGAAGTGTCCGAGTTCGGCGGCCATGTCACTTCCTAGGTGGTGGGCAACGGCCCGCTGGTCGTGGGCTTTTCGTGCTGCTTCTTCAGCGTCTTCGCCACTTCCGGCGGCATGTAGTTCTCATCGTGCTTGGCGAGCACTTCCTCGGCGACGAACACGCCGTCGGGACCCATCCGGCCACGCGCGATCACACCCTGCCCTTCACGAAACAGATCCGGCAGCACGCCCGTGTAGCTCACTTTCACTTCGTGCGCGTAATCGGTCAGTACGAAGTGCGCTTCGAGGCTGCCGGGCGCGCGAGTGAAACTGCCCTCGGGAACCATACCGCCGACGCGGAACACTCGATCGGTCGGCGCCTTGCCGGCAGTCACGTCCGACGGCGAATAGAAGTACAGCAGATTGTCTTGGAACGCGGTGAGGGCGAACGCGGCAGCCGAACCCACGCCGATTACGATCAGCGCGACCAGCATCATGCGGCGTTGACGAGGGGTCATGACGAGGGCGACTCCGGACTGATGGACTCAGACATCTTCAGGCGGCGCTTGGCGCTCAGCACCTGCTCCGCCAGCGAGCGGCGCGCGAGCCACACATTCAGCACCAGCACCCCGAACACCAGCCCATAGCAGGACCAGACGTAAACGCCGTAATCCCCCATGTCAAGTACGTCTTTCAAATTCATGATCGGGCAAGACTTTCGCTTAACCAGCTGGCATTGCGTTCCCGCCGCAGGATCTCCCCTCGCAGCCGGTCGCAGAGCACCGCGCCGAAGTACAGCACGAAGGCCAGCATCATGATCAATAACGGCCAGAGCATGGACCCCGCGATGGAGGGGGCGGCAAGTTTCGAGATACTGGGCCCCTGGTGCAAGCTGTTCCACCAGACCACCGAGTATTTGACGATGGGCACATTGACCACACCCACGATGGCCAGGATCGCGCTGGCGCGGTCGGCACGTTGCGTGTCATCAAACGACGCTCGCAGGGCCATGTAGCCCAGATACAAGAAGAGCAGGATCAATTCCGAGGTCAGGCGCGGGTCCCACTCCCACCAGGTGCCCCACATCGGCTTACCGTAGATGGAGCCGGTGACGAGCGTCGCGACGGTAAACCACGCACCGATCGGCGCGCAGGCCGCGGCCACGGCGTGAGCGAGCTTGATCCGCCAGATAATGCCGACACCGGCCGCCACCGCCATGACGGTATAGATCATCAACGACAGCGACGCCGCGGGCACGTGGACATAAATAATGCGGAACGCGTCCTTCTGTTGGTAATCCTCGGGCGCGAGCACGAGCCCCCCGATCGCGCCGACCAACATGAGCAGAACCGCCGGCCAGAACAGCCACGGGCGCATCAGGCCGGCCGTGCGGTACGCGTAAGGCGGCGAGCTGAGCTTGTGAAACCACAGCCACATAGCTTGATTAAGACTCCACACTGATCCGCATGGCGGCAGCCATGGCGAACGGTCCGAGGCTGACGAAGAACAACAACAATGCTGCCAGCAAGTTTAGCGGACCGGCCACCGCTTCGCCGTGCATGGCCAGGTCCACCGCACGCGCGCCGAAGATCAGCACCGGCATTTCGAGCGGCAGCACCAGCAACGCTAGCAAGACACTGCCCCGCCGGACACTCACCGTAAGAGCCGCGCCGATGGCTCCCAGGACGGACAGCGATCCGGTCCCCAGCGCCAGCGTCGCGGCGAGCACCGGCCATACAGACTGCGGCATTCCCAAAGCAGTTCCCACGATCGGCGCCATCAACACCAGCGGCAGGCCGGTGAGCAGCCAGTGGGTGCCGGACTTCGCCAACAGCAGCAGGGACAGCGGCTGACCCGACAGCACCCACTGCTCCATGGTCCCGTCTTCGACGTCGGGCCGAAAGAGCGATTCAAGTGCCAGCAACGAGGCAAGCATGGCCGCCACCCACACCACTCCCGGAGAGATCTTGCGCAGCTCGTCCAGCGCGGGACTGATTGCCAGCGGGAACAAGGTCGTGACGATCACGAAAAAGATCAGCGGCTGGAGCACCTGATCCCAATGGCGCACGGCGAGCCGCAGATCGCGCGCCAGCACCAGCATCAGGATTTTGCCCAGCCCGGGCGTCGTCTGAACGGACGACTGCATCAGCGCAGCTCCAGCGTGCGCACGCCCGGCTGGCCCTGAAGTAACAGCTGATGGGCCGCGGTGAGAATCATGCCGCCCGCTCGCATGTGCTCGGCGATGCGCGCTTCGAACAGCGCGATGCCGGCTTTGTCGAGGTTGGTGATCGGCTCGTCGAGAATCCACAGCGCGGCGCGAGTCAACATGATGCGGGCCAAAGCGACTCGACGCTTCTGTCCCGCCGAGAGCGCGCGCACGGGCAAGTCTGCGCAAGCTTCGACGTGCAGTAACTGGAGAGTTTCGCGTAGCTCCTCCGTAGTGACGGCGCGCCGGACCGATACGCCGAAGCGCAGGTTTTCCAGCGCCGTGAGATCGGATTTGAGGCCGTTGACGTGCGCGAGATACGCCAGCTCGCGATGGAAGTCATCCCGCCCGGCCGGCAACTCCTTTCCTTGCCAGACGATCTCGCCCTGCTCCGTCGGCAATAGCCCCGCCACACAGCGCAGAAGACTCGTCTTGCCCACGCCATTCGGCCCCACGACCTGCAGCAGCTCACCGCTGTAAAGCGCAAAAGACACGCCGCGTAACAGGTGTTTTTCGCCGCGCCAGAGATGGATGGCGCGCGCTTCTAATTGCGGCTGCGGCGAAGTCGCAGCGACCTGTGCAAGCATGCTCGGGTGTCGCGCTGTGTACTGTGTGTAATGGTTTGTGCTCGCGCAGTTTAGCATGCTGCCCTCGAGTGGCTTACAATGTCGGTCCCGCCCGTGCCCGGGTGGCGAAATTGGTAGACGCAAGGGACTTGAAATTTTGAGCACCCGGCTCGGAAACGGCCGGTGTGAATGGGGTCAAATTCGGGGAACCAGCCTCACGCTTCGCACTTCGCGCGCGTGCCTGCAATCCCGAGCTAAGCCTGGGCGATGTCCAGGAAAGTGTAGAGACTTGACGGCCCCTGTCTAACTTCCGCGACTCGCCTCGCGGGACACGACAAAGAGAAAGTCCAGACTCCAAACGACCAACGGACTGTCAATCCGTCGGTCGGCAGCGAAAGCTGTGGCGAGTACGAAAATCCCTCGGGGGCAACTCCGTACCGGTTCGATTCCGGTCCCGGGCACCATCTCTCACTCTTCCGCGCGAGAATCTCCAGTTCGATGCGTGGCTGAGAGTACCTGGTCGTGTCAGCTCATCGATGCGCCGACTCAGGCGACCGTCGGCGTCAGCTTCAATCCCAGTGCTTTGACGACCTTGAGCACCGTCGCGAGGCTTGGGTTGCCGTCCGGAGAAAGCGCTTTGTACAACCCTTCCCGTGAGATGCCTGTGTCCTTCGCCAGCTGCGCCATTCCACGCGCACGCGCGATATCTCCGAGCGCCGCGGCGATATATGCGGCATCGTCGCCTGCTTCTTCCATGCACGCCTCGAGATAGGCCGCGATGTCTTCCTCGGTTTTGAGGTAGTCGACTACGTCGTAACGAGAGAACTTTTCTTTCTTGCGTACCATGATCAAGCGCTCCAGTCTTCCGCAATCTCGATCGCACGCTCAACGTCCGCGTTCTGTGTGCGCTTATCGCCGCCACACAGAAGAAGAATCAGGAGCTGGCCTCGTCGTGTGAAGTACACGCGATAGCCTGGCCCATGATCGATTCGCATCTCGCTTACGCCGGAACCCTCCGACTTCACGTCGCCTGGATTTCCCCGCGCAAACCGTAGAATCCGCGCCTCGATGCGCGCTCGGGCACGGGAGTCGCGCAGCTCGCTCAGCCAGCGATCAAATGTCTCCGACCTGAATATTTCGAGCATGGCGACTGTAAACCATAGATTACGCGTAGTCAACTATGGTTCACACAGGTGCGCCCTAGCTGGTACGACGGTGGCAACGCATGGAATCGTCGCATTCGCGAGGCGCGCAATGGAGTGCAAGAAAGTGGGCAATTCCGTTCTAACAGCCCCTTTCTATTTTCTGGATTTGTGCTTTACCGGTTTTGCTCGACAGCTCACGCAGCTCAGTGATCGATGCTATGAGCAAATACCCGCGCTCGTCCGCCTCACAAACGGGCGGCCCGTCGCATCGATGCTAACGACTCGCTCCTGACTACCGGCGGCGGGGCTCGATCGGCACAACGTGAAGACGGCAGGCGTGGCATCGACGCCGGTCGACTGGAATGACAGCGTGGCGGTGCCGGAGGATTCAGTGAGTTGGAATCCGGCGGGGATGCCGCCGACGCTGTGGAGCACATCGTCGGTGTGGAGTACGGGGTCGTTCCTCAACACGACCCATCCTTGGTTCCAAGCACCGCCGCACGACTTTCCATCTGAAGACGCACACATCCTCACCGGCACGCCGCCTTTGATCGCTTCACTGCGGGCGAGATTGATGCTGCCGATCAGATCGTTCGACGAAGCCCGCAACTGGCTGTTCAACCGGGAGCCGCTGTAGGACGGCACGGCAATCGCGAGCAGGATGGCTGCAATGGAGAGCGCGACCAGCAGTTCGATCAGAGTGAAGCCTTGTGCGGATGAGATTCGCGAACTCATGTCATCAGCGCTCGATATACCAGTAAACGCGGCTCTTCGGCTGCACGGGCATGCTCGCCGGCGGAATCTTCGGTTCGCTGCCTTCCAAGGGCGACTCCGGCGTACAGCCGATACAGAACGGCACGGTTCGTCCGTCGTCCAGAGTGACCAGCCCAGCGACGGGCGAAGGCGGCAGGCCGATGTCAGCCGGCAGCTCCTGCGAGCGCTCGTGGTTGGGCCCCACACCGTCAGCATTCAGATAGGAGACGTTGTACACGCGGGCCAGCCCGAGGTTCGCGCTACACATGCCGGGAGCGGCCGCGGCCGGCTCGTGGGTGCTGAAGGTGAGCGTGCCGAAAATCGTGATCGCCGAGGTGACCACCTGTTCGGTGGAATTCAGGCCGAGATACCAACCCTTCTTGGTGGCCAGCTGATCGGCGGTGGGCGTCTGTCCATCCAGAATCGGCGTGAGCGAGCTCAGGCACAGCACGGCCGCCGAACAGTTGCCCGCCTCGGTCGTCAACCAAGTGGTGTCCTGCGGCTTGTCTTTCAACATGAAGAAATAGTTCTGCACCGTGCTCACATACTCACGCGGCTTCTCGCGATCGCCCGAGCCGAGCAACAGCACGTAGGTGCCGTTCTCGAGGAGCACGTCCGGCGCGAACATGAACTTACGGTTGTAGCTGCAGCTCACGTTGCCTGTATCGCAGCCGAGCGCAGCAATCTTCGTCATGGCCCAGTTGGCGGGTGCATCGTTGCCGATGTTGATGCGATACACGTTGCCGCCCAGGTCGACCACGTAGGCATACAGAGCCAGGCCGGAATTGAGATCCGGCACGACGGCCACTTCAGCAATCACGCCGCGGTCGGTGTCGAAGCTGCGCTGGACCGCGCCCGTAGCCGCATCGAGCACATACACTTTGTGACCTTTGCTGCTCGAGGTGCAGGTGTTCGGTTTGGCGTCTTCACAAGGATCGTAACCGCCACCCATGATCAGCAGCGGCTGAGCGCCCGAGCTGTACCCTTTCGCTGTGAATGGTTTGACGGGAGACCAGGTCTGACCGATCTCGTTGAAGTCACTGCTGGTGCACTCGGAATCGTTGCATCCGACCTTCCACGCGAACTTGATATCGCTTGGATGGCTCGGATCGATATTGAATGAATACACGGCGCGCCCACCTCGCCGCATCGTCGCGAACACACTGGCTTTCGAGCTCGTTCGATAGGCCGTGATGGCGCCGTCCATCGCATACGGCTTCGGTTCCGGCGAGCCGGTGGTCACCGTCGGGAAGCTGACCGGAATGACGTTGTCGTAAAGACGCTTGAACTGCTTGTGGAACTCCGGTGGCACGAAGCCCCACAGCTCACCGCCCGGCGCGACGCCATCGATCTTGCCATCGCTGGTGGCGCTGCCGGGTCGGTTGCCGTTGATCGCGCGGAACACACCGTCGTTGGCCGCATAGAACACGACGACACTCGGACTGGAATCGGTGCCGAAGTTGAGAGCCACCGGCCGTGAATGCACCACGTCGCCGTGCGCCGAGGGCCGCATGGCCGTCGAAGTCGTGGCTGTCGGCGTGATCGAATCCGTCGTATGTTCGTCATTGACATCCTGCCCACGCGCCCAGTTCACGATCTTCTGGCGTTGCGTGTCATCGGTCACGCCGAGCATCGCGCCGGTCACATTGGTCACATTGAAACTCGTCACCGACGAGCAAGTGAAGTCGGTGCAAGTGCTGAGCTGCCGGTTGGCATTCGGGGTTGCTCTGAGCTGCTGCGCCTGACCGCCCTTCTCGACGAATTTGCCGTCCGGATAATCCGAGCTCGCGGGCGGAAACGAGGGGTTGTCGACCGCGCAGCCTTCCTGGTCCTCGAACTGCTGAGCCCGGAAGTTCCAATATTTGTTGGGGCTGGTCCAGAAGCTCTTGGAACAGATTCTGACGAACCCGCTGGCGGAATCGACGGCCGGCGTGCCGAGCGCGTCCTGCAATCGCAAGTCGGTGCCGCTATAGCCCAGCTTGTACTGCTTGAGGTTGCCGATCCATCGCGGCAGAGCGGTGCCGTCGGGGCGGAACAAACCGACGTAGACCTGATTGAGATACGTGCCTTGTGTGCTCGCGCTCAACGGCAAGCTCACCGAGGCGAACACGCTGTTGGTCGCCTGAATCTGCGCGAGTACGTCACGAACGGCTTTCTCGATATCCGTGCTCACGGTGCTCGTGTGCTGATAGGTTCCGCCGTTCGACAGCGCCATGTTCTCAAGCAACGACGACCAGCCCGGCCCCTGCCCGCTGCTCTTCTTGTTCACTTCGATGGCGTATGTGATCACACCCATGCGCTCATGAAGAAAGCGTGCCCACTCGTCGGTGACGTTGTCTTGCGAGCCTGCGATCGGCAATGGGATGGCCGTAGTGTTGCCGCCCGCCTGTTGCAGCATCGAAGTGGCCGTCGAGATGATCGAAGCGCTGTCTTGCGACGGGCCATTGCTGATGTAGACGATGAACAGCTTGGTGCAGCTGGAACCCGCGCCGGGTGCGTTGTACGTAGTAGCCGACTTCGAGCCGAGCGCGTTGCCGGGCAGCGCGTAAATCGCTTTCATGGCAGCCAGCGAAGCAGGCGTCGTTGCGCTCTTCGACCAGTCCGCTCCGTTGTTACCGGTGTAGTCCGCCTTGGCCTTGTTATTGCCCGAGCGCGCCTGCCCGGCGCTGAGGTAACGATATGCCTCGGCCATCACCAGGCTCGATTGACCGCTGTTACCCTTGTCCTTACCGACATCCAGCGCGGCGAACATATTCGCATATGCGGTTTTATTGAACGCGCTCATCGGCCGGATCGCCGCGCGCACGTAGCCGCCTTGCAAGTTGCTATCGCTGCTGCTCGTCTCGGCCGCGAACATCACACCGACCTGAACTTTATCCGCGGGCAGGCTGGCGAAGACGTTGCGGAGGGCGGTCATCTCGTTGTCGAACGCCTGCGTCCAGTTCGCGGTGTTGTCGATGATGAACAGCACTTGCGGCTGATCGCCGGCGCCGGTCTGCGCGCCGATGAACAGATCGATATCTTCTGCCGCCGCGCTCCAGCAGGCGCTGACAGCCAGAATTCCGACCCAACGTCTCATGGTCCGCGTCATAGCTCGCTCCCGCGATTCGATGCGCTCAAACATTGCAAACAGCGTTGTATTGGACTTGAGTCAGCAACACGCGCACGCCTTGATGGACGTGCACGGCCGTGCCGTGCGCGACGGTGTTTGGATCGAACGCACTTACGTCGGCGTTCAAATCCCACACCGTCTGATAGACATCGCCGGTCACTGCGCCCAACGTGCCCAGGAAGATGCTGGTCCCGCCCGGCGTGGCCCCGGGAATGCGCTCGGCGCTGACGCAAGTGGGTTTCGCGAAATCGACGTGAAAGTCCATGGTGCCGTCGTTGTCGATATCGACATCCACCGTCTGCGCCGATGGCGCGGCGGTGAAGGCCGAGCTCATCACGAGCTCGATGCCGCGATTGGCCGCCGCGATCGCTTCATCACGCAACTGCATGTTGCCGACCGACTGCACGTTCGTGCTGCTGAGGTTGAACGCGCTCACGACCATAATGGTGATCAACGTGAGCAGAATGAGCCCGACGACCAGCGCGGCTCCTCCCTGCCGTCCGACTGCATGAATGGATCGTGTCTTCATGGCTCGGGGGTCTCCCTGCGGCCGGAAATATTGGTGAGCCGCATGCTGGTCGTGAAAACGTGGCGCTTGAAGTTGTCGTGCGCGGCCGGGATGGTATTGGTCGTCGGGCAGGAGCCATCGGGATCGGGTTCGCCCAGGCAGTACACCTTATTATCCGTGTAGCCTGGCGACGGCTCACGACTGCGCGCCAGCACGTAGAGCTTCACGGCGACGACATTCATGAGGTCGTCCACGGAACAAGGATCAGCGACCGTGCAGCGCTTGAATGAATCTGGTGAGCCATCGCCACGATTCGTGGGACGCATCTTGGTCGTGACATCCTCCCAATCGACCGCCTGTGCGTAGTTGGCGACCGCGCCTGTCTTACTCGTGCTGTCGATGCCGAGCTCGACGCGCAATGCCTCCACACCATCGAGCAATCTCACCGGCGCTTGCTGAGCGATCACGCCTCCGGAGACGTCGAGTTGAGAACGCATCAGTGTCGGCACAGTGCGCCCTCCTCCGTCCGGATGAGGCAGATCCGCGATGTAATAAATGTTCGAGATCAGGCGACGCTTGTCCGCAAGCGTTCCGCCGGTGATCGGCAGCGTTGCCGGCGTTCCCGTGCCGACGCAATCGCGTCGGTGCAAAGGAAAGGCGTTGGTGCTCAACGCATATTCGAAACCGTAGACCGAAGTCGTATCGGGAATCACGTCCCACGGCGCATCGAATGTCGCCGTTCGGCTGCTACCCAAGTACGTGCGGATATTGCGCAACTGGCCCACTCCAGTGCCGCTCATGATGCGCAAAGTGACGCCGGCGTAGGCATCGTCGACGCTGGACGCATGGCTATCGAGATCGATACTGTTCGACGTGGCGCCGGTCACGGTGCCGGCGTTCTTCTCGGCCGCGCACGTGCTGATTTGCATGTACAGTCGGCCTGGCGTGTCCGCATCGCAATTCGGCCCACCCGGGATGCAGGTTTCCAGATGCCGAATCACAATCACATCGGTGTCCGCGCGTTGCGCCGGGAAAGACACGCAGCCCGCGCCGGTCGGCAGCACATCCGAACTTTGCACCGGGACGCCAATCAGATTGGTTCTATAGGCACCGGTCCACGATCCATACGTAGCACACGGATCCGGAATCGACGCCGGCACGTCGGCGGGCACATGCGCGAAGGTCAGATCGTCGAACTGCGGCACGAAGCCCGCCCAATAGCCGGCGTGCACCAGATCGTTCTGTAACAGCTGAATCGCCGAGCGTCCGCTCTCGATCAAACTGTTGCTCTTCGCCATCTCGTCGTTGGCACGCGCGAGATTGACGTAGACGTTCACCAACGCCAGCAGCACCAGCAGCGAGATGGCCATGGCGACCATCAACTCGACCAGTGTCAAGCCGGCCTCGCGGCGCCGATTGTTGGTGAAGGCGCGCACGGCTATTTGAGATCCGCGATCCGAACCAGAGTCGTCACGGCACGACGGCACAGATCGTCGGAGCATTGCGCGTCGTCATACGCGCCCTGCCCGCAGCCAAGCGTCGTCGGCGGACTGCCGATGGGCGCAACACCTTGCCACGCGACCGTGATCAAATATTCGTTGCTGGACAGCGCTTCGACACAGCCACGCGCTCCGATCATCGCACCGGCTTTGCTGCCGCCCTCGATCTCCGCCGCACCGAGCAGCGCGTTACACCATTGATTCGCGTCGATCTGCGCGCGCGTGCCCACTGCGACCGGGCAAACGCCTGCATTGGGCAGCGGATGGGTGGTGCCTGTGACGTAGCTGGCCGCATGCGCGCGATTGGTCGCGATCCGATTCGACATGTCCTGCAAGAGGATCAACGCCTGCGCGCGCTGATAGCTCTCCACTTGCGAGACGCCGAGACGGGATTGCAGTCCGGCCAGACCCAGCAGCCCGATCGCCAGAATGACGACCGTCACCAGCACCTCGACCATCGAGGTGCCGCGTTGGCTGAAATCTTTCCGACCGGCCGCGGTCATCGCGACCATTTCTCGGCGGGCGCCTTTCTTCCTTGGCTGTCGAGGATGAGCTCGGCATCGCTGGCTTGCGATCCGAACGGTGTAAACGTGATCTCGAAACTCGGTCGAGAGACCACGCCCGGGATCGGGCCCATGGTCCAGGTGTAGTAGCTGCTGACTTCGCTTGGCAGCCTGTAGCCCGTGTCCTCGAGCGCGGCCTTGTCGGCATAACTGCGGTGAGCCAACAAGTACTGCTGCTGACGATTGGCGATGTCCATCATCGCCTCTTTCGCCGCCGAGCGATGCGCTCGAATCATGTACTGCCGATAGCTCGGCACGGCAATGGACGCGAGGATCGCGACGATCCCGACCGTGATCATCAGTTCGATCAGCGTAAAACCTTGTTGCGATGAGTCGCGCATGCTCCGGCCAGTTGAGGAAATCTGGCGCGGATTCTTTTGGTTGGTGCGTAGCGAATTCTCGGCGGCAATCACACTTTCCGGGGTGCCTGCGGCATTTACTTAGCGCGTCGCGCACGCACACCGGACATAACGATCGTGCGCACAGGGGATCGCTCATGCTTCGATTCGGAGTGTTCCCCGAAGCCGCACGCAAGATGCGAGCGGACACTCAGCGCATCGTGTCGGCAATCGCAGCGCTGTTGGAAGACGGTTCTCGCCGACACGTCGGGCCCCGGCCAACGTTACGAAAACTTAAGCAGATCTTCATCCCGCTCCCGCCGGCGGATTCATACCATCGGCCGACGATTGGCGTTGTCGGTGCTACCGAGAGCCCGCCATGGTCCGGCGCAAAACCGAAGTCTTCAGCATGTCGTTTCTCGACTGCATCACCTGCGCGTTCGGGTCGGTGGTGCTGGTCTACACGCTGATCAACGCACAAGGCGGCCTGCGCAGAATCACCGAAGAGCGCACCACCGACGCGGAGGTGAGCAAGCTCGAAGAACAGGTGCTGGAAGGCGACCAGCAACTCGTGCAGCTCCGCAACTCCCTGGAACAGACCAAGGCCGAACGCGTACGCACCGAAGGATTGGCACCGCGAGTGGTCGCCAAGATCCAAGAAACCAAGCTGCAGCTGGCCGACTCGGACAAGCAGACACTGGCGAAGCGCGAGGATGTCGCACGACTCGAAGAAGATCTGAAATCCCTCGAGGAAGGCAAGCGGCGGCTGGAAGGCGGCGCGAACAGCCCCGGGCCACGCGGCACGAATCTGCGCGGCTTCGAAGGCGAAGGCAACCGGCATTATCTCACCGGCCTGAAAGTCCGGGGCGATCGCATTCTGTTCCTGGTCGATACCTCCGCCAGCATGCTGGATGAAACGCTGGTGAATGTGCTTCGACTGCGCAACATGTCCGACGACCACAAGCGTCAAGCCGATAAATGGCGCCGGACGGTGGCGATCGCCGAGTGGCTGGAGGCGCATATTCCCGAGACCAGCAAGTTTCAGGTTTACGCGTTCAACACCCACGCGTGGGCGCTGAAGAAAGAGAGCGAAGGCAAATGGCTCAACGGCAACGACGCCGATGCGCTCAATGCAACCGTGCATGCGTTGCATGAGCTCGTTCCCAATGACGGCACGAGCCTCGAGAATGCCTTCACCGCCATCGCCGCTCTGACGCCGCCGCCGGATCGGGTCATTCTCATCACCGACGGCTTGCCCACGCAGGGCAGCTCGGCGCCGATGATCCGCAAGACCATCGATGGCGACGGTCGTTACAAGTTGTTCGAGAAGGCGATGGCGAAGTTTCCGCACAATGTGACTTTGAGCGTGGTCCTGCTGCCCTTCGAAGGCGATCCGCAGGCGGCCAGCGCGTTCTGGGTCGCCTCCCGCCACAGCGGCGGCGAGTTCATGATGCCGGCCAAGGATTGGCCCTGACGCTCATGGCACGTCATCTCATTCGCCGCCAGACCGAGGTGTTCAGCATCTCGTTCCTGGATTGCATCACCTGCGGACTGGGCTCGGTGATCCTGCTGCTCGTGCTGAGCAACGTGCGCAGCCCCGCCCTGGAACAATCGAAGCAAGCGTCGCATGCACGCATTCTCGACCTGCAAGACCAGCTGGTGGACATCCGCGGCCAGAGTGAAATGTTGAATCGGGATCTGCGCGCGCAGCAGGAGCAGCTCGCCGACGAAAAGGCACTCATCGCCCGACTGTATGGCGACCTGAGCGCGCTCCGTGGCAAATACTCGGCGTCGAACAAGGATTCCGAGGCGGCGAACAAGATCCAGGGCCAACTGGTCGCCGCGCGCGAAAAGCTGACGGAAGAGATGAAACGCCTGTACGCCGGACCGGAGTTCAAACATCAGAATGGCGACATCGTCGGCGGCGTGCCCATCGACAGCGAGTACGTGGTCTTCATCATCGACACGTCCGGCAGCATGTTCAACTACGCCTGGCCGATGATGCTCCAGAGCATGCAGGAGATCATGAGCATCTACCCGCACCTCAAAGGGTTCCAGGTGACCAACGACGTGGGCACGCCGATGTTTCCGGGGTATCAGGGCAAGTGGATCATGGACAGTCCGGAGGCGCGCAAGATGGTGCTCGATCGGCTGCGCACCTGGAATGCGTTCTCGGCCTCGAACCCCTCGCAAGGCATCGTCAGCGCGATCCGCACGTACTGGGCCGCCGACAAGAAGATCAGCTTGTACGTGTTCGGCGATGAGTTCACCGGTCCCTCGATCGACACCGTGGTGAAGACCGTCGACATGGTCAATCGCACCGATCAAACCGGCGAGCGCCGCGTACGCATTCACGCCATCGGCTTCCCCGTGACGCCGCTGGCACCCCAATACACCAGCATCCGGTTCGCCACGATGATGCGCATCATCTGTCAAAAGAACAACGGCATGTTCGTCGGCATGCACGAAGCCGAGAGCCGCGGCCCGAGAATCAAGATGAGCTAGTCGTTCTCCACGCCCAGCTCTTTAAGAATGGCCATGCGCAGCTGCTGCACTTCCGGGCTCGTGAGCTTGCGAGGGTGAGGCATCTTCACGTCGAAGGTCGCCTGAATGCGCGTCGGGCGCGGTGACAGGACCATGACGCGATCGGCGAGATGAATCGCCTCCTCCACGTCATGAGTGATGAGCAACACGGTGTGCCGTTCCTGTCCAAGAATCTTCAGCAACTCGTTGCGCATCCGTAAGCTCATCAACGCATCGAGCGCGGAGAACGGCTCGTCCATATAGAGAATGGCGGGTTTCACGGCGAGCGCCCGGGCGATCTCGACGCGCTTGAGCATGCCGCCGGAGAGCTCGTGCGGATAGCTGCTTTCGAAGCCCTTCAGGCCGACGATGTTCGCGTAGTGGTCGGCGATAGCGATCTTCTCTCGGGTCGATTCGGGGCCGTTGAGCCCGAACATCAGGTTCTCTTGCACGGTGAGCCATGGAAACACCGAGCCGTGCTGCGAGATCAGAATCCCTTGCGGACTCGGTTGCGTGCGCGTGACGCCATCGATGACGATGCGGCCGGAATCGGGCGGGATGAAACCCGCGATCATGCGCATCAGTGTCGACTTGCCGCACCCTGAGGGTCCGACGATGGCGATGAACTCGCCGTCGCCGACTTGCAAGCTCACATCGTCGACGACGCCGAGCGTGCCCTTGTCGGTGGTGAAGCTCTTGTGAAGCCCGACGACCTCGATTTTAGTGGGCATAGCGCCACCGCACGATCTTCAATCCTTCCAGTCCGCGCATCAGCCCGTCCAGCAACAACCCGATCAATCCGATGATGATCATGCCGGCGATCACCAGGTCGTAACGATTGCCGGCATTGCGTGAGTCGATGATCAAATATCCGAGGCCGGAACGCAGCGCGATCATTTCGGCGGCGACGACCACCAGCCAGGCAACCCCCAACCCGATGCGCATGCCGACGATGATCTGCGGCAACACCGCCGGGATCACGACCTGAGTAAACAATCTGGCGCGCGAGACGCCGAAGTTCTCGGCCGCGCGCAGATAGCGCTTCTCGATGGTGTGCACGCCCGCGACGGTCTGCACGATCATTGGAAACACCGAGGAGATGAAGATCAGATAAATCGGCGAGGCATTGCCGACGCCGAACCAGAGAATCGCAATGGGAATCCAGGCGATGGGGGAAATCGGACGCAGGATCTGAAACAAAGGATTGAGCGTGTCATAGGCGCCGCGCATCCAACCCATCCACAGGCCAAGCGGCACGCCGACGAGCACGGCCAGGGAGAACCCGGCGGCCACCCGACCGAGCGACGCACCGATGTGCTGCCACAACGTTCCGTCGCGAATCAGCTCGATGGTGCCTGTCACCACTTGCAAGGGCGTTGGAAAGATCACGCTGCGAGTCGCGATCACGATCATCCACCAGGCGGCGATCAACAGCACGATGATCGCGATGCCCGGCAGGGACTGCCGGAGTCTGCTCATGCCTGAAAACTCGGATCGAAATTAATGGGTCGGTTCATGGTTCTTGTGGCCGAACGACTCGGCCAGGTTCAACACCCGCCAGCGCAGTCTGCCCCAGGCCGAAGCTGGAAACGGGTCGACGATGATAGTCATTTGTCCGCTCGCGTGCGCGGTGCAGGCGAACTGATATTCGGACGCCATCTCGAACGGCAACCGGAAGCTCTGCCCCGGCATGAGCAACGCCGGGCCGAAGGTCTGCGGAACCGTGTCTTGATTCTTCAGTAACAGCACATCGTTGATGCCGAGCGTGAGGCGAATGTGCTGTGGAAGAATATCGACCGGATCGCCCGACATGCGCCGCTGCCAGGTGCCCTCGGGAATCACAAACGGTTGCTCACGACTCGCGCGCGTCGGCAACGGCGCCAATGCAAGCCCGCTAATACCGGCCACCAGGCCGATAGCGATGATCAATAGCCACCGACGGCGCGTCGTCACCGCTCAGCTCACTCGCTCAGCAACGCGCGAACATCGTGCACGTAGTCATCGGGCAATCGCCCGTACGGCATCATTCCTCGAAGCAGGCCCTTCTGATCGATCAGATATACCGAGGAGGAATGCGCGACGGTGTAGCTATTGCCGAACGGCTTGCGCTCAGCCATCACGCCGTAGTTCTTACGTACGCCCGCAAGTTGCTCCGGGCTACCGGTACCGCCGACAAAGCTGGCATCGAAGCCATGAAGGTAGGCGCGCATCCGATCGACATTGTCACGTTCGGGATCGACCGTGACATACACGACTTGCAGCTGTTCTCCCTGCGTACCCAGCCGCTTGCGGGCTTGTGCCAGCGTCGCCAGCGTGGTCGGGCAGACTTCCGGACAGGACGTGAAACCGAATCCCAGCAAGACGACCTTACCGCGAAAGTTCGAGAGCGAGAGCTTACCGCCGCTCGACGCATCCAAGGACAGCTCCGGCGCGGCGCGCGGCGGCTCGAACACACCGGCCTTGAGCATCGGGCGATCGGCCGCGACAGCGCATATCGCCGCCAGCGATACGATCATCGTCATCAGCCAGCCAGCAACCCGTCCGCGATGGTTCATGGCGGACATCACAGATTGATGACGGCCGCTTGCGCCGCCTTGGCGAAACTCTCATCCATATAGGTTTCGTAGGCGATCGGATGCTTGATCGTGCCCGCCTCGATCGACAGCTGCATGAGTTCCTCGAACTCGGCGCGAATCATGCGCAGGTCGCCATACGTCACCCGGTCCGTCGGATTCTCCATCACGAAACGAATGATGTTCGGATCCTGATTGAAGTACTGCCGGCCGGCGGCGATCTGCACAGCCTTGTCGCGGTTGGCTTGCTGCTGATCGAGCCACTGTCCCGCGCCGAGCACATAGTTGACCAGGTCCTGCACCAGCGGGCGATTCGTCTGGATCAGCTCCTCGCGGACGGTCAGAACACAGCAGATATAATTGCGCCATTCATCGCGCGTCATGCGTAAAGGCCGTGCATAGCCGGCACTTTGAGCGGCCGCGCCAAACGGCTCACCCGTGCAGTAGGCATCGACCGCGTTCGCATAGAGCGCCGCCGGCATGTCGGGCGGCGGCATTTCCACAATCTCGATTTCCGCGGGCGTCATATTCTCCTGCGCCAGCATCTTGCGCAGGAATAGAAAATCCACCGCGAAGCGGCTGGGAATGGCGATGCGCTTGCCGGCGAGTTGACGGAACTTCTGGTACGGCGAATCGGTGCGCACCATGATGACCGCGCCGGAACGATGACCGAGCGACACGATCTTCACCGGAATTTTTTTGTCTGCCAGGTCCATGACCAGGGGCGCGAGCATATAGGCGGCTTGAATGCGGCCGGCCATGAGCGACTCCTTGATCTCCGGCCAGCCGCTGTACTTGCTGTACTGGAACGCGAAGTTTTGCCCGGCCGGCTGCGGCGCCTTGGAGCGGGCGACGCATGCCACCGGCAACGTGAGGTTGCAGGTGACGGGTAAACCGCCGACCACCAGCGGCCCGGCCGATGTTTCGCTCGAACAAGAGACCAGCCCGGCCGGCACGGCCGCGGCCATCATTGCCTGAAGCAATCGTCGACGTTGGATTCGATAGCTGCTGAGCATGCCACACTGACGAGCCGGGTGAATTGCGGCCGGTAGTGTAGCCGAAGGGCCGGAGCAACCCTAGGCGCGCAGTTGGGCGGCTTGCACTCGAAATTGTTTCATCCAGCCGATCAGGTCGTCGCCGGCCATGGGCCTCGCGATCAGCCAGCCCTGGCCGAGCGTGCAGCCATACTCCTGTAGCATGCGCCACTCCTGGAGGGTCTCGACGCCTTCGGCGACGGTCACCAGGCCGAGCCGGTTGGCCATGTCGATGGCCGAGCGCAGGATCACCTGCAGGCTCTCACGCTCCGGTGCGCCAGCCACGAAGGTCCGATCGATCTTCAGCTCGGTGAACGGAATCCGCGCCAGCTGTTGCATGGACGAGAAGCCCGTCCCGTAGTCGTCGATCGACAGCCCGAAGCCTCGCAGACGCAACTGAGCCAGCACACTCAGCGCCGTGCCGACGCGCGTGACCAGCGAGCTCTCGGTGATCTCGATGACGATCTGATCCGGCGTGAGGCCATGACACTGTTGCAGCGACGATATCTCCAACGCCAGATCGGCGCGCTCGAGTAACATCGGCGACAGATTGATCGCCACCGGCAAGTGCAATCCGCGGGCACGCCATGCGGAGTTCTGGAGCATGGCCTGGTTCATCACATCGATGGTCAGGCGGTGAATCAATTGACTGCGCTCGGCGACCGGAATGAACTGATCCGGCGGCACCTGCCCGAGCGTCGGATGTTTCCAACGCGCCAACGCTTCCACGCCGCGCACGATCCCCGTGCGAATGTCGGCCTTGGGCTGATAGTGGACGTAGACTTCACCGCGCTCCAATGCGTCCGACAGCGTCGTTGCATCGATGCTCAAGTCGGTCCGCTGCGAGGCGCGTCGCAGCTCCCTGCCCTCCGCATTCTGAATGGCCTGGCGCAGAACGTCGGCCTGCAGCGGCTTCTGAACGGCGGCCAGCACATGCAAGCCGAGCACGCCACCCATCTCTCGTACCGTTTCGATCAAGGCGCGTTCGCGCGAGGACGCGACGATGACGGGAATGTCGAAACCGCGTTCCTGCATTTTCACCAGGAACTCCGGGCCGTCCATGGTCGGCATTTCCAGATCGACGATCACCAGCTCGGGACGCGGCGACAGCGCGGTCAGCAGCGCCAGCGCTTCGCGGCCGTTGCTCGCCTCATGGATTCTTTCGATGCCCAGCTCGCCGCAAATTGCCATCGCGTGGCAACGTTGCACATAGCTGTCGTCCACGATCAGCACGGATGCAATGCGCACGGACTGGCCGCTCATGTTACTTCCCTTCTATTCGCTTGCCGGCACCGAAATCCAGGAGGGAGCGCGGCAACTCGTTCAGCGCCAGCACGCGTTGCGCACCACCCATGCGAATCGCTTCCTTCGGCATCCCGAACACCACGCAACTCGCTTCGTCCTGCGCGATCGTGGCCGCACCGGCGTCGCGCATTTCCTTGAGGCCCCGCGCGCCGTCGTCGCCCATGCCGGTCATGATGATGCCCAGCACGTTCGCGCCGGCGCACTTGGCCGCGGACCGAAATAAAACATCGACCGACGGACGGTGTCGATTCACCAGCGGCCCGTCGACGATTTCCATGTAGTAGTAGGCGCCGCTGCGCTTGAGCATCATGTGCTTGCCACCGGGGGCGATCAGCGCCAGGCCAGGCAGCAAACGATCGCCATGCTTGGCTTCACGCACTTCGATCTGGCACAGACTGTTCAATCGGCTCGCGAATGCCGCCGTAAATTTTTCGGGCATGTGCTGCACGATGGCGATGCCCGGGCTCACTCGCGGCAGACAGGTCAGCACCTGCTCCAACGCCTGCGTGCCGCCCGTCGACGTACCGATCGCGACGATGCGCTCGGTGGTCTGTTGCATGGCCTTGGGGCCGCTGGGCGAAAGAATCGCATCGGCAGTGAGCTTCGGTGCCACCCCAGGCGAGTGCTGAGCCTCGGTCGTGCGAGGAGCCACGCGAAGCTTGTTTACATTCGCGTGCGATGCTGCTTTCACGGCGGACGCAAGATCCGCCGATGCATCTTCGATGAATCGACGTAAGCCGAGCTTGGGTTTGGTGACGATGCTGACGGCGCCCGCCGCCAGGGCTTCGAGCGTCGTAGCCGCGCCCGCTTCAGTCAGCGTCGAGCAGATGACTACCGGCGTCGGCCGCTCGGCCATGATCTTGCGCAGGAACGTCAATCCGTCCATGCGGGGCATCTCGACGTCGAGCACGATGACCTGCGGCCATTTGGTCTTCATGCGCTCCATCGCGAGCAACGGATCGGCCACGGCACACAGCACTTCGATGCCAGGATCCGCGTTCAACACTTCGGTCAACGCCTGGCGCACCACCGCCGAGTCGTCGACGATCATTACCTGCACGCGGCGCGGGGCGCCGGCTTGAAGGGGGCGTGCGTTCATTGCGGCCTGCGATAGATCGAAGGTGCCACCGCGACCGCCGACGCATTCAGGTCGTTCAAGGTCTCGGAGTGTCCGATCAGCAGATAGCCGCCGGGTTTGAGCGTCGACAGCACGCGTTCCACGACCTGTCGCTTGGTGTCGGAGCTGAAATAGATCATCACATTGCGCAGGAACACGAAATCGAACGGCCCGAGCTTGGGCAGCGTGGTGTTCAGGTTCACTTGCATGAAGCGCACCCGGTCGCGCAATGGCTTATCGACGAGCACCGTGCCTTCCTGTGCCCCCGTGCCCCGCAAGCAGAACTGTTGCAAGTACTGCTTCGGCGTATGAGTCGTGCGTGAAAGCGGATAGTGGCCGGTGCGCGCCCGCTCGAGCACGCGCGAGCTGATATCCGAGCCGAGGATCTCAAACGGCGTGTTCTGCAGGGTCGCCGCCAGCACCATCGCGATGCTGTAAGGCTCCTCGCCGGTCGAGCACGCCGCGCTCCACACTCTGAAGGGCTGACTGCGACCGCGCGCCAACTCCGCCTGCTCACGCAACAGATCGAAATGTTTCGGCTCGCGGAAGAAGTAGGTCTCGTTGGTGGTCAGCAGATCGATCGCCACCTGCACTTCCTGCGCATCCTGCCCGCTCGAGAGCACCTTGAAGTACTCGGCGAAGCTGGGCAGCTTGCGCAGGTCGAGCCGCTTGGACAGTCGGCTCATCACCAGCGCCTTTTTCGAAGGCGCCATGGTGATGCCGGCCGCGTCGTAGATGAAGCGCTGGAACAGCGCGAACTCCTTGTCGGTAATCGCAATCGTCATCGGCGCGGTCGTCTGTGCGTGAGGCTGGAGGTCTTCAGATCAGAACTTGGCGAAGCTGCCGAGGTCCGGGTCGCTGGCGGCCAGCGCGAGATTGCCAACGGTCGCCGGCGCGACTTTCTTCGTCGATGATTTTTCGCTCGGCGCTTTCGCGCGAGCCTTCGGGGCGGAACTGAACACGCCACCCTGCACCTTGAAGAACGCGACGGTCTGCTGCAGCTGTTCGGCCTGGCCGCTCATTTCTTCGGCGGTCGCCGCCAGCTCTTCGGAGGACGACGCATTCTGCTGGGTCGTCTGGCTGAGCTGGGTCATCGCCGCGTTGATCTGATTCACGCCCGCCGCCTGTTCCTGCGAGGCGGCCGAGATCTCCTGCACCAGATCCGACGTCTTGGTGATGCTCGGAACGATTTCATCCAGCAGCTTGCCGGCGCGCTCGGCCAGCTCGACGCTGTTGATCGCGACCGTGCCGATTTCCTGAGCCGCGATCTGGCTGCGCTCGGCGAGCTTACGCACTTCGGCCGCGACCACCGCGAAGCCCTTGCCGTGTTCGCCGGCACGGGCCGCTTCGATCGCCGCGTTGAGCGCGAGCAGGTTGGTCTGATACGCGATGTCGTCGATGATGCTGATCTTCTGCGCGATCTGTTTCATCGCCGACACGGTAGCCTTCACCGCCTCGCCCCCTTCGCTCGCTTCACCGGCGGACTTGCGTGCCATGCTGTCGGTGACCTTCGCGTTCTCGGTGTTTTGAGAGATCGACGCCGTCATTTGTTCGATGGACGCGCTGGTCTCCTCGACACCGGCGGCCTGCTCGCTCGCGGCCTGCGACAAGGACTGCGCCGTCGTGCTCACCTGCTGCGAGGCGCTCGACATCGCATCGGTCGCGGTGTTGATCTCGCCGATGATCATCGACAGCTTCAGCACGGTGCTGTTGGCGTATTCCTTCATCTCGTTGAAGACGCCTTCGTACTGCTTGTCGATGGTCTTGGTCAGGTCGCCTTCGGAAATCGCACGCATCACGCGCGAGACCTCCTCGATGCTGCCACCGGCGGCGGTCACCATGTCGCGCATGGCGCGGAGCATGTCGCCGACTTCGTCTTTCGAATCCGATTCGATGGCGACCGAGAAGTCGCCCTTCTTCAGTCGGTTGGCGGCCTGCACGGCGATGCCCAGCGGACGCGTCACGCCCCGGCTGATCACCAGCGCGAGCATGATGCCGATGATCACACCGACTGCGAGAGTCACGATGATCCAGTTGCGGCTCATCGCATAGACGGCGCCGGTTTCCTCGAGCGCCTGCGCTGCCCGCGTCTCTTTCTGATCGGTCAACTCGCCCATCATCGCGTCGAGCTGATCGGCATGCTGACGCACGGTGTCGAGCGAGCGCACTAGCTCTTCATTGCGAGTCTGCAACGGCTGCTTCGCAGCCATCGCGAGCGCGCGCTGCATCTCAGCATCGTACTCGCCCCACGTCTTCTCGATGTCCACGAACAACTGCTTGGCACGCTCGGAGACGAACAGCGGCTCGGCCTGCTCCATCGCCTTCAACGCTTCGGCCGAGTTGTTCTTGATAGATTGCAGATGTTTCTCGCGCTCGGCTTCACTGGTCGCGAGCAGGAAGTTGGAGCGCGCACGGCCGATGGCGATCAGCTTGATGTTCGCTTCCTTGATGTGCGACAGACCCATCAACTCCTTGGTGTAGAGTTGCTCGGCCTTGTTGTCGATCTTGCCGGCGCCATACAGGCCGACGATGCCGATGACGATGCTGATCAGCACCAGCACCATGAACGCCGCGATCAATCGCGGCCCGATCCGCATATTCGAGAGCATTGCAATCTCCGCCTGTTCTTATCTGTCGTCGTTGTCAGGCCAGGCACAGCTTGGCCACGGCATCCAACATGGTCTGGGGTTGAAAGGGTTTGACGATCCACGCTTTGGCGCCCGCCGCGCGGCCTTCGTTCTTCTTGTCCTCGCCGGCTTCGGTGGTCAACATGATCACCGGCGTAAACTTGTAGTTCGGATGCGCCTTGACGGCCTTCAGGAACGTGATGCCGTCCATGCGCGGCATGTTCACGTCGCTGATGATCAAGTTGATCTTGCCGGCGAGCTTGGCGAGCCCGTCCTGGCCGTCGGTGGCCTCGATGACTTCATAGCCCGCCCGAGTCAGCGCGATGTTCGACACCTGCCGCACCGAGGCGGAGTCGTCGACGATCAGGATTCGCTTTGCCATTGCTCAACTCCGTCAAAAGAATTCGATGTCCGACCCGCCCTGCACTTTGAGGGTCGGCGCGGGCACGCTGCCCGCGGTCGCTTGATGATTTCTACGCTGCTCGTCGGTGGTGTACGTGCTGACCATCTGCGCCATGTAGGCTGCCGTATCGATCTGCGGCTGTTCGCCCCGAGCCACGGCACCGGCGCGCTCATCGAGATCGCGCATGCTGCCGACCACCTGCGCCATGATCTGGCCGACGCGGTCCTGGAATTGCAGCTGTACCATCGACTCCTCGATCTCACCTTTGATGACGCTGCTCTCGCGACGCAGGTCTTCGCTGGAACGGGCCAGGCCGGCGCTCATGTCGCTGAACCTGCCGAGCACGCCCTGAATACGATTGCCCGAATCGTGCAGCGCCTCGCCTTCGCGTGCCGACACGGTTTCGTTGGTGTTGATGATTTCCTGGAGCGATTGATTGACCAGCGCGATCTTCTGCGTGATGCCCTTGCCGGTGTCGCGAGACGCGGTGGCCAGATTGCGAACTTCATGCGCCACAACCGCGAAGCCGCGACCGGCCTCGCCGACGTGCGCCGCTTCGATGGCCGCGTTCAGCGCCAGCATGTTGGTCTGAAACGCAATCTGTTCGACTTCGCTCGCCATCTTGGCCAGCTCGGTGCTGTGCGCGGCCAGCGAACGAATCTGTTCCGCCAGCGTCGAGCGGCTGCGATGAATCTCGTTCAACGCGCTCATCACTTGCGCCAGCTCGCGCTTGCCTTCTTCCAAAGCCCGCGCGAGATCGGCGCCGCCGGAATTGTGCTGGGAAGCGTCGAGCGCCAGATCGAGTCGATTGACGATGCCGGCGAAGCGACCGCTGAGCGCAACGATGGCTTCTTCGGTCTGTTCACGCGCCGTTTCGACCTGTTTGCTCCAGATCGGCAGTGCCTGGATACAAAGGGCGTCGGCGGCGTTGACTTCGGTCTGAGCCGGTGAGGCGGCGCGCGCGCGACTGAACAATTTCACGACGTTTTGCACGATATCGGTCCTATGCGGCCGGTTGCACGACTTCGCCCGCGGCGGCGGCGTGCGTCAGCATCTCCATCTCTTCGACGCACAACACGCGATCCACGTCGAGGATGATCACGAACTTGCCACGCACCTTGCCCATGCCTTGGATGAAATCCGCGCGGATCGACGCGCCGAAGCTCGGCGCCGGCTCGATGTCGCTGTCGGGAATCTCGAGCACTTCGTTCACGGCATCGACGACCACGCCGATCACGTGACTTTCATCCTGGAGGCGCGTCTCGATGATCACCACGCACGTCTTCTTGGTCACGGCCGCGCTCGGCCGTCCGAAGCGCGCACACAGGTCGACGACCGGCACGGCGGCGCCGCGCAGGTTCACGACACCGCGAATGAACGCCGGCATCATCGGGATCTCGGTGGGCGCCGAGTATTCGAGGATTTCCTTGATCGACAGGATGCCGAGCGCGAAGGTTTCGCGCCCGAGCACGAACGTCAGATATTGATTCTGGTCGTGCCGGCGCTCGGCCTCGTCCGCCTTCGCGGCAGTATTGTTTGTCATCGTCTGCTCCTAGAAGCGCACGAACTGATCCAGCGGCACGCTATGGTCGTGCCCGTTGCCGTTCGCTTTGCCATTACCGCTATGAGCCTGCGCTGCCATCGCCACCGTGGCCACGGCCGGCGTCGGTTGCGGCTTCGGCGCCCAGCTCGTCGGCGCGCGGGCGGCACGCATCGTCGACTTCGCGACCGGCTTGCTCGGAGATCCCGAGCTCGCGCCCTCCACTTTGAAGAAGGAGATCGCGGCCTGCAGCTGTTGCGCCTGCGTGCTCATCTCTTCGGCAGTTGCAGCAAGTTCTTCACTCGACGACGCGTTTTGTTGCGTCAACTGTGACAGCTGCGTCATTGCGGTGTTGATCTGTCCCACGCCCGAGGACTGTTCCTGGCTCGCCGCGGTGATTTCCTGCACGAGCTCGGAGGTCTTGCGAATGGCGGGAACGATTTCGTCGAGCAACTTACCGGCCCGTTCCGCGAGCTCCACCGAAGAGCCGGCGACTTCGCCGATCTCCTGCGCGGCCACTTGCGAACGCTCGGCGAGCTTGCGCACTTCGGCGGCGACCACCGCGAAGCCTTTGCCATGCTCGCCGGCGCGAGCGGCTTCGATCGCCGCGTTCAATGCCAGCAGGTTGGTCTGATAAGCGATGTCGTCGATGATGGAGATCTTCTGCGCGATCTGTTTCATCGCTTCGACCGTCTGACGCACGGCCTGCCCGCCTTCGGCGGCTTCGGTGGCGGCCTTGCTCGCCATCTGATCGGTGATCTTGGCGTTGTCGGTGTTCTGGCCGATCGACGAAGTCATCTGCTCGACCGAGGCCGAGGTTTCCTCGACGCTCGCGGCCTGCTCGGTCGAGGCTTGCGACAGCGACTGGGCCGTCGCCGACATTTCTTCCGAGGCGCTCGTCAACGTATCCGCCGAGGAACGCACTTCGCCGACCACCTGCGACAACCGCTCGGTCATCGTGCTGATCGCGTGCAACAGCATGCCGGCTTCGTCACGTGAGTTCGCGGTGACACGCGTAGTGAGATCGCCGTCGGCCATGCGATTGGCGACCGAAGCCGCCAGGCTGATGGGGCGCGTGATCGACAACGTCACCCAGACACCGGCGATGAGCGCCATCAGGGCCGCGATGGCGGCCCCGGTCATCATCATCTTGCTGGCCTTGAGATAAGTGTCTTCCGCCGCCTGCCCCGCTTCGGCCACGGAAGCTTTTTCGTGGTCGAAGTAGGCGTCGGTCGCGGCCGTCATGGCTTCGCGAGCTTCACGTTGCTCGTTACGAAGCCAATGCATGGCGTCGTCTTTCTTGCCAGCCTGCAACAGCTCGACCATTGTGTTCTGCGCCTTGTCGTACTCCACGCGCGCGCGAACCACGTCGGCCAGTTTTTCCTTGCCCCGCTCGGAGGTCACGGTCGCGGTCAGCGACTCGACGATCTTCGCGTTACGCTCGCGCACGGTCAGCATTTGCTGAACGGCCCTGTCGAGCTGCCGGGCGTCGGCGGCCAGCAATTGATCGCGGGCGACGAGGCCGAGCGTCTCGGCATTGCGCTGCAACTCCAGCGCCATCTCCATCTTGGGTGTGCGGTTCTCGACGATGTCATCGGTGCTGACCTTCATCAGCTTGAAACCGTCGATACCGATGTATGTGACCGCGCCGAGCAGCACCAGGATGAGCGCGAAGCTCAGCCCGAGCCGCACTCCTATCTTCAAATTGCGAAACATGGATCCTCCAGAATCAATCCGTGAGTGCGCGACGAGGCGCAACCTGCACCTGGCGGGTGTTCAGGCACAGGTCGAGCAAGCTGGGCACGTCGAGAATCAGTGCCAGCTGGCCCGTTCCTAAAATGGTCGAACCGCCGATGCCCCGGATGCGGCTGAACAGCCGCGACAGGGGCTTGATCACCGCCTGCATCTCGCCGAGCAGGTCATCGACGACGATGCCGATGCGCTTGCCGGCGCAGCGGATCACCACGATGCTCTCGCGACGCGAGGCAGACGATCGAATAGCAAACATTTCGCGCAGGCGGACGAAGGGCAGCACCGCGCCGCGCAGGTTGATGTAACGCTGATCGCCGTCGGCCGCGCGATGCTCATCGCCCAGCTCGACGCACTCTTCGACCAGCTCCAGCGGGATCACGAACGACGAGCCGCCCACGCCGACCAGGAAGCCGTCGATGATGGCGAGCGTCAGCGGCAGGCGAATGCGTACCGTGGTGCCCTGACCTTCCTTGCTGTCCAGCTCGACGGTGCCGCGCAACGCATTGACGTTACGCTTGACTACGTCCATGCCGACACCGCGGCCGGACAGGTTCGTCACCTGCTCCGCCGTCGAGAAGCCCGGTTCGAAGATCAATCCGAACGCTTCGCTGTCGGTGAGCGAAGCGCCGTCCGTGATCAGGCCGCGCTCGATCGCCTTGGCGATGATCCGCTCGCGCTTCAGACCGCCGCCGTCGTCGGCGACTTCGATGACGACCGAGCCGGAGTCGTGATAAGCATCGAGTCGCACCACGCCTTCGACGTTCTTGCCGCGGTTACGACGAACTTCGGCGGTTTCGATACCGTGATCGATCGCGTTACGCACCAGATGCGTCAACGGGTCGGTGATGCTCTCGATCAAGGTCTTGTCCAGCTCGGTCTCGGCGCCGCCGATCTCGAGCCGGATTTCTTTGCCGATCTCGCGCGCCACGTCGCGCACGACACGTTGGAAGCGCGAGAACGTCGGTCCGATCTGCACCATGCGCAGTTTGAGCGCCTGGTCGCGTACTTCTTCGACCAGACGCGCCAGGCGCAGCGTCGATTCATTCAATTCGGACAAGCCGGCCTTGCGAGCGGTGATCGTGGTGGTGGCACCGGCGGTCACGAGCTCGCCGATCAGGTCGATGAGCTTGTCGAGCTTGTCGCCATCGACGCGGAGCGAACGGCTGTCGCTGTTCTTGGCGGCCTTGGTCTCCTTGGTATCCGAAGTCTCGCGCTTCTCCGCGACGACGTCGGCCGCCACCGGCGCTTTCGGACGCACTTGCAGAGTGCAATCCTCGCGCACGAACTCGAACGCGCCTTCGATGCGCTGCTGAGACTCGGTGCTCGCCAGCTCGATCTCGAAGCCCAGATAGCACGCCTCGGCATCGAATTCTTCGGGCGCCGGCAGACGCTCGGTGAGCAGCTTCAGCTCGACGATCTCCCCGAGCGTGCTGAGATATCGAATGAACGACAGCGGGTCCATGCCGTTGCGCAGGACCTCGGTATGAAACTGCACCGTGATCTGCCAACGTTCCCCAACGCTTACTGCCGCTGTCGACGCAACGGGAGCCGACGCAGCGGCATGCGCTGGCGTCGAGCCACCGGCACGGGCGCTCAACCTCTGCAGCAAGCCCTCACCCTTGGTGGCGAGTCGGACGTCATCGGACTTGCCGTCCGCGACCGCATCCACGAGATGTTCGATGTGATCGCGGCATTCGAGCAGGATGGCCGCAAGCGTGCGATCCATCTGCAACGTATTGGCGCGCACCCGGTCCAGCACGCTTTCGACCACGTGAGTGAAGGCGACGATGCCGTCGAGGCCGAACAGGC
Organism: Pseudomonadota bacterium; assembly: GCA_023391815.1. Classification (GTDB taxonomy): domain Bacteria; phylum Pseudomonadota; class Gammaproteobacteria; order Steroidobacterales; family Steroidobacteraceae; genus Steroidobacter. Next base: position 82,375 of record JAEWAF010000086.1, read on the forward strand.
CGGAGGAGCCCTTGATGGTGTGAGCCGCACGGAAGATCGAGTTGACCGCTTCGGCGCCGGTCTCGCCCTGCTCGCATTCGAGCAAGGCCGCTTCCATCTCGCGCAGCAGCTCGCGGCTCTCCGCGATGAAAGTAGGTAGCGCTGCGTCGGTCATGATGCGGCCTGGACTTCGGTCTGGTTGAGGGCGACGTTGCAAAGCTTGAGGACTTCGAGCACGCACTCGCTCGGCTGGACCACGTTCAGGACATGACCGTTCGCCTCCACCATGCGCCGGGCCATCAACACCAACTGCAAGCCCGAGCTGTCGAACTCGATCACTTCCGACATGTCGAGGCTCACATCGCCGGTCTGTGCGCGCACGGCCTCGAACAAGGCCTGTGCGACTTCGGTGGCGCGATAAATGGTCATCTCGCCGTCCACACGCAGCTCGCTCAACGAAAGTTTCTGATCCTGATCCATCACTTGAGTCCTACGGCCCCACGTTACGTATCGGCCGAAGACGGTGCCGGTAAAGCACGGAGAATCCCTGAATGTCCGTCGGGCATGGCACCCGACCCGGTATAAGACATCACCCTGAACCTGGCACGCCGACTGTGCTGTACGTCCGCCGCGGTAATTGATTCTTCTATCGCGAACGTCGTAGGGTTAGTTTCTTATGAAGTCGATCACGGAACTCGCATGACCTCATTGCAAATCGTCGGGCGGCGCAGCTCGCATTTCACCCGCATCGCGCGCATCTTCGCCGAAGAGCTCGGCGTGGCGTATGACATCGTTCCCATCTACGACATGACGGCGCAGGACCCGGACGTCTATGCCGACAACCCGGCGCTGAAGCTGCCCGTCCTGCGCGGCGAGGACGGGATAGTGTTCGGCACTGAGAATATTTGTCGCGCACTGGCGGATCGCGCGCATAAATCCACCTCGATCGTATGGCCCGAGCAACTTCGGGCGAATGTCTCGAGGAATGCGCAGGAACTGGTCTGGCATTGCATGAACGCGCAAGTGCAGATCGTGTTCGGCACCGTGGTTGCCAAGCTGCCCGCCGACAATCTGTACTTCGAGAAAGCCCGACGCGGCTTCGCAGGCGCCCTGGCCTGGCTCGATGCTCACCTGCCCGAAGCGCTGAATGCGCTGCCCGCCTCGCGGCAGCTGAGCCTGTTCGAGGCGTCCCTGTTCTGCATGATCGAGCATCTGCACTTTCGCAAGACGCTGCCGGTCGAGCAGTACTCGAAGCTCGAAGCGTTCCGCCAATCCTTCGGAGCTCGTCCGTCCGCACGGAACACGCCGTACCAGTTCGACGTGGCGCCGACCCAAAGCTAACGTCAGCGAACCGAGCCGAGCGCGCTCTGCGCCAACAAGAACGCGCCGGCGATCCCGGCGCGGGTTCCCAACTGTGGCGCGCAAATATATGAATCAAGCGCGCCGGGCGAGCTCAGCGGTTCGAGATATCCTTTGAGCGAGCTTGCTGCCGCTGCGCGGATGTGAGGTAACAACAGGCCGTTCGCCATCACGCCGCCACCGAAAACGACGCGCTCTACCGATAGCATCAGAGCGATGGTTGCGGCGAGCTGGCCGAGATAGCCGCCGATGATGGACCACGCTTCGTGGTGCGCCGGCAGAGCATCCAGCTGACAACGCCAGCGCGCCTGAATCGCGGGACCGCTCGCGACCCCTTCCAGACAATCGCCGTGGAAAGGACAGACGCCGGGAAAATCCGGCTCGCGAGGGTCACGGCGCACGAAGATGTGCCCCATCTCGGCATGCATCAGCCGGCCCATCGACAGATCGTGAGGCGCGACTCCGCCGCCGATGCCGGTGCCCACCGTCACATACGCAATGGACCCCAAGCCGCGGCCCGCACCGAGTTGCCATTCCGCCAGCGCCGCGGCTGACACATCAGTATCGATCAAGACGGGCACGCTGAAGCGCGACTGCAGCGGCCTCAACAAATCCACCCGCGACCAGCCGGGCTTCGGTGTCGCGAGCATCTGTCCGTGAGTCGGCTCGTGTGCCCGCAAATCGATGGGGCCGAAACAAGCGAAACCGAAGGCCGCGATCGGTCCGAACTTTTGTTCCGCAGTGCTGAAAAAGTCCACGCAGGCCGCCAGTGTCGAGGCGGGGCCGGCGGTCGGCAGCACGACGCTGTCCAGCACGTCTTCCGACGAAGTGCCGACCGCGCACACGAACTTGGTACCGCCGCCCTCGATGGCCCCGTACAGCAAAGCGTTCTGCTCCTCGAAGTAAGGTAACCAATATAACGTGCACTGACGCCGTTCAGCAGCGTGATCCGCGTCACTTGCAGGGGCTCGGACGGCCTTCGGCAATCCCTGACTTGAGGTGAACGGCCTCTCAGTTCAGCAATGCACGCTGGCCTGGATCCTCATGGCACGGCTGCCGCGGCCGAAGAGCTAGCATGTCCTCCGAAATTTCCACCTCGCCCGGCCTCGATTTCCCCGTTGCGGCCGCCGTCGAGGGCGGAGCACAGCGGGTGCCCATTCCGCGAAACGAGCCGTCCCGCCTGCGCGCATTGCAGTCCTACGACATCATGGATAGCGGCCCGGAACTGCGGTACGACGACATCACGCTGCTCGCCTCCCGGATCTGCGGTACGCCCATGGCGTTGATCTCGCTGATCGGCGAAGACCGGCAGTGGTTCAAATCCAAGATCGGTCTGGAGGGCTCCGAGACGCCGCGTGAGCTCGCGTTTTGCGCGCACGCCATCGTGGAGCCCGACAAGGTGCTCACCGTCGCTGACGCCAAGCTCGACGATCGTTTCGCCACCAATCCCTACGTTACCGGCGATCCGCACGTGCGTTTCTATGCCGGTGCTCCGCTGGTATCCGCGGACGGTCATGCGCTGGGGGCGCTGTGCGTCATCGACCGCGAGCCGCGCAACCTGGAGTCACATCAACAGGAAGCCCTGCTCGCCCTGTCGCGCCAGGTCATGGCATTGCTGGAAGAACGACGCACGTCAGCGGCGCTGCGTGGAGCGATGCAAGCCCTGAGTCGGAGCGAAGCGCTGTTCCGAGAGGCATACGAGAATGCGCCGATCGGCATCGCCCTGGTCTCGCCCGAAGGCGAATGGCTGCGGGTCAATCGGTCGCTGTGCGACCTGCTGGGTTATCCGGCCGATGAATTGACGCGCACGACCTTCCAGGCCATTACCCATCCCGAGGATCTCGAATCGGATCTGCTCCTGGTGCGCCGGACGCTCGCTCGCGAAATCCGCACCTATCAAATGGAGAAGCGCTACTTACATCGCAGCGGTCATCCGGTGTGGGCACACCTGAGCGTCTCGCTGGTGTGGGACAAGCAGCGGCCGCTGTACTTCATCGCGCAGGTGCAGGACATCACCGAACGCAAGAACATCGAGCGCGGTAAAGCCGAGTTCCTGACGATGGTGAGTCATGAGTTGCGCACGCCGGTCACGGCACTGCGTGGCGCGCTGGGAATTCTTGCCGCCGGCGCCGCCGGTGAGCTGCCGCCAAAAGCGCAGGCTTTGACCGCGCTCGCCGACCGCAACGCCGATCGGTTGCATCGCCTGGTGAACGACATCCTGGACGTCGAGAAGATCGAATCCGGCGCATTTGCCTATCGACGCGCGGACGTCGATTTGAATCACCTGGTCACGCAAGCGGCCGTCGAGCTGCGTCCGTACGCCGATCAGTATCAAGTGACAATCGACGTACGTTCGGATCTGCCGCGCGCCTTCCTGCTTGCCGACGCCGATCGCCTGATGCAGGTGCTGGCGAACTTGATCTCGAACGCGGTCAAACATTCACCGGCGGGCGGCACGGTCGAGGTGCATGTGACTCGCACGGAGCAAAGCATTCGCGTCAGCATCTCCGATCACGGCGACGGCATCCCGGAAGAATTTCGTCCGCACATCTTCGAAAAGTTCGCGCAGGCCAACTGGACCGCGACCAACCCGAAAGGCGGCTCCGGACTCGGTCTGAATATCAGCCGCGCGATCATCCAGCATCACGGCGGCGTCCTCGGCTTCGACACCGAACTGGGCGTCGGCTCGACGTTCTATTTCGAGCTGCCCGTGCTCTGATCAGATAAAGCCGATCATCCGCCCCGCCATCGCGACGCTGAACCACGCGGCCAGCGAGATGCCGACGCTGGCTCGAGCAAATGCCGGCGTTGGCGTCCGTTGAGTCGCGGTCCTACGGAACAGCGCGAGTTGCACGATCACCGCCACGAAGAACAGAATCATCTTCAGCCGGAACGCCGGATTGTAGAAATACAGCTTCGGCGTGGCGATGAACATGAGGGTGCCGCTCAGTGCGGTGAGCGTGAGCCCCACCCACACGAGTTTCGTCGCCTCCTTCGCGATGTCCGTGATCGGCTGATGTTTGAACGCCAGCCCCATCAGATGCAGACCGATCAGCACCAGCGACGCGAGCAAGGCCACGAGGCCCATGACGTGAATGATCTGTAACCCCGCGCCGACCAGATGATCGGTCTTGCTGATGGTGTGAGCGAGCGCGCTGTCTTGCAGCCAGGTGAGGATGTCGGTAGTCGTCATGGCTCAGCCCCACGTCGGCAGATACGGAATGAGTCGGCCGCACACGACGACCAGGGTCCACAATCCAAAGGAAGCAACGCCGGCGTACGCCACGCTCGATGGCAGCACCGTGTGACTCTCCCGCACCGGCGCGCGCTGGGCGATCACGAATTCGAAGTACAACGCGTTGAGACCGGCGAAGAACATGAAAATCATCTTCGCGACGAACGCGGGACTCTCGAGCATGCGGGCCGCCGCCGACCAGAAGAGCAGCCCGCCGGAGATGAACACGGCGATGAAACCGCCGATCACGTACGGCCGTAGATGACGCAGCACGTCGATCACGGGCACCCGCTTCATGAACAGATTCATCAGACGCAGATCGGTGAGAAAGATCAGACCTACCGAGATCGACAGCCCGATCAGGTGAATGCCCTCGATGACCGGATAGGCATAGCGCGACTCGGCGATGGCCACGCCGATCGCCGACGCCTCGATCTGCTCCGCCAAGGCATACAAAGTAGACATCGATCCTACCCTCACTTGGCGCCGAGCACGGCAACGTTGCCGAACGGTCCGTTGTTCTCGACGCAGATGCGCTCATAGCGTTCGATCACCGGCGGCTTGCCCGCGGGTTGATTCGCGAACGCGACCTCGTAGTGCCAACCGTCCGGCTCGTCTTCGAGCGTGAAGCGCCGCGCCGGAATGGTGGCCGTCCAGGGCCGTGTGAACACGGTCGGGTCCGTGATCGTGGCGACGTAGTTATGACGCGTGCCGTCGTTATTGAAGATGTACCGCTCTTCGATGTGCGCGTTCTCGCTGATGAACTCGCCGGTTCGCGCCAGGCGTGCCTTGGCGTTGTTGTTCGTGACATCGACGATCAGCGTGTTGCCCTCCCAGCGGCCGCGAGAGTCGGCGTTCCACAGCTTGATGTTCTCCGGCAGATGCGGCTTGCCGTCCAGATGAATCACACGCGTCCCCGAGTTGAACAGGAACACCACGTAGCCCGGGTACTGCCGGATTTCATAGCCATGCCACGTGAACGACTTCGGCACACCGGCCGGCGCGCACCGAGCGAGCGGCTCGACGTATTGCTCCTTGATCGGATTGTGAAAGTAGTGCAGGAACTCCTGCTGAACCGCGCGCGCCCATGGCTGAAACGGCAGCTCGCCATCGGGCGGATCGCTCACCCGACTTGGCGCGCGTTCTGAACGAGGAGTCTGCGGCGGACCGTTGCGACCGGGATCGCCCGGCACACCGCCCTGCGGATCGGTCCAGTTGTTGTGATTGGCAATGGTATTCGACCAATGCCCTTCCACATCCGGTTGTCCGTCCGCCAGGCGCTTGCCGGTCCATTTACCGGACTCGATCTTCGGCACGGTCTTCTCACGTTGGATGCCCGCGCCCGGCGGCGGCTGTTGCGCGTGAGCCTGCGTCCCAGCGAGCAACGCCACCGCCGTCGCGATCTTCACTAGCCATCGGGTTTGCATGCGATGAACCATCATTCGGTCGTGCCCTGTTGCGGGACCGGGTAGAACTTGTCGTAGCCCAGCGTGAAGCAATAGTTTTCGATCAGCTGGAAATCTTTCTCGCGATGCCGGTTCAACAGCACGGTCAGCGTCCAGGGCCGCGAGAACACCTCGGGATCTTCGAGCGTCGCCCGGTACTCGATCGTGTTTTCATCCAGGAACTGCCACCGCTCCACCACATGCAGCTTCGGACCGTGGAAATTGCCGGCGCGATCCAGCCAGGTCTCGGTGTTGAAGTCGGTCACGTCGACCACCAGCGTGTCGCCTTCCCAATGACCGCGTGAATCACCGAGGTAAAACTCGTTATCCGTGACTTCCGGATGCAACGTGCCGTTGGTGTGGATCGTGCGCACCGAATGGCCGAACTGAAACAGCAGCGTCAGATCTCGATCGCGCTGAAAGATCTGGAACGGCTCGCGGTAATAGATGCCGCGCGGTGTGCCCAAGGTCCAGCATTTCAAGCGCGGATCTTCCGTGCCACGAGCAGCGAAATTTTTCTTTTTCTGCTCCAGCGCGGCAGGCAGATACGGGATGTATTTTCCGTCGATCACGCCCGCGCCCGGCGGCGCGTCGGCGCGGCCGGAATGCGGCTCGAGATCGTACTCGGCAGCACTGGTGGTCTCCCAGATCCCGGAGAAATCCGGCTTGCCGCTCTTCAGTCGCGGAATTTTGGGCGCGGCCGTTGCTAGCGAGGCCGCGAGCAGCCCACCGATCAACAGCACGGCGATGCGGGCTTTCATCACTGAAGGCATCGTCGCGCTCACCGAGCCAGGCTCGCGGTCCGGGCCGTCGGGGCGTCCTGAGCACCGCCGGTCTGGAACTCACGTCCATCGGGCAACGTGACGATCACCGAATACCCATACGGGCCGCCGTTCTTCGCGAGGTACCCGCGAATCCGCACGTCCGTTCCCGGCGCGACATCGGTTTTCTTCAAGCCGATCTTCGCCAGCTGATTCGGGGCGCCGAACTCCACTCCCCAGTTGGTGACCGTGCCCTTCGCGTCGGTCACGTCGAAGTACAACCAGCTGTGCGGGTTGACCCATTTGATTTTCGTGACCTTGCCTTTCAGGTCGAGCGGCTTGTCGGCGTCGAACTCGGCCGCGAACGCATGATGCGCCGAGACCTGGCTCGATCCGGCCAGCAGAGCGCCGGCGGTCAGCACGGATAGAAACGTTTTGCTCACGATGGCTTTGCTCATGATGCCGATTCCGATCAGAACGTGAAGGTCACGCCGCCCTGGATGAAGCGGCCGGAGGCGCCGTTGGGCGCGATGAACGAGTACGGATTGATGCCGCTCGAGCGGTTGCCGTCGACGTACTTCTCCGGATACTTGTTGAAGACGTTCTGCACCAGCAGGTTCAAGCGCAACCCTTGCAGCAGCTCGTAATCGAAGCCCAGGTCCACGTACGTTTCAGGCGAAAACTCCTGATCGATGTTGCCGTTCAGGGTGGCCTGTCCCGGCACGTCGCCGACGTTATAGGTGTAGCTGTCGTAGTAGGTGCCGGTCAGCTCGAGCGACCACGGCCCCTGGCTATAACGGCCGTTGAGGATGTATTTGCTCTTCGGCACGCCAGTCTCGGCGTCGCGAATACGCGAGTTGCCGATCACGACGATGTTCGCGCCGCCGACATTGACCGAGCGGTTCACGCTTTCGACTTCGGTGTCCAGCCAGCTGGCCGCCGCGGTGAGATCGAGCGTGCCGGACAGAACGTTGAGCTGTTGACGGCCGACCAGATCGACGCCCCGAGTGCGCGTGTCCCAGGCATTCAAGTAATAAGTCGCCTGCGTGTAGCCGTTCAAACCGATGGCGTTGAATGCGGACGTGACGGTCGCGCCCTGAATCGTGTCCGTGATCGTGATGACATCGTCCACGTCAAGCTGATACGCATCGATGGTGACCGAGCTGCTGCTCGTCGGACGCAGCACCAGGCCCAGCGAGATCGTGGTCGACTCTTCCGGATCGAGCGGCTTGGCCCCGAACCCCGCGGCTTGCGGATCGCTCGAACGGAACAGACGCGTGCGACCCGGCGTGAGAATGCTCGAGCCGTTGTTAGTGAACGTGCTGGTGTAGCCGGTGGACTGTTGCCCCAGCTGCGCAAGGCTCGGCGCGTGAAAGCCGCTGCTGAGCGTACCCCGCAAGGCTACGGCAGGAATGAACTCATAACGGCCAGTCAGTCGATAGTTGGTGGTGCTGCCGAAGTCAGAATAGTCTTCGAAACGGGCGGTCAGTCCCAAATCCAGCTTGTCGAACACGGTGAAGTCGAGGCCGGCGTAGCCGCCGTACACATTGCGAGTCACCGAACCTGCGTCGAGCGGATTGATGCCGGATGTCGACGAGCCCGTCGCCGGAACCACCGAGTTATCCGCGGCGAAGTTCACGACCGGAAACTGCGACGCATACTGGTTATAAATGCCACCGGGCCCATACAACGACGCAATCGTGCGGCCCGCGAGCGGACCGCTGGTGTAACCGGCCGCATCGCCGAGATCGGCCACGCCCCAGTACTCATGTCGGTACAACACACCGGAGGACACCACCGAGGACTGCAGGCCCGGAATGTCCAGGTCCTTCGTGTAATCCAAAGTCACACTGGTGGTGCGGCTCTTCCACGAGCCCAGATAGAACCTGGTCGGGCTGTCGGGCCCGTAGCTGGGATTGATGGTGTTTTCGGTGGTCCGGCTGGTCTCGTTCTGCCCGAACGACACCGCGAAATCGAGATCGCCGAGCGAGGCGCCTTCATAACGAACGCCTGCAACAGCGGCGACGTCCTCGGCGTCATACGTCATGAACGGCTGATATCCGTTCGGATAGACCGGAATGACCGCGGTCTCGGATACGCGAGTTGGATCCGTTGCGCTCGCGGAACGTGTGTTCGCTTTGACGATGCGCTCCGGGTTCACGTAGTTCAGCGCCGACTTGTCCGCGTAGTTGGCCCAGCCATAAGCGCGCACGCTGTCGCTCAAGCCGAGTTCGGCGTTGATCAAGGCGGTCCAATTGTCACGAGTGGATTGACCCCACTGACCGTACTTCTTGTTGTAGGTCTGGTTGCGAGGGTCACCATTCGGGAACAGCTGCCGCCAGTCGGCCTCGCTTCGATCGACGTTGTCATTCTTCAGCCGATCGATGCTGACATTGAGGAAGCCGTCGTCTCCGAGCGAAGTCGCGACGTTGCCCAGCAACTGATGCGTCTCGCCGCCGCCGTCGCTGTAGCCACCGTAGCGTCCACCGAGCGAGCCACCTGAGGAATCCTTACGCAACACGATGTTGATGACGCCAGCGATCGCGTCGGAGCCGTACTGAGCGGCGGCGCCGTCGCGCAGGACTTCGACGCGCTCGATCGCATTCACCGGGATGGTGTTGATGTCGACCACTTGCGCCGCCGGCCAGGGATCGGTGCCAGAGAGCTGCGCCGACAGATGACGACGCTTGCCGTTGACCAGCACTAGCGTGTACGCCGGACCCACACCACGCAGCGACGCCGAACGCACGCCCTGCCCCTTCACCGCGTTCTGACCTTGCGGGAAGTTGAAGGACGGATGCAGCTTCGACAGCGCTTGATTGACAGTGACCGCACCGGTCTCACGCAGCTGCTCGGGCGTAATGACGTCGACCGGCGCGGTGCTGGTCAACGCGGTGGTGTTCTCACGAGCCGTGCCCAATACAACGACACTATCGATCACCCCGGCATCCGTCGCTGCTCCGTTTGCGTCCACATCCTGTGCGTGCAGTGTCGAAATCGAGTTGGCGCTCAGCAAAGAAACAAAGGCCGCAGCAGAGACGCGACGCATGATGGCAAGACTTCCTCGAACAACCTACGGGCGGCGCAATCTAGCGACGCGCGCTCGGCCGACGAAATGCCGTGTCGTTATTTGTATTGCTTGCAACCTTATGTGATCGGTTTCTAACCGGGCCGCGACCGAAAGTGAGCCGAATAGTGACCGCCAGTACCGCGGCCAGAACCCTGTGACCTCGCTGTTACTCGGCCGGCTGGAGGTTGTTATCGGGCCGGAATGGGTTGTGGGCCGCCGTTCGCGCTCGGAGCGCGCAACCCGGAGCCGACGTCATGCCCCTGCGATATTTCGTCGGTTCGTCACGAGCCAGCAACAAAACGTTCATACTATGCGTGGCGTCCGCCGACCAGCGAATGCACCGATGCCGAACAAATCCACTGCACTTCCCCACGCTCTCGCCGTTGCCGCCGCCGCTTTCTCGCCACCCGGGTTGACGGAAAGTATCGAGCTCTTCATGGACACCGAAACCCGGCAGATCTATGGCGAACCCGGTCCGAACCGGGTGCCGCTGGGAAAATACCGACCCAAGGACAAACCGAAGGTCGCGCCGAAAGAGACTTCCCGTGGCCCGTTCAACGAACGGTTCCAGATACGGGGTTATATGCAGACCCGTTACACCCGGATGCTCGGGGGCGATGAAGGCATCAATCTGTGGTCGGATCGCTCGGTGGGCGATCAGCATTCGCTCGGCGATGCCGACAAGAATTATCTGATCCGTCGTGCGCGCATCATCTTTCAGGGCGACGTCGGCGATCGACTCTCCTTCTATATTCAACCCGACTTCGCCAGCAGCGCGGGCACGACCGGCAACGTGGCGCAGATGCGCGACGCCTACGCCGACGTTTATCTCACGACCGACCGCGTGCACCGCCTGCGCGTCGGCCAATCCAAAGTGCCGTTCGGCTGGGAGAATCTGCAATCCAGCTCCAATCGTCTGGCGCTGGATCGCGCCGACGCGCTCAACAGCGCGGTCCGCGACGAACGCGATCTGGGCGTCTTCTACTATTTCACTCCCGCGCGCGTGCAAGCTCGCTTCGATGAGATCAACAAACAGGGCCTCAAGCACAGCGGCAATTACGGCATGTTCGGGCTGGGTTTGTATAACGGCCAGGGTGCGAACCGCGGCGACCGCAATGACGACCGACACGTCGTCGCGCGCTTCAGCTATCCGTGGCGCCTCGCGAACGGACAATTCTTCGAAGCAGGCCTGCAGGCTTACACCGGCGACTATGTGCCGAGCACGGCGGCCTACCGTGCGCCGGGTGACGTGAGCCGCACGCCGATCATCGCCGATGAATTCTCATTCGGTTACGAGGACGAGCGCATCGGCGTGAGCGCCATCTGGTATCCACAGCCCTTCGGCGTTCAAGTCGAATGGAACTGGGGCACGACGCCCGGTCTCGACCTCGCAACCAACAGCATCGTGGGCACCAATCTCGAGGGCGGCTACGTGCAGGCGATGTACAAGCTGGAGCATCGCTTCGGGACGTTCCTGCCGTTCGTCAAGTGGCAGTATTTCGAGGGTGCCAGCAAAGCCGAGAACAACGCGCCGCTCAACGAGGTGAACGACGTCGAGATCGGTGTGGAATGGCAGATCGCCGCGCCGCTGGAATTGGCCGCCGTCTATCATCGTATGAAGCGTACCAACCTGGTGACCGGCAACCGCGCGGGTCGGATCGATTATCAGCGCTTCGAGGCCGATGCGTTACGCTTGCAGTTGCAAGTCAATTTCTGAGCGGAGGCCGGGACACGCTCGCCGTCAGACGAGCGGTGCCCCGATCGCGACTACTTCACCCGGCCGGCAAAGCCGGGTGTGAGCACGGCGATCCGATAAGCCGCGCCCCGACCCACAACATACAAAGTCTTCTTGTCCTCGCCGGCGAACGCGAGATTCTGCGGCGCCTTCGGCAAGGGGATCGTGCCGAGCGCCGTGCCTTTGGAATCGAACACCTGCACGCCGGCCGTCGAGGCCACATACAAACGCCCTTTCGCATCCACGGCCAGACCATCGGCGCCACTGGTGATGCCCGTTTCCGTTTGCGTCACGCCTGCGAGCCTGGCGAAGTTGCGGCGCTTGCCGACCGAGCCGTCCTTGTTGATGTCATACGCCAGGATGTGATCGCCGAAGGTGTTGGCAACGTACAGCGTCTTCTCGTCCGGGCTGAGCTGAATCCCGTTCGGACGCTCCACATCGGTGGCGAGCCGCTGAAGCGCGCCTTTGGCTGGCAAGTAATAAACGGCGGTCGGCGATACGGGCTTGCCCCGCTCGGGACGCGGGCCCGGATCGGTGAAATACACGCCGCCGGACTTATCCACGACGAGGTCGTTCGGTCGGTTCAATGGCGTGCCCTCGTATTTATCGACGAGCACCCGCTGCTTCCCGGCCGGTGCGAGCACGGCGATGCCAGGCTTGGTCGTTACCACGGCGATCAGCTCGCCGGCGGCGTTGAATGCCAGACCGTTGGCACCCCCGGAATTCTCCAGATACGCCGACGTGCTGTTATCCGGCGCGATCCGAGTGATCCGATTGATTTGCGCCTCGGTGAAGGCGACCGAACCGTCCGGCAATGCAATCGGCCCTTCCGTGCCCTGGAAACCTTCCTTGATGAGCACAATGGGCGTCCCCGCCGCCACGACGCCGTCGATGGCGGGAGCAACCAACCCGTCGGCCTGCGCACCGAGCGCGATCAATAAACCGGCAAACGGCCAGGAGCGAATCATCTTCATGTGAGTTCCTAAGGGATCAGAAGCTGGAACGAAGGATCAGGCCGACGTAGCGCCGCGGGCCGATGCCGTCGTAGCCCACCGGCGCGCTGTTGCTGAAGTCGTTGACGCTGGTCGTGTACTTGGTGTCGAACGCGTTCTTTGCGACGATGCTCAGCTCGTACTTCGCTGCATCCGTCTCGTGCGTGATGCCCGCGCCCAAATCCGTGAGCGAATAGCCGGACTGCTCACCGTACGGCGACAGCAACTGTTCGAGGTTATGTTGGGAGCGATAGACATGATTGCCGAAGAAATGCGCGCCGAACCCCGATGCGAGCGGCAACTGATAATCAAAACCCAGAATACCGGTCAAGCGAGGCGCGCCCACGATCTGACGACCCGTGTTGTTGCACACAGGCACCGATGACGGGAACGAGCGCGGGCAGGTTGCCGTCGACCAGTCGGTGTACTCCGCTTCGTTGTACGCGCCGCCCGCCGTGACCTGCAGGTTCTCGCTCACTCTGAACGCGGCGTCGAACTCCGTACCAACGGCGCGGATCTCCGGGATGTTTCCCAGGCGGGAGCTGAAGCCGGTCGGTGACGTGGGATCGGGCTCGCTCGTGACGTTTTGATAGTCCCGAACGCGCGTGTAATAAACGTTCACGTTCAACGTCAGCAGATTGTCGAACAGCTGGCTCTTGACGCCGGCCTCGAAGTTCAACGACTTCTCCGGTTCGACGTTCGCGATGCCGCCATTGTTGTCGAAGGCCACCGCGCCGGACTTCTCGCCGGCACTCGCGGACGCATACAGCAAGACCGAGTCGGTGAGCTGGAAGCTCGGGTTCACCAGCCATGCGATGGAATCGTCCTTGATGCGCTTGCCATCGATGACGCCGTAGTCGGCGCCGGTCTGGGACGCGCGGATCGCGTCGGCAGTGGCGTTTCCAGTCGACACCGGGGACGAGCCATTCAGCAGCGTCGTGCGCCGATAGACCTCGTTGGTCTTGTACTCCCAGGTCTGCCGCAGCCCCAGCGTGAGGCTCGCCCGATCGGTCAAATGCCAGTTCACCTGGCCGAATACGGCCGCGCTATCGGACACCGGCTTTTGATTGGTGATCGAATAGACATCGCGCAGCGATGCTTGCAGCAGCTGCCGGCCAGCGACGGTGTTCAGTGCTCGATATTGCGAGTCGCTCGCGTAGAACGCACCGGCATCGGCCCCGTAGGTGTTGCGGCTGGTCGTGTCCGTATCGATGTTGAATAGATATACGCCGGTCTGATAGTCGATGCGCTCGTTGATCGAGCCTGTGAGACGGAGCTCCTGTGAAATCTGTCGCGTATCGACCAGCGTGCCGCTGCGGGCAATCGCGAACCGGGTCTGCTCCTGGTCGTTCTTCGCGTCGAAGTGGAACCAGCGCGCGGCCGTGATCGAGGTGAGCTCTACGGGGCCTGCGTCCCAAGTGATGACTGCGGACGCTCCGTAGTTGTCCGTAATCAACGGCCGGGCCATGTCCAGCTCGATCTCGTCCCACGAGCCGATGATCGGCGTGTAGCCACCGAAGTAGTCTCGAGCCAGTCGCGTCGTGTAAGTCGTCGCGCGCACCGAGCCGTCGTTCAGCGTGGTTGGATCGACCATGAACGGCTTGGTATTGCTGTTCTCGTGGGTGAATGCGCCGTCGAGATTCAACTTGACGCCCAGCGTATCGCCGGGCTGGAGCAGGAACTGCACACGACCGCCATAGCGATTGCGCTCGTGCCAATGCCCGCCGTTGGCGACGTTCTCGATATCGCCTTCCTGGCTGTCGACGAACGCGGAGGCACGAAACGCCAGCAGATCGTCGACCAACGCGTTCGAGACCGAGCCCCGCGCCTTATAAGAATCCGTGCTCAAACCGCCTTCGAGCTCGAGGTTGGCCTCGGGAGAGAACGACGGCGCGCGGCTGGTGTATTTGATCGCGCCGAGCGAGGTATTCTTGCCGAGCAACGTCCCTTGCGGACCGCGCAGGATCTCGACGCGCTCCAGATCGGTGAAGTCCTGATAGGTCATGCCGACGTGACCTAGAAAAACGTCATCGACGATCACGCCGACCGCCGGCTCCATGTTGTCGTTACCGCTGGTTTTACCGATGCCGCGAATCGAAATGCCAGAGCGGCGCGCATTCGGCGTGGTTGCAGTCAGGCCGGGCGCACGTTGGCTCAACTCAGCGACAGTGAAGGTGCGGTCGCGATCGAGCGTGGCGCCGCTCACCACCGAGATGGGAATCGGCACTTCCTGCAACCGCTCCGAGCGGTTACGCGCCGTGACCACCACCTCTTCCAGCCCGCGATCGGCCGACGCCGACTCGCCGCCGGCGTCCTGAGCGAACGCAGGAACATTCAATGCCACGCCGCCACCGAGCGCCGTGACCAACCCCAACCAATGTTTCATAGCACCAGACCGCATACCGCGCCCCTCCCTGAGGGCGGTTGCAATCTATGACCGGGACGGTCAATGAATCAGTCACGAAGCGGTTGGCACTCAGTCACCGCGCGAGCACGGTTGTGACCGCGGACAATGCAATGTGCCGCGGCCCATCCGGACACGGCGGTAACATCGTATTAACAGATAACGAAACGATCCGAGGTCACGAGTCGTACGGATCCAGTGGAATATAAGCAAGCGGCGGCCCGCCGTTCGCATCCAGCAGCACGGTCCAGAACTCCTTGCCACGGATCGGCAGCCAGCGCAGCTGCGATTCCGGCAGCTTCAGCTGCGCCTCCTTGACCAGTTCTCGAGCTTCGGGATGACGTTTATAGAGCTTCTCCATGGGCTGGGCCTGCTGCTTGACCTTTTCCTTCACCGCCTCGTAGGGAACGTAGTACTGCGGGAACATCTGCACGTCCTTGCCTTCGAGCGCGGAGAACAGCAGCTCATTACGCGCGTCTCTGTCGGTCGGAGATTGAGTACCGACCAGCTTCGGTCCCCACTTCGGACGACTGCGATAGGGATCCTTGGCCGCCAGCAGATCCTTGTCGTCGATTTCTCCGGCTCGCGTCACTTCGAAACGGTCCTTCACAAACGCTACATACACGGGGCGCGCATTGGCGATGGACACGACGCCATAGATGAATGCCGCCAGTTGCACGATACCGACGACGGTGTAATCGAAGATCAGCGCGCGGCGGGACTTCTTGCTGTTGTAGATGATCAGCGAGGTGAGCGGCCCGAGTACCAGATCGCAGCCACTGATCAGCAGGAAGAAGGTGGTGCCGCCCAGCATCGACTGGAAGGGATCGGGATACCACACCAGAAAGATCATTGCGGCGGCGATCGCCGCCATGGCCGCGGTGACCAGGAAATGCAGCGACAGAGCACGAAATTTTTCGCGCCAGGCAATCATGGGACCAGGAGCTCCGATAACTCGCCAGCCGCGAATTATCGGCCGGCGCCCCGGACCGTGCCAAATCCGGGGCTGCCGCAGTTTACCGGGCTGTGCGATGGATCACACCGCCTGCGCCTTGCGGCTGGCGAGCGCGATCGGCACACCGATGCCGAACGCATGCACGATCAAGCTGGTGATGAGCAGGATGGGCACGATCTTGAACTGGCCGGGGAAGGCCGAGAGCGGCAGCACCACCAGGTTCATGACCCAGTAAACCAGGAAGCCGTACAACGCGCCCCACCAGATCGGCCGGTCGACCAGGAAGCGCAGCCGGGTACTGGCGAGATAAAAGATGGCGGCGATGATCATCATCAGCACGAAATGCAGCAAGAAGCCCAAGGTCGCCGTGGTGGTACCGCCTTGATACGCGGATGAGCCCAACAAGCCGCTCGCGACCGATTGAAGAATTCGCATCGGTGGCACGCCACGCGTGGCCGAGAAGCCGACCGCGTATGTGATATCGATGAGCCCCGCGATGAGACCGCCCCACAAAATGGCGTAACTTGCGCGATTGCGCGACATGACTGCTCCCCTTTCCTTACGGCGCGTCAGCGCCCTTGTTCCGTGCACCGGCGATTTATGGGAGCAATCTAGCGAATCGGCCGACAAATGTCTGCTGCCCGAGGCGCGGACTTGTGGCATGTGTCGATCAGCAACGAGCCGCCGCTGAGCTATGCTTGCTCGCTGCATGGTTGCGGACGAAGTCGATGGCGAAAATTCCTCCGGGCGTGGGCCCGCGCTTTCCCCAGGTTGTAGTGCTGTTCGGCGCGACCGGCGATCTCGCCCGGCGCAAGCTGCTGCCCGGTCTGTTTCATCTGACCAGTGTCGGTTTCATCCCCGGCTGCCGGATCGTGGGCGTGTCGCTCAACGATATGAGCGCCGATGGCTTTCGCGACCTGGCACGCCAGGCGCTCAGCGAATTCTCGGTGCGCCCGGTAGCCGACTCCGAATGGCGGGAGTTCGCCAACAGCCTGGACTATGTGCCGATCAGCGCGGGGCCGGCGGCCTTGAGAGCCGCGGTCGAGAAGGCCGAGGCGACCTTCACTGGCGAGAGCCGTCGCTTGCATTATCTCAGTGTGCCGCCGAACGCCGCTTTGTCCGCCGTTCGCATGCTGGGCGAAGCCCACCTAGTCGATCGATCGCGCATCGTCATGGAGAAGCCGTTCGGCGTGGACCTGGCCACCGCCGTGGAGCTGAACAAGCGTCTGCACGAGGTGTTCAAGGAAGATCAGATCTTCCGCATCGATCATTTCCTCGGCAAGGAGCCGGCGCAAAACATTCTCGCCTTTCGTTTCGCCAATGGCCTGTTCGAGCCGATCTGGAATCGGAATTTCATCGATCACATCCAGATCGATGTGCCCGAGAGCATCGGGCTGGCGACGCGGGCGGCGTTTTACGAGGCGACCGGCGCTTTTCGCGACATGGTGGTCACTCACCTGTTCCAGATTCTGGCGTTCGTCGCCATGGAGCCGCCGACCTCGCTCGAGCCGATTCCGATCAGCGAGGAAAAGTACAAAGTCTTTCGCAGCATGTTGCCCATCCAGCCGAGCGACGTGGTACGCGGTCAGTATGCGGGCTATCGCTCCGAGGAAGGCGTCGATCCGCAGTCGGAAACGGAAACGTTCATTGCGCTGAAATGCGTGATCGACAACTGGCGCTGGGCCGGCGTGCCCTTCTATCTGCGCACCGGCAAGCGCATGGCCGAAGGCCAGCGCATCATTTCAATCGCGTTCCGCGAGCCGCCGAAGAGCATGTTCCCCGCGGGCTCCGGCATCGGCGAGCGCGGCCCGGATCATCTCACCTTCGATCTGGCCGATCAGTCGAAGATGTCCTTGTCGTTCTATGGCAAGCGTCCGGGTCCGGGCATGCTCCTGGACAAGCTCAGCTTGCAATTCGCAATGCGTGACACCGGCCTGATCGGCGATGTGCTGGAGGCTTACGAACGTTTGATCCTGGATGCGATGCGCGGCGATCGCACGCTGTTCACGACCGCCGAAGGCATCGAGCGACTGTGGGCGCTATCGACGGGGCTGCTGGAAAACCCGCCGCCGATCCGGCCTTATCCGCAAGGCTCCTGGGGACCGAACGCGATCCACCAACTGATCGCGCCACGCGCCTGGCGTTTGCCGTTCGAGCGCGTGTGGCGCGATCCGGATAAGTTGGGGAGCTAGACGGCCTTGCGACGGCGAGCGCCGAGCAGACCGAGGCCGCCAATAGCAAACAATGCCATGGTGCCCGGCTCGGGCACGCTGGCCGCATCGACCACCAGGTTGTCGAGGAAGAACTTGCCGTCGCCACGCATGCCGGGGATGCCCGAGATGATCAGCGTATCCATCACGCCGAGGCCGGCGCCGTTGAAACCGAACAACCAGCTCTGCCCGCCGAGCCACGCGGCGTAATTGGACGGATCCGCCGCCGGAAAATAAACATCGGAGCTCGAGGTGAGCACGCCGTCGAGATAAGCATCGAAGCGCAGCGACATGCCCGGATTGTTCAGGCCGCTGAGCAGGTCGACGCTGTTGAGCGTGAACTCCCCGTCCGCCGTGATTCGCAATGGACCGTACGCGGTCAGCAGACCCGAATCGTTGATCGAGCGGCTGGACAGCAGCGCATCCGGATAGTCATGCGCATAGTTGGTTTCATACGTGCACAGCGTGTCCGAAGATATCGCGACCGCCGAGCCGTTGTATGAGCGCGCGCACTTCTGCCACTGATCCATCGAGTAGCCCGCGTTCTGATAGTTCGCGTATGAGAATTCGGGCGAGGCATCGAAATCGTTGAATCCGACAGAAACCATTCCGGCGTGCGCCGTGCAGGCGAACCCTGCCGTCAGTACCGTTGCCAAGACAATGCGATTCATCGCTGCTCCTTGAATCCTCGACCCGAACCGCTGTTCGAGCTCCGGGGCACTATCTCTCGACAAGTTATGTCGCGCCACTGTCGCGTTCCTGTACAGGACAAATCCCGACAGTGTCATTTGCGATCGGCAGCTTCGAACGGCAATTGTGAAGTCGCGCACTCCGAGCCCTCATGAATATGTGACGCGGCTCTCGGCACGAGATTGCCAACCTGGACTAGCTCGCCTCCTGGAGCCGACGGAGCACGAGGTGACCTGCGCAAATTCGGCGCGTGCCTTGTGTATACACATCGGCGTCGAATGGTTCGGCCCCGCGCCGCTTGTGGCCGGGCCGCAGGTTGGATATACCTGCCGCAAAGCCATTTCTGGCGCATGGAAACCAATAAATGCTGTCGATGAAGGGGAGCCTCCGGGCGTCGCTGCGTCGTTCATTGGGGATGGTCGTGGCGCTGTCGATGGGGGGCGGCGCGGCGCATGCGGCCGATGAGCCCTACAATCGCACCTTGAGCGAGCTGCGAGCCGATCTGGACTCGCGCAAGACCACCTCGGTCGAACTGGTCCAGGCATTCACCCGGCGGATCGAAGCCATCGATCGCAATGGACCGCAGCTGCGCTCGGTCATCGCGATCAACCCCGACGCGCTCAAACAAGCCCGCGCCCTCGACAAAGAGCTGCAAACCAAGGGTCCGCGCGGTCCCTTGCATGGCATTCCGGTGCTCTTGAAGGACAACATCGAATCGGCCGATCCGATGCCCACGACCGCCGGCTCGCTGGCTTTGATCGGCAACGTGACTCACCGGGACGCGCCCATCGCCGCCAATCTGCGCGCGGCGGGCGCGATCATCCTGGGCAAGACCAATCTGAGCGAATGGGCCAACTTCCGTTCGAGCGGCTCGACCAGCGGCTGGAGCGCGGTCGGTGGCCTCACCAAGAATCCGCACGTGCTCGATCG
Organism: Pseudomonadota bacterium; assembly: GCA_023391815.1. Lineage (GTDB taxonomy): Bacteria > Pseudomonadota > Gammaproteobacteria > Steroidobacterales > Steroidobacteraceae > Steroidobacter. Next base: position 102,140 of record JAEWAF010000086.1, read on the forward strand.
CACGCCTTGCGGTTCGAGTGCCGGCAGTGGCGCGGCCGTCGCGGCCGGTCTCGCACCGATCGCGGTCGGCACTGAAACCGACGGCTCCATCATCTGCCCCTCGGCGATGAACGGCGTGGTCGGCTTGAAACCCACTCTGGGTCTGCTCTCCGGCAAGTACATCATTCCGATCGCGCACAGTCAGGACACGGCCGGACCGATGGCGACCAACGTGAAAGACGCCGCTCTGTTCCTCGCCGCGATGGTCGGCGACGCGCCCGCCTGCGATCCACCCTCGGCCGGCTGCGCCAAGTCCGATTACACCAAGGGTCTCGTGCCCACGGCGCTGAACGGCAAACGCATCGGCGTGCTGCGTTTCGAGGGCAACCGAAACGCCTATGTCACCCCCGTTTACGAGCGCGCGTTGAAGCACCTGAAGGACGGTGGCGCGACCCTGATCGAAATCAAAATGCCCGACCTGCCGGGAGTCGACGAGGCCGAGGACGTGGTGCTGCACGCGGAGTTCAAGGCGGACCTCAACGCCTATCTCGCCGGCTCGCCAGCCAAGATCGGGATTCGCTCGCTCGACCAGCTGATCGAGTTCAACAAGCGCACGCCGGCGGAGCTGGCGCTGTTCGGCCAGGACACGTTCGAGAAAGCGAACGCCATGCCGCCGTTGAGCGATGCGAAGTACATGACGGCGCGGGCCGATGGCAAGCGGCTGGCGGGCGTTCAAGGCATCACGAAAATGCTGGCGGAGCACCAGCTGGACTTGATCGTCGCGCCGAGCACCGGCGTCGCCCCGCGGGTCGATTCGATCAACGGCACGCGCTCGCCTGGCTCGTTCACTTCCCTGCCTGCGGTCGCGGGCTATCCGCACCTCACTGTGCCCATGGGTGATTTGAAAGGCCTGCCGCTCGGCATGTCCTTCATCGGCGCGCCGTGGTCGGAAGATGTGCTGCTCGCGGCGGGTTACGCATTCGAGCAACGAGCGAAGGCCCGCATCGTGCCGAAGTTCATTCCTTCGGTGGAAGCGCAGGAACCGGCGTTCGCACCGGCGGTCGTCTCACCCTGACGGCGGCAGTGCATTCTACCTGTCCGTAACGGGCAGGTAGAATGCACCGCATGTCCACGCCCCAACCCATCTCCGCCGGCCGAACGAAAGCGTCGGTCAGCGTCATCGTGCCCGCGTACAACGGCGGCAAGTTCATCGCCGAAGCGCTCGATTCCATCCTCGCCCAGAGCTTGCCGGTCGAGCAGATTCTGATCGTCGACGACGGCTCCACCGACGATACCGCCGCGATCGTCGCCCGATACACCGATCGCCGAATTCAGTACATCCGTCAGTCCCATGCCGGCCTGGTCACGGCGTGCAATGTCGGCCTCGATGCGGCTCGGAGTGAGTCCGTGACCTTTTTGAATCCGGAGGATCGTTGGAGTCCGGCGTTCGTCGAGCGCATGCATGACTATCTCGCCGAGGATCCGGCGATCGTCTGTGCCTTCAGCAATTTCGTCCACCTCGACGACTCGACCGGCAAGATGGTTGGCGATCAGTTTCGTCACTACCCCGAGATCAAGCGTCCGGTGCTGTTGAAGGATGCGCCCCACGCGCGCGGCCGCATTCCGAAAGAGCTCGCGTTCGGCGCACTGGTGGCGTGTAGCGAGATTCCGGCTTACCTGCAGGTGATGATGTTCCGCCGGAGCGCGATCGAAAATCTACGTCTGGAACCCAACCTCGGGCGAGGCGCGGACACAGCCTTCGCGCTACGAGCTTTCATGCAAGGCGAGGTCGTGTTCACCGACGACGTTCTGGCGATCGTGCGACACCACGATCGCAAAGCTCCGCGCGAACAGAGCGAGCTCGCGGTCCAACGGCTCGATGCATTGAAAGCGCTCGCGCCACACCTCACCCGCGAGCGCGACGTGCGCCCATATCGGGAGCGCCTGAGCAAAGCTCAGCTCGACACGGCGATCTCTCTAATGAGAGCCGGCCAGGCGCGCGCCGCGTTCCGTGCATATCGAGAGGGCTTGAAATTTCCCGGCTTGGGCCTGCGCAAATTTCAAAGCTCGATGCGCTTGCTCGCGGCATTGCCACAAGGCTGGTTCCAGAAATAATTTCTCTCGCCGCTCGTGCAACCTCGAGCGATCTCGGTGCGTTTCGACGCAATGGCGCCGCAGCTTCCCCTTATGGCGCCGCCAGCGCGAAGGTGCATGAATGCATCTCGATCACCGCAGGAGTGGCGATGGCAATCGGTCGAGCAGTGCTGCATCGAGAGTTGGGCGCCGGTTCGGAGTCGGTCGAATGGGCGCGGGCCGCATGGGCGCGGCGACTCTGGCGATGGCGCCACCTCGCATTGTTTCTCCTTGCTTTGCTCGCCGGCGCGACGGCGACGGTGAGCCTGGTCACCAATCCGCCCGAGAAGCCGCCGATAACGACCAGTTACCTCCCGGACCCGCACACCGGCAGCCCCTGACCGACCCTTTCGCAATCCATTTTCGCAGTCGTCTCGAATTTCTCGCGACGTGAAACAAAATCCGCCCCCGGGCGTTTGTGGTGCGGGGCAGTGAGCGCGCGGCTGCCCACTCCCTAAATCAATAGTTCCTGGCACGCGCGAGCTCTCCCGACGTTCGCTAACGGAGTATCGAAAGTTGACTGAATGGCGCGTGCCGTTGTCCGTGCTGGACTACGGTGTCGAAGAAGCGGATGCCGCCCAACGTGTCATCGCCAGCAAATGGTTGTCCATGGGACCGGAGGTGGCCGCGTTCGAGCAAGAGTTCGCACGGATGCAGTCGGCGCGGCACGCATTTGCAGTGTCCAGCGCGACCGCCGCCCTGCATTTGGCGATGCATGCCATTGGCATCGGCCCCGGCGATGAAGTCATTCAACCCGCGATCAACTTCGTCGCCTCGGCCAACATGACCCTGCTCGCCGGTGCGACGCCCGTGTTCGCGGACATTTGCAGTCTCGCCGAACCGACCCTGGATCCCGAGCACGTCGCCCGTCTCATCACGCCGCGAACCAAGGCCATCATTCCCATGCACTACGGCGGCAACCTCGCACGCATGAGCGAACTGCAGGAACTGTGCAGGCAGCACGGCTTGGCAATGATTGAGGATTCGTGTCACGCGGTGGGCGCCGCCTATCATCACCCGCGGGGTCGCCAGCCACACGGGGTCATGGCTGGCAGCATCGGCGATCTCGGGACATTTTCGTTCTATGCAAACAAGAATCTGGCGTGCGGCGAAGGCGGCATGCTGGTGACCAACCGCGACGATCTCGGCGAGCGCATCCAGATGATGCGCAGTCATGGCATGACGCGCTCCTCCTGGGAACGTCACCAGGGTCGCGCGGGCTCCTATGACATCGCACTGGCTGGCTTCAATTATCGCCTCGACGAGTTGCACGCGGCGCTCGGGCGGGTGCAGCTCGCGAAGCTGCTTTCTGGCAACGAGCGGCGACGTCAGCTGCTGACGCGTTATCGCGAGGGGCTGCAAGGCGCCGAACGCTGGACAATGGTATTCGCGGATGGGATCGAACATTCCTCCGGCCACTTGATGGTGGTGGTCGCGGATTCGCCCGAAACGCGCGCCAATGCCGTGCATGCGTTGCGTGAAGCGGGCATACAATCGAGCATGCACTACCCGTCCATTCTGGAATTCAGCGGCTTCCGCGCGCGCTTCCCCGAGCCTCTGGAGTTGACCCATCAGTTCGCGCGACGTGCGATCACCTTGCCGATGCATCCGGGCTTGCGCACCGAGCATATCGACGAGATCACACATATCCTGCGCTCGGTCGGATAGCGCAGCGCCCCGCCGATGAAGGTCGTCATGTTTGCCGCTCCGTTCGGACAGGGCGGCCAGATGCATATTCATTGCCGACGATATCTGCGGCTGTTACAGCTGGCGGGCTGCGAGGTGATGCTGGTCGAGCACAGCGGTGCGCAATCCAATCCCGTTGCAGGCATCGACCACCGCAAATATCCACGCCGAATGCGCAGCCTGGATCGTCTGGTGGGGACTTACGCGTTGGCGTCCCTGCATAAACGACGTCTCCAGCCGCTATTGCGTTCGGCGGGCGCGGATCTGTGTCACGTGCAATGGTTGGATGAACGGGTGCTCGATGTGAGTTACGCGGGTGGCCGTCCTCTGGTCGCGACCGCGTGGGGCAGCGACCTCAATGTGCCGGCCCAAGCAGGCCCGAACGATCCAGCCCGACAACGGATCGGCGCTGCGCTTCGTGAGCTGGATCTGCTCATCGTCGACGCCGACGACACCGCGACCACGGCAAATTCGCTCGCCGGCACACGAGTACCCGCCGCCACGCTGCCGATCGGTATCGACACTCACCTCTTCCATCCCCGCTTGCCCGAACAGCGCGCGGCGTGGCGCAACCGGTGGCAGATCGAGCCCGACGCCCTCGTCTTTCTGTCGGGGCGACAGCTCGGCGCGATCTATCGACCCGCCGAAATCATCGCCGCGTTCGCAGCCCTGCCCCGTGCGGCACGTGAGCGCTCGTATCTGATCATGCGAACGTTCGGTCACGGCGTGGGCACCTCGCTCAGTGCGCTTCAGCAACAGACCGAAGCCCTCGGCATTGCGAGCCGTGTGCGCTGGGTTGGCAGCATGCCCTATGAAGAACAACCCGGTTTGTTCGTTGCGGCCGACTTCACCGTGAACTTCCCACAGATGGACGCGTTCCCGGTGACGTTCCTCGAAAGCCTCGCGTGCGGCGTGCCTGTGCTGACCAACCGGCTCGCCGCGTATGAATCGAACGGTGCCGCGCCGTTCTTGACGTTCTCCGCAGAGGACTCCGTCGACGCACTCACCGCAACGATGCTCGGGGCACTCGACAACATGACGGCACTGCGTGCGCAGGCCGCACGAGGACGCGAGCACATCGTGCAAAACTTCGACGAACGCGTGAGCGCGGAACGACTGAAAGAAATCTACGATCGCGTGCTGCGCGATTCCGCAAGGAACCGCGGGAATGCCGACTCGTTTGTTCCTTGCTGAGCTGCGCACCACAGCGCAGCCGTCGGGAAATCACCGAAGTGCGAGGACACGATCATGGCATTGAGAGACTTGTTTCGCGGCGGCCGCCGTCATCCGGAAGAGCACACTCGCTACCCATTGGATCCGTTGTCGCGGGAATCCTGGCACGAGGAAGCCGACGCCCGGTACGGCTCGGACATTTACCGGGATTTCGACGACGAGCGCCGCTTCAACGATCGCTGGGAGAATTCTTATAGCGGGCCGGGCTACGGACGCTTCCGAGACTCGTCCCGGGAGATCGAGTACGGCGGATCGAGCAGTAATCCGTTCTACGGCGATCGTCCGTTGACGCGCGCCGGCTCCAGCTACGACTACGATTACTTCGGCTCCAAAGCAGGATTGCCGAAGACGCAGTGGCAACGCGATACGGATAGCGAGCAGTTCGACGACATGGTTTACGGCGGGCGGCCTCGCGGCCAATTCAGCGGCATGGGTCCGCGCGGCTATCGTCGCTCCGACGAACGCATCAGAGAGGACGTCTGTGAGTGCCTGACGGACGACGATCACATCGATGCAAGCGATATCGAAGTGACCGTGACCGATCGAGAAGTGACGCTGACGGGCACCGTAGGCTCACGCATGGAGAAGCGACATGCGGAAGATCTGGTCGAACGGCTGCCGGGCGTTCGCGACGTCATCAACAGCCTGCGCGTCAGCACGGACATGCAGCGTGCCGAAGGAACGATGCAATCCACTCGCATGGGTGGACAGTTTCGATAACGCTTGATCGGACGCAGCGGCGCGCGCACCATGCGCGGCCGCTGCTGTTCCTTTTGTAACCACTCTGCAATGGACAGGCCGCGGCCACGCGGGCAGCATGCGACTTCGTTTACCTCAACGACGAGGGCCATCGCATGCATTGCTGGCTTCTTTTTCATCGGGAACTGCGTCGCGACGTGCCCGAAGCGGCGGAAGTATTCCGCTTCCAGCAGTCCGCCGCGCAAGCGGGCATTCGCCTCGACGTGCTCAATCCCCGCGATTTCGAGCTGATCGTCGATTCCACCGAAGGCTGGTCGGCGGTCTATCAAGGTCGCAAATTGCCCAAACCCGATCTGATCATTCCGCGCACCGGCAGCGAGACCAGCTATTTCACGCTGGCGGTGCTGCGACATTTCGAGCGTCAAGGCATTGCGATGGTGAACAGCCCGGCCTCGGTCGAAGCCGTTGCGGATAAGCTGCAAACTTTGCAAATCCTTTCCGGCGCGGGCATCCCGATTCCAAAAACCATCTTGGGTAAGTTCCCGGTCGACGTGGGCGTGATCGAGCGCGAGCTGGGCTTTCCGGTCGTCGTGAAAACCTTGCGTGGTACTCGCGGCAACGGCGTGCTGCTTTGTGCAAATCGCGAACAGTTCAACGATCTGGCCAGTCTGCTCGACGGTGCACAGTCGAGCGCCGATTTCATCTTTCAGGAGTATGTGAAAGCGAGCCACGGCCGCGATGTGCGCGTGCTCGTGATCAACGGCCGCGCGGTCGCCGCGATGGAGCGCCGCTCCACTGACGGTAGCTTCAAGTCGAATATCTCGTTGGGTGGCGTCGGCACCGCCTTCGAGCCGCCCCCGGAAATGGCGGAGCTCGCGGTTCGCGTCGCGAGTGTGCTGGGGCTGGACGTCGCCGGCGTCGATATCCTGCTCGATGCCGATGGTTACCGGATCTGCGAAGCGAACTCCTCGCCGGGTTTTCAGGGATTGGAAAAGGCCTGTCGGATCAGCGTGCCCGATGCGATCTTCAGCGCCATGCGCGATCGCTTGGGTCTGCCGGCGCAGGTTCGTCGTCGCACGTCCTGGCAACGCCTGCTCGACTCACTGCGTAACGCAGTTCGTCTTGACAGCCGCCCTACTCCGCGCGCCGTTCGCGAACCTACTTAGCGACGGTCGCGTGCGCGGTGCCCCGCAGATGCATCAGCGGCCAGACGCTGCTGTATTGGTCTGTCCATCCAGGGAACGATTCAGCCGCCGTCGCTTCGTACGTGTTGGCGTTCTGGAATTCGGGCCGCGCCAGTAGCGCCTGATTCGATGTGACCACCACCCAAATGCTGGTGTCGTAGGTGCCATCGCTGATACTGCGCACCACTCGCGCCGATCGGTTCACGCGCTGGGCTGATCTCGCGCACACCGGTACCAGATCGATATATCGATTCGAGATGTGCACGGCGAGCACGCCCTCCGGCTTCAGATGTTTGAAGTACAGCTCGAACGCTTCTTGCGTCAGCAAATGAGTGGGGATGGCATCGCTCGAGAACGCGTCGATCGCGAGCAGATCGAATGCTTGCGGCGCTTGCCGTTCCAGCGTCAGCCGAGCATCGCCGAGCAGCACTTCCACGTCGCCGGCCTTCCTCGCCGCCGGCAAGAACGTGAACTGCGAGTCGGCGATCGTGACGACGTCAGGATTGATTTCATACAGTCGCGCGAAGTCTCCTTCTCGCACGTAGCCTGAAAGCACGCCAACACCCAACCCGACCACGCCCATTCGCACCGGCCCTTGCGATTGCAGCGCCGTCAGCGCCAGTCCGACTCCCGAGTGCTTGGAAAAATACGAGGACGGCACGCGGCGCAGTTCCTCGTGCAGATATTGGTAGCCGTGACTGATCGTGCCGTGAATCAAATAGCGACGGGCCAGCTCGAACGAACTGGGATCGTCCTGCACGCTCAGCACGCCATAGAAGTTTCTCTGCAACCGCACGCTCTGCCGGCGATCCTGAGCTTCGGCTCGCAGCAACTCGCCCATCAGCGTGAGGACGCCGAGAATCATGACGATACGGAACAGCCACAACGTCCGTTTTGCGCCACGTCGATACCACTGAAGGATCACATACAGCTCGGCGATCAACACCAGCAACAACGGAAACTCGACGTAGGTGTCGAAGAGGGTCGGCGCGATCAGGCCGACGAACGCGCCACCCAGCACGCCCCCGAGCGAAATCACCAAATAGAACCGCGTGAGGTACGGCCCGGCCGGACGCCGCATCACGATCTCGCCATGACAGGCCATGCAGATGACGAACAGGCACGCCAGATAAGCTGGCACGACGTATTGAATCGGCCAGTTTTCCAGCCGATTGATATACAGATACGCCAGCCCGCCCAGCGCCAGCACCACCAGCGGAAAGAACCAGGTCGGGTGATACATCCGATGATTCCCGAACGCCAGAATGAACGTCAGCAAGTAGAGCGCGAGCGGCACCACCCAGAGCAGCGGAATCGGCGCGACGTTTGCACTGAGGTTCGCGGACACGGTCACGAGCAAGCCGGATGCGCATCCCGACAGCAACAGCCAAAGCGCCATTCGCCACGCGGTCGGTGCGATGACTTTCGCCTGAGCGGTGGAGCTAGCAGCGTCCGTAGACTGGGGCAAGGCTTGTTTGCTGTTGAGATACGCAAGGCCGATGCACAGGGCCGCGAATGCGACGAACAGAGCGCTCCAACCCATCGCGAGTGCGCGAGACGTGAATGCCGGCTCCAACATCAGCGGGAAGCTGAGCAACGCCAACAAAGAGCCGGCGTTCGACCATGCGAACAGCCAATACGGCGGCCCGCTGCCCGTTCGCCGCATGTACCAAAACTGCAGCAACGGACTGGTGGCACTCAACATCAGCGACGGCAGGCCAACCGTCACTGTCAGCAGCCACAGGATCTGTAACGCCGGATCGCCACTTCCGTCGGGGCGCAAAGACTCCGCAGGCAGGATGGGCATTAGCAGGCAGCTGACGATCAGCAACCCGGCGTGAATCAAGCTTTGTCGTTTCGGCGAAATTCGCGTGGTGAGCCAGTGCGCATAGCTGTAGCCGCCGAGCACACAGGCTTGAAAGAACACCAGCACCGCGCTCCAAACCGCCGACGTGCCCCCGAACCAAGGCAGGATTATTTTCGCGATGAGCGGTTGAACCAGGAACAACAGACACGCGCCGACGATCACAGTGACGGCGTACAGCGGTGTCCTGTATACCCGGGCTTTGGGCAGCGATCCGACGGTGGAGGCGCTCATTGCGCCGAGAATACCGCATATACTCCGCAACATGCCCGACCATTCCAACCAACGAGACATTGCGAGACATCGTATGGATCCGACGTACCAGCATTCATCGCTGCTGAAAGCAGCCACTTTGTCACTGTTGGCTTTGTGTGCCGCCTGCTCGCGCGAAGCCGCTCCGCCCGCGGCCGAGGCGAGCACCCCCGCTGCATCGGCCTCACCGCCGGCCGCTGCCGGATCGCCGCTCGAGACCCGTCCGCCGAACGGAGTGGATTTCAAACCTGCGTTCGAGGGTCAGACGCGCGCGCCCGGCCTGAAGAGCGAATTCCCGCTGGATGTTTCCGTGGTCGCGAAGGACCTGAATGGGGCCTGGTCATTCGAATTCCTGCCCGATGAGCGCATTCTGGTTACCGAGCGTCAGGGCAATCTGCGCATCGTCGGCAAGGACGGCAAGGTCTCGGCACCGCTGAAAGGCTTGCCGAAAGTTTATTTTGAGGGCCAGGGCGGTCTGCTCGACGTGGCCCTCGATCCACAATTCGACACCAATCGCACCCTCTATTGGAGCTACGCCGAACCGCGCAAAGGCGGCAACGGCACGGCACTGGCCAAGGGCGTGCTGTCGAAGGACGAGAGCGGCGTCGAGAACGTGCAAGTGATCTTCCGCCAGATGCCGACGTGGGAATCGAAGCTGCATTTCGGCTCGCGCATCGTGTTCGCGCCCGATGGCAAATTGTTCCTGACACTCGGCGAGCGCTCGCTGCCCGAAACGCGCGTTCATGCGCAGGATCTGAACAGTCACTTCGGTAAGGTCGTGCGCCTCAATCCCGATGGCAGCGTCCCGAGCGACAATCCGTTCGTCGGTCGCAGCGATGCCAAGCCGGAAATCTGGTCGTACGGTCATCGCAACGTCCAAGCCGCCACGCTCGATTCACAAGGCAAGCTGTGGACCATCGAGCACGGCCCGCGCGGCGGCGATGAGTTGAATCAGCCGCAAGCAGGTTTGAACTATGGCTGGCCGGTCATCACCTACGGCATCGAATACGCGGGACCGAAAATCGGCGATGGCATCACGGCGAAGGAAGGCATGGAACAGCCGGTTTACTACTGGGATCCGGTCATCGCTCCCTCCGGCATGATGTTCTACGACGGCAGCCTGTTTCCCGAATGGAAAGGCAACCTGTTCGTCGGTGGCCTCGGCAGCACCAAGCTCGTCCGTCTGCAGCTACAGGATGGCAAGGTCGTCGGCGAAGAGTGGCTGCTTCAGGATCGCGGCAGCCGCATTCGCGATGTGAAGCAAGGCCCGGATGGAGCGGTTTATGTGGTCACCGAAGCGGCGGATGGCGCGTTGTTGAGGATTGGGCGAAAGAGCTGAGTCTTACGGCCGTAGACTTCCGTGACTTGGCCTTGGCTCTCGAGCACCGGGATCACGAGCAAGCGGTTGCACTGCTCGTGGCCCGGCGCGCAGGATTCCCAGCTTCTGTAGCCGCGTGCGGATCTCCCTGCCGGCTACGCGGTTCTCAGTCGAAGCCCCAGGGTGCGATTCGCGTAGCCGAGCTTGAATTGGCGGATCGCGTCCTCCGAGCCGATCCCGCGGCGTTTCTGGTGATCAAGCGCCTCCGGGCTCTGTAGCAGCATCTGGCGGCAGTAGTCGATTACCTGCCGCAGCAGGGCTCGATTGTCGGCATCGAACGCCACCGGTGGCGAGAGTTTCGGTACGGTCGATTGCAGCTCAGCGCTTGCGTAGAGTTGAGGCTGGCGAGTAAACCGTTTCATTCGAGCACCATGTCAGTCGCGAAAAGCACATAGTGCCCGCCACACCAGTTCGTTATCGGAGAGCCTTCATGATTCAGCGACACCGCCAGAGGATCAGGTAACGACCACGGCACACGCGCTCCCGTCACCCTTACTCGTTTCCCGTCGAACTTCTTGGCCGCCTCTCCTTGCTTGTCAAGCGGCAGCGCTCCGCTGATGCAATGTTCTCTGCGAGAGCCAGCGAACGCCGATCGATCGTCGTAAAGCACGAATTCACCAACGAACCGAACCCACCCAACGTACGAACCATCTTCGTCCGGCTGAGCCGTACGGGTCGACGTCACTTGATTGGCACAACCAAAAATAGCCACGGCTGCAGCGAAGGTAAGCGTAATGCGGTAGAGACGCATGGGGATGATATCCATCATTGATAGGAACAGGTCCTTCCAGAGGAACCTCTGCCCGCGCCTGTATTGTAACCGCGTACGGCTGCCTGAACATCTGCACGCGAGGCACCCCACCGTCCCGAAATCAAACGGGCGCGGTATCCAGAAGGAGTCCTCTCAATAGCCCATGCTCCTACCGGGGATATCCCATAGTTCGGGATTCCAAGAGCGCCAGGAATTGCTCCATCATCCATTCCAGGAGACGGATCCGCCCAATTCGGATGGGTGTGCACGGCCGCGTCTGCACCGGCGAAGTCCGCCGCGTTCAGCACATTGCTTGCGCCTGACGAACCATCAGTGCACGTGTACCTGCGTTCCTGCTTGCCTTTGACGGCCGTCACCGTGACTTCCTCGATGCTTCCGTACTGCTCCTGCGGATAGGGAAGGCCAAAATCAATCCGTTGATCGCCGATCTGTTTCTCCTTGCGAGCCGTCACGACAACCTCGTCGATCTTTCGCTGTTCTTCCGTAACTGGATGCCCGCCAGGAGGGGCTTGCTCAGGTGTTTCAGTCCTAGGGTCTTCTATGCAGTCGTTATCCCCCACTGGACAGGCATCGCGCCCAAACGGGTCGACCCGATTCAGCGGGTCGTCGCCGACGTACGCATAGAGATTGAAGTCATCGTCGTACCCGATCGGATCCGTTTGCAGGAACCGTCCGAGCCGCGGAGAGTACATGCGGCCCTTGTAATAGTTCAGCTCGATGCCCTCGAGCCAGGTCTGACCGGTGTAACCGAACCGACCCGTGTTGCCGGCGGCGGGAATGCCATAGACATCGAAAGCGTTCTTCGGGTGCGACTGTCTCATCAGCCCATGTGGTTAGCTCACCCGTTTCCACTGAGACGAGCAATCCCCGGTTATAGGTGTATCGGGTGGCAAGTAGCCGGCGTGGACCGGCGTCGTCCGGATCGGGGCTTATGGCGCCGACGACCCGCCCTGCCGCGTCGTAACGTGCTGCGGTGGTGTAGGCCGCTTCGAATTGTGCGGCTCGGGCCAAGCCCGGACCCACTGCTAGCCAGAGGTTCGCGCAGGCGCACCCGACCGCAAGGAGCATCCTTGTTCGCATCGTTCTCAGCTCCATCTAATTGCAAGTCGGGCGGTTCGCGTTCGGCGTGGTCTTTCCGATCTGATTGCCGAAGCGGTCGTACTGATAGCAAGTGCGTAGTGTCACGCCATCGGCGGTCACTGTTGTTCCTGTCAGGCGCAAATTGTCGTGGTTGTATTCAAACTGTGTCACGACTTCATCGCCCGCTTCACAACTGCCTGCGTAGTTACTGTTGATGCAATATTTTTCTGCGCTCTTCATCCAGATCGGCGAGCCCGTGATGCGAGTGCCGCTGTTGTCGAAGTAACGCGCGCTCAGTTGCGTGTATTCGTAACGCGTCTGCGCTTGATGGCCATTCCGGTCCGGCGGTGACGTGATCGTGGCAACCTGGCCGGACTGGGGATGATAGCTGTAATAGGTGCGATTGCCCTTGGCGTCGGCGATCCATTCAGCTTGGTTGCAGGTCTTGCGCGTGGTAGGAGAGCAGTTGCCTGGATACTGCGCCTCGATATGGGTCACCATGTTGCCGCCGATTTGAAGCTCGATCTTGGTGAGATTGCCGCGCGCGTCATAGGAGTACCTTTCGAGCGGCTTAGATACGCGGCTGAACTCACGCGGGTAATCTCACCCGACATTGACTATGGAACGTCCTGCCAGCCACTGATGGGCTCGGGCTCCAACCGATCGTCGTGGACCAAATCACACACCGAAGCCTGCAAACGCCAGACATTCGATCGCGGCCAATCCCCACTGAGCCGCTGCGTTCGTTGATACCCACGCCGCCTCGTCTACCGGGTTCAGGACCGCCGGTCCGCCGATTCGCTTCGTTTCATATCTTTGGTCCGGCGCGAACCCGGCGCGGCCTGCGTAGAACTCCTCCCAGGCTCGTCGAGCCAGCGTCGGATCTCGCTTGATGCGAGCCGCATAGGCCGTTAAACGCGAGTGGCCTTGTTGCAAGTTGAGCTCACCGAGGCTCTCGCCAAGTTCAGCCTTCTGCTGCTCGGGCGGCGCGTTGTAGAGCGCGCAGTACTGCACCCACGCACGCTCGAACTCCGGAACCCTCAACAGCTGGATCAACTCCGCGCACACCTCCGGCAGTCCGAACGCTGCGCTGAGGTGAGAGACATTCAATGCGGGGTCTGTGGAAACATCGAACGCCCCCGTGCGCAAATTCATGCGTCCGCCGCCGGTGAAGAACCCCCTCGGCTGCGACCCGATCGTTCGCATGCTCGCGACGAGCCGGTCGCGCATTTCACGCGATCCCGTTCTCTCCCACTCCGTCAGCCACGCGCCAGCGATCGATCCCCAGTCCGTCCCGAAGCCGAGGCGAGCGTAGTCACCATCCGCAGTCTCACGGCGCCGGCCCTGCGCCTCGGGCAGCTTCCGCTCCGGAACAACGGTCCGCAGCGTGCGCGCCGCCTCCAACTGTTCGCGCAACAACTCGCCGACTCGCTCGTCCGCCGTGAGGAAGTAGTAGTACCGACGATTCAACGCCGTGCTGATCCGCAGCTGTTTGGCACTACACCCCCAATGCATGACGTTGTGTCGCGACCCAAGCGGCGCGAACTTGCCCAGGTGATGAACGTCGACCTCACCTGTATGACGCGTCATCGCCTCCGCGAACCGATAAACGTCCGCACGACCGGTGCGCAGGAAATACAGCCAGAGCCAGATATCGGTGGACAGCTCGGAGTTGTCCCACGCGTAGCCGCCGACGTCGTAACGCCACGTGTGGCGATCGGCATCGTAGGTGTGCATCACGTCGCCGTAATTCCAGAATCCATACCAGCTGTGCTGATCGCGCTGTTTCTCGTAGAAATCGAACAGCCAATCCAACCGATCCTCGATGCGCGACCGTTCGGCCGTGGAGCGATCGGGCAACGCGAACGTCCCACCGAACACCCCGGCCCGATGCAAAGTCTGAGGCACAGCCACCATGACAGCCGGCGCACGCAGCGCCGCTCCAAGTTGCACGAAGCGTTCGCGCGTCGGCGTCGATTCGAGCAACCACAAGCGCATTTCGCTGGTCCGGGCGATGCCGACGGGTGTGCCGAAGCCCGGCTCATAATCCTCGTAAGTGATGTTGAGACCTTCCAGCTGTTTCTCGTGCGTGTCCTGGCCCAATCCGTCGTGATAGAAGCGCAGATCCATCGGCGGCGCGTCGGGCGCCCACAACCACATCGTGACTTCGGCTCGTTCGGCGCGCGCGTTGCGAATATCCAGCTGCGCCGGATGGCTCTCCCAGAAGTTCCGAATGCCGAACGCCACGCCTCCGCTCGGCCCACCGATGTAGCCCAATCCCGAGGCGCGATGACCGCGGCTCGAATCGAGCCACGCATAACCCGCCGCGGTCCGTTTCCGAATCTGAAACGAGTCCGCCGTCGGCTGGAGCAACGTCCAATCGCCGAAGGCAGGAATCAGCTCGAGCCCGTCGGCCACCCGAGAGTCGATCGAAAGCACTTCACGTCCGGCGATTTGCGCCTGGCGCGCTTCGAGACCCGGGTCACGACGTAAGCCGGTCAGCCCGCGCACGGCTTCGCCGAAAACGCCGTCGTTCTCACCAACGAATCGGATATGCCGATTGTGCAACTCATCAGGCAAGGGCACCTCGAAGCGGACCCCGATGCCTCGGATGAAGTCCGTCGCCTCGTCTCCATCGAAAACGAAGGTATGAAGGATGCGAACGTCATCGCCACCCGCGTAGAAATACAGGCGTAGCGTGAACGGCAACCACTGGCGGCCAGTCACATGCGAATGCCTGCCAGTCACTTTGATCACCGCTCGCAATGGACCTTGATGTTCGACCTCGGCCGAGTCGATCGCGGACTCGAATGTTTCCTGTTTGACGACGCGATCGCCCTGCTCCAGCGGCGCGTCGTGTCGGAGCACGATCAAGCGTCCTGCCTGGAGCAACTTCGTGTCGCGGCGACGGACCGAATCGATGCACAGGGCGCCTGTCCGCATTACCCGGCATGTGATGACGCCAGTGTCGATCTCGATTGCGGCCGAGTCCTGCTTGATCTTCAAGGTCGCGGCGGGTGCCGGGCCCTTCTGACCGGGCTCGATCTGGAACGCGGTGCTCGCCAAAGTCACATCCGGCGCAATCGCATGCGCCGTCCACTTCAGCGAACCATCCGGCCAGTACGCGAGAGGCCAGGTCTGTAATGGCACGCGCTTGCCGCTGCGATCGCGCATAGAAAACTGAGTGCGGGGTGAATGTTTGCTACGCGGCCAGGGCATGCCCCAGGTCACGCCCGTTGCGACGTCGGGCGCGCGATCGTCGAGCCAGTGGCACCACGCACCGTTGGCGAATGTTTCCTCGCTCAACACGGGTGTCGACTGTCGCGGGTTCGTTTGTGAACTCGCCGCCTCGCTGAGCGCGGCTGAGGCAAACGCGCTTGCCGCGATGAACTCTCGTCGCGAAATCCCCTGAGTCATTCCATTCCCCCATCGTTGAGCATGCACATGCTTGAATCAGACCCGCTCAACCACGATTGAAGTTGATCGATAGGCGTCGAGTTTTGCGTCGCAAAGACGATTTCTCTGACAAATGATTGCAAATTCGATCAAACTAGCGCAAATATTAGCAAACGGGACCAGTGTGTCGGGTCCGATTGTTACCGGTGTCAGCCGAGGCTAGCCGGAGCTGACCAAAGCCGTCGGCCGCTCGCAGGCGTGCCGCGGAGAGAAAAGACAAGTGATCGGGGGATTTCATGGCGAATATCGATGGATATCGCGTTCCGGGCCCTGCAACGCGCGCGCCGTGGGCAGTGGCCGCCTCTCTGTTGTTCTTACATGGATGGTCCACAGCCGCACTCAGCGCTGAACCCAGCGAACTTGAAGAAGTGGTCGTGACCGGCATTCGCGCCGGCCTGCGCTCCTCGCTCGAGGTCAAGCGCGAGTCCATCACTGTCGTCGATGCGATTTCGGCCGAAGACATCGGCGACTTTCCCGATAAGAATCTCGGCGAAGCGCTCCAGCGCATCACCGGTGTACAGATCAGCAGACAGGACGGCGAAGGCCGCGGTGTCAGCATTCGTGGCGCCGAGCCGGGTTTGAATCGCGTTGAGATCAACGGCGTCACTGCGCTATCGCTCACCGTCGGCGGCGGACGCGACGTGGATTTCCGCGATCTGCCGGTGGAGTTCGTCTCGCGCCTGGAGGTTTTGAAATCCTCGACACCCGAGATGACCGAAGGCGGCATCGGCGGCACCGTACGTGTCATCACGCGTCGTCCCTTGGACAGCAGCGAGCCCTACCTCGCGGGCTCGACGCAAATGGTTTACAGCGATCTCGCCCGAGAATACGACCCCAAGCTCGCCATCATCGGCAGCCGCACGTTCTTCAACAGCACCCTCGGCATCTTGGGCGCGGCGACCTATGAGGAGCGCCATCTCGATAGTCACAACGCGCGCACGACCGGTTGGCTGCGTCGAGCACCGGCGGCTTCGGGTGCGGGCGCCACGCCAGGCCGCGGCACCGATGTGAACGGCGACGGCACCCTCGATTGGATTCCCGAGATCCCTCGCTACGGCCTCGATCGACGCGAGACCAAGCGACCCGCGTTCCTTGGCATCGTCGAATGGGCGCCTACGGATGCGATGAAGCTGTTCGCCGAAGGCACGTATGCCAAGGCCAAGGAACAAGTGAGCAGCATGTACATGCAGCTCGGCGCCGCTACCGGTTTGATCGATTACGCGCACAGCGTCGTCGGGCCCGACAACACGGTGACGCACCTTGAAGTCATTCCGTCCGCGCAGTTCCCCACCGAACTGGCCTATCGCAACATCAATGGCTCGCTGGAGCGTGAGCAGTACACAGCCGCGATCGGCGGCAAATGGGATCTCGGGTCATTCAAGCTCGACGGTCGAGTGACCTACGCGTCCGCCGAAGTGCAGAATGATGAGAAGAATTCAACGGCCACGATCTTCGGCTTGCCACGCGCGATCATCGACTACAACAACGGCCAGCGCGCGCCGAACTTCACGTTCCCGGGCATCGACACCACCACGGCCGATGCCGTCAACAATCTCGCGGCCGTGTTCAATCCAAGAACCAACTCTCAGGACGAGACCAGCGCGCAGTTCAATGTGGAGTATCAACCCGCAAGCCGCTGGTTGACTTCGATCAAGACCGGCGCCGAAGTGCGCAAGCTGACGATGGACAGCCTGCTGTTCCAGCGCACGATTCAGCTGACCAGCCGCACCGGCATCGCCAGCAGCGGCTCGACCATCACCGTGCCTGTCTCGCAGTCGGTGATCCAGGA
Organism: Pseudomonadota bacterium; assembly: GCA_023391815.1. Lineage (GTDB taxonomy): Bacteria > Pseudomonadota > Gammaproteobacteria > Steroidobacterales > Steroidobacteraceae > Steroidobacter. Next base: position 119,645 of record JAEWAF010000086.1, read on the forward strand.
CATCATCAACGCCAATTCCGGGGTCAACGACGTGCGTTTCTTTGCTACCGGTGACATGGGCTTCGGCGGCGGCGTGCGTTATTGGAACGACAATGGCGATGCCACGTACAACGCCACCATCGCAGCCAGCGGCCTGGGCAACATCGACCCGTACGCGCGCAATCCCAATGCCGGCACGAACAACAGCTTTCAGAATTTCCTGGATACCTGGGAGGTCGAAGAAAAAACCAACGCCGCGTATCTGCAAGGCTCGTTCAAGTTCGATGAACTCGCCATTCCCATCAGCGGCACGCTGGGTGTGCGCTACGTCGATACGGAGACGATGTCTTCGGGATTCAACCGCATCAACCAGGGCGGTGGCGTTGTCAGTTTTCCGCGCGCCTCGAGCGACGGCGGCTATTCAAAGTGGCTGCCGTCGCTGAACCTGCGCTTCGATCTGACCGAAGATCTGCTCGGCCGCATGACCGCAGGCAAAGTGCTCGCACGACCCAACCCGAGCCAACTTGCGCTACGCAGGACGCTGGATAGCGTCGGTTTCACCGGTTCGCGCGGCAATCCGAATCTGAAGCCATATGAAGCGACCCAATACGACCTGGGCCTGGAATGGTACTTCGCGAAGGACGGCTTCGTGTCCGCGACTGCGTTTCGCAAGGAGATTTCCCAGTTCGTCGTCAACACGTCGGTCTCGGAAGAAGCGGACGGCTCGCCGGGCGACGGCTCCGGCAACGAATATACGGTGACCATCCCGGTCAACGGCGGCGATGACGTCACCATCAACGGCATCGAGGCCGGCGCGCAGTACGCGTTCGACTTCCTGCCCGGTCCCTTCAACGGCTTCGGCGCGCTCGCCAACGTCACTTATCAGAAGGACGAAGGCTTCAAGGGTATCAACATCATCACCCGCGAAGTGTTGCCCTTCCCCGGGCTGTCACGGCTCAGCTACAACTACTCGCTGTATTTCGAAAACGAACGTTTCGGCGCTCGTGCCTCGTACAACTGGCGCGAGAAGTGGCTGATCACCCCGTCGGGCCGCGGCGCGCTCGCGGAGTTCAACGAAGACTTCGGCTCACTGGACGCATCCGTGAGTTTCAACATCCTGCCCGAGCTCACGGTGTTCCTGGAGGCCATCAACCTGCTGAACGATCAGCGCATCGAAAACAACACCTCGCTGCGACGGATTGCCAACGAGACTTACGGGTCGCGCTATTTCCTCGGAGTGCGAGCGCGATTGTGAGTGCGGTTCGAGGCGGCGCGCGGCGTGATAGCCCCCTTTCATTGCCGCGCGCCGTCTCGTAGCCGAGTTCCGGACCCAGAGCAAAGCAAGCGACATGACTATTCGAGTATTGACCCTGTTCCTGTTGTCCGTTGTTTCTTTTCCCGCTGCACCGGCGGAATCGCTTCGAACCAGTGTGACGGTGCGTACCGACCAGCCCGGCAGTGTGATCGAGCCGGCCATTTACGGTCAGTTCGCGGAGCACCTGGGTCGCGGCATCTATGAGGGCGTCTGGGTCGGCGAGAGCTCGCCCATTCCGAACACCCGCGGCTTGCGCAACGATGTGCTCGCGGCGCTCAAAGAGCTGGGGGTTCCGGTCCTCCGCTGGCCCGGCGGATGCTTCGCCGATGAGTATCACTGGCGCGATGGCATTGGTCCCCGCCACCAGCGACCAACGCGCATCAACACGAGTTGGGGCGGCGTGGTCGACGACAACTCGTTCGGTACTCACGAGTTCATGGACTTCGCCGAACTGATCGGCGCCGAGGTCTATGTGAATGGAAATGTGGGCACCGGCTCGCCGCGGGAGATGGCCGAGTGGGTCGAATACATGACCGCCGATAACAACTCGACGTTGGCCCAACTCCGCCGTGCGAATGGGCGCGACAAGCCCTGGCGGTTGCATTACTTCGCGGTCGGCAATGAAACCTGGGGCTGCGGCGGCAACATGCGGCCGGAGTTCTACGCGGATCTCTACCGCCAGTACGCGACCTTCATCAAGACACCGCGCGATAACAAACCGCAGCACATCGGCAGCGGCGCGAACGGCAGCAACACCGAATGGACCGAAGTCTTGATGCGCGACGCTGGCAAACATATGGATGCAATCAGCGTGCACTACTACACCCTGCCGCGCGGCTCTTGGAAGGACAAGGGCGCGGCCACGCGCTTCCCCGAGAGCGAGTGGATGTCGACGTTCGCCCGCACGCTGCGAATGGACGAAATCCTGACCAACCACGGCAAGATCATGGATCGTTACGATCCGGAACGCCGCGTGGCGCTGTTGGTCGACGAATGGGGCACCTGGTACGACGTCGAGCCCGGCACCAACGAAGGCTTTCTGTATCAACAGAACAGTCTGCGCGATGCCCTGGTTGCGGCGATCAACTTCAATATCTTTCACCGTCACGCCGAGCGGGTACGCATGACCAACATCGCGCAGATGGTGAACGTGCTCCAGGCCATGATCCTCACCGATGGACCGAGGATGCTGAAGACCCCGACCTATCACGCGTTCGCCCTGTACAAGCCATTTCGAGGTGCCACTCATGTTCCGGTGGAAATTTCGACGGCGGAGTATCGATTCGGCTCCGAGGCTGTTCCGGCTGTGCACGCCACAGCAGCGCGAGACCGAGCCGGTACCCTGCATATCGCGCTCACGAATCTGGACCCACATCGCTCCGCCTCGGTCGAGCTGCGCCTGCCGGGCCAGACTGGCAAGGCGCTACAAGGGCACATCCTGACCGCCGCGACCACCGACGCTATCAATACCTTCGATGCTCCTGATACTGTGCGCCCGGCTCGTTTCAAAGACATCAAACTCGAAGGCGGCCAGGTTCGGATCGAGCTGCCCGCCAAGTCGCTGCTCGTGCTGAGTCAGGGGTAACTCATGCGCAAGTCCAACACGATCGCGTTTCGAATGCAGCTCAAACCCGGCCGGGTGGACGAGTACCGGCGGCGTCACGACGAGCTGTGGCCCGAGTTGGAGGAAACGCTGCGCGAAGCGGGCATTTACGACTATTCCATTTTCCTCGACCCGAAGACGTTGCAGTTGTTTGCGGTGCTCAAGTTGCGACCAGGGCACCGTCGCGACGAGTTGCCCGATCATCCCGTCATGAAGCGCTGGTGGCTGTACATGGCGGAGCTGATGGAGACCGAGCCCGATCTGCGCCCGCGCGAGTGGCCCCTCTTGCCCCTGTTTCATCTGGAGTGAAGGTAACTTTCATGCCTGTTCAGCTTCGTGACTACGATACCGCGCGCCTGCATCGAACCGTCCAGCGGCTCATTTCCAATCTGGTCGATTTGAAAGATTCCTCCGGCGAATTCCTGTTGCGGCTCGATGACGGCCGCGTGATCGACACCAAGGGCTGGAACGATTGGGAATGGACGCACGGTATCGGGTTGTACGGCATCCAGCAGTATTTCCAGCTCAGCGGCGACCCGCGTTGTCTGCAGATCATCAAGGACTGGTTTCGCGATCGGTTTGCCGCCGGCACGCCGACCAAGAACGTGAACACGATGGCGCCCTTTCTCACGCTCGCGAATCTGTACGAGCAGTACCGCGATCCGACCTATGTGCCCTATCTGGACACGTGGGCCGAATGGGTCATGCATGACATGCCTCGGACCGAGGAACACGGCCTGCAACACATCGTGTTCAACTCCGAGAATCCGCAGCAGCTCTGGGACGACACCTTGATGATGTGTGTGCTGCCGCTGGCACGCATCGGTCAGGTCTTGGGTCGCCCACACTATCTCGAAGAAGCGCGGCGGCAGTTCCTGCTGCACGTCAAATATCTTCATGACCGTCGCACCGGTCTGTGGTTTCACGGCTGGACCTTCGACGGTCGCCACAACTTTGCCGAGGCGTTGTGGGCCCGCGGCAATTGCTGGGTGACGATCGCGATCCCCGAGTTCATCGAGATGCTGGATCTGCCGCCAGGCGACGCGCTCCGTGAATTCCTGATCGACACGTTGAAGGCCCAAGTGCGGGCGCTCCAGAAGTACCAGGACGCAAGCGGCCTGTGGCACACGTTGATCGACGATGCTTCTTCTTATCTGGAAGCCTCGGCGACCGCCGGCTTCGCGTACGGCATCTTGAAAGCAGTACGCCGCCGGTATCTGCCGGACAAGTATCTGGACACAGGCCTGCGTGCCGTTCAAGGCGTGCTCGACAACATCGCCGAGAACGGCGAGCTGCGCAATGTTTCTTTCGGCACGGCGATGGGCTCGGACCTGGAGTTCTATCGCAAGATTCCGTTGACGCCGATGCCCTACGGCCAGGCCATGGCCATGCTCTGTGTCGCTGAGTATCTTCGCACGCGCATCTGACCGTTATGGCCACACGCACGGTTCGGTTCGGCCACTACGTCGCCTACGGCAGCAACGACTTCCTGGGCGCCGGCGCGATGTCGGTCATCAGTGGCTGGATTCTGTTTTTCTACACGACCTTCTGTGGTCTCACCGCCGTGCAAGCCGCCGCGATCTTCGCGATCGCGCGGCTGTTCGATGCTGTCGCGAGTCCGCTGATCGGCTACATCTCGGATCATTTCCATCGCACGGCCCTCGGCCGGCGTTTCGGCCGGCGGCGTTTTTTCGTTTTACTCGCCGTGCCGCTGTTGCCCAGCTTTGCGCTGATGTGGATCGACGGCATGAGCTTCTGGTACTACCTCGTGACTTACGTCTTCTTCGAGGTCGTGTATGCGATGGAGCTGATTCCATACGAGACACTGGCCGCGGAGATGTCGCCGGACTACCGGATCAAGGCGAAGTTCGCCGGTGCTCGCATCCTGTGTGGTCAGATCGCCGCCATTCTGGCGGGCGTGCTGCCGGGGCGGATCATCGAAGCGTTCGGCAAGAGCTCGGCCGACACTTTCTTCTATTTGGGCGTGATCTTCTCGGTGATCTTCATGCTGGTCGCGCTGGCCGTGTTCACGTTCACTTGGGAACGGCCGCGCGAGGAGATCGAGAGCATCGCGGTCGAGCACGGCGAGTCATCGCCATTACGACGCCTCACGCAGTTGTATTCAGACTTGATCGCGACGCTGCGCATCCGTGCCTTCCGACTGCACCTCGGCATGTACCTCGGCGGTTACATCAGCCAGGACATCTTCAACGCCGTGTTCACGTACTTCATCGTGTTCGCGATCGGTGGCAGCGTCGTGATCGCATCCAATCTGATGGGCACGATGGCGCTCGCGCAGTTGCTCGCCGTCGCTGCGTTCATTCCGATGTGCCTGCGCCTGCATCCGGCACCGTCGTATCGGATCGCCGTGAGCTTGTACGCCACTGCGGTGTTGGGATTCGTGGTCGTCTACCAAATGCACCCTGTGCCCACGTGGTGGATCTATGCGCCCGTTCTGCTCGCGGGGCTGGGGCGCGGCGGGCTCAACTACATTCCCTGGAACACGTATAACTACATGGCCGACGTCGACGAGATCGTCACCGGCCGTCGTCGCGAAGGCGCGTTCGCGGGTGTCATGACGTTCATTCGCAAGACCTCGCAGGCTGCAGCCGTCATGGGCGTCGGCTTCGTGCTGCAAGCTGGCGGCTTCATTTCCGGCAACACCTCTCAGTCGCCGGAGGCCGTGCAAACCATCGTGCTCATGCTCGCGTTGGGCACGCTGACGCTGCTCGCCTTCGGCTGGATCGTGTCTCTGCGCTTCCATCTCGACCGCGATACGCACGCGGTCCTCATGCGGGAGATTGCGCGCTTCAAGGAGCAACCCGACCCCGCACCCGACGCGGAGAGTCGGCGCATCGTCGAGGACCTCACGGGCTGGCGCTACGAAGAACTGTGGGGCAGACAGCGTGGCCGCGATGGCCACCCGGCCGCCGCGGCCACGTTGACTCTCCCGCCGACTTGAGCGTTACGACGACGAATCGAAAGAAAGTTGTGCTAAGTGCACGGACCGCCTTGACAGTTGGCGGCTCGACCCTAGAATAGCGGCCTCTTCCGGGAGCACTGCTTCCGGGCGCGACGCGGGAATAGCTCAGTTGGTAGAGCGTAACCTTGCCAAGGTTAAGGTCGCGAGTTCGAGCCTCGTTTCCCGCTCCAATTTCTTCAGTATCGCCAGCAACTTAGAACGTCCATAAGGTTCGGCGGTACCGGCGGGAGCTGGGGTTTCACCACTCCTACCCACTCCTACGGCTCGGTAGCAAAGTGGTTATGCAGCGGCCTGCAAAGCCGTCTACGCCGGTTCGATTCCGGCCCGAGCCTCCAGTCCATTCCATCCCGATTGCGCCGACCGAGCGGTCGTTCCGCCCGCGTTACCTGGAGCTGGTCCGCATCAGATCCGGCCAGGCGGCTCGTAGGTAAACCACCATCGACCACAGCGTGAGCGCGGCGGCCGCCACCAGACAATAGAAGCCCAGCTCGAACGCCGGGATGAACCAGACATCCTCGCGAAACAGCATCATCGACAGTCCGGTCATCTGGAAAATCGTCTTGATCTTACCGATCGAGGACACTGCGACCTTGCCCCGCGCGCCGACTTCCGCCATCCACTCGCGAAGCGCGGAGATGGTGATCTCGCGACCGACGATCACCGCGGCCGTCAGCGTGATCAACGTGTGCGGATCGAACTTGATGAACTCCAGCATCGGCGGGTCGTAGCTGACCAGCAGGATCAACGCGACCGCCACCATCAGCTTGTCCGCGACCGGATCGAGGAACGCGCCGAGCGCCGACATCTGACCGAGCTTCCGCGCCAGATAGCCGTCGAGCGAATCGGTGACGGCGGCAAGAATGAAGATCCAGCCCGTAGCCGCCTTGGCCCAATGCTCGGGCATATAGAAGAGCACGACCACCAGCGGGATCATGATGATCCGCGCCACGGTCAGGATATTCGCGATGGGAAAAGTCACTGGGACGAATTGTAAGGACTTTTCAGCCGTTCGCGTGCAATGAGTCATAGATAGATTGCGCCAGTTTGCGACTGATGCCATGCACTTTGGCTAAATCGTCGATTCCCGCACGAGTTACCCCTTGAAGACCCCCGAACTGGCGCAGCAGTTCCCGCCGTTTACGCGGCCCGAGCCCCGGCACCGTCTCCAAGACGGACTGGGTCCGCGCCTTGCCCCGGCGCGCCCGGTGTCCGGTGATGGCGAATCGATGCGCCTCGTCGCGCACCCGCTGGATCAAATGCAGCGCCGGTGAATCCGGCGGCAGCACCGTCGGCAACTCGTGCCCCGGCAGGAACAACCGCTCCTGTCCCGGTCTGCGATCGGCCCCTTTTGCCACACCGGCGATCAACACATTATCAATCTCGAGCTGTTGGAGCACTTCAGTGGCCTGGGCAAGCTGCCCCGGACCGCCATCGATCAATAGCACGTCGGGCGTGGGCGCCTCGCCTTTTTTGATACGCGCATACCTTCGCGACAACGCCTGGCGCATGGCGCCGTAGTCGTCGCCACCCGCGATCCCTTCGATGTTGAAGCGGCGGTAATCGCTCTTGATCGGCCCCTCGGGACCGAACACGACGCACGAAGCCACGGTGCGCTCGCCCATGGTGTGGCTGATGTCGAAGCACTCGATGCGCGCTGGCGGGTTCGGCAGATTGAACACCTCTTGCATCGCTTGCAGTTGTTCGATACTCGTCGCCTCGGTCGCCCGACGCATCTTCACGCCCAACTCAGCATTCGTGCGTGCCATCTCCAGCCAACGCGCGCGCACGCCACGAACGTTCGGCCGGATGCGCACGGTGCGTTGCATGCGCTCGCTCAGCGCCTGCTCGAGCGTGTCGGCGTCTTCGATCTGCTCGTTGATCAGGATCTCCCCCGGCGCCTCGCGGCCGAGGTAGTACTGAGCGAGGAATCCGGAGAGCAACTCGCCCGCTTCGGCGATACCCGGCTTCGGAAAGAAGTTGCTGCTGCCAAGGTTGCGCCCGCCTCGCACGAACACGATGGACACGCAGTGATCGCTGCCATGAGACACGAGCGCGACGGCGTCGATGTCTTCGGTGGCGTTGCGCGTCACCGACTGAGTCGAGTGGATGGCCTTGATGCCGTTGATCTGATCGCGCAGACGCGCGGCCTTCTCGAACTCCAGCGCCTGCGACGCCTCCTCCATCCGCTGAGCCAGATCGTCGATCAGCTCCGCGCCCTTGCCTTCCAGCACCTTGATCGCGTCGTTCACGTCCTGCCGATACTCCTCCGGCGAAATCAGCCGCACACACGGCCCCGAGCAGCGCTTGATCTGGTGCTGCAGGCAGGGCCGCGATCGATTGGCGAAGAACGAGTCGCTGCACGGCCGGAGCAGGAACAACTTCTGCAGGAGCAGGATGGTTTCGCGCGTGGCGCGCGCGTTGGGATACGGGCCGAAGAAGCGACCGGGCAGCTTGCGACTGCCTCGATAGAAGCTGATTCGCGGGTACTCGTCTTCAGTCGTGACGTAGAGATAGGGAAAGCTCTTGTCGTCGCGCAGAGTGACGTTGAAACGCGGCCGATGCCGCTTGATCAAGTTGTACTCGAGCAGCAGCGCCTCGGTCTCCGAGGCCGTGACCGTCACTTCGACATTGGCCACCTGCGAGACCATCGCCATGGTCTTCGCCGCCTGCGCCTTGCCGACAAAGTACGTCGTCAGCCGATTCTTGAGATTGCGCGCCTTACCGACATACAGCACCTCGCCATCGGCCCCTATCATGCGATAGACACCCGGGCGTTGGCTGACGTTGGCCAGGAACAGCTTGGAATCGAAGGTGGCGGCGGACATGGCCGCATTTTAGGGCATGAAGCCGGTCAGTGCTGGTCAGGCATTTCAGTGGGCCTGCGCCTGCTGGGGGCGCAGGGTCGAATCCCTTCTTCGAGATCAGTCCCCGGAAGGCTACTGAGCGCTCTGGAGTGCGGACGGTGCTCACGACATCCTTGAGGCGGCACCTGTTAGCCCTGAGAAATGCTCAAGGACAGCATCCGCGGCGAGGCGTTCTCGCATCGCCTGCCCTGCGTGACGGCGCGAGTTGCTGACAGCCGTGGCTAGCGCTTCGCGGCAAGCTCTGCCCGATCGATGACCTGGCCGCGAATCACGATCTTTACGATATCGTCATACGCCTGCACCGTTTGCGTGGGATCGGTGCGAAGTAGGATCAAGTTGGCGCGCTTGCCCGGTTCCACGCTGCCGATCTCATCTCCGAGGCCCAGTGCCCTCGCGTTGGCAAGCGTCGCTGCCATGAACACCTGATGCGGCGTCAAGCCGGCTGCGACCAGCCTGCGCATTTCCAACCAACCGTTCAATCCCGGCGGATTGGAATAGCCGGGTAAGCTCGGCGTGTCGCTGCCGAAAAGGAAGCGAGCATTGCGGCTGGCGAGATAGCGCGTGATGTTGTCGTTGCGCGCGATGAATCCAGAGAGAAAGGCGCGCATGGCATTGCGTTGAGCGACAGCATCACCCGAATCGGCGATCGACTTTGGCAGTAGCGCCTGCGACAGAATCTCGCGAAACCACTGCCCTTCGGAAGATTTGTGCCAGTCGATGAGGCTGGCAGGCAGCACGCGTGCCAGCATCGGATCGGAGAGATACGCCGGCTCGAACATATCACGCTCGCCGTAAAGCACTTGAAGCGTCGGTTGATAGCCCACCCCTGTCTCGATCACGCCATCCAGGATCTTCTGCACATCCAGCGTCAGCTGCGACACGGTTTCAGGCTCTGCATTCCAGTGCCACATGCCATGCGCGATGATATCGACACCGGCTGCAAGGGCGAATGCCTGCGCCTCAGAACTATTGGCATGCAGGAACACGGGCATCCCGGCCGTGTGAGCCGCCCTGACCAGGGCGCTCGCCGTATCCAGACGAGGCACAGGCAGGTTCCGCTCTGGGCCAAAGCCGCGCTCGAAGAAGCTCTTGACGCAGAACATGCCGTCCGACTTCATGCGTGCGACCACTGCTTCCGGCGTATGAGCGGCGGCATCGATGCCGGCGGGTGCGGTCGATTCGTCTCCTCGTTGAATGAGCATGTAAGGAAACGGCTCGTAACGCTGCGGTTTTGGCGCCCAGTGCATTGGGTAGCCATCTACCACAGGGGCGGCGCCGCAGAAATAGACGTCCGGGTGAGCGTTATAGCCCTGCCACTGTGCGGCCTGTGCGGGCGTCGAAACGAGGTCTACGAGCGTGGTGAATCCGAAATAGAGATAGCTTCGCGGAATCTGCTCGCGCGCTGCGCGTGCAAGATCCGGGTGTGCCCGCTCTTGAGCCGTCGTCATGCCGGAAATCTCTCCAACATGCACGTGCGTATCGATCAACCCGGGAGCGAGATACAACCCGCGCCCATCGATGACCTGCCATGCAGTTCCTGACCGGCCCGCTGCGCCCGACTCCGAATGACGCGATATCGAGACGATTCGATCGCCTCGAACATGCACGGTCGCATCTGTCATCGGGCTCGAACGCTCCGGCGAGACGAGCGTGACCTGCTCGATCCAGATATCCTGCGCCGCTGCCGAAGTGCAGTGAGCACCCAGCGCGACCATACACTGGACGATGGATCCGAGGCGCAGCCATTTGTTCATTGTCGTTCCTTCCTTTGGTTCCTCGCCACTTGCGACGCTGCGCGGAGGCGAAAGGTTGCAGCTGACTCGACCAACAGATGCGGCTGGCTCATCTCACGCGCACATGCATGCGAACCGCAGGAACATGACAAATCCCATCGGCGGAACTACTGGCATCCACTGATTGGCTACTGAGCGCCAACTTGGACGAATGTTCGGCGGGCTTCGAGCCTTCTGGATACTCGCCGCAATACTGCTCGGGTAGACTGCACAGCTGCCAGGGACGACTGACTCATTGCTCGGATAGAAGAAGCCGCAATGGCAACGCGCACGAAAAAGATCGACTGGAACCGAGAATTGGCCAGACTCCGGCGCGGCGTAGCCGCTGGAGATGTCGCTTCGATCAGAGATCTGGGCCTCAACTTGTCGGACGGCATTCAGGACCGAGACGGTCGCTGCATCGTGCGTCGAAATCCGGCCTACTCGGTCCGCCTGTTTCGTCGTGCAGCTGAAAGCGGTGATTCCTCAGCGGCCGGTGCGCTCGGCTACGCATATGACGTTGGCCAGGGCATCCGGCGCAACAAAGCTCTTGCGCTGAAGTGGTATCACCGCGCTTTTCGAATCGGCGATGGTGGCTTCTGGGCAAGCAGTATCGCCATGGTCTATCGGGACCGGGGTAACCTTAGACGCGCCCACCAGTGGACTCTACGGGCCACGAACATGGGGGATGGCGACGCCGCTGTAACAGCAGGATATGGCTATCTATACGGGATTGGCGTACGCAGAGATCTGGCTTCCGCTCGCCGCATGTTTCGCCGTGCCATACGAGGCGACACTTCGGCGTACGGCCGCGAAGAGGCTCTATATCAATTGGCCATCGCACACGTTGACAGCGGCCGTCTGAATCATGCGGTTCCGCTCCTGGAGCAGTCGAACAAGGACGGCGATTATCCGGAGGCGGAGTCGCTTCTGGCGCAGATCAGAACGGCAACTGAGTTGACACCTTGTCGCTGCAGGCGTCACCTGTTCAAACATCTTCCTGGCCACGCGAACTGTCCCCAACATCCGTCGAAGCGCCGTTTGCGCCGCTCGAAGTGAAGGCTTGGATGCCGTGTTTCCGCTCTACTTCCCCATCACCTCACACGCATCCAACTAAGGGCCACCGAGCACTCATGAACACTGCCCCGGAGCAGCAGCCTCGAGTCGACGCAGAGGTTGCGATGTTGCAACCCAGCCGAGGGTGGGCGCTGAGCCGGGCAACTGGGCCCCGCACTGCTGCCGCTCATCGTCAAGCTCGCGCATGCGGCCGGTTTGCGAGTGTCGTGCCACATCGAAACGGCGGCGGACTTCCATGACGCGCTGGTCGCGGCCGCCGATGAGATCAATCACATGCCATACCCCACGCCCGATGGCGACGATTGGACGAAGGTGACGAGCTCGAGAAGGCGGACGCGGCACTCGCGGCGCGCTCCGGCACCGTCGTGAAACCCGCGCGGCATTGACCTCGACTCGGGCCTACCGCCCCTGCTTGATGCGCTCCGATACGTTGATCGAATTCCATTCCCAGGTTTTGCCCTCGTCCGTTGAGAAGGCCTGACTCCAGATCGGCCGCTGCGGATTGCGCACGTCCCACCGGAAGACGACGATGATGTTCTGACCCTTGTAGGTGTCACGGCCGAAAAAGTGGCCAACCTTGTTCGCGAAGGACCCCACGACCGGCGGGTCGAGCGCACCCGAGTTGCTGTCGGCCCAGTAGATGCTCCAAAGCTTCGTCTTGGTATTGAACAATCGAAGCGCTACACCTTCGTAGGGGAGCTTGCCGCTCGCCATCTCGGTGTACTTGTCGATATTGCCCAGTCCGTTGAGTATCTGATGCATCTCTACTTTCGACTCGAACGCTGTCCATTCGTCGGAGTGGGTGAGGCGGGACTTCAGCTTGCGATTTCGCAACTTCCAGTTGCCGACGAGAAAGTCGAAGTCGTGTTCTGAGGAGGTCGCCGAGGCCTGAATAGCCAACGTACCCGCGCTGTCGAAGCGCAACTCCGGAATGGGAAGCGAGGTATCCGGGATCAGCTCACTGTCCGAACCGGGCGAAGAACCCGCGAGCGCGGGCACTGCTGCCAGGAACAACAACCCCAGAACCCACGAAGGCGCCGCTCGCACGTGACGAGCGTAGTACATGCTGCTGGTCATCGAGGATCTCCGTTCCACCGAAACTGATATCAATGCAACACGACTGCGTCGGCGATACCCGATACCGCAGCGACTAGTTTGACGCTGCGCAGTTGTACACCTGAAGAGCCGTCTAAAGGATAGCTCTGAGTCAACGGCTCTTCGCGCGGCGTCGAACGGACGACCTTCTGTGCTCCAGCGCGAGCCCGCAACTTCACGCTCCCGTGGCGGCCAGGTGGAATCTCCGACTCAATCCGTTCAATCTCGGCTCGCTGGCTGGTTCGAATCCGGCCCGGACCGCTGTGCTTCAGTGAGCTCGACATACATCCACCAAATGAATTGCTCCGGCGGGTAGGCGCCATCGGGAACTGGAATCCCCGAGTTGGCGGTCAAATTCGCGGCCAGCACCTGGTCGAATGTCATACCCTTCGAAATCAGCGGTAACATGCGGTCTCGAATCGCGAGAACAAAATCTCGTTGCGCGATGACTGCCTTGCGGTCGACGATCGGTCCATGGCCCGGAATGATCTTCGTATTCGGCCCAGCAAGATCGATGGTCACTGCGAGTCCTGCTAACAAGCCGTCCAGCGTGCCGCCGCTGAAGATGTCCACGAATGGATAGCCGACTGAGCGGTAGTAGTCTCCGACTGCCAGCACATCCTCTCTCGGAAAGCGAACCAGCGTATCACCGTCCGTATGCGCCGCACGGATCGGGATGAGCTGCACGTCCTCTCCGTTAACGTGAAGCGTGACTGGGCCGTCATACGTGACTACCGGCAGAGCCTTCGCTGGTGCAGGCGGCGGCGTTCGCCCGAAGGAGCCAGGCGAGGGATGAGCGAGCCGGGCGCGCAGCTGATCGCGACTGAATATTAGCGTCCCGGTCTTGGCGAGGTTCTCGTTCCCTCCAGTGTGATCGGCGTGAACATGTGTGTCGATCAAGAAGCGAATCGGCTGCTCGGAAAACTGCCGTATCGCTGCGATGATCTTGTCGGTCAGCGGGGCGAACTGGCTGTCGACCATGAGCACGCCATCCGGACCCGTGAGTACGCTGATCGTGCCGCCCCGCCCCTCAAGTACATGGAAGCTGTCCGAGACACGTGTGGCTCGGACCTCGACTTTGCTGAGGTCGACGATGGGCATATGCGTCGGAGGGGGGTCAGGCGGGACCCCGGCTGCCTCGCCGGCGCATAGGGCGAAGCCGAGCAGCAGGATTCGACAAAACATCGGAGCTGCCCAGTTGCGCTTGGCGGTCGACGACCAACATGCCGCATCTTTCGGTCCGCACGGCCCCTTGTGAAAGAACTCGTCCATAACTCCATCCCTCCGCGTTTCACGTCGTTGCGCTTCGCTGGACGACTCGGACTGATCGCCGAGCGCGAGTCGATGCGCGAACGTCGCTTCCGATGAACGGTCACTGGCCTGATCAATGCTTTCCCAGCTGCGACAGAACTGGTACACGCCTGTTTCGGCCAGCATAACCGGCATCGATCTGAAAAGGACCAGAATCAAATGATTGGTAGCGACAGGTTATCTAACACGCTCTCGTACCGGCGCCGCAGGAACAGCGCAAATCCCCTCTACGGAACCATTCCGTTGAAAACGGCTGAACGCTAGCTGCCGGCGTGGCTGACCGCGAGGCAAACGTATGCGGGTTCACGACTCCATCCGTGACCGGCGTGGAGGTCATAGGCGGGGCTCCTGATGACCTTGCATTCAGCATCGAGACTCTAGAGGGCAACCAGTCGTATTGGATCCGTCCTGACCTGGTTGAGGTCGTCCATCACAATCCCGGAATGGAGATTGTCATCGGCAAAAAGAGAGCGGTGCGCGAACCGGATGGGTCATGGAGAGAGAGCGTCATCTCAGAACGCAAGGACGATGAATAGGTACTTCGCTCAGGTGGCGCAGCGCGGTGAGGATGGCCTGATAGTCTGGAACTGCGCGTCAGTTCCAGACTAGCGATCACCGTACCCGCACGCGCACCGAGAGCGCAGGAACAGCGCAAATCCCTTCAGCCCAACCCATCCGTTATTCGGTCTGATCAGTTGAATAAACCGCGCTCGTCCGCGCCACTGCTGGAGCGGGCTCGTATTCATCTTCTCGATAGCCTGGGAGAAACGACTTGGCCTCAAAGCTCAGAATGAGCTGACTCGTGAATACGCCCGGATCCGGTGGCGCCGGCAACGGCGATGCCTGTTGAATCGCACGAACCAGCGATACCTGCCAGGCGGACGAGCCAGTGCATTGCATGAACTCGATCTCCTTTACACCGCCATCTTCCGCTTGGACGATTCTGACTTGGCACTGAAACGTTTCTATTGCGGCGGGACTGGTGGCTGTGCTTTCGGATGCTTCATGAACGGGAGTTCGCGGCTTGCGCCACGCACGTTGAATGCGCGCATTGATCTGCCCGGTATAGCGCCCGAACAACATCGATTGCCTCGCAGGATCGCCAGCCGTTACTGGAGCCTCGCCGCTCTCATCGAGAACTGCGAGTTCGGGCATCTCATAGGAGGGATTCGGGTCCGGGCTGATGATCTGAATGACCGGGTTGGCAAGCGCGCTGCCGCGCGAAGCCAGATCCATCGCCACGGCACTATCCGACGGGCCGGGCACATGCAAGATCACCAGCGTCATGAAAGAGCCTTCGCTCGACAGGATCGCTGTCGAGCCGGGTCCCGACTCATCGGGCGCGCGCTTGGAAGAGACGACCGAACCCACTGATGCACAAAGAAACAATGCTGCATGCAGCAGCACACTGACTGCAAGGCCGATGGCCTGGCTGGGCCAGTGCGTGGAATCATCACTTGTTACGTTTCGTTCCCGCGCGCAGCGCCTCGCGGACGCTCTCCCATTCGATACGATCGAATCTCTTTGAAATGCAGCCACCTGCGGGCAGAGGCTCGCAGGGCGCCAGGTCCGGTGTGCCGATATCCGGAGTGATGATCGTCGTGCCCTGGGAAAACTCAAGCCAGGTTTTCGACCCTGGTGGCGTGCGAATGAGAAAGATGTTTTCCGCGAAGTCTGTTAAGTACAGATTACCCCGCGCGCGTTGGCACGCCTCGGTCCTCGGCTTCATGCTCAATGCCTCCAGCTCCGCAATGCTCCGGTCGCCTTCCAAATCACTGGCACGGACGATACCGGTTACGTTTTGCAGCAGTACCAGTACGTGATCGCCTGCTTCCAATTTCTTATTGGGCAACAGAAATCTTTGTGTCGCGAATGAGGTGTCCTTTGAGCCCAACGTGCCCTTATATTGCTCCACGACCTGCACGTGATACTTCAGGCCGCAACTTACCCCGGGACCGTTGTCGACTTGGTTCAGCGACTCAACTTTCCGTATAACAACATGCGCCACATGGTCGGCGCGATCAACCTGCTGCTGCAATTTGCGCGGCACGGATGGAGTTGCATTAGCACTGACACGCTCGGTCACTGCCCATGTGCCGAGCGTTAGCATCAGGATCGAAAACCGGATCGAGATCGATTTGATATTCATCGGCATCACTACGGCTTCTTCCGATTGCGCCAACGCTCTAGAGCTTTTTTGCCGGAATTATTAGCGTTCGCTTCATCTAGGACCTTTTTTGGCACATCGAGTTCCCCGGCTGGCGGGTTTCTCACGTGCCAATGGTCGTAGGCGTTCGCAGCGACCTCACAGTCGCAGTAGCCTCCATGTGCCTCCAGCCATCCGATGATCTGGTCTTCGGGCTGCTGATTCTCAGACAGCCATTGTCGTGTGAGGCGATGTGAGTGATCACACCCGCTGTCTTCGACTTGTGCCTCGACCGAATTGAACATTGCCTGCAGCACGTCGTTCGGAAGAGGGAATGCGGAGCGCGCAGCTTCTCGCTCTCGCTGCTTCCATGCCTTCTTGCGATCTCGGTCCGCTGAGTCCATTGCTTATCCACCCAACAGAGGTAGAGCGACCGCCGTCATATTAGCAGTTCTGCCATCGGCCGCTCACAAACAAGTCGTCCGCTCCTGGCCGAAAGCTGACGACTCGTGATCACCGCACGCGAACCCGCACGGAGACTGAAGGAACAGCGTGGAGCGCTTCGGCGCGAGCAGTCCACCGACGATCGTTGAGCTCCACTCGGTTTCTCCCCTTCTGTTCCTTCGAGCTTCCGAGCACACGGCACCGCCCGGCGCGCATCAGATCCGTTTACGCCCCGAGCCGCGACGTTTCCGCTGCGAGCTGCGTGCCTGATCTTGTAGACATTCAACAAGGCCCGAGACAGTGGCGGCTCCGAGCTCGTCTTCGTGGTCATCGTCATGGCGTGCGCCTTCGCGGGTCAGATGCAGCGTCTTTGACCCTGGCTCGAAGGAAACTGCAGCGTATCGGCCTGAGAAATAGCATCGAGAAGTTCAGCGCCTTCAAGGCGCTGGATGGACGACGACCGCGCGAACTCCTCATCCTCTCGGGCGATTTGCTTCATCCATCCATCCGCTAACTCCTGCGAGGCAACAGCTCTAGCACGTAAGCGAAGTCATCCATGAGCGGGCAGCGCTGCTCTGAATCATGCGGGTACGCCCCGCGCGTTCAAATGTACCCGCGCGGTGGTGCCCCTACTTCGAATGTTGACAGAACGGTAGGTGCCTACGCAATCTGTCTGCAAGCGAAAACGAATCCGTTATGCGGAGCGCATCGTCGCGGTCTACGGCCGTGGGCTCTGAGCGAACAACACCAAAGAGGACGGGCAGTGAGATTGAATCGGCGTAATTTCGTTGTGAGCGCGTCGCTGGCGCTGGCCTCGCTACCTTCATCGGCGCGCACCAACACTGCCGCATCGATTGCCGTCACGCCCCGACAATGGCTCGCGCGATGGCTGGCTGCTTTCAACAACGATCGCGTCTCTGCCTATGCGGCGTTCGTGCGTGAGCATATCCCGATCCTGGTCCCCTATCTGGATGACGATTTGGGTGTTCGCGAGGCGTCCGGCGGCTTCATTCTGCTCCGGAGTGAGGAGACCGGGCCTCGAGAAATCACCGCCTGGGTGCGAGACCGCAACTGGGACCGGTTCTCTCAGGTCGTGCTTACGATCGGCGACGGGCGAATCGACGACCTGTCCTTCCTCGGCGCACCGCCGCCGACCGATTTCTCGGTGCGCCGGCTGAGTGAGCGGGAGGCGCTCGAACAGCTCCGCCGCAAACTTCGCGCCGAAGCGGCGGGCGGTCGCTTCTCCGGTGCCGTGTTGGTCGCAAACGGCGACAAGGTCCTGTTCCGCGAAGCCTATGGCACCCGAACCGTCGCGCCAGTGCGCGCGACGACGCCGGACACACGCTTCTGCATCGGTTCGATGGGCAAGATGTTCACCGCCGTCGCGGTGCTTCAACTCGTCCAACACGGCAGGCTGCGCCTGACCGACACGATCGCGACATTGTTGCCGGCCTATCCGGACACACCGCTCGCCCGACAGGTGACGGTCGAACATATGCTCACCCACAGCGGCGGCACCGGCGATTTCTTCGGCGCCGACTATGACGCGCACCAGGCTGAGCTGCGCACGCCGTCCGATTTCGTGCGCTTGTTCGGCAACAGGGAGCCTGCTTTCCCGCCCGGATCACGCTGGGGTTACAGCAACTTCGGCTTCATCGTGCTCGGGGCGATCGTCGAGCAGGTTTCGGGCGTGCCTTGGGACGCCTATCTGGACACGCACGTCTTCCGCATCGCCGGCATGACTTCGACATCGCCTCTCGCGTCCTACGCGAATACCGCCGAGCCCTGCACGGGCGCGGCACAGACCGGACTGAAGCCACTGCCCTTCTATGTCGGCCTGCCCGCCGGCGGCGGCTATTCCACTCTCTGTGATCTGCATCTTTTTGCCGCCGCCCTGCGCGAAACGCGATTGCTCGATGCGACCCATCTCGACCTGCTGACCCGCGCGCGGGTTGCGGCGGGAAGTGCCCAATGGTCGCTCGGCCTGCGCGTCGCGGTCCGCAATGGCGCATCCTGTTATGGCCATGGCGGCAGCGCCCCCGGCATCAACGCCGACTTCGCGGCATATCCTGACTCCGGTTACCACACGATCGTGCTGTCCAATCGTGGCCATCCGCATGCCGTCAATGTCGCCGACTATATCGGCGCGAGGCTGCCGCTGCGCTAGCGTGATGCCGGCGTCATACTCCGCGCGTGTCATGGTCGGTCCCTGCCCAGCAATCCTCGTACCAACGAAACTGCAAGTTCTGACGCCGGGTCGCACGATAGCTCCTTCATAGAACTTCGAACACCTCGTACACCACGCTGTCTGCGCGCCTTTCACCGACTCCGACCGAAACGATTCGGTTGAGCCAGGAATACTTGGCAGACGAGGTTTCGAAGAACGGCGCGGTCCGCAGGTAGTAATCCAAGCCGCTCACTTGTTCGCCCCGCGCCATGCGGGCGTTCACGTCGTCCGAAGCGTGGCGCACGCCGCGATACGTCATCAGCACGAGGGCTTCATCATCCGTTTTCAACAATATCCGGACGTCCTGCTGCGCTGACCCATCGGCGCGCATGAGCAGAAGGTCCGAACCGATGACCGGCATTATGGTTCCACGGATCCTGTCTCCCGCAAACTCACCGCCGGAGACGGCAAAGACGCGTCGTTTGCCAGCAGGCGTATCCCCCATTTCTATTGTTGGATGAAGCTTGATCGTCATAGTGAATAGATGAGTCGATTTCAGTTCTCTCATAGGTGTGGATTGCTCTATGGCTGAACGGCATCGGGGTAAGCATGAGCACTGATGCTCATGCCAGCATGCTGGCGAGTTGGGTGCACATCGAGATGGTCTTGGCTAACATCGACGTTGCCTGTCCTCGGGCTTGCGTGGTACCACCTTGGGAAAGGGTGACATTCCAGCAGGGGGAAGCTTCAACCTGGAGGAACGAGAGACAACAATGGCCACGCCCGAATACGTACCTATCGCCGTGTTTGCGCGGATCTGCGGAGTATCGGCGAAAACCCTTCGGTTCTACGGCGAAATCGGTTTGTTTCGTCCGGCCTACATCGACCCGCGTACTCGGTACCGCTTCTATGTGCACGAACAGCTACGCGATTTCGCCCAGATACAGTCGATGCGAGACTGTGGCGCTTCTCTGGCGGAGATTCGAGCAGCAACACGCGCCAGCCGCTCCGAGAATGAGCAGAAAGTATTTCTACAGAAGCTTCGCAAGGCGAAATTGGACGCGATCGATGAGGCTCGCCGGTCGTTGATTTGGATCGAGGGGGCCTTACATGAGCTCGAACTGGAGTCCCCACTCCATGCCACCATAACTTACTGTGCGCCGGTGACGGTCGCATCACTCCGGACCGACGTTAAGAGCTATGCGGATATTCGCCAATACGAAAAATTGTTGTGGGAAGCTGTAGCGCCTCGAACCCGAGGTGTCTTGCGTGGGGTGCTCTGGCATCGCTGCGCCGATGGAGGTCTCCTCGAAGCAGAGCCGTTCATCGAAGTGAATAGGGGCACCGAACGTTGTGCCACATACGAGCTCAAAGTATTGCCCGGTGCACATGCACTCCGTGCGTTTTCGAGCCACGATGATGAGGAGGCAGAAGACACCTATGTCGGCCTCAGCAGTTGGATTCGCGCGAGAGGCCACCGGCTTGCCGGTGCAAGCCGAGAGATTTACCGAGGGAATCTGCTCGAAATTCAATACCCGCTGGAGGCAGGGTGATGTCACCCGCGCCGCTACTGACAGCTTTCGAGATCCCACGTCACGCACGCGTACCTGCACGGACACTGCAGGAACAGTGTGTAGCGCTTCTTCGCGAGCAGTCAGAGACGGTGGCGACTCCGCACTCCCCTTCCTGGTCATCGTCATGGCGTACGCCTTCGCGCGTCACATGCAGCGTCTCCAATTCCTGGCCCAAAGGGAACGCCAACATATCGGCCTGTGAGATTGCATCGAGAAGATTAGCGCCCTCCAGCCGCTGGATGGATAGTCTCGCAGTGTTAGAACAGCGTCGATGGTCAATCCGGTATCTGCAGCGGCCAAACCTCAACAACGCCATGCGCTACTGCGCAGGGTGTCTTCGAGACCATCTCAATGGCTTCGGAAATGTTCGCGGCCTCAATAATCGCGAAACCCGCCATTGGCAAAGCTGACGACATGAACGGCCCGCTCGCGACCTCCACCTTCGCAGCCTCAGGATTGCGAACTTGAACGGGCTCACCGGCAATCCCCATCAAAACACCGCGCTTCTGCAACTCGGCATCATGGGCGTGAGCGGCATTTCGCACATCGATCGGCGTACGGTTGTAGCCTTCTTGGTCGCCGTATCCGATCGTCACGAACTTCGGCATGTTGCATGATCCCTATTGCGTAGTGGATTGTTAGAAGCGCCCCTGATGGGACATTACGAGTCGTTGGCTGTTCCGGTCGAAATCTGGCACTTCCAGGGATCGCACGGTCCCCTGGTAAGTCAGTGTCCAGTACTTCTCACGTGCCACGCCAACGTAGGCAATTCCGCTTTCACTGTGCCCCGGTCCTTCCACCAGCCCCAGGCCACGGCCACGACCAGCAGTAGAACACCTTCTCGGATAGATTCCGACCGATGGCGACTTGGGTTTAACCGTACGTGAAGTCCGGCTTGCTCTGTCCGACCTCGATAATATAACCGTCGGGATCTCGGATGTAGCAGCGCGTCTCGCCGTATTTGTCCTTCGGTTCCGTGATGAACTCGGCTCCTCGACTTTTCCACAACTCATAGCACGCTTGGATATCGGCAACACGGATATTCATGAAGCTGCTGATCTTATCCGGGTCGGCGAGGACACTGAGCGTTACGGACGGCTTGTCAGGGGTCGGCCCTCCTCCGACGTTGACAATGAGCCAGGTGTTCGCGATTTGAATGTACCCGGGCGCGCCGTTGCTATCGCCTCTGCTCAGAATGCGCCCGCCGAAGACCTTTTCGTAGAAGCGAAGCGAGCGGTCGATGTCGGCGACGGTGAGAAAATGCGCGACGGTGAACCCGTTCCGCGGAGGCATCTCATAGCTGTTCTGTCCAATTTGTACGCTGTTCATTGGCGGCTCCAATCCGATACCGTGCTCTGTACCTCGAGCATCCGGCCTATGCGCATGCCAGACCTACGGTCAACGTTGAGGCATTTAGATCGGCTTTTAGGACACTGAGCTATCACGGGGCAGCAATTGGCTGCTCCCTGGTCAGCTTCAGCAGAGCGTGAGCTGCCGAGGTGGATGACGCCGGGTTCTGGCCCGTAATGAGACGACCGTCTACGATCGAAAACGGATCCCAGTTCCGTTTCTTTTCAAAGATGGCTCCCAGGCTCAGCAATTCGTCCTCAACAAGAAATGGCACGACGCGGGTGAGCTGCACCTCTGCTTCTTCGCCATTCGTAAAACCGGTGACGTGTTTCCCCTTCACCAGGGGTTCGCCTTTGTAGGTCACGTGCCGCAGCACACCCGGTGAGTGACAGACAAGCGCAATCGGCTTGCCTGCATTATAGAAAGACTCGAGCAAGGCTTTGGAGACGGGACTTTCAGCGAGATCCCACATCGGCCCGTGGCCACCTGGGTAGAAGACGGTGTCAAAGTCGTCGGCGTTCACCTCTGTGAGTTTGACCGTCTGCGAAAATTCCTTCTTAGCTCTCTCATCCTTCTTGAATCGCGTTGTCGCGGGCGTCTGATTCTCGGACAGATCGCTTTTTGGATCGAGGGGAGGCTGCCCTCCTTTTGGCGAAGCCAGCGTCAAGTCGACGCCTGCGTCACGGAAGACAAAATAGGGCGCTGCGCCCTCCTCGAGCCAGAAACCGGTCGGGCGACCGGTGTCGCCCAGCTGATCGTGGGAAGTGAATACCATCAGGATTTTCATGCTCTCTCCTTGAATAGAAAGACGAGAGAGGCGCCGAACTTCGGCTTCCGAGGCTGGGATGGCAATGTCACCTTGGTCCGATTGCCACGACCACAGAGAGATCGACCCGCGTGCCGGTTTATTTCCTCGACCGTCCGCCATCGGTGAGGCTGTCGAAAGACTGCATTTGGCCGAAAGCCGTCATCGTACGTTCACCCCGACCATGACCTGCGCTTCGAAGCCGTGGAACTTGGCGCATGGGCAAGTGAGCCGCCCGCTGCGGTTCGGACCAGTATTCCTGCCAAAGTAAACATTTCCAAACATGCGTGTGATATGAATGGCCGAACATACGAACTGCCACCGGACCTCTTCCAAGCGCTGCTTCCTGTGATATTGTGCGCCCGTTTCAGCTTCCTGGTTCCTCTGCCGTCATGAGACGCCCGCCTGCCCTGTCCGCTGTACGCCGGTTACAGCGCCGCTTCAGCTTCGTGCTGGCGGCCGCGCTGTGCTTGTGGATGCTGGCACTGGCGTCGCACTTTCATGCCGGCGAGGACGATCCGCACCAGGCTCCGCATGCGCTATGCGCATTCTGCGTTTCGGTTCCAAGCTCTGGCGCAGCACCCGTGGCGGTGGCGTTCGTTGCCGCTCCTCAGCTGCACACCTTCTTGCCGCCTGCTGAAATCGCCCCTACCGTCTTCGCGCGGACAATCTCGCGTTATTACAGCCGCGGCCCACCTCTCGTCTGATCCCCTGTCGTTCATTTTCCAAGTGATCTTCGTGCAGTCCTGAACTGCACGACCGACTGCGGCTGCGCGTGACATTTCGTCACTTGCAATAGCCGCCGCGCACGCGCGTTCGCGTGCTATTGGGGAGAAGTCTTGTGATTCATCGATTCTTCAGCCGTCGGCGGCTACTCGTTTCATCTGCATTGCTCGGTTCCATCGCCACTCCGAACGTCCGGGCAGAGACGGAGAAAGAAATTCCGCAAGTCGTGGTGACGGCCTCGCTCATCGAACAGAAACTCGAGGACGCGCCCGCCTCGATCACTGTCATTGGCCGCGAGGAGCTCAACAACCGACCCGTGCAGGATCTGGCAGATGCACTAGTCGGAGCGGCCGGCGTGCACGTCGGTGGCGTGGGCCTGGGTCGGCGCGGCATCAGTATTCGCGGCATGTCCAACGAATACACGCTGACCATGATCGATGGACGGCGGATCAGCCAAACCGCCAGCGTGATCGGCCATTCCGAGGCTGACGTGGGCTGGATTCCCACCGAGGGTATCGAGCGCATCGAAGTGGTGCGCGGACCGATGTCGTCCTTGTACGGATCGGATGCACTCGGCGGCGTCATCAACATCATCACTCGCCCTGCGACGGATGAATGGCGCGCCAGCATGACCACTCGGGGAGAGTGGCGCGAAGACGGACGCGGTGGCGATGTCTTGCAAACCGGCTTGTACGTCTCTGGCCC
The DNA here is from genome assembly GCA_023391815.1 of Pseudomonadota bacterium. Lineage (GTDB taxonomy): Bacteria > Pseudomonadota > Gammaproteobacteria > Steroidobacterales > Steroidobacteraceae > Steroidobacter. The sequence continues at coordinate 143,561 of JAEWAF010000086.1, forward strand.
GCTCGTACAGGACACGCTTGGCATCACCGCCTACGGCGAGTTTCGCGATCGTGAGCCGACCGTGAGTCCGACGAACCCTCGCCTCTCCGAAATGGAAGGCCGCGAGGTCATCAATGGCAATCTGGCGTTCAACTGGACACCCGATGACGCGCAGCGGATCAGCTTGAACTATGGACGAGGCAGCGAAGAACGCGAGCGCAATGCCCTCACCGGCCGCAACTACTATGTGACAACCGATTTGATCGACCGCGAACAGTTCGCCCTGAGTCATATGGGAACCTGGCAGTGGGGCGAAACGAGCGTGCGCGCCTACGGCACGAAGCTCGAGAAAACAAACCGTCGCTCGATCGGCACACCGGTGCGGCCGCAGATTCTCGAGGACCGGACTTACGACGCGCGCACGACCTTGAATCTCGGCGCCGCGAACAGGCTCAGCCTGGGCGGCGAATGGCGCGAGGAAGAGCTGTTCGACACTTCGATGAACAGCGAAGGTTACGACAACGTGCGGCATCGGGCCGTATTCGTGCAGGACGAGCTCGAGCTCGACCGATGGCTGCTGGTGTTGGGCACTCGCTATGACGATCACGACATCTTCGGCGGTTACAACAGCCCGCGTGCCTATGCCGTGTATCACGCAACGGACAAGCTCACCTTCAAAGGTGGCGTCGGCCGAGGGTTCAAGGCACCGAATTTGAAGGTGCTGTCGCCGGAATATTCCGTAACGACCAGCGCCTTCATCGTCTACGGCAACCCGAATCTCGAGCCGGAGTTCAACACCAGTTACGAGCTCGGTGCGCACTATCGAGCCGATGGCTGGTCGTTGCAGGCCACGTTGTTTCAGAACGATGTGAAAGACCTGATTCAGAGCTACTGCGCAGCCGACTGCGATGCCTTACGAGTGCTGAACTACGAGAACGTCGATGAGGCACGCATTCGTGGCATCGAGATCGCAACGTCCTTCGCACCGCTGCGCCAGCTGGCGCTGGACCTGAACTACACGTTCCTGAACGCGAAGGACCTCACGGCCGACCAGCCGCTGGCCGAAAAGCCCAAGCACGCCGCCAATCTCACGCTGAAGTGGCTCGCCACAGACAAACTCAACGCGCAAGTCCGCGGCAACTATTACGGCAAACAGACGATGTATGCGAGCGAGGTGCGCTATGGCTTGCCCGACTACACGCTCTGGGGTGCGGATCTCAACTATCAGTTGACGCAACGTTTCAAGCTGCACCTGTCCGGCGACAATCTCACCGATGAGAGCCTCGCGGAGCTATCGACTCGCTTCAACTATGTTGAGGTGGGCCGGTCGTACTCGGCAGGATTTACGGGGAGCTTCTGATGTTCCGGAATTTCCTCGTGCTCGTGGTTGCCAGCATTGCGAGCACACTGGCGCACGCAAGCGCGCCAGTGGTCCGCGTGCTGGCGGATGAATCTGTACTGCAAGGACGATTGGAGACGCTGCGGGACCTTGGCGCAGCGGCAGGCGTTCGCGTCGAATGGGCCTATCTCAATGCCTTTCCGGAACCGCCGCAGCAATGGATAGCGGCGGCGGACCTGTTGATCATTGAAGCGCCACTGCAAAGCGCTCGACAGCGAATCGACGAAAGCGTCGGCGAGGTACTGGCGCGCGTAACCGTGCCTCGAGTGGAGGCCACCACGCGACGGGAGTCTTACAGCCATTTGCCCGAGCGTCAGGGGCGCACACTCATCGAGTACTACCGCAACGGCGGCGAAGCCAATGTACGAAACTTCTTCTCCTACTTCCGCGCCTGGCATGCCAAGGAGGATAACTCGAAGGTGGCACCACCGATGATCGTGCCGGTGAACGGTTACTATCACCCCGATGCGCCGCGGCTATTCGCAACACTGGACGATTACATCCAGTGGGGACAGCAGCGCTGGAAACCCAGTGCACCACGCGTAGCCCTGGCCATTCACGCCTCTGCCTTCGCCACGCTCCAGACGCAAGTCATCGATGCGGTGATTCGCCGCAGTGAGGCGCTTGGACAAATGCCGGTGCCCTTCTGGTTCGATTCGGAGGATGCCGACGCGCTGAAGAAAGCATTGCAACCCGCCCGGGCCGATGTGCTCATCAACATGCAGCACATGGGCAACGGCCGCGCACGGATGCGTGAGTTCGAGCAGCTTCGCATTCCGGTGCTGCAAACGTTGAACTATCGCGACGGCGATGCCGAGGAATGGAAGAAGGAAATCAGCGGCGCGCCGTCGCGCCTGGTAGCGCCCTTCATCGCCGTTTACGAAACCTGGGGCATGAGCGATCCGCTGGTGATCGCCGCCGTCGATGACGGCGTGCTCGTGCCGATGCAGTCCCAGGTGGACGCGGTGCTACGCAAGGCGTCGGCGCTTGCGAAGCTGCGTCATACGCCACCGAACAAAAAACGTCTCGCGCTGCTGTTCTGGAATTATCCGCAGGGAGAGCAGAATTTCTCCGCCTCCAATTTGAACGTGCCGCGGAGCCTGGAATCACTCACACGCGCATTGAATGAAGCCGGCTATCAGGTGCCACCCGCGACCGAACAACAGATCATCGAGACCGGCCAGGCACTGCTATCGGTGCTGTATCACCACGATCGTCTGGACGAGTTGCTCCAACGAGGACTCGCGGCCACCCTGCCGGTCAAAACATATAACCAGTGGCTGGCAAGCACGCCGCCCTCGATACGTTCGCAGATGCTCGAGCGTTGGGGCGATCCGCAAGCTCACTGGGCCGTTCGGCAGATCGGTGGCGGGAAGCACTTCGTGATTCCGCGCTGGCAACTCGGCAACTTGTTGCTCATGCCGCAGATGCCTCGCGGCGGCTCGCCCGGCGAGGGCTATCACGACGGCGCGCTGCCGCCCGATCACTTGTACATGGCGGCCTATCTATATGTGAGGGAATCGGCGCCGGACGCGCTGATTCATTTCGGCACGCACGGCACTCAGGAATGGCTGCCTGGCAAAGATCGCGGTCTTTCCGTCGATGACTACCCCTTGCTCGCCGTCGGCGACCTGCCCGTGTTCTATCCCTACATTCAGGACAACATCGGCGAAGCATTGCAGGCGAAGCGTCGCGGGCGCGCGGTGATCGTGAGCCATCAGACGCCACCGTTCGCGCCCTCGGGCTTGTACAAGGAGCTCGCTGAAGTTCACGCGCTCCTGCACGAATACATCCAGCTCGATCCCGGCGCGGTCCGCGAACGGACCGCGGAAAACCTGCGTCGATTGATCATCGAGCATGCGCTGCATAAGGACATGGACTGGACCGAACAAGCCATGCGCGCGGACTTCGATGGCTTTCTCACAGCCTTTCATGACCACTTGCATGGTCTCGCGCAGCGAAGCGTCCCACTCGGGTTACATGCCCTCGGCACATCGCCGAGCCCCGAGCACAGGCTCAGTACAGTGGTGCAGCAACTCGGCGATGACTTCGCGAACGCGGTGGCCGCCGCGCAGACTCCAACCGCAACGAATGTCGTCCATCCGCCGGGTCATGTCATTGTCATTGCCAGTGCCGCTACCGACGCCCCAAGTGGCAGGGAGTTCTTTACTGGTGACGCCTCCCAGCTTGCCTCGACGCCGCCCTACCAACTGCTGCAGCGTCATCTTCGAGCACAGGCGCCACTTTCCGAATCGAGCTCATCGCTGCGACCTTTCCTGGAGCGCGCCATCAAACTCGATCGTCACCTAGCCACCAATCATGAGCTGTCAGCACTGCTCGATGGCCTGGCCGGCTACTTCGTGCCGCCCGGTCCCGGCGGCGATCCGGTACGTAACCCGGAGGTGCCGAACGGTCGCAATCTGTTCGGTTTCGAGCCGGACAAATTGCCGACGCGTAGCGCATTCGATGCTGCGGACGCCGCGCTCAATGGGCTCGTCGCCGACTATCGCGCCAAGCACGGCGGCGCAACTCCCACCAAGCTCGCTTTCAGCTTGTGGTCAGTGGAAGCCATGCGTCACATGGGCATCACCGAAAGCCAGGTGCTGCATGCGATGGGCCTGCGGCCACGCTGGGACGAAGGCGGCCGCGTGACCGCGCTGGACATCATCCCCGCGCGTGAGCTCGGCCGCCCACGCATTGACGCCGTCGTGCAGGTCACTGGCGCATATCGCGATCAGTTCGAGAACTTCATGCGTCTGCTGGCGGACGCCACCGAACGGCTGTCGAAACTCGAGGAGCCCGGCAATGTCATTGCGACGAACACGCGGGCCGCGACACTGAGCTTGAAGAAGCAAGGCATGGACGCCGCTCACGCCGAGCGCATGGCAGCTGTTCGCTTGTTTGGAAATCAGCCGGGCGACTACGGCGTGGGGCTTTCGGATGCCGTGCTCGATTCGACTGCGTGGGAGAACGAAGCGCCGCTCGCCGAGCAATATCTGTCGCGTCTGCAGTATGCCTACGGAAGTAAAGACTGGGGCGTCAGCGCCGGCAAGGTGAACGTTTACGCCGAACAGCTCAAGGGCGTCCAGGCAGCGGTGCTGTCTCGGTCTTCCAATCTCTATGGCGTGCTCACCGGCGACGATCCCTTTCAATTCCTGGGCGGCCTGTCGCTCGCGGTCCGTCACATCAACGGCGCAAGTCCGGAGCTTTACATCTCGGATCAACGTCGCTCTCAAGGCCGTGTGGTTTCCGCTGCGAGCTTCCTCTCCGAAGAGATGCGCACGCGCTATCTGAATCCGCAATGGATCAAGCCCATGCAAGCTGAAGGCTACGCGGGCATGCTGGAGATCGTCGATTCCTTCAATAATCTGTTCGGCTGGCAGGCGCTCGATCCCGCCACGGTGCGCGCCGACCAGTGGCAAGCCATGCACGATGTTTACGTGATGGATAAACATCGACTCGACATGCAGAAGTGGTTCGAGCAGAACAACCTCATGGCGCAGGCGCAGATCCTGGAACGCATGCTCGAAGCCATCCGCAAGGGCTACTGGGACGCCGCTGAGCAAACCCGTCGCGAGCTGGCCGAGCGCTGGCAGGAGTTGGCCGATCGAGGCGTGACGACCGGCGCCGCGACGACTCGAGAATTTGCGCAGCAAATGGCAGCGGGCTTCGGACTACAACCGGGCAAGACGAGTCCTGACGCCTCCCCTTCTGCGCAAGGCGATGCGACCACCGCCGCTTCAGCCTCCGCGCAAACCGTCCGTGGTCAGGTACTGAAAGAAACAGTTCAGCAAGCCACGCCGGAACCACTCTGGCAAGTATGGCTCGCGTTGCTCGCGCTGTTTATCTGCTTTGCGAGCGGCGGCGTGGTGCAAGCCCGCCACTCCTCGCCCTTGGTGAAACCTGTTTGAACGTGGAATGACTCGAGATGAACGAAATCGAAACTACCTTGTATGCCCTCAGCCGGCTGTTCATGGCGCCGGTGCTGCTGCTGATTCTCGCCGCACTGGTGTATGCGTTCGTCGCGCTTGGCGCGTTCGCGGTGGAAGCATGGCAACGCCGTCGCGGGCTCTATCGCTCACCACTGGGTGACTACCACAGGCAAAGCGGTTTCAGCAGCGACGACCTCGAACTATGGATCATGAAGCGACTGGAGTGGCTGCGCATCACTTCGCGCAGTGCCCCGATGCTGGGTCTGGTTGCCACGATGATTCCGATGGGCCCGGCGCTGCTCGCGCTCACTCGCAGCGATGCGCAGGGTGTCGGCGACAATCTCGTCGTCGCATTCTCCGCTGTGATTCTCGCGCTCGTCAGCGCCAGCATTACGTTCTTCGTCCTCACGATTCGTCGTCGCTGGCTTCTGCAGGAGCTACGCGAGATCGAGCGCGCGGGAGAAGCAGCATGAGCCGCTTCCTCGAACACGACGAGGCCGACGATCCCATCCTGTCGCTGGTCAACCTTATCGATCTGTTTCAGGTCGTCATTGGCATCCTGCTGATCGTGATCGTGCGTAACCCGCTCAATCCGTTTTCGAAAGAGAACGTCGTGGTGATCGAAAACCCGGGCCAGGCCGACCAGCGCATGCTGATCAAGCAAGGCGAGGAACTGCGCCGCTACGAGGCCGGCGACGAGATCGGCGAAGGTGAAGGCGTCAAGGCCGGCATCACCTACCGGCTGTCGGACGGCAGGTTGATCTATGTGCCGGAAGGCTGACGAGTACTCAAGAAACAGTCAGTCTTCTCGGACGCGATCTGAAGCAGAAGGCAGCGGCGCCTTGCGTTGCGCGAAGTACTGAGCCGGGGTGCTACCCACAGCCTTCTTGAACATGGTGATGAAAGCGTTGACCGACTCATAGCCGAGCTCGGCCGCGACATTCTGCACCGTCGCGCCGCCGGCGAGATCCCTAAGCGCAACGAGAAGGTGCAGTTGCCGCCGCCAGCGCCCGAATGTCAGGCCCGTTTCCCGCATCATCAAGCGGGTCAGCGATCGCTCGCTCATCGCCACGCGCTTGGCCCATTCTCCCAACGTGGCGCGATCGGAAGGCTCGATCGTCAGGGCGTGTGCCATCGCGCGGATCCTCGCATCGGCGGAGACAGGTAGATTGAAGTGCTCGAGCGGCATCTCGGCCAATTCGTCCAGTACCACCCTCGCAAGCCGGGCAGCATGACTGCCCGGACGATAGTTCGCGCTCTCGCGAGCCAGCCGATCGATTAGTTCCCGGATCAGCGGAGAGATCCAAAGCGTGCAACAGTCCGCCGGCAGGCTCGCGGCTCCTGGCTCCACGAATAGATAATTGAGACGGGCATTCTCGGTCGCCTTGGCGCTGTGAGCCACTCCGCCGGGAATCCAAACTCCACAGTTGGGTGGAACAATCCAGATCTGGTTGTCCGCAGTACAAGTCACCGCTCCGTGCAGCGTGAGGATCAACTGGCCTTTGCGATGCGCGTGCATCGGCACTTCCGCCTCGTGATCCGCGAAGTCGAGCCGATGCGCAACCGCCGGCAGTTCCGTCAGGTCGGGGTCGAATGCCGAAACGGCAGATCGAGATCGAGGCATACGATTGGCCGGATTTAGGGACTTGATGACGGAGCACCGAATTTATTCGATTCCGCGAATCTCTAACAATAGCCGGCATGAAAGCCGTGCATTGCTCAACCGAGCCCGCCGCGAGAGACAGCTTCGCAACGTGGCGCGGGAGTGCAAAGGTCCTACAGGCCCCCGTCGTACAGGCGGATGCGGACGCGTTGCTGTTTTCGATGAAGAGCTTCGCCGCGGCAATGCTGGCCTACTACATTTCGCTGCGGATCGGACTGCCCAAGCCTTACTGGGCCATCGTCACCGTGTATATTGTTTCCCAGACGTCCGCGGGCGCGTCTCTCAGCCGCGGCGTCTATCGCTTCGTCGGAACATTCATCGGCGCGGCGTCGACTGGCGAATGATGCACTTCGCGGAGCGCCGGAACAGAAGACCCGTCGCGACCGCCATCAGCTCGCAGCCGATCTCCTCGCCCTGCAGGGGCTCGCGACCTATCTGCCGTACGACCCGGCCCCGGCGATACCGGGTCGCGAGAAGCTGCAGCTGATTCACGATCGTCTCGCCCGACTACTTCCGCTCGCGACGGAAATAGAGGACCGGCTACATGCCCTCGACATTCGCGGCCATGACACACCCGAAGAGTTGAGCACTTTGTTGGGAGACGTGGAGACCTGGATTGCAGCGGCCGACGCGAGCGAGCGCGAACTCGTCGCAATCCAGTTGATTGAACGCGCGAGGACGCTTGAGGCCCGTATCGGAACAAACAGCGCCGCACAGGGCGATCTGCTCGTCGCCAATATCGCTGGCCATCTGGTCGAGATGATCGAGCTGTTGCAGGACTGCGATCGGCTCGGACGGGACATCGCGACTGCCGGCCGGTCCCGGGAAGTCACATTGCTTCGCTCGCCGAAGCGCCCGACAGGCTACGTCTATCACCGCGATCAGTTGATGGCCGCTCGCGCCGCGTTGGGCGCCATCGTCGGCATCGTCATCGGGTGCGCATTTTGGATCTGGTCGGCCTGGCCGGACGGCGCGCTGGCAGTCTCGGTCCTCGGCGTCTGCTGTGCTCTGCTCGGAAACGTCGACGCGCCCGCACCGAATGTCGTCAAGTTTCTGGTCGGCTCGATCTACGCCGTCGCGATCAGCCTCATCTATAGCTTCGTCATCCTCCCCCGCGTGACGGAGTTCGCCGTTCTTGTGGCGGTCCTCGCGCCGGCCTTCCTGCTCGCCGGTTCCATTCAAGCGCGTCCCCCGACGACGTTGATGGCGCTCGGCATCACCCTCACGACGCCCATCCTTTGCGGACTAGGCACTACCTACAGCGGCGATTTTGCCATGTTCCTGAACAGCGCCGTCGCCCTGTTTGCAGGGACCGGCTTCGCGGTGGTGAGCATGACCCTGTTCCAGACCGTCCCGGTCGACACCGCAATCAACCGTCTGCTTCGAGTGAGTCGCCGCGATGTCAGTCGGCGTGCCCGCGGTAGCGCGCCCGATGAATCGCACTGGACGAGTCTCATGATCGATCGGACGGCGCTGCTGGTGCCAAGGCTGCGGGTGTCTGTCGCTTCTTATGCGAACGTCCTCGACGACACCGTGTACCACCTTCGCGTGGGCCATGTCGTGGCTCAGCTTCGCCAGGCAGTCGAGCACCTCGAGGGCCACAGCGGCGAACAGGCGCGAGAACTGCTTCTTGCGATCGCCGCACGCTTCAACGCCAGGCGACAGACGAAACCTGTCGAGTCGCTCGCTTTCAACCAACGCATCGAGACACTGATGACGTTGTTCGCCGGCAGCTCGCTCCCGGAGCGCTCACGGCTGCTCGACATCCTCATCGACCTTCAGTTCGCCCTGAACCCAATTGGCGCGACCGATGAGGAGCGCGGCTCATGATTGTCGATTTCCATATCGAAGGCATCCTCATACCCGGTCTGCTGGTACTCGCGGTGCTCGCCCTCGTCGCCACCATCGCGGCCATCCGCCTCCTGCGCGTGGTGGGCATCTATCGATTGTTTGCCTACCGACCGCTGGTCGAGCTTGCCGCTTTCACCATCATCTACAGCCTGATCGTGCAGTACCTCCGATGAAGCCCCTGCTCTCTCTGCTCGGGCGCTATGCCCTGACTCTGTGCCTGGTCACGTTCGCCGGTTTCATCGGGCTGCACGTGTGGAAGCGATATGAGCAGACGCCCTGGACGCGTGATGGACGGGTGCGCGCAGACATCGTTCGTGTATCAACCGACGTCGGGGGACTCGTAACGCAAGTTCTGGTTCGCGACAACGAGAGCGTCCAACTCGGGCAGCTGCTGATTGTGTTGGATCGCCCCCGCATCATCGCGACGGTCGAGCGCGCTGACGCCGCGATCGCGGAAGCTCAGGCGCAGTTGGAGCAGGCGCGCAGGGAAGCGAGACGAGACGCCGCGTTAGGTAAGCTCGTGGCAACCGAGGCCCGAGAACAGAATGTGGCTCGCGTGAGGACATCTGAAGCGGCACTCAAGCGCGCCCTCGCCGATCGAGGCCTCGCAGCGATCGACATGCAGCGAACGGAAATCCGGGCGACCGTCAACGGCGTCGTCACCAATCTAGGCATTCATCCGGGAGATTATCTGGCGGCTGGGAGGCAGGCGATGGCCCTCGTCGATACGGCCTCGCTGCGCATCGAGGGCTATTTCGAAGAGACGAAGCTTCATCAGGTTGCAATCGGCGATCGCGCCACAGTTCGGTTGATGGGCGAGGATGCCGAGATCACCGGGCACGTCGAAAGCATTGCCGCCGCCATCGCCGACGATCAGCGCGGCGAAGCAGACAATCTTCTGCCGAAGATCGCTGCAACCTATTCTTGGGTCAGACTCGCCCAGCGCATCCCGGTTCGCATCCGCATCGATCGTGCTCCTGCCGGGAGCCGGCTGATCGCCGGCAGAACTGCCACTATCGAAATCGTTCCCTCCAGCACCAAGCCAGTTGCCGTCGCGCCGAGGCCGCGGTCATGACTCGTACAATCGTGTTGTTTCCTATGCTGCTGCTGGGCGGCTGCGTGGCGGGGCCGAACTATCATGCCCCACCCTCTGCCCTCCTCAAGGATCCGACCATCAGCGCGCCTTTCCTGGGCCAAGACGATGCGCGCATGACCCAAGGGGAACCGCCGGCGCGATGGTGGCGACTATATGGCGATCCCAAACTCGACGCCTATGTGGAAGAAGCGCTGGCGGCAAATGCCGACTTGCGCGCTGCCGACGCAAACCTGCGTCGTGCCAGGGCGATCGTTGAGGAGGCCGAGGCCGCCCGTACGATGCGGACCAACCTCTCTGGCCAGGCGGTCGGCGCGCGCGTTGCCGGCCCGGCCGATGGTCTGCCCGCACCCTTCAGCTACTCGATGGAGTTCGCCCTCAGTGACCCGCTAGACCTTGCTGGAAGCATCCATCGCGGCGTCGAGGCAGCCAATGCGCAAGCAGAGGCAACGCTGGCCGCCCGCGACCAGGTGCGCGTCTTCATCGCCGCCGCCATCACGCGAAGCTATGCACGGATCTGCACCTCGAACCTGACGCTGGCCGCCGCACGTCATGTCGTTGAGATCCAGCAATCGACGCTTGAGGTCGCAACCCGTCTGACCCAAAGCGGCCGCGGTACGCGGTTCGACGTCGACCGAGCCGGCGCTGCTGTCTATGCAAGCAACGCGGCTATTCCCGATATCCTGGCCGAACGAAAGGCCGCGCTGTACGAACTAGCCGCGCTGATGGGGCGCACGCCAGCTGATTACCCAAAGGAAGTGGAAGCTTGCGACGTCGCGCCCACCATCGATCGCCCAATACCGGTCGGCGATGGCGCGATGCTGATCAAGCGGCGCCCCGATATCAGAAGAGCTGAGCGAGTCCTGGCGGCGGCAACGGCCATGATCGGCATCGAGGAAGCCGAGCTCTATCCGAAGCTCAGCATTGCAGGATTCGCGGGCACGGCGGGACCCGCCGACCAGTTGCTGAGGTCCTCGTCGTTCGGCTTCAGTGTCGGCCCGCTGATCTCCTGGTCGTTTCCAAACAGGCAAGCAGTGCGCGCCCGAATCGAGCAGGCAGGCGCCGATGCGGATGCCGCCCTCGCAAGCTTCGATGGCTCGGTGCTCCTGGCCGTCCAGCAGGCGGAAACTGCGCTTGCCGCTTACGCATACGCCCGCGATCGTCTGAACCAGCTGGAACTGGCCGTCACGCTGGCCGGCAAGGCGAGCGAGGACGCGGACAAACTGCAACGCTTCGGCCGCACGCCATTTCTGGACGTGCTCAACGCGCAGGCGAGTTTCGCAGATGCTCAGACAAGCTTGTCCGCGGCACGCGCGAACCTTGTCGACCGCCAGATCGACCTGTTCCTCGCGCTGGGCGGAGGTTGGGAATGAGCACGGGGCGGTTCTCACTGTACTCAAGCGGCGATCTACCGGGCACGAACGCGAACTGGCACCGCAGGAAGAGCGTGTAGTGCTTGCGCCTTACTCGAGTAGCAGGTGTCGATTGCAAGGTCATCGAGCCGCAAATGCAGTGCCCGACACTTGTCTGAGTAATTTGACGAAAAGGATCACGGGAGGTGATGATCGTAGCTCTCAGCTTCAGTGCCGCCGCGACGATCAGTTGATGAAGAACTTGAATTTCGAGCGATCCACGAAAGGAAGTCGTGCTTTGCTTACTGCATTGATGCTCTGGGCATCCGCTCCCGCGTTGGCCGCGAGTGCGATCGATGCTCGTGTCATAGTCGATGCCGAGAAGCCCGGGCCGCGCATCGATCCGAATATCTATGGTCAGTTCGTTGAGCATCTCGGCCGCGGCGTGTACGAGGGAATCTGGGTCGGTGAGAGTTCGCCGATTCCAAATGTGCGGGGTATCCGCAGCGATGTAGTTTCTGCATTACGCAGAATTCGTGTTCCACTGGTGCGATGGCCAGGCGGCTGTTTCGCCGAGCTCTATCACTGGCGCGACGGAATTGGTGCTCGCAATCAGCGTCCGCGCAATGTGAACAGCGCCTGGGGCGATGAGCCTGAAACGAATGCGTTCGGCACGCACGAATTCATGGATTTCGTCGAGCAGATCGGCGCAAAGGCATTTCTGTCCGTCAATGTAACGACCGGTACGCCAGGGGAAGCGCGCGATTGGCTTCAGTACATGACTGAGCCGCCCGGATCAGCACTTGGGGCTCAACGCGCGGCCAATGGGCATCCGCAGCCATACGAGGTGCCGTTCGTCGGCATTGGCAACGAGACTTGGGGCTGCGGCGGCAACATGACCGCAAGCTATTACGCGGACGTGTATCGAGCGTACGTCAGTGCGCTGCGTGCGCCTGGGCGTCAGCTCATCGCATCCGATGCAAACTCCGATGACTACCAATGGACGGAGACGTTGTTGGACAAGGCGTTGTATCGGCACACTCGCTCGTTTACCGAGTCGGCCGAACTCGCCTACGTCAGCCGACAACCGCTAATCGACATGATGTCGATTCACTTCTACACATTCTCCGGCAACGACTGGGGCAAGAAGAGTTCTGCGCTGGGGTTCAGCGCAAGCGAGTGGGCGGACTCGATGCTGCGCACCTCACGGACGGACGAGATGATCCGACAGCACTCCGAGATTCTGGACAAGCACGATCCAGAGAAGCGAATACCGTTGTCGTTCAGCGAGTGGGGCACGTGGTGGGCCAAAGACGAGAAGCCCGTATCGAATCTGTATCAACAGAACTCGTTGCGCGATGCCGTCATCGCCGGCTTGACGCTCAACATCTTCCAAAGTCACGCCGAGCGTGTGCGCATGGCCAACATCGCCCAGACGGTCAACGTACTGCAATCGATGATCCTGACGCGTGGCAAAGAGATGGTGCTGACGCCGACCTATCACGTCTTCGATCTCTATCAGGTTCATCAGGGCGCAACGCTTCTGCCGGTAGAAGTCGCGACCGAGAACTACGCATCCGGAGCAGTCACACTTCCTGCGCTCAGTGTGAGCGCATCACGCCACAACAATGGGGCCGTCCATCTGTCCATCGTGAACCTGGATCCCGATCGCGAGGTGGTCATAGCACTGGCGCTCAAAGGGATGAAAGCGAGCAGAGCCTCTGCAAGAGTACTGACCGCCACTGCGATGGACGCTCACAATGACTTCGATGCGCCCGAGCGTCTCACACCGCGTGAACTGAAAGGAATCGAAGCTCGCGGCAGCAATGTGAAGCTGAAAGTTCCCGCCAAGTCCGTGTCCGTCCTCGAATTGAAACCTTAGCAAACAAGAGCAGACTCACCAGGCGTGTCTGCCTGCTCGGTTTCCCTCGCGGACACACGGCGAACGATGAGTCACTGCGCTCGAGAATCGCTGGCGTCGATACCGTGCGGTTTGATCAGCACGAACGCTCGACGGGCGCTTCGACTATCTTGGTGCTGCTCGCCGGAATTTCCCGGCTCGGGCTGGGCTAAGCATGGCAACTCTCTCTTTCAATGGATGGCTAGATTGCCAATGGCATCCCATCGGCATACGCCACGCTGAATCGGCGGCGAGTTGCGTCTTGAGCAAGGCCCCGGCGTACCGGCGTCGTCGCTCATCCGCGGATCCTCAGTCTTCGCTGCAATGGGCATGCGCCGACTAAGGCCAGGAGAACCAGGAGCGTGCCCAGATCCGTCGAGCCGCCTCCTCCGCCACCACCTGAGCTTCCGCCGCCAGCGCTTCCGCCACCGCCGCTACCGTTTTGTCCGCCCCCACCCGATCCGCCATTGTTTGGCGGGGGCGGCGCTGGGCTGTCATCGTCGGTGATCGTGATCGTGGCCAGGCTTTCCGCTAGCGTGGCGCCGTTGGTCGGAGCAAACAATCGCAGCGTCATCGTCTCCGTGGCTTCGGCCGCAGAATCGTTTGTCAGTATCAACACGATGGTTTTGTCGGCAGTGTCGCCCGCAGCCCACTGCAACTGACCGATGGCAGCAACAAAATCCTCGCCGGCAACCGCGGTCCCCGCAGCGGTTTCGTATTGAACCGCGACAGCGCTATCCAACGCGCCCGTTCTACGCACGGTGACATTGACCGACGATTGGTCTTCTCGTTGTGTGATCGCTGTAGTTATAAAACCAACCTGCATGGGCGCGGCCGGCGTTGACGTATCGTCGCTGATGAGGCGGACGGTCGTCGAGCTTCGTGCCAATGGCACGCCTAGACCTTGCAGATCAACCGTGAACGTCTCGTCACCCTCGAATTGCCGGTCGCCGTTCAGATAGATTCGGAACGCGAAGGGATTCGATTGCGCGAGTTGCCGAGATGGACGACCGCGCTCCAAAGCGTATTCGCGAGGGTCCGCTGTGCCGCCATCGCGAACCGAATATCGCAGCTGAGCGACTGCGTCGCCCGGCGCTCCCGTCGTCGCCACCGGCAGATCGACATATTCGGCGTCTTCGGACACGACGACTTCGTCCTGCGCGAACCCGACCGCGGCGTTGTATCCGTCATCGTCCAGAATGGTGACGTTGATCGAGTCGAAGGGACCCACGCCGACGCCGCCGCTCGGGAAGCGCATGCTGAGTTTGAAATATTCCGGCGGCTCCGGGACCGCATCGTCGATGATGCTGATGACGATGGTTCTTGGCGTGCTGTCGCCAGCGCTCCACGTCAGGATCTGGGCGCTGAATCCGGTGTCTGTCCCCGGCAAAGCAGAGCCCTCGGGATACCAGACTTCGGCCTGGACCGGGAACGCCGCTGGACCGCTGCGATTCACCGTGATGCTCACCGTGCCCGCATCTTCGTCCACCGTCATCGCGCCCTGCGCGAAACTGAGCTTCGCGAGGCCGGGCGCGTCCGCATCGTTGTCCAGAATCGTGAATCGCTCGGCGAAGAATGTGCCTGACGGACCCACAACTTGCACCGCAAATTCCTCCGGACCTTCGGCGACAGCATCATTGATGATGGGAATCGTGATCGAGCGCGGCGTGGAGTCGCTCGCAGCCCAGTTCAGGGTGGTGGCGCTAGGCGCTCCCACGTCGGGACCCGTGACATTCGAGGTGTTCAAGTCGACGACCGACACGGTCGCACTGATCGCACCGGTGCCGCCCGGGCGATTCACCGTCACCGTGATCGATCCGGCACCTTCGGTCACCAGCGTGGGAGAGGTAGTGGGTGCCCCATACATTCCATCGTCGTCGCGGATGGTTGCCCGGTCGGAGACATTGGCACTCACGCCCGGCGAGGTGCTGCTCAGTGCGATGTTCAGTTCCTTGTCGCCGTCCTCGATCGCGTTGTCCAGCAACGTGATGGGGATAAGTTTCGGCGCCATGTCAAACGGCGCCCAGACCAACGTGCCGCTGATTGGAATGAAGTCGATGTTCGGCTGGGCGCGGTGTGCCGAAGTCACGTTGTACTGAACCACAGCCCGAACTCTCGCATCGCCGGTTCGGGTCGCCATGACGAACAGGGTGCCTACGCTCTCCGGCGCTTCGGACGGACTCAGGCGTACGGAGGTCGTGCCCTCGTCGCTGCTCACACCGGTCGTTGCAATAGACGTCCCTAGCGACGCGCCGCCGCCGGGATTGAAAATCCTCAGGTCGATCTCCTCGTAGCCGACCTCGTAGTCGGTGTCGTCGATCAACGGCAGCGAGACGATCTTGGCCCCCGTTTCGCCGTCGCCCCAGGCGAGCGTGCCGGAGGTCGCCACGAAGTCCTGGCCCGCGACTGCGACGGAGCTCTCGGCCACATAGTCTACGGAAACACTACCGTGCGAACCGCCCGTACGTTCAACAGCGAAGGTAGCGGCAGCGGCGGACTCGCTGATGACGTAAGTACTCAGGGGATCCGCGTCGAGCCGCTCTACGCTGATGATTCCCGAATGCTCGCCACCAGCGGCGATGCCGATGGCGACGACTTCGGCAGCCTGGCTCGAACCGATCGCGACCAGCCTGCCATCTGCCTGTCTCAGCAACGCCACGGTTCTGAAGTCCGAGATCACATCGTCGTGCCCTGCCTCCAGCACCGCACCGCCCGAACCGGCGAAGGCGGTCGCCGGCGAGCCGTCGCTCTCCAGCGCTTCGACAAAGCCCCGGCTTCTGCCGAACGGCGGCGCCTGGAGGGTCGCGCCCAGCAAGTCGCCGGCGACATAGACCTGTCCGTCGGGAGCGGCGACGACGCGTTTGAATTCATCGCTGCGCAGGACCCTGCCCTGGCTGCCGAAGCTGCGATCGAGGCTCCCATCGGGGTTCAGGCGCAGCACCATGCCTAGAAGCGCACTGCTGCCACCGCGCATGCCTCCAGCGATCAGCAGCTTGCCGTCGGACTGCATCTCGAGGTCCCACACCGAGTTCCAACCCTGGATGTTGTAAGTGGTGGAACCCGAGCCGAAGGATGTATCCAACTGGCCGGCGCTGTTGAACATCGCAAGGCCGATCGACTGCACGCCGTTGCGGTTCGACTCGCCCACCGCCACGATCCGGTCGCCGGGCAGTCGTCGAACACCCGCGATCCGGTCGTTCGCGCCACCGAAATCGACGAACTGGCTACCGCCGGTGCCGAACGCGGTGTCGAGCGTGCCGTTCGCCAGCACGGCGAACACCGAGAAATCGCGGTTGGCGCCGCTACGGCTACCGCCGACCACGAAACGCCCGTTCGACAGCTCTACGACAGAACTGATGTCCAGGTTTGCAAGCGCTGGATACGTGGCCCTGCCGCCTTGTCCGAACGTGGCATCGAGTGAACCATCCGCATTCAGCCGTGCGAGCTTCGCGCCCGCCAACTGCGCCGGGCTGCCCGTGCGACCGACGACGAGAATTTTGTTGTCGGACGTGATCAGCACGGCGGAGGGGCTGTCGTTCCCGCCCAGGTCGATGATCGTCGTGCCGTCCGCGGAGAAACTGCTGTCGAGCGAGCCGTTCGCATTCAGTCGCATGACGATCGTGTCGACGATTCGTGTGCTTCCTTGCGACTGATCCGCCGTGCCCACGACCACGATCTTGCCATCGGGTTGCAACGCTGCCGCTGCGACCCAACTGGTGGAGGTCCCGGAGGCCGGACTCGGCAGCGCGTAGCGCGCGATGCCATTCGTGCCGAAGCTCGCATCCAGGTCGCCAGCGCCCGCCAGCGCCGATGTCGCAACCATCGTACTCGCGACCAACCACGCAACGCGCCGTGCCATGGCCGCAATCGACACCGATTCCATATTCACTCCACACACGTCGTGATGACGTGCCCGCTGCGCTTATGTTGTTCTTGAGGACGTCTGAGTGTCCGTTGAGCATCTATTAGATCAAATCCTACGCAGCGACGACAGCATCGTGAGTCGAGCGCTCGCTCGCGTTCTGTATGGTTTCCCTCGATCTGAAGCTTCGCGACGAAATCCATGCAGCGGCGGCGCATAACGCGCATAAAACTTCAGTTCGACATGGATTTCGAAGTCGTAGACGCCGCGGGCAACTACGCGCGCTCGATCACCTCGATCGCATCCGGCGGGGGCCTGTGTGGCACTCGCACGGGCATCAACACGCCAAGAGTCGAGTGCGCGCCTGTGCAGTGAGTCGGCAGGACTCGGGCCCAAGGCTTCCGCTCCTGCGCCCTATCCAAGAACGCCGACGATCGCTCGCTTGTACGAACATCCGTCATCCCTGATCAATTCTTCAGCTGCGATGAGGACCCATCGCCGCTTCATCTCTGTTCCTCTCTCACCTCTTTCAGATATCCCACACACAACGCCGTGAGATGATGCTTCAGTCCTTCGAACGTGGCGCGAGTGACGCCGGCTTCGATGGTGGCTCGCGTCGGGCCCACGATCGACCCCACCAGCATCCGGCTCACGAGCTGGGGTTGTTCGAAGCGCGCATCGCTTGCAGTGATCAACATGTCCTGCACCGCCTGGGCACAACGCAGCGACTCCTCCTTGACGATTGCATCGGCATTGACCGCCGCCGACGGCAGGTAGAGAGCGCGAGAGACCTCCGGCCGGCGGGTCTTCGCGTCGACGAAGGCGTCCATCATCGTGGCGCACATCTCGGCGATGGGCTTCCCGTGCGCAGCCTTGCAGGCCGCGACAGTGGCATCGACAACCTGGCTGACATGTCGCCTCACCACTGCCGCCATCAACGCACTCTTGTTCGGGAAGTATTGATAGAGCGAGCCGATCGAAACGCCGGCCCGGTCGGCGATCTGGAGGGTGGTGACGCCGTCGAGGCCGTTGGCAAGCAGAACCTGAATGGTCGCCTCGAAAATGCTGTCAATGGTGACGTGTGAGCGTCGCTGCTGCGGCTTTTTCCGGGGGTTGAGCGACTCGGCCCGCTTGCGTTTCATATGCGAATAGTCTTGCGATGGCTTATTGCTCAAGATACCGCGATGCGCACCTTCCAATATCGTTTTTGCGTGGCGTTGACCCTCACCCTGGGTTCGGGACAGGGTCTGGCTTGTCAGCCTCCGGCGGGATTCGTCAATCCTCCACTGCCGAGAATCGCGCCACTCGAGCAGTTGTTGGCGCACACCGAACGCAAGGTCGTCGACAAGAGCCTGTCGGCCGTCATGCAGGGCGCCACCCGTCCGCTGGAGGAGGCCATTCGGCCGACGAAGGATCTGCCCGGCGTGAGCGGCACGTTCCGGCTTTCAGACGGACCCTATGGAACCGTCGGCGCGCGCCGCCTGGTCTGTCTTACTGACGGAAACTACTCGGTCGAAGAAGTGCTGTTGACCGAGTCAGGCGGCGACGTCAATCGATTCCGGTACGTGGTGTGGAACTACACCAGCCCGAAGTTTCGCGACGTCGAGTATGCCGTGGGTGAATTCGTTCGGACGCAACCGAAGCCCGGAGAAACGCACGTGAACTGGACCTATCGATTCGCGCTCAGGACAGGTGCGGACTCGGAGCAGTTCCGCAAGACTTTCCTCGAAACTTCGTTCGCGGATTGGATGCGCAATGTGTTTGGAACGGCGCAGCCCTAGGCGCAGGCTGCCCCTCAGTGACACAACGCCCCGAAGCAGTCGCCTCAACTGGCGTTGTGCTTGAGGCGGAAAACGCTCAGGCCCATCAGAACGAAGGCGCCCCCTGAAACCTGATTGAACAACCTCACCCGGGCATCACTCGAAAACCAGCCTTTGATGTGGCGTGCCAACGTCACATAAAAGCAATGTGACACGATCGCGCAGCTCGCAAACGTCAACGTGAGCACAAAGAACTGCTCAGATACCGAGGCTTCGGGGTTGATGAACTGCGGGAACAAGGCGGTAAAAAATAGAATACTTTTCGGATTGGTCCCCGCGACCAGCAGACCTTGTTGGAAAAACCTCGCCGCACCTTGATCGCCAGGCAGTGAGGAGGCGGTCAGCTGATCAAAAATATTGTTCTTGCTGATCCACTGGCGAACGCCCAGATAGATCAGATACGTCGCTCCAATCATCTTGAAAGCAAGGAATAGAGTGGATGAAGTACGCAGCACGGCACCGAGCCCCGCCATGGCGGCGCTCGATACAAGAAAGATACCCAAGGCGTTGCCTAGCGAGCTGACTAGTGCATTCCGCGCACCGAATGCTACTGAATTGGACACTGCCAACAAGACGGCAGGCCCGGGACTGAACGTAGTCAACAAGGAGGCGCCGAGGAACACCAGCCAAACCGATAGACTCACAATTGACTCCCGCCTCGAGGAATTGAAAGCAGCTCAAGCTAGAGTATATAGGTCAAACACTCGCTGCGGCATGTGGTCTGCGGGATTCTGATTCACTATTCGCTCGGCCAGAAGATCACGCTCGCCAAGCTCGGCGACGACTACAGAAGCCCTTCGCACGCGTGACCACTAGCGACATCCAAACATATGCCGACGAGCGGCCGAAGCCATCGCGCCGGTGAAAACGCAGCGTCGCACCGGCAACTGCAACGCCGACATCTAGGGATCCCCGAACGCCTGGCCGATTGTGAACTCGCAGAGCGCGAACAGGCGTTTCTTCGGCACACCGTCACGGGCCTGGATAGACAAGCCATGCATGACTGCGGTCAGGTAGTCGCCCAGCAGTTGCGGATCCGCTCCCGGAGCCAACTCCCCTTCGCTCACCGCCCGCTTCAGCCGATCGACGATCAGCCCCGTCTGCAGCTTGCGTCGCTTCGACAACCAATCGCGCACCTGATCGTTTTCCACTGTCGAATTGATCGCCGCTGATACCACCATGCAGCCGTGGGGACGACCGGGGCGCGTATAGGTCTCCACTGCCTCGTGCAACATGCGCTGAATCGCTTGTCGAGCAGTCGGCTCCTGCTCTAGAGCGCGCTTCGCAAAGCCACCTTCCCCTGCTTCATAGAGCCCAACCGCCTCGCGAAACAGGTCTTCCTTCGAGCCGAAGGCCGCATAGATTCTGGCGGACGCGATGCCGAGCGCTGACACCAGATTCGCCATGGAGGTGCCCTCATAGCCTCGCGACCAGAATTCGTCACGTGCGCGCGCCAGCGCCTCATCGCGATCGAACTCTCTGGGTCTACCGGCCATCGCGCACCTCATTCTTTGTCACACCACCAATAATCTAGCTTCCAGGCCCGATATTCAAGCGTTTGCGAGGGGTAATGCCGCCCGGAGCGATGCTCGACGAAAGCTCAATCTTTGTCGACTCACAAAGAATTGGTTGACTCCGGGCGAAGACTCGGCAATTCTTTGTTGACCGTTAAACAATAGGAAGCGACGATGAACAAGCGTTTCGGAACAAAGAAATTGCGTTTGATGATCTCGGCAAGCGTGGCTGCGGCCGCGCTCTCGGGCGCGCCCAGTTGGGCGGAGGCTGTGGGTACTGATACTGCGGCCACGCACGTCGCGCTCGGATCGCAGGTGGATCGACGCTTCACCGATCAGTACACGGAGATCGGCGATCTGAAACTTCATTACGTGACCGGCGGCGAAGGCCCGCCAGTGCTGCTCATCCCCGGATGGCTGCAGACGTGGTACGCGTGGCGCGGCGTCATGCCTGCCTTGGCGGACGCTGGATTCAAAGTCATCGCGGTCGATCCTCGGGGCATGGGGCACTCCAGCCGCACGGCAGGAGGCTACGACACCGCTCAACTCGCTAAAGATCTGCATGCCCTCATGCGAAAGCTCGGGCATCAACGCTATGCCGTCGTCGGCCACGATATCGGCATGTGGATCGGTTATGCGATGGCGGCGGATGACTCGGCAGCCGTCGAACGCGTCGCGCTCATCGAGGGCGGTATTCCCGGCCTGCTCAAACCATCGCCCAAAGTGATGATGCCTCAGGCGCAGAGCGCGTTCTTCTGGCAATTCATGTTCAATCAGCAGCCGGATCTCCCAGAGTTGCTGCTGCAAGGTCACGAGCGTGCCTTCATGAGCTACCTGTTCGATAAATGGGCTTTCCGGCCCGAGCGCATCGCCATCGATGTCTATGCGGCTACGTACTCCGTGCCTGGCGGCATCCGCTCTCAAATGGCGTATTACCGGGCGCTCCCAGAAACGATCCGACAGGACCAGCAACGCGCGAAGCGCAAACTTCCGATGCCCGTCCTGGTCCTCGGCGGCGACCACGGCGTTCGTGACTTGCCGCAGACAATGCTTCGACCCGTCGCTCAGCAGGTCCGCGGGCGAGTGCTGCCCGGCTGTGGGCACTTCGCTCCGGAGGAGTGCCCCGAAGAATTGCTGACGGATCTGCTGCCCTTCCTTCAAGAGGGCAGGCGATGAACGGAACCCGAAGGGTGTGGCGAATCGCCTTCGCGCTCGCGTTGTCGCTAACTACGGCGGCAACGCGGGCTCAGCCGCCAGCCGGCATTAATCCGCAGATGAGATATCTCTCGGAGGTTGCCGCGAACCTCACGGGCGGAGATGCTCAAAAATTGCGCGAGACGGGCGAGCTCGACATTGGTGCGCACTTTGACATGGCGCGACTCGTCGGTATTCGCGGGGGCACGTTTCAAGCAACCATATCTTGGCGTCGCGGCGACAATCTCGCCCGCGATGCCGGCCTTGACACGCTCGAACTCGTCCAGGCGAATTACGGACGCGGACAAACCGCACGTCTCACTCAATTTTGGTACCAGCAGGAATTTCTCGATGGGCGCGCCGACGTGAAGTTCGGTCGAGTGACCGCGGGAGAAGACTTCGCAGCGTTCTCCTGCGACTTCATGAACCTCGGTCTCTGCGGTGCGCGGCCCGGCAGCGTAGTCAGCGACTATTGGTATAACTGGCCGATCAGCCAATGGGCGGTGCGCATGCGTTATCGTGGTCCGAGCGGATACGTGCAAGTAGGCGCCTTGGAGGTCAATCCGAAGAATCTCGAAGAGAATTTCACCCTCGGTCGATTCAGCGGTGCCACCGGGGTGCTCGTTCCGTTTGAGGTTGCATTCACGCCCAATTCGGCGTTCAACCAGCCCCTGGGAATATACAAGCTGGGAGGTTGGTACGACTCCTCCACCGTCGACGGCATCGATATCACCGGCGAGAGCGAGCGTCTCAGCGCCCTACCCGATCTGCAACGACAGGGACGCTACGGCGCATACGCGCAGATCCGACAGCAGCTGACCGGGCGAGACAATGCCACGAGGACTTCAGGGCTTGCGATATTCCTGAACATCGTGCAAGCGGAACAGCGCACGAGCCATCTGGATCGTCAGATCGGCTTTGGAGTGACGTACCAGCCGCTACAGCACTCCGGCGCGCCCGAGGAACTCGCGCTTGGTCTCACGAGCACGCGCGTCAACCCTCGATTCGCTTCACGTGAGCGCCAGCTCCACCCTGAGGAGCCTAGATTGGCTAGCGAATACGTCGCTGAGTTCTATGGTCGCTGGAACCTCACGCCTTGGCTCTGGGTACAACCGAATGTGCAATACATCGTCTCGCCCGGCGGCCATTCGAAACGCGAAGACGTGGCGATCGTGGGGCTTCGCTTAACCACGGCACTCGAATAATCCACTTCAAAGCCTCGCAAGCTCGGTTGTCGGCGCGGAATTTTCGCGAGTTGCCGCGCTTCCGGGATCGCCACGCCTGACGCGCTGGTTCACGCAGTTCAGCGACCGCCCCTCCATGCTTGCGACTCCGTTGTCCGGTCAGACGCACGACTGACGAATCGAGAATGTTTGGTGGGAACCGCTCACAGTTCTGGCCCGCAGTCGCTGATGTTCGCTCAACTGCCGGCAGGAATGCCTCCATATCACGGATGCTCATATCTCTGACATTCATGACCGCTCCGCATAATCATCTTGCTCCGAACTCAATTGTCTCAACCTACATCGGCCGGATAGAGTTCGATCGAATGTATCTTGATCATGAATTTTTGCTCCATCGATGAATCGCTCACAGCCTCCTTCAACTCAGCAAATGTTCAGGCCCGATTCCGATCCGAAGTGGCGCTCACATGCGTTGGCGCTGGCCTTTGGAACGTTTGCGGTCGGCACCGACGCTTTTGTGATCGCGGGTATTCTTCCCCAGATCGGCCAGTCGCTCGAGGTGAGCGTTCAGGCTGCTGGCCAACTCGTCTCGGTTTTTTCGCTGGCCTACGCCATCAGTGCACCGCTGCTCGGAACTGCCACCGCAGACTGGCAACGTCGAAACGCTCTGGTGTTCGCACTAACGTTGTTCGCTGTTGGCAATGCCATAACGGCCGCGGTGCCCGGATATGCCTGGGTGCTCTTCTCGCGGGTCATCGCAGCCGCCGGCGCCGGTCTGTTTACAGCAAGCGCGAGCGCCACCGCAGCGACGCTCGCAGGCACTAGCAACCGGGGCGCCGCGATTGCTCGAGTAATGCTGGGACTGACCATGTCGCTGGTATTCGGCGCACCGCTCGGAACTGCCATGGCCTCCGCCATCGGCTGGCGCGGAACTATGTGGTTCGTGACGGCCCTGGGTATCGCGGCAGGCATCCTCATTCATCTACGACTACCGCGATCGGCAGAGGCGCAGGTTTCGACCGTCTCCGAGCGTCTCGCTCAACTTCGCAACCGCTCCGTAATGTGGGACCTGCTGCGATCGGTGGTCGCTTTCACGGGCGTCTATATCCCGTACACATACATCAGTGTGGTGTATCGGGAGGCGGTCGATGCAAAGCCCGGATTCCTGGGTAGCGCGTTGCTCGTTTTCGGCGTTTGCGGAACTTGCGGCAATCTGCTCGCCGGCAAGCTCAGCGATCGCGTTGGACCCACCGCGGTGATAATCGCCGGCTTGCTCGGCTTCACGCTGGTCTGCATTTTGGTACCCGTCGCAACGAGTTCTCCTTTCATGTCGCTCGTCGCCGTCGCCGCTTCGGGAATGTTTGCGTTCTCGCTGACGACGCCTCAACAAGCGCTGCTGCTCTCCAGATCGGCGGGCGGCCATCTGTCGGTATTGACGGCGCTCTATCAGTCCAGCGTTTACATTGCGGTTGCGCTCTCCGGCGTTCTTGGCGCCCTGATCATCACTGCCTTCGGTCGGGGAGCGCTGACGTATATCGCTGCGCTGATCACCGCATCGGCTGCATTGATGAGCTGGCGGCAATCCGAAGCCAAACCCGTAGATTCGTAACTTTCGAGAGTGGGCGGTGTTCTCACGGACTGCGAACTATGAAACCGCGCTGGCGGACTTAGAGGGAGAGCCGGCCGGTGAACCGCCGCTGCGAGAGCAATGCAATTGCACGGTGTGCCCTGATGGGTGCACTGCTGTTTGTCTTCTCGATTGCCGTGAACGCCTCGGCGCTCGCGCCCGGTTTGCGCTCGGATATCGAACGGCTTCTGCAGGACAACGGACTGACTGGAGCAGTGTGGTCCACGGTGGCGCCGGACGGCACCATCGCAGTCGATGCCGTTGGTGTGAAAGTCGCGCGCACCGGCGAGCCACTACGCTCCGACGATCGGGTTCATGTCGGCTCGGTGACCAAGACGCTCCTGGCAACTGGCATATTGAAGTTAGTCAGCGACGGCCGGCTTGCACTCGAAACGCCGATCTCGAGATATCTGCCTCAATTGGTGTTCGACAATCCTTGGGCGACGAGCGAGCCGATCAGGCTGCGCCACCTGCTCGATCATACGGCAGGCTTGGACGACGCGCGCCTCTGGCAGGTTTTCAGCTTGAAGCCCGAGGCTGATGCGCCACTGGCCGAGGCTTTCTCGCGCGATCCGACGCTGCTACGCGTGCGCAGCCGACCGGGGAGCCGATTCTCGTATTCCAATATGGGTTACGTTCTGCTTGGCATGGTGATCGAATCTACTACGGGTGAGCGCTATGAGCGCTATCTGGACGATCACCTGCTCCGGCCACTCGGGATGCGCGACAGCACCTTTGCCTTCGTCTCGCAGGCGGGCCCGCGGGCGGATGCTCGTCTGGCGATGGGACATTTCGAAAATGGAGTCCCCCAGGCCGCGGTACCCAGCTATTTGCGACCCGCCACACAGTTCACGACCACGGCGGCGGACATGGCTTCGTTCGGACGCTTCCTCATGAGCGACGGCCGAATCGACGGCGCACCTTTCATAGATCCAGCGCTGCTGCGTGCGATGGGCCGGCCGTTCGAGACGGAAGCCGCTCGGGCAGGCTTGGCGGCAGGATATGCGCTGGGCCTGGGTCGTCGCGATCGGCACGGTGCGGTCGGCTCGTGCCACGCAGGCAATACGGTGGGCTACCGGGCCATGCTCTGCGTTTTCCCGGAACAACAAAAAGCATTCTTCATCGCGATGAATGCTGATAGCGAAACGGCGAACTATGAGCGCTTCCACGCACTGCTCGTCAGAGCGCTGAAACTCGACGCGGTTGCTCTGGCCGGCGCTGGCATGCCGTCCGCTGACGTCGCAGACTGGGAAGGCATCTACATCCCAGCACCCCCCCGGATGGCGAGTTTCGCCTGGCTCGCCACCGTGTTCGACTTCGTCCGCGTGAGCTGGGATGGAACTCATCTACGGCTGCGCTCCCTCCAGTCGGACGACAAAACACTCGCGCCACAGGGCGGACTCTTATTCAGAGCGACTGACCGTGCCACGGCTTCGCACGTGTTCCTGACATCTGTCGACGGCGAGAGCGTTTTGAGCGACGGGCTGAAAAACTACGAGCGGACTTCACTGGCGAAAATTGCGCTTCTCTGGGCGAGCCTATGCGGAGGCATCTTGGGACTGCTCATCATAGTCATCTCGGGTACGGTGCACCTGTTATCGAGACGTCTGACGCCTTCCGGGGCGATCTTCGCGCCATACCTCACCGTGGTCGCTCTGCTGCTGCCGTTGCCCTTGTTTGTTCAGCAATCGTTTCTGCAACTGGGCGATGTAACTATAGCCAGCGTAACACTCGCAGTGGTTACGGCCGCGTTGCCCGTTGGAATGATCATCGGCCTTGCGCGGCAACTTCGCACTCGCACCCCGGGCATGATGGCGGTGATCGATGCCGCCGCCATGCTCGCAGTCCTGCAGTGGACGATCGTTCTTGCTTCATGGGATCTTGTGCCGCTACGCCTCTGGCACTAGTAGCCCTCTCTGAAAGCATCGACGCTCATCGAGGCCACGGCTACTGCGTGCCACACTGCTGCGAGCGACGGAGAATCATCGGACCGTCGTCGCTAACGTGAGCGATTCGCGTCGATGACCGGACTATGGAGTTCCAACCGCCTTGCCTTCCAGCTCGGTGAGATCGTCGACGAGGCGCATGAGCGCTTCGCCCCTGCGGTCGGTACGACTGGCGTCGGTCTTGTATTTTCCGTTCACCAGCAGGGTCGGCAGCTTGGTGACTTTATAGTGCTTCAACAATCGCTCGGCGTTGCGCAGGTGCATTTCGACTTCATCCGAACGATATGCGTTCATGAACTGCTGCGGGTCGATGCCGTGCTGCCTGGCAAATTCCAGCTGTAACTGCAATGTCTGCTGCTCGTCGCTCGCGACCAGCCTGTTGCGCCGGGCATGGATGGTGTCGAAGATGATCGCGTGGAGGTCGGTGCGGCCTAGCACCTGCAACGTATAAAACAATCGGGCGTGCGGCTGATCGAGGTCCCCCCAGGTCGTAGGAACGCGCTGAAACTCGACGTTCCGCGGCTTCTTGTTATTCCACAATGTCACATGCGGGTCCATCGTGTAGCAATGCGGGCACCCGTACCAGAAGAATTCCACCACCGTAACCTTGCCGTTCTCGCCCGCCACCCCGGCGAGCGGCTCGAAGACTTCGTAATGTGTGCCGGCCTGCCACCGATCGTGTTTGCCGACGACCACTTCCGTAACGGGCGTGCTGTCGACCGGGACGCGCTCACATGCCGTCATGGCCAGGACCAGTGAAATACACAGCAGTCTTCGGCGCAGTTCCATGACTGTTCCTTCAAGCCGCCGACCAGCTGTTGATCCAGGCTTCGGTGCTCAAGTGATAAACGAACAGTTCCGCAAGCTCTTGGCGCATCTGCGAACGCGGCGTGCTCAACGCCGCCTCCACTCGCCGCCGATCGAGCAGTTGCTGCTTGACCAGGTGACCGTCCAGCAGCATCGCTTTGATGTATTGCAGATTCCCATCCCACAGCCGTTGCAGATAAGAGTCCAGTCCGGCCTTCCCCCGCCGAGACACGATGCTGTTCGGCAAGTCTTGCGCGAACGCCTGGCGTGCAACAGCGCGATCCCTGCCTTCCGCCGCCATGAAATAGGTCGGAGTACGCAGGCAGACCTCCATCACCGGCTGCGAGAACAGCGGATGCACGCGTTCGGCCGCGACCAGGCGTTGCAACGGATCGTAGTAGGCAAACGGCAGGACCATGGCCTCGACATGCTGCAGCTTGCCTTCTGGAACACCGTCGATCGAGCGCAGCCACGGGTGAATCCAACGCTCGTCCCCACGCACGGCGGCGACGACTTCGGGCCTCACCAGCGGCCGATGACGCTCCATATCCGCCAGGGGATTCCATGGACGGCGCAGCAGGCCGCGCATCCATCCCGACTTGAGCACTGACCAGACCGAAGTTCGTTCAGCGCGCGCGACCTGTCCCGAAAGCCGCCACGCGCTCAGCAATGCTCGTGAGTACAAATAGTCACTCACCGCAAGCTGGCCCTGCCCCTGAAAGAAAAGCTGGTCGCCGCCGATGCCCTTGAAAACGGCCGAAGCGCCGGTCCGCACGGCCAGTTCATTCTCAAAGCTGCCATGCTGGACGGAGTATTGATAAACCGCCGGGCGCGGGCACTTTGCTACCCCCGCGAGTGCC
The DNA here is from genome assembly GCA_023391815.1 of Pseudomonadota bacterium. Taxonomy (GTDB): domain Bacteria; phylum Pseudomonadota; class Gammaproteobacteria; order Steroidobacterales; family Steroidobacteraceae; genus Steroidobacter. The sequence continues at coordinate 171,544 of JAEWAF010000086.1, forward strand.
TCCAACTTCACCGACGACACATCGAGCTGCCGCTCGATGAGCTTGCAATCGAGGTGGCTTGCGGCCGCCCTTGCGAACCTACGCTCATCCGTGTCGGTCGCCGCATCGTGAAAGTAGTGCAGGCACGTGATCGACGGTTGGGACGGCGCCGTGCGCAAGCAGCTGAGTACGATTGAGGAATCCAGCCCACCCGACAGGGAATGCACGATACCCGGGTAACAGGATGCCCACGCCCAGATGCATGCACGCGTGGTGCCTCTCAGCTCATGGACCGCGGCGTCAAAGCATTCGAACGGCTGCGATCGGCTGATCTCCACGGGATTCCAATACAGCACCGAGTGCGTAGTGCCGCCGAAGCGATGTTCGACGCATTCGCCCGGTGCCACCTCCGCGACTTCGTCAAGGCCGGTCTCGCGATTCTGCAACCGCCAGTTGCACAGGTATGCCGCCACGAACGACCAGTTGATCGAAAACCTCTGCAACCCGAGGTCGAGACAATCCTCGGCGTGCGAGAAATAAATACTCACGCCCTGACTGGCGTATTTGAAACAAGGCAAGTGACCGGTCGGATCTCGTAGCACGTAGGTGCTGCGTGACTCGGGCTCGTGCAGAAATGCGACGTAGCGGCCCCAATACCGATCGATCAGCGCGCGCCCGCCGGAGGTGACGATGGCAGCACTGCGTTGCTGATCGAGCTCAAGTCGCTCGGGAACTTGGTGCGTGACATCCGGCTTCTGGAAAAGCCGACCGAGTATGACGCCGCTTTGACCTGGCAACAGGTGAATCTCATCTCCGTCGTCCCGCTCACTCCTGTAGAAAACCACCGCGCGTGGTCCGCTGTGGACACTGAGCCATCCGGCCGACGCGCTCAACTTGGAGGTAAGCCGCCCGCTGGCCTGCGCGACGGATTCCGACCCGTCGCAAACCAATGCTATGAAACGCAACATGCCGCATTCCCTGCCTTAGGCTGCCATGATGGGCGTATACACGGACACACGATCGAGGCTGTCATTGAGCAGTGTCGCGCCGTGTTGAATCCAGGAATGCGCCATGAACGACGGCGAGCTGCGTACGCCGATCACCCATTGCGGCTGCAATCCCTCGCGCAACAAGAAGTACAGCAGCGCCAGCGAGTCGAATAAGCAGGCGCCGCGCGCGTCGTATGTATACGATCGCAGGCGATCGAACAGACGCGACAGCTGCCGAATGGCAACCTCGTGCTGGCCTTCGCGACTGATGACCTTTGCGCGCCGACGGCAAACGTCGTCCACGATCCATTCCATCGAACGAAAGCGCAAATGGAATCGAGCTGCCGTCACCGCGGCGGCGAACGACAGCAAATGTTTCAAGCGCAGCGGTATCTCGCCTTCGTCGGCCGCCTCGATCGCACTATCCGTCGGCACCGCCACCGGCGGCGTCAGCTCCTTGCCCTGCGAGCGCTCGCTCGTGAGCAGACCTCGCTTCAGCATACCCGCCGCTATTCGATTTCCGGCCTCGGCCGTCGGCAACAACTTCTCCGTTGCGAGCGGCGGCCAGCCGGCAACCAGGCCGGCAAGCGAACACGCGCGGCTCGCTTCGAGCGCCAGGTATCGATCCGCTTTGAGATCCAGCAGCACCACGCTGCTCCCGCTCAAACAGGCAAACGCATGCTTGGATAGAAAGTAGGCGGGCCCCGGCACGAGTCGCACTCCTGTGATCAACTCCGGCAGCAGGCTGCGTGATGCCCTCTGACTATCGAAGGCTCAAACAGCATCGACGCGGCGAAGGGTGTGCAGCAGCCGAGGCTGCCGCACACGATAGTAAGGACGCAGAGCCTGGATTATGGACAGATGAGGCGGCCCGGCTCGCAGTCTGGCCCCTCGAAATTCCGCCCCACCCCGCCGCGGGTCTCTTCGGACATTCTGCCGAGATCGATCAGGTCATCCCCGTCGAGCATCGCTTCCGCCTCGACGAATCCTACGTCTTCCATTACATGTTTCACAGCGTTCTCCTTCCGTGTCCATTGCTACATGCTGCCTGCACGGAGCGCAGCAATCCGAGTATGCCTCTCGTCATTCGGCACTTGCAACGTCAACGAGATCAGCGATTGAAACATTCCGATTCGGCGGGACTGTCTCGTTCGGAATATATCAACATATTTTCAGCGACCCTGCGGTCTGCTGGATCCGCCGGGATCGCGATCTTGTTCACGCAATATGTTGGCGATCGTCCCGGACCAACGTGATGCCCCAAGTTCATCAGGGCGCCTGGCCTCCACAATGGTTGGTTAGGGCGTTGCCAGAATCCACTGCAGTGCTGCATCTTTTCCCGCCTTGAACAACGGCCAATCAGGGTCGATTCGCTGATCGGGAAATACAGCGTCAGTCTGTGAGTCCGGCTGGAATCTGTACTTGAGCATCGAACAAGAGACACGCAGCTTTGATAGCGGAAGCGTAAACAAATGGTTCTCCTGATATCCGTTGGGGCGCGCACCCGTGGGCTCGCCGACCAGGATTGCTTCCGTCTCTCTCCTGAAATCGGTGATGTTGGTCATGCCGGCTGAAAATGCGCCGCGGCCCGTAATCACGAAAAGATGTCCAGCACGGTTTAAGGCGGGCATAAATATCAGCTTGTAGATGAGGTATTCCCTCCCCTTGGTGAAGTTTCCACCTTGGTTCCAGCGCATATCGATTATCAGGCGTCTTACCGGATGCCTGCCGATGTATTCCCAAAGCCGTGCGGACTGCGTCTCCAGGTCTCGGTAGGAGCGGAAATCCACATACACTGTTTCCGAGTCAGCCAGGTACGTAAACCAAAGCGCATCCTCCGGGTGCTGAAAGGGCAATGGCACCGGTTCGATAGCGACCTCCCCTGACTTGCTGGCTTCTGCAGGAACAGGCCGAATCCGCAGCTTGAAGCGACGACCAGAATCATCTTCAAAAGTGAAATCCGCGGAACCCAGACCCTGAAGGACGCCCAAAGCAGCTAACGGTTCGACGTGCATGAGCTGCTTTGCGCTGCTGTTCAGCACGTACCACTGATTCTCAGCTTGCGGAACAAACTGTTGAATCCTCTTCTGGACTTCCCCAATGGATACGGATCCGATCGAGACAATCCTGGCTCCCAGTGCTTCGCGGTATTCCGGAGCCGCGCGGATGACCCTGAAATCGTTGCCAAACCAAAAGCCCTCCAGCGGAAATCTCCGATACAAGCCCGACGTGTCCAGAAATGTATGCCCGTCGCCAATGAGGGCCGCCAGGTGCTGCAAGCCAGCGACAACTTCGTAGTCCTTCATCGAAGGGATCCGCTGCCGCAGGTTGGATACCGCCTGGTCGAATTCGACCTTGCTGATGGAGTGAAAAGGATCTCGGTGTTTCGTCGTGATCTCGTTGGCGAAAAACTCGAGATCCTGGCGCCACTGTTCGGCGGTCAAATCCGGAAGCGAAGCTTCACCATGAGCAAAGTTGCAAGCAAGGAGCAGGATAAAGAACAGTTTGTTCACAAAGCACATCCAGTGTTCAGCTTCGAGGGGTGCGAATGTATCAGCCAAAGAATCTCGCGAGGCGACCTTGTAGATGTCCTGTCCGTTGGAGCTGGTGCTCGCCCGAGCGGTTGAAAGACAAGTGTTCTACTCGGCGGTTCGGACCTATCGCTGTTCGATGCGCAACCCGCTCGAAAGGTTTAAATGGCAGCTCGTCCACGGGCTCGACCTCAGGCGCAACCGCGTGCCCGCACTGAGACTCCGTGATCCTTGATTGTGCTAGGAGGGCCGCACTAGGATGAATGCAACAGCATGAGGAACTGTACGTGACTACAGACAGCTGGGATGTCCCCGCTTCTCGCACACCCATTCGGGCCGGGTGCCTCGCGCTTTTAGTCCTGGCAATCCCTGCGTGGGGCGAGCCCTCATTCTCTGTGGCGTCAACCTTCAGTTCAGAAATTGACGCAAAGTGCCCGGAGGCGGTGCGCGAGTTCGCAGAGATCCGATCGCGCACCAACGCTCCGCGTGTGCCCAGGACCGTGACGAGGCCCGCTCTTCGCGAAAACCTGCTGCTCATGGCAAAGCAGGGTCAGGAAGCCAGAGCGTTCCCGATCTCCTCCGGGGGCCGCCTCGATGCAGTGAGCCCGCAGGTCGTGCGCATGCGCGAGGTGGACTCCGCTAATCTCAAGCGGCTGAAACACATCGTTAATCAGGACGGCTTTCCCACCGCGGAGATGGTCGGCCTCGATGGAGTCAATGCCGCATGGCTGCTGACAGTACACGCTGCCGTCGATCCGGATTTCCAGGAGCAGGTGCTGAAGCTGACCGAGGAGCACGTGCGTCGAGGCGAAGTGCGCAGCGATCAAGTAGCCCTGCTTACCGACGATCTACTGGACAGCCGGGGCAAACCGCAGCGATACGGCACTAATTTCGTACTGCTCGATGGCGAGCTAAAACCTGCGCCGATGGAGGACGAAGCGAATGTCGACAAACGCCGGCGGGCAGCAGGGCTCGGCACTCTGGCGAATTACGCATGCGTCCTCCGCGCAATGTACCGCACGCCCGAATCTCAGATCCCGAATTCTTCGGCCGCCTCCCGATGAACTTCCCACAGAGCCTCAGCTGAATTCCACTCAGCTCCAGTGCACGGTGCTGTTCAGATCGAAAGTGACGTAAATCTGGAAGTGATATAAGAAGCTCTCGCGAGGACCGTGAGCGTCATCGTACCCGGACCCGAGTACGGACGTATACCCATGGCGCGCTACGCGGCCAGCTCGCGAACGACCTCCGCCGCGATCTGCGCATGGGCGGCAATCAGCGTTTCGACCGCTTGCGTCGACTCGGACATATATACGGCCATCAGTATCGGCTTGCGACCAGGCGGCCAGATCATGGCCAGGTCATTGACGGCACCGTTGGCGCCTGTGCCGGTCTTATCGCCTGCCTTCCAGCCCGCCGGCAATCCTGCACGGATGCGCTGCAGACCCGTCGACGAATTGATCATCCACTGAATGAGCATCTGGCGCGACGGCTCGGAGAGGACTGGACCCAACAGCATCCGCTCCATGCTACCAACCATCGCCCGCGGCGTCGTAGTGTCGCGCAGGTCTCCTGGCAAGTTGGAATTCAGCGCCAGTTCCATGCGATCCAGCCGCGTCATATCGTCGCCCGACGCGCGCATGAACTTTGTGAGGCCTTCCGGACCTTCGATGAGCCAGAACAACAGATTGGCGGCGGTATTGTCACTGACCTGGACGATAGCGGCACACAGCTCGCGCAACGTCAGCGAGCCTTGCCTGAGATGCTTCGACGTGACCGGAGCGTGCGCGAGAATGTCCTTCTCCGTGAAGGTGACTCTCTGTTCGAGGCGCAGCTCCGCGCGTTCAACCTTCGCCAGGACTGCTGCGGCGAGCAGCCACTTGAAGGTCGAGGCCATGGCAAACCTTTCATCGTAGTCGACTCCGAACCGCTGGCCGGTATGGGTATCGAGTACATACACGCCGAGACGGCCGCCGATGCGGGAGCGGATTGCGGCCAGACGCTCGATGATGCCCTGCTGCTCGCGCGCCTCACACGCAGCACTGTAGAGCGCGGCTCCCGCTGCGCCGATGAACCATCGTCGGCTCGATGACGGAAACCCCGGTTCACTCACGAATAGCTGCTCCTCGTGCAAGAAAGCATCGTCGACGCCAGACTCAAACGTAGAAATGACGCCGGAGCGAATCACCACTCCTGAAAGGTAAGGCGGCTGTGCTCGCCGAACCCATACGCGACGTGATCATTGATGAAGCCATACACGGGAAAATCACGGGATCCCTTCATTTTCCATTGCTTGACGATCTGCATGTCCGCAGCCCGGTAGATATCGACGCGCTTAAAGCCGACTGTGACCATGAAGTGCTCGCCTGACGGCGACCATGCCTCTGGAAAAATGTGTTCGTAAAACGGATCGCAGCCCAAGTCGGGACACGGCGTGTAGTGCTCGGGAGGGTTGATGTGGCTCGTTTTGTCGCCATTGAATACGGTGATCACGTCCTCTTCGCTATGTTCCTTGCGCGCCGCTACGAGCAAATCACCCTTGTGCGACATTACATAGGTCGCACTTTCGTCGCGGATGGGCTCCAGACGACGAATCACCTCCGCATCCATCGCGACCGTAGCGCCTGAACAGTCGATCGCGTAACGATCGAGGGGTTGGCGCGCGCGGTACCCGACGTTGCTGGGTGGTTGTTTCTGCACGACGAAGTGCCGCCGTACCGGATCCCAGAAAAGACCGCGACCGACACCATCGAGCGCCTTTGACGATGAGAACGGCTGCTCGTCCTTGACGATGAAATATTGGCTCAGCCGTGGTGTCTTCTCGTCCACGAGCCGGTTGTGAAACGAGACCAGATGACAACCTTCGCCCTTGATGAAGCCGATACCCGCGCCGATCTCGAACGGGACCTCGAGGCGCCCGATCCGCTGCTCCTTCAACTCGCCTTTCCGGAGTGTGAAAGCCGACGCATGGTTGGGCGACTTGAACTCATCCGACAGGCTGCTCGAATACCACACCACATCCCCGCTGGCGGTGTAGTGCACTCCGCCCACGGTGATCGCGGTGAAGGGCACCGCCCTGACCTCATCTGTTCGCGCGTCAATGGCGACGACGGTCAGCCTGCGATGGCAAATGCGCGCCATGGCAAACAGGACCGGCTCGGTCGACGCCATGTCGTAGAAGTGGCGCGGGTTCCAACAATCGAGTGCCGCGAATTTTTTCTGCCATCCAGCCACCGACGCGGACCCGGGGATGGGTCTCGGTGAATGACACGAGGCCAGAGCACAGGCAATGAGCACGAAGAACGTCCGAAGTATCCATTCCATGCGAGACCACAGCAGCATTGTTCCAGGGGGAGCCGAACTTTCAGGGCATCGTCACACGATATAAAGCGCCGGTCCAACCAGTACGAAGGTACGCCGTCCCCTGCGTTTGCATCGTCTGCCACGCGACTGAGTCCATCAGCAATTGTTTGCCCGCCGTACGGCTCCAGCTATACCAGCGGCTGTCCTCGGTGAAGATGATGTTGCCGTCCTTGACCGTGTAATCGCCCATGCCCAGATGACTCTGCGACAGCAGAGTGGTCGTGGTGCCATCGTTCACGTGCAATTTGAAATCATGGGTATTCCAACAGAGCAGGCCAGCGTCGAGCGCAAAGTACAACATATTGTCGCTCACAGATGAGACTGCGGCTGGATCGTTCAGCGGCGCGATCCGCAGCACCCTGTTGTTGCTGACGGCCAGCCGATTGCCATCGGAGCGCAGCCCCAAGTACTGGCCGGCAAGCAGCTGTCGAATGGCGCCCGAGCCGAGCGCGTATTCGTAAACGCCGCTACTCGCCCCAGTTCCGCCGATATAAAGCAGTCGCTCATTGCCGGCCGTCGCGAGCAGCTCGTGAGACGGAAGTGGGTTCATGCTTTCCGTTGGCCCGGCGTAATCGCCGGTCCCGGCGACGAAGTTATAAGCCACGAAAGGCCCGTAACCTTCACCGGTCGTCCAGCTGATCCAGGAGCCGCGCACCTTCGGGTACGCAGAGGCCTGTAGCGGAACGCTCATCAGTGTCTGCGACAGATCGATGGTCTGCCCCGCGCCGGTGAATAGATGCACATGCCGATTGAGGCGCTCCTGCGCCAGGACGCGTCCCTCGCTCAGCCACCATCTGGAGAAGCTCGAATCGGGCGGCAGTTGCAGCTCGGTCTCGTGACCCTCGGCGCCTCTCAGCACGACCGCGCCGGAATACTTTTTGTACAACAGCGAGCCTGCGTCGGCGGCCAGCAGTTGCTCGACACCCGTGGCGATCAGCTCATACGGACGCGGTGTGGTCGCCGCGGTGACGTCAAAGTAATGTTGCTTCAGGCGCCCGGCGCTGTCCTCGACCTGCACTACGAGCGTCTGCCCGCCAGGCACATCGGCCAGCGAGAATTGAGCGCTGAACGGACTGGTCCGGGATCTCAGGATGGTGCGTCCGCCGACGATACGGATAGTCAGAATGGCGCCACCGCTCGGGGCCACGAAGGTGCCGCGAACATCAAAGCTGTTGGCCGGTACGATCATCCCGTCGAACAAACCCTCGAGCGTCAGCGTCGGCATGGCGGGATCGATTTCGTACTCAACGTCCATGAGCGCCGTCCGGCCATTGAGATCAGTGGCCAACGCTCGGAAAGTGTTGATTCCTGCCCGCAACGTCGCGGGATCGAGCGCATACATCCACTTAGCCTCGACATTTGGGGAGCGAAGTGTCTGCAGCGGGTTGCCGTTCGCGAAGAATTGCACCGAGACGATCCCCACACTTGACGATGCCGCGGCCGTTAGCTGGAGGGAGTTGGTGATTGCCTTCGCCGGAGCCACGCGTAACTGAACGGCCGTGTTCGGGTTGGCGACAAACAGAGAACGCGAGGTGACTTCGGTCAGTCCTGCGCTCCTCTCGATCTCCGCGCGCAACTCGGGAAATCCCGACACCAGATGCTGAGCCTGCAAGGTGGTCGCGAACGCGCCACCGCTGGTGACCTTGGCGATCCGAGCTTGGTCCAGGTAATAGGTCACCGAGAGCGCCGGCCCGACATTGGGAATGCTGACTTCCACCGCATCCTGGATGGGCTCGCGCGCGCTGAGCTGAATGAGGTTCGATGACGCCGGCAGATCGATGCGGACGTCATTTCGATCGGGTGCCACCGGCAGCGGAAGCGAAACGCCGCCGGGTAACGTCGCGACAACTCGATAGTTGCCGGAGGAAGTGATATCGGCGTGCCAGTACGCCCTGCCGCCGTCGATGGGCGCCAGCGTCCCCAGCGGGACGTAACCGCTGCCGGCATTGTGTTCGACTCTATAGTCCAGTTCGTTGGTGAAAGTGTCGACCCAGCTGACGGTGAGCGCCGAGCCCTCCAGCGTCATGTGCATGCCGGCGTTCTCAGCCTTGCTAATATCCTGGGCCGTCGGTCCCAAAGAAGCGGGCGGCGGGTTGGATGGCCCGCCACCAGCATCGCCGCGACCGCCGCCGCCCCCACAGGCCGCTAGCGCCAATGAAACAAACTCGAGGCGAGCAATACGCAGTCCATTGGAAACAATGTTCGAGCTGGATGTGTTGCCCACGCGAAGATTCCCTGTCGGTAGCCGGCCGTGTTTTTTTGATGACGCTGATCGACCGGGCGCCAATAGTATAAGCGGGCGAGCGCCTTGCCGACGGAAATCGGAGAAATCTTTGCTGTTTGTTTCAGAGGAGATAACGGCGTGTCAACTGCGTCGACACCCGCCAAAGTGCTCGCGAGATCTCGGAGAAGAACCAGTAGTCCGAAGGCGGCAATTACGACTCGCACTCGCAACGGCTACTACAGCACTGTGAGGACGCAAAATGCCCGCTGTAAAAGGCCCCAATTCCGACGGCGAGGTTTACATCGACTATTCATTTGCGAAGGTCATGTATGGTGAGACCGTGTGACTTAAAGGCTATTCGTCGCCGCTACGGTGAGGCGGATTCACCTGTTCCCAGCCCGCATGAGAACGAACTAGTCTCCGGCGATTTGAGGCAAAAATCGACGCCCTCGGCGAGATAACTGCTGCCGCTGGCGCAAAGCCCTGCAGGGCAGGCGCAAGCGCCATGACCAGAAGAAACAGCGGACATCGCCACAGGCGTCTCTCCCAGGCGCGACGAAGTGAACTCGCGCCATAGCTGGCATGCAATGCCGATATTCGCGAACTACTTACCCGCTAACCAATGGGGTGTGGCCTGGTGCCGAGCGCGAATGTCGTGCCAAGCCCGGCGTAAAGGTAACGTTCACGGAACGCCTTCTTCAGTGCAGTGAACGTGGGCTCGCCGGTGCAATGTCCGGGCGCGACGTATACAACCTTGTAGGTATCGTGCAGGGTGGTCACGATTTTCTCGATCTCATCATCCTCGGACACGAGCAAGTGGAACCCGCCGGCAAGAAAATGGATGCGCGGGTTGATCTTCGCAGCCGCCCCGACGATCCCTTCAATACCGGGATGCGCGCAACCAACCACGATGACGGCACCGTCGGACGTGTCGATGACCAGCGATATCTCGCGTAGCTCCAACGTGCCCGGCTTGTTTGAGACCATCGCAATGAGGTGGATCCCTGGCGCGATCTCGGTGTCTTTCTCCACCAACTCGAAGTTGGCACCGGGCCAAGCAGAGCCAAACCGCATGACCTCGGGCGGGTTACCGTCGTAGTAGCGCTGCTGCGTCGGCAGGGAAACGTCCTTGCGATAGAAGGTACTGGGCAGGTCGGCGCCATAGACGCCGAAGCTCTCTTTGGGTGCGTAGATTTTCACCCCGGGATTCACGCTCAGCAGGTAGGCCATCCCGCCCATGTGATCTCCATGCCGATGTGACATGACGACGAAGTCCAGCTTCGAAAGGTCGATGCCCTTCGCGCTCGCGTTGTGCGCCAGGATCTCCGGGCGATTGCCAGTATCGAACAAGATGCGTTTGCCGCCGTACTCGATGAGGGCAGCGTAGCCCCAGTCCTTGCGCATCGCGGAGGACTTGCCAAAAGCGTCGTAGAGTATGGTGATCTGCGCCTTGGGGGCGTCGCCGCGAGCTGTCCGCGAAGGCGGCGGCGTTGCGGCACAGCCGGCAAGCATCACGGTTAGCGCAGCTAACCAACGAGCCACGAAAGAATGTGTGTTCATCTCGCCTCTCCAAAGGACTTCGGTGCAAGCGCAAGGACTCACTCCGTTCCAGTGGCAATCTTCCGCGGCCGGAGCGATCATGCAGCTTGCATATCCCCGCCCTACGCGATGCCTCCGGGGAGGCAAACACATTGCATCGGCAGCAACAGGAGTGCGCCGCATGTCCTCTGAAACTCCCGTCGAACAATATCCGGTCCGCGCCGACTACCGATTTTCTCCCGCCCAAGTTGAAGCTGCGTTCTCGGAGCAAGAGCTTTGCTGCTGGAACCAAGCCGCGCGATTCAAAGTCGTCGAGCTGGGGGCGGTAGTCATCACGTCGGGTGCGGTCGTCGCTGGCGACCCTCTGGCCGGTTCAATGACGGCGCTGAAGAGGCGTGTTCCCCCAGGGATCTATCCGGTGTCGTTGGCGCTCGTGCGCTTGTCATCGGGCGATGAACGGATCGCCTTCGCACGCATGCTGCTTACCACTGCTCCGGTGGTAACCTGGGCAACCGGATGGCACGACGCCGTGCCGCAGCCGGTTGTGGAGAACGGACAGCGCCGGCTCGTGGTCCGCGAGTACGCGTTCTATTTCTCCGACACTGGAGCGGGTTGTTTCGCGGATGCCGCCTCAGTCCCTTTGATACGCAACCGTGACTTCGATCGCTGTCTCGGCCTGATGACGGACGGCTTAGAGGACAATCTCAAGAGCACCTGGTCGTGGTTTTCCTTCAAGCCGGATCCGTCACGCCAAGAGAATCTCGTTTGCTACCAGAGCGAGCCCGGCAGTCGTCACTCGCACTTCGGACTCGATGCACAGAGCAACGTCGCGAGCATCGTTACGGATTTCGGGATGTTGTAACTCGCACATCCAGTCAGAAGCTCTCGATCAGCGCCTTGGCCCGAGCAAACACTGCCTCGAACATCTGCTCCGTTAGCCGTCGCGTATTGGTGTTGTAGCGGCTGCAGTGATACGAATCGATCAGCCACTGCCCGCCCGGCAGCTTGAACTCCGCGCCATGTCCGAACTTGTATTCGCTCGCCTTCAGTCCGAGGGTGCGCAGGACCGCGTTGTGTCCAATCGAGCCCAACGCCAATAGCACGACGTTCTTCGGCGCGGCTGCGAGCTCGGCTTGCAGATAGTGATTGCAGGTCGTGATTTCGATGGGCAGCGGCTTGTTATCCGGCGGCACGCATTTGACGGCGTTGGTGATGCGGGCGTCGATCAGCTTCAAGCCGTCGTTGCGATGAACCGACTCGGCCTTGCTCGCAAAGCCAAACTTGTAAAGCGTTTGATAAAGCAAGACGCCGGCGTAATCGCCGGTGAACGGCCGGCCGGTCGCATTCGCGCCGTGAAAACCCGGGGCGAGGCCGACGATGATGAGGTGCGCCTTGCGATCGCCGAACGGAGCGACTGGCGCGCAGTAGTAATCGGGATATTGCTTCCGCCCCTCCTCCAGAAATTCCGCCAGGCGCGGACAATCGGTGCAGGTACGATCGAAGACCTCGCCGTCCGAGGGCCACAAGCCGTTGGTCGGCTTGTCATCGGTCAGTGCGAGTTGCTTGAGAGGCGCGCTCTTGTGGGTGCGCGGAATCGAGATGGGAGATTTGCGGGCGGATGACTTGCTCATCCGCCCATTGTACGGGGTGTTCAGGTCCGCAGGCTTCCCATCACGACGCCTTGTGGAACTGCTCTTCTTCCGTCGAGCCCTTCATTGCCGTCACCGAGGACTGACCGGCCGTGACCGTTTGGGTCACGTCGTCGAAGTAGCCCGCGCCGACTTCGCGCTGGTGCTTGGTGGCGGTGTAGCCGTCTTTCTCCGACGCGAACTCCTGCTCCTGCAGCTGCACGTACGCCGCCATCTGCGTCGCCTTGTAGCCCTTGGCCAGCTGGAACATCGAGTAGTTCAGCGCGTGGAAGCCGGCGAGCGTGATGAACTGGAACTTGTAGCCCATCGCGCCGAGCTCGCGCTGGAACTTCGCGATCGTGGCGTCGTCGAGCTTCTTCTTCCAGTTGAAGGACGGCGCGCAGTTGTACGCCAGCAGCTTGCCCGGGAACTCCTTCTGAATCCCTTCGGCGAACCGCTTGGCCTCGTGCAGGTCCGGCTTGCCGGTCTCGCACCAGATCATGTCGCAGTAAGGCGCATAGGCGAGGCCGCGAGCGATCGCCTGATCGAGGCCCGCGTTCACGTAGAAGAAGCCTTCGCTCGTGCGTTCCTTGCCCTTGATGAACGGACGATCGCGCTCGTCCACATCGGCGGTCAGCAGATTCGCGGACTCGGCATCGGTACGGGCGATGAGCACGGTCGGCACGCCAGCCGTGTCCGCAGCGAGACGAGCGGAGACCAGCTTACTGATCGCTTCGGACGTCGGCACCAGCACCTTGCCGCCCATGTGACCGCACTTCTTCGCGGACGACAGCTGATCTTCGAAGTGCACGCCCGCGGCGCCCGCTTCGATCATCGCTTTCATCAGCTCGAACGCATTCAGCACGCCACCGAAGCCCGCTTCAGCGTCGGCGACGATGGGCTTGAGCCAGTCGATCGAAGTATCGCCTTCGGCCGTGGTGATCTGGTCGGCGCGCACCAGGGTGTTATTGATGCGCTTGACGACCTGCGGCACCGAATTCGCGGGATACAGCGACTGGTCGGGATACATTTCGCCCGCGAGGTTCGCATCGCCCGCGACTTGCCAGCCCGACAGATAGATCGCATCCAGTCCCGCCTTCACCTGCTGCATGGCCTGGTTGCCGGTCAACGCGCCGAGCGCATTGACGAAGGGCTTCTCGTTCACGTACTTCCACAGCTTCTCGGCGCCCAGGCGCGCCAGCGAATGTTCAATGTGGACGGAACCGCGCAGCCGAACCACATCCTCGGCTCGATACGTGCGTTTCACGCCGTGCCAGCGCGAGTTGGTTTCCCAGTCTTGGCGAAGTTCTTCAGCGGAAGGGAGTGTCATGGGAACCTCGATGTGACAACGATTCAGTGAATGGCCCGGTATGCCGGCAAGGTCATGAACGTTTCGAAATCGGGCCGCGTCGTGATCTCAACGATCAACGCGGCCGGACGCTGGAAGGTGCCGCTGGAGGAACCTTAGCGATTTCCCGCCTATGGGTAAAATATATGGTGAGTTAGCAAGCAATATCTGATAAATATCTCAGCATGGAACTGAGACATTTGCGCTACTTCATTGCCGTGGCTGAAGAAAAGCACATGACCCGAGCGGCCGAACGGCTCGGCATTCAGCAGCCACCGCTGTCCATGCAGATCCGCGCCCTGGAGCAGGAACTCGATGCTCAGCTATTCCGACGCCAGCCGCGCGGCGTCGAATTGACCGATGCGGGCCTCGCATTCCTGGATCGGGCCCGGGCCATCCTCGATCAGGTCGACCGTGCAGTCGCAACCACCCGCCGAACCGCCCGCGGCGAGGAAGGCCGAGTGGTCGTCGGTTTCACCAGCTCCGCTCCGTTCCATCCGTTCGTGCCTCGAGTGTTACGAGCATTTCGCGAAGCGGCGCCGCTGGTCTCGTTGGTGCTCGAAGAGAGTGGCAGCAGTGAACTGGTGCAGGGTCTGCACAACGAAGAGATCGATGCAGCGTTCATTCGCTCGCCGGTGGCGGACGTGGTCGGGCTCACGGTGCGGCCGCTGCTGGAAGAGAAAATGCTGGTCGCCCTGCCGACCGGTCACATCTTCGCTCGGCGCAGCAGCTTCAGTCGCAGCGTCCTGTTGCCATTGTCCGAGCTCGCGAAAGAAACATTCGTGCTCTACAAACGTCCCGGCGGTCCGGGCCTCTATGACACCATCATCGCGGCTTGCAGGAGCGCGGGCTTCAGTCCTCGCGTTGGACAGGAAGCCCCGCGAATCATTTCCACGTTGAACCTCGTGGCCGCCGGCATCGGCGTTTCGATCGTGCCCGCCTCGCTGCAACGACTGCAGATGGACGGCATCGTCTATCGCAAGCTCGAGGACATGCCGCAACTCACCGCGCCGCTGATTCTCGCGTGTCGTCATGGCGAAAACGCCGCAGCCGTACAACGCTTCATCGAGCTCGTGCGAACGTCCGCAGAACACATTTGACCCGTCCGATGGATCTGCTCCTGCTCAACAAGCCGTTCCGCGTACTCACCCAATTCACGAGCGAGGACGGCAAGGCGACGCTGCGTGATTTCGTGCACGCGCCCGGGATGCGACCGGCGGGTCGTCTCGATTACGACAGTGAAGGCCTGGTGCTGCTGACCAACTCCGGGCCGTTGCAGACCAAGCTCGCCGATCCGCGTTGGAAACAAGAGAAGACTTACATCGTGCAGGTCGAAGGCGAGATCGTCGAAGCCGCGCTCACTCACCTGCGACGGGGCGTGAAGTTGAACGATGGCATGACGCTGCCCGCCGGCGCCGAGCGCATGGACGAACCGGAATGGCTGTGGCCGCGCGATCCGCCGATCCGATTTCGCAAGGCCATTCCAACGAGCTGGCTGAAGCTCACGATTCGTGAAGGTCGCAATCGCCAGGTGCGACGCATGACGGCGGCAGTGAGCTTGCCGACTCTGCGACTGATCCGATGGTCAGTGGGCCCTTGGACGCTGGAGGGACTTGCGCCCGGCGAATCGCGCGCCGTTGATCCGCGCGAGGTCGATGCCTTCATGAAAGCTGCTGCCGGACCAAAGCGATCGAGCCGGCAACAGCGCTAAACGCTAAGTGCCCGTATCGACCAGGCGCTTCTCGCGCATCACGACGATGAACACGCCGATCAACGTTACGGCGCCACCGAGCAGCATGCGCCCGGTCAATTGGTCGTGTAGCAAGGTCACGCCGAAGAAAATACCGAACAGCGGCGAGAGCAGCGTGATCGGCGACAGGCTCGTTACCGGATATTTGCTGACGAGGTAGTACCACGCCGTGTGCGCGAGCAAGCTCGACATCAAGGTCGTGAAGGCCAGCGCCGTCCAGGCTCTCCAATCCGCCGCTCGGATCGCTTCCATCTGACCTTGCTCGAACAACAGGCTCAGCAACATCAGTGTCGAACCGCCTGCGACGGCGATCCACGCCTGCAATTCCAGCGCTTTGATGTTGTACAGGCGCTTTACGAAAATCAGGCCAAGCGCTCCGAAGAAGGTCGATGCCACCACCAGCGCCAGGCCCTCCCAGTAAGCAAACACGCGCGGTTCGAAACTGATGATCGCCATGCCGCCGAATGCCAGCGCGATGCCCAGCGTACGACGCCATCGTATGGTCTCGCCCAACAGCCAGATCGACAGCAGCGTGGAAAACGGCACGCTCATCTGACTGGCGATGGCGACCGTCGCCGCATCTTCGGCGTAATAGACCCCCAGGAACAACAGCGAAAACGCCGCCGGTCCGGTCAGCATCGCGGCCAGGAACAAATTGCCCATCTGACCCCGATGGATTTTCAACAATGGCAAAAGAAACAGCGCGAGCGACCCAAAGCGCAGGGCCGTGAACAGGATGGGTGGAAACTGCGCCACGCCGATCTTCGAGGCGATCAGATTCAGACCCCAGACCAGGTTCATCAGCACCAGCAGGATCAGGTGCTTGGGCGCGATCGAGGTGGCGTCAGCCACGCCGGTGGTAGTGCTTGCAACCATCAATCAACGTGCATATCGCTGCTTGAGGAATGCATATAACGCACGAACCGTGTGCGGTTCCGCGCCGACCGGGCGGCCGGGACGCTCCTTGCTATTCCAGGCATACAAATCGATATGCAACCAGGTGCGGGCATTGCTCACGAAGCGGCGGAGGAACAGACCCGCGATGATGGCGCCCGAGAAGCCCGAAGTGGATACGTTGTTCACGTCGGCGATCTTGCTCGAGAGCTCGTCGTCGTAACCCGACCACAAAGGCATGCGCCAGAGCGGATCGGCTTCAGCGGCGCCGGCACGCAACACGTCTTCGGCCGCCGAATCGTCGTTGCTGAACAAGGCCGGCAACTCGGGGCCGAGCGCAACACGCGCCGCACCCGTCAAGGTCGCAGTATCGATCAGCAAGTCCGGTTGTTCTTCATCGGCCAGCGCCAAGGCGTCGCACAGGATCAAACGTCCCTCCGCATCCGTGTTGCCGACCTCCACCGTCAACCCCTTGCGTGTGCCGAGCACATCGCCCGGACGGAATGCGTTACCTGAGATCGCGTTCTCGACCATCGGCAGAATCACGCGCAGCCGCACCGGCAACTTCGCATCCATGATGATCTGTGCCAGCGCCAATGCCACGGCCGCGCCACCCATGTCTTTTTTCATGAGCAACATCGAAGCGCCGGGCTTGATGTCGAGTCCGCCCGTGTCGAAGCAGACGCCCTTGCCCACCAATGTGACTTTCGGTTTCGAGACATCGCCCCACTCGATATCGACGAGTCTCGGTGCAACGGCGGCCGCGCGTCCGACTGCGTGCACGGCCGGCAAACGTTCTTTCAGCAAATCATCGCCGATGATGACCCGATGTCTTGCGCCATGACGACGAGCCACCTCCACTGCCGCTTGCGCCAGCGCTTCCGGTGACATGTCGTTGGCGGGCGTGTTGACCAGATCGCGCGCCAGTGAGGTGGCGGATTTCAATCTTTCCACCTCTGAGGCATCCGCGCCTTCGGGCAGTCGTAACTGCACCGAGCGCTGCGGGCCGCCGCGCTTGTAACGCTCGAAGCGATATTGTCCGTAGCCCCACCCGGCAGCGAACTGAGTCGCAGCCCGCGGCGGCAACGCATTCGCCAGATGGTAGTGCCCGTCGGGCAGCCGGTCGGCGAGGCCCGCGCCGACCCAGTAACTGATTTCTTCGCGGGGATTCTGTTTCCCGAGGCCGACGATCACAGCCACCGGCCGGCCTTGCGGGCCCGGCACCAACAGCAGTTTGTTTCGTTCGGCCTTGAAGCCGTGCGTCGCGGCCCAGTTGCGCACCGGCTCTTCCTGAGCCGCCCGCCACTGCTCGAATTCATCTTCGTGGAGCAGGTGCAAAGGAATGGAAATGGTGGTCACGACGGCAGCCGATTGTTAGCAATTGCGAGGGGTTCACGCGCCGGTCACAGCGTGACGCAGCGCTCACAAGTGTAGCGCTGCTTGACAAGTTACGCAGCCGTATGGTGCCATTTGCTCGCTTTATCGCACCAAATCAGACGCGCCAACCGTTTCACCCGTCGCCAAAACTTAGGCCATGCCCGCCGTCACGCACGCTTCCGCCGAGATCGTCGGCCACGCAATGATCGCCACGATCATTGTAGTAGAGCGTGTAGTCGTCTCCGGCCTGCTGCGGCGGGTCGAGTGCGGGACCGGCGTCTGAACACCACAGGATAAGAATCGCCATACGAACCCCGCACCGGCCAGCCCGAGGCGGGGTTCGCTCGTTTTTGAGATACAGATTTCTTTCAACACACACACGCTTTTTAGCTTGTTTTACTCGGAGAGCGACATGCCGCAGATCTATTCGCAGAAGGACGTCAACAAGAAGGCCTTGGCCAAGGCCCGCATCGCCATCCTCGGCTATGGCAGCCAGGGCCGCGCGCATGCGCTCAACCTCAAGGACAGCGGCTATGACGTCGTGGTCGGCGTGCGCAAGTCCGGCGACAGCTTCGCCAAGGCGAAGAAGGACGGCCTGGAAGTCGCCGAGCCGATCGAAGCCGTGAAAGGCGCCGACCTGATCGCGTTTCTCACGCCCGATCTGACCCAGAAAGATCTTTACAACGATGTGATCGGCAACATCAAACAGGGCGCCACCATCCTGTTCGCTCACGGTTTCAACATCCACTTCAAGCAGATCAAGCCGCGCAAGGATCTGAACGTGGTGCTGATCGCGCCGAAGGGCCCGGGCGGCCTGGTGCGTCGTCAGTATCAGCAGGGCCGCGGCGTGCCGTCGCTGCTGGCCGTGTATCAGGACGTGAACAAGCAGGCGAAGGCGATCGCCCTCGCCTACGCCGACGGTATCGGCGGCACTCGGGGTGGCGTGCTGACCACGACCTTCGCCGAAGAAACCGAGACCGATCTGTTCGGCGAGCAGGCCGTGCTGTGCGGCGGCGCCACCGAACTGGTCGTGAAGGGCTTCGAAACGCTGGTGGAAGCCGGCTATCAGCCTGAAGTCGCTTACTACGAGTGCTTGCACGAGCTGAAGCTCATCGTCGACCTGCTGCACGAAGGCGGACTGACCAAGATGCATCAGTTCATTTCCGAGACCGCCAAATATGGCGATCTGACGCGCGGTCCGCGCATCGTGAACAAGGACACCAAGAAGGAAATGAAGAAGGTGCTCAAGGAAATCCAGGACGGCAAATTCGCCCGTCAGTGGATCGCCGAGAACAAGAGCGGCCGCAAGAAGTACAACAAGCTCATGAAGGCGGACTACACCCACAAGATCGAAAAGGTCGGCGCCAAGCTGCGCGAGCGCATGCCTTGGTTGCAGGAAGAGAAAGCGTAATTTCAAACCTTCGTGACTGGAAACGGCGCCTCGAAGGCGCCGTTTTCGGCTACGAACCTCGCCACCCATGCCCATCAATGCACCGTGAGCGCAGGCGCTGGCAAGGCCGCGGACAAATGGGGCTGGCTCGATCTGTGTGAGGACGGCGCGAAACAGGCAGTAGGCGCCTGACAATTTGATTCGAGGGCGCCGCTGCAATGGCGGCGCCCATCGCTGCCGACGATGGCCCCTTCGGGAATCGTCATCCCCACGCCCCACCCGCCCTGGCATCCTTGCAGCTTCACCCTGCCCGATGGTCCAGCGCCATGACTGCCAAGACCCTGTTCGAAAAAGTCTGGGAACAGCACCAGGTCGTGCCTGAATCCGCCGACACGCCGGCCGTGCTGTACATTGACCTGCACCTCGTTCACGAAGTCACCTCGCCGCAGGCGTTCTCGGTGCTACGCGCTCAGAACCTGAAGGTGCGTCGGCCCGATCGCGTGCTGGCGACCATGGATCACTCCACGCCGACCGATCCCGACGAAGTCTTCGGTCGCGTCCCGATCAAGGTCGAATCCGCCGCGCGTCAGGTGAAAGAGTTCGAAAAGAACTGCCGTGAATTCGGCATCGAGTTGCACGGGTTGGGCAGCGACACTCGAGGCATCGTGCACGTGATCGGTCCTGAGCTCGGCGCCACGCAGCCCGGCAAGACCATCGTCTGCGGCGACAGCCACACCGCGACTCACGGCGCATTCGGTGCCCTCGCCTTCGGCATCGGCACGACTGAAGTGGGCCATGTGCTGGCGACGCAATGTTTGTTACAGCGTCGACCGAAGACGCTCGCCATCGAAGTCACCGGCAAGCTGCGCCCCGGCGTCACGGCGAAAGATCTGATTCTCGCCATCATCGGTCAGATCGGTGTGTCGGGCGGCACCGGCTACGTCATCGAGTATCGCGGCTCGGCGATCGAAGCGCTGTCGATGGAAGAGCGCATGACCGTTTGCAACATGTCCATCGAAGCGGGCGCGCGCGCCGGCATGATTGCGCCGGATGAAACGACGTTCGCGTACCTCAAGGGCCGTCGCTTCGCACCCCAAGGCAAAGCGTGGGATGAAGCCGTCGCGCGTTGGCGTGAACTGAAGACCGATCCGGGCGCGAAGTTCGATCGGGTCGTCAGCATCGACGCGAACAAGCTCGAGCCAATGATCAGCTACGGCACGCATCCAGGCATGGTCGTTCCTATCAACGGCAGTGTGCCGGAGGTTGCCGACGATCCCGTGCACGCGAAAGCGCTGAACTACATGGGCCTGCAGGGTGGCGAGCCCATGGTCGGTAAGCCCATCCAGGTGGTGTTCATCGGCAGCTGCACGAACGGGCGACTCTCCGATCTCGAGCTCGCTGCGGATGTGCTGAAAGGCCGCAAGGTCGCGAGCGGCGTTCGTATGCTCGTGGTGCCGGGGTCGCAGCAAGTGAAGCGCGAAGCGGAGCGTCTTGGGCTCGACAGGATCTTCACCGAGGCTGGCGCTCAATGGCGTGAGTCGGGATGCTCGATGTGCATCGGCATGAATGGCGATACCGCCGGTCGTGGCGAATATGCGGTCAGCACGAGCAATCGTAACTTCGAAGGACGTCAGGGCGCAGGCGCTCGGACGCTGCTCGCTAGCCCGGCCACCGCGGCTGCCGCAGCGATCGCAGGCAAGATCGCCGACCCGCGCACCTATCTTCGTCACTGAGAGCGCCCCGACCATGCAACCCATCCGCACGATCGAGTCTCGCACTGTCGTCATTCCGGTGACGAACATCGACACCGACCAGATCATTCCGGCGCGCTTTCTCACGACGACGACCCGCGAAGGTCTGGGCAAACAAGCCTTCGCCGACTGGCGTTACGACGCGAACGGCGCGGTGAAGCCCGATTTCATCCTGAACAAACCCGACGTCGCCGGCTGCAGCGTCCTGGTCGCAGGTCGCAACTTCGGCTGCGGCTCTTCGCGCGAGCATGCGCCTTGGGCGCTGCTCGATTACGGTTTCCGCGCCGTCATCAGCACCGAGATCGCGGACATCTTCCGTAACAACTCCTTGAAGAACGGGCTGCTGCCCATCGTCGTCGATGAGCAGACGCATCAGTGGCTGATGAGCAATCCGGGAGCGAACGTGAAGATCGACCTGGCAACCACGACGCTCACGCTGCCCACGGGCGCCACCGTGCAATTCCCCATCGAAGGCTTCGCTCGCGTGTGCCTGATGAACGGCGTCGACGAGCTCGGCTTCCTGCTGCAACAAGCGCCGGCCATCGAGCGTTACGAAGCGGCCCGTTCCGTCTGAGCAGACAGCATTCATTCGTCATGACGCAAGCAAGCATCGTAGTACTTGGCGGCGACGGCATCGGGCCCGAAGTCACTCAACAGGGCGTGCGCGTGCTGGAAGCGATTGCCAGCCGTTACGGACACGATTTCAAGTTCGCGCATCATCTGATCGGCGGCGCCGCCATCGACGCCACGCAGAGCGCGCTGCCCTCGCAAACAACGTCTGCGTGCGGCACGGCCGATGCTGTGTTGCTCGGCGCGGTGGGCGGTCCGAAGTGGTCCGACCCGAACGCCAAGATTCGCCCTGAGCAAGGCCTGCTCGCGCTCCGAAAAGCACTCGGCCTGTTCGCGAACCTCCGTCCCGTGTCACTACACGCCGACTTGCTCGATGCATCTCCGCTGAAGCCTGAAGTCCTGAAAGGCACGGACATCATGGTGGTGCGCGAACTGACGGGCGGTATTTACTTCGGTGAGAAGACTCGCACCGAGCATTCGGCCAGCGATCTGTGCACCTACTCCGTCGAGGAGATCACGCGCGTCACTCGCGTGGCCGGCAATCTTGCTCGGGGCCGCCGCAAATTCATCACGTCGGTCGACAAGGCCAACGTGTTGGAAACATCGCGACTGTGGCGTAGCACTGTCGAGAAGGTGCTGAATGAAGAATTTGCGGACGTGAAGTACGAGCATCAACTGGTCGACTCGGCGGCGATGTTGCTGATCCGCAAGCCGGCGCATTTCGACGTCGTGCTCACTGAAAATATGTTTGGAGACATCCTCACCGACGAAGCGTCGATGCTCGCGGGCTCGCTTGGCTTGTTGCCGTCGGCGTCGCTCGGTGCGGGCAAGCTCGGTATGTATGAGCCCATTCACGGTTCCGCACCCGACATCGCGGGCAAAGGCATCGCGAATCCGTACGGCACCATCCTCAGTGTCGCAATGCTGCTCCGACACTCGCTCGACCTGTCAGAGGAAGCCGATGCGGTCGAAAAGGCAGTCGCAGATGCCATCTCGGAGGGGGTTCGGACCGCCGATATCGCCTCCGGAGGCCGCGCCGCGAGCACCGCCCAGGCGGGTGACGCGGTCCTTGCCCGACTCCTGAAGTAAAATCGTAAGTCCCTGATTTTATTGGACAAGAAAAAATTTGTCCGGTCGCAGAATAATCTTGACCACAATCCGGGCGAACCGGTTATGATCTGTCCCAGGCGACGGATTCGATCTCTTCCGTCGCTTCCGCCTTCGGGCAAATCTCCATGTCTCGACCACTACGGTCGAGGTGTCTTTGGTGGAAACGGGACTCGTGTCGGGTTAGTCCCCAAGGCCGGTATCGGCTCAAACCGATGCCGCCACGACGTTAGTCTTAAGTTGCCACATCCCAGGCCGGCCTAGCGCCGGCCTGTTTTTATCCACAGCTTCCCTGGCCGCCTGCCCGACCCAAGGCCACTTCGGCCTGTCCACTCCTCCGGTCCACATCCGGTCCGGTACCGGGACTGCTTCCCACACCCCCGTGGCCCTTCAGCTCGCCGGTGTTCACGGACCGGAGCTGCTCGGCCCCAAGTAGGCAATTGCATGCCGCCATTCAGGCTTGGCGCAGCCGGCCATTACCCTGTCCCCTCCCCGGAAAGGGCTCATATATAAGGGGCGGCGCGTGGCAACACCCGACGCCGGGATTTGGCAGCATGCCGGCATTCCGGCACCTGTCCGTCGGCATTCTTATGACAACCCCGATGACCGGGCATCCGTGGGCCAGGCGGTGAACTCCTGCGCCTGTTCGCCCCCCCGACCAGGCGCTGCCCAGCAGTGGCCCTCGATCGGTCGACCGCCGCCGGCCGGGCGGAAAATGCCGGCCCCTCACCCCACCAGCTCTGCCGCTGCCCTCAGGTGCGCGCGGCAGTCCGCGACAATTCGCTCCACCAGCTCGGCGCAAGTAGGCACATCGTCGATCAATCCAATCACCATCCCGGCGCTGATCACACCGCCGTCGATGTTTCCTTCTTTCAGCGCCTGACGGCCGCGGACGCCGGCGACGAGTGGACGCACTTCCTCGAACTTCGCGCCCTTCCTTTCCATCGCGACCACTTCGTTCGAGACCGCGTTCTTGAACACACGCGCGGTGTTGTGCATGGTTCTAAAGATCAGATTGGTATCGCGCTCGCCCGCCTTGGCCAACGCCTGTTTGATGTTGTCGTGAATCGGCGCTTCTTTCGTGATCATGAAGCGGGTTCCCATATTGATGCCATGAGCGCCGAGTGCGAACGCCGCGGCCATGCCGCGCCCGTCGCCAATTCCGCCAGACGCAATCACAGGAATCTTCAACGCGCGCACGGCGGCGGGAATCAAGATCAAATTGGGAACATCGTCTTCACCCGGATGACCCGCGCACTCGAAGCCATCGATACTGACAGCATCGACTCCCGCGCGCTCCGCGGACAACGCATGCCTGACCGACGTGCATTTGTGCACGACTTTGATGCCGCGCTCCTTGAGCTTGCCGATGAAGTCCTTGGGATTGTTGCCGGCGGTCTCGACGATCTTCACGCCGCTATCCATGATCGCCTGCAAATACTCCGCGTACGGCGGCGGCGTGATCGCCGGGAGAATCGTGAGATTCACACCGAAGGGCTGATCCGTCAGGGTCCGGCAGCGTTCGATCTCCTTGCGCAGATCGTCCGGGGTGGGCTGGGTGAGCGCAGTGAGAATGCCGAGCGCGCCGGCATTGGAAACGGCCGATGCCAGCTCCGCAGTGCCGACCCACTGCATGCCGCCTTGAACGATGGGATAACGCGTGCCGAGCAGCTCGGTGACTCTGGTTCTCATGCGGAGGTTGGCCCTGTCTTGCGAGAGGGCCAAGAGTACCGAGGTTGGTCGCGGTTGTATCGCTATTTGGCTGCGGCCGCGCGATCCAAACCGGCCCGCAGATCTTGCAGCAGATCTTCAACGGCCTCGATGCCCACCGAGATTCTCAGCAGCGTCTCACCGATGCCCGCTGCACGTTGAGCTTCAGCAGGCATTGCCGCGTGAGTCATCGAAGCCGGATGGGCGACCAGACTCTCGACACCGCCCAGCGACTCCGCGAGTGAGAACGTCTGCAGACCTTCCAGGAAGGCGCAGACATTCGGGATCCCGCCACGCAGTTCAAAACTCAGCATCGCGCCGAAGCCCGCCTGCTGACGTTTGGCCAGCTCGTGTTGAGGATGCGAGGGCAAGCCGGGGTAATAAACTTTCTTCACCGCCGGGTGATCGTTCAAAACACGCGCAATCTGTAACGCGTTCTCGCCGTGCACTTTCAAACGAGCATGCAACGTGCGGATGCCTCGCAACGTCATGAAGCTGTCGAAAGGCGCGCCAGTGACGCCGATACAGTTCGCCCACCACACCATGCGCTCGTGCAGCTCCGGCGTGGACGAAACAATGGCGCCGCCGACCACATCGCTGTGGCCGTTCAGATATTTGGTCGTCGAATGCAGCACGAAGTCCGCGCCCAACGACAGCGGCTGTTGCCACACTGGCGAAAGGAACGTGTTGTCCACGAGCAGCGAGGCGCCAATCGCGTGCGCCTGATCGGCGACCTTTCGAATATCCACGATCCGCAGCAGCGGGTTGCTCGGCGTTTCCACCCACACGAGCTTGGGCTTGCGTGCCAACGCAGCCGCCAGCGCAGCCTCATCCGTTTGATCGACGAACTCGACCCGCAGCTGTCCGCGACGGGCCAGATTGCTGAACAGGCGATGGGTACCGCCGTAACAATCATGAGGCGCGATCAACAAGTCATCATGCGATAGCAGCTGACACGCGAGATGAACCGCCGCCATGCCCGAAGCTGTAACGACCGCTCCGGCGCCGCCCTCGAGCGAAGCAATGGCTTCACCCAGGGCATCGCGTGTGGGATTTCCCGATCGCGAATAGTCGTACGCGCGCTTCTCGCCGAAACATTTGAACGAGAAGGTCGATGTGAGATGCAGCGGCGGCACCACCGCGCCGTGCTGAGGATCGGAATCGAGGGCGGCGCGGACTGCACGAGTCGCGGCCGAAGGGCGCCAGGTCATTTCACATCTCCGGTAGTCGACAATGCACGGGTGAACACTTCGCGCAGTGCCTGCGTCTCTTTCAGGAAAGCATCGTGGCCGTACAACGACGATAATTCCGCGAGCTGCACGGGGCCGCCGATCGCCTGTCGCAGCATCCGCATGTCGGATAGCGGCACGAGCTGATCTTCGATGATCGCCACCAGCCAGGTGGGCACGCGAATCCTGGCGGGATCGACCTGATGCAGATCGATGGACTCCGACAGACAGACGAAAGCTTCGGGGATATAGGCCGCGGCGTAGGCATCGCCACGCGCCAGCAAATAGGACTCGACCGGGAATTGGAAACGCCCATCGACGCGCGTCGCCGGGCCGGCGAAGCGCTGTTCGAACTCAGCAGGACTACGATACGTCGCCATCGCGAGCGCACGCGCCAGTCGCAAGCCTTCGGCACCCTGCCCGTTTTGAGCTGCGTAACGAACGACTGAACGCTGCACGCTGCGCCAGGCGGTTGCCATTGGATGCGGCCGGTGAGCGGCGCTGATGACGACGATGCGCTTCACCAGCTCCGGAAAGCGTTCAGCGAACGCGAGCGCCACCATGCCGCCATACGATGCACCGACGATGGCTTCCAGCCGTGGCAGCTTCAAATGCTCGCCGATCCGACGCAGGAGCTCAGCCTGATCTTGAGAAGCGATCGAAGGGAAATCGCTCTGGCCTGCACGCGGACCGGTGCTGCCACCGCTGCCGCCGAGGAAATCGATGCCGAGAATACGATACCGGCGGCTGTCGAGGGCGCGACCGGGACCGATGATGTCGCTCCACCAGCCCTTTTCACTCGGAGTGTCGATGACCGCACGACCGGCGGAGATGCCGCCGAGCGCGGCGATGACGGGCGCGGCAGCATCGCCGGCCAGTCGCCACGCAACTCGGACGTCTCGCAGCTCGCCGCCAAAATGCAGCGGCAAGGGTTCTTTCAGCTCCAGCACGCCCTCGTGAACGGCCACGGGGGTGGGCTCGGGCACAGCATTCATGAATCGAACACTCCGTATCGACTTCAGTACCGCGACCGAAGGCCGGGACTGAACAGGTTTCGCTCATCGCAGAAACCCCACGGAGGTCCGTAGAGGTAGGTCGCCGTGCCCGACCGCCGGGCGAACGCCTGGCAGCTTCACAGCAACTCATCTGTCGGGGACCCCAAAATTGGAGCAATCCCGCAGGAGTTGGCACCTTTTCGAGATGGTTAGTCTCGACGGTTGCCCCGGCTTCAAAGGGCCTGACCCTCAGCCGGTCTCGATGAGTAGCGGCGAGTCTAGAGTCAAGGGGCGGATTCGGTCAAGAAACCCGTGCCGGCAAACCGATCTGCATCACGAAAAAAATCGCCGTGATTTCTACGTGTTAGCGACTGCAGGCCGACGACGGGCTTGCCCCTTACCGCATCAATGTATTAACGTGCTAATACATTAGTACAGCACACTCCTACACGGCCCTCCCAACCTTCGGGGCACCATGAAAGAGCATCGGGCATTGACGCCGCGCCAGGAGGCGCTCGCGGAACGGGCGCTGTTTGGCGCCATCCTGACCTTACGCAGCATCGACGAATGCCGCGCGTTCTTTCGCGACCTGTGTACGCCCGCGGAATTGCAGGCGCTCGCGGATCGTTGGGCGGTCGTCGCCCTGCTCCAGCAAGGAGTGCCGTACCGGGAAATTCACAAACAGACCGGCGTGAGCGTCACCACCATCGGTCGTGTCGCGCGCTATCTGCTCAACGGCAATGGCGGATACACATTGGCCGCCGAACGCATGAAAGATTCTTCCGACACCCGCACACCAGACTCAGGGCGCGCCCGACCATGATGGATAAAGCAACCCGTCTCAAAGTGGCCCTGCAGAAATCCGGGCGCCTCACCGACAACTCGCTGGATCTGATGGTCCGCTGCGGCTTGAAGTACAGCCGCGGCAAGGATCAGCTGATGTGTTACGGCGAGAACATGCCGCTCGATCTGCTGTTCGTGCGCGACGACGACATTCCCGACCTGGTGCAGCAGGACGTGTGCGACCTGGGCATCGTCGGTCTGAACGTGATCGAAGAGAAACGCCTCGCCTTCCAGGCCAAAGGCGTGCAACCGCTGTTCGAACAATTGATGACGCTCGACTACGGCAAGTGCCGCCTGTCGATCGCCGTACCCGATGGTGTGGAATACAAGGATGCGCGTTCGCTGCAGGGCAAGCGCATCGCGACGACCTATCCGAACATTCTCGGTCGTTATCTGCGTCAGCGCGATGTGCAGGCCGAGATTGTCACGTTATCGGGCGCCGTCGAAATCGCGCCTCGCCTCGGTCGCGCCGATTTCATTTGTGACCTGGTGTCGACCGGCTCGACGCTGCTGGCCAATCACTTGTGGGAAGCGGAAACCATCCTGGAAAGCCAGGCGGCCATCATCACCACACCGGTGCCGGTGTCGCCTGAAAAGCAGGACTGGATCCACCGCCTGACTCTGCGCATCGATGGAGTGCAGCAGGTGAAGGAAAGCAAATACATCATGCTCCACGCGCCGCGCTCCAAGCTTGCTGATATTCGCAAGCTGCTGCCGGGGAGCGAGTCGCCGACCATCGTGCCGCTCGATGGCAACGCGGACAAAGTTGCCGTGCACGCCGTATGTCGCGAGAACGTGTTCTGGGAAACGCTCGAGAGCCTGAAGAGTGCCGGCGCGAGCGCGATCCTGGTCTTGCCGGTCGAAAAGATGTTGGCCTAACGCCAACGAGTCTGGTGGGCCGCAGCTCGCCAGTGCTGTTGCTCGGTTGTCGGGCCGAAGGCCGACAACCTTAACGTGAGAGGTTGATCGTGAGTCTGTCGTTGTTGGAGTGGTCGAGTCTGTCCGCGGATGAACGGCGGGCTGCCTTGCGGCGGCCGGCGCAGGCGGATACCGACGGCTTGCATCGACGCGTTAACGAGATCATCAAAGACGTCCGTACGCGAGGCGATCAAGCACTGCTCGATCTCACCGAACGATTCGACGGCGTCAAACTGAAGGCGCTCGAAGCCGATGCCGCGGAATTCGCTGCTGCCGATACGGCCCTCAACGCCGAGCAGCGCGCCGCCCTCGAACGTGCCATCAGCAACGTGCGTCGTTTCCATGAAGCACAGCTCGGCACTCCGCTGCGGATCGAAACATCGCCCGGCGTGATCTGCGAACGTCACTTCCGTGCGATCGACGCGGTCGGTTTGTATGTGCCGGCTGGCGTCGCGCCTCTGCCCTCCGCCGCCATCATGCTGGCCGTGCCTGCAAGCATTGCCGGTTGCCCCACACGGATCATCTGCACGCCGCCTCGTAAGGACGGCACCGCAGACCCTGCGGTGTTGGTGGCGGCCAAATTGTGCGGCGTCGAACGTGTGTTCAAAGTGGGCGGCGCGCAGGCTATCGCGGCGATGGCCTATGGCACAGCGTCCATTCCGAAGGTCGACAAAGTCTTCGGCCCCGGCAGCGCCTGGGTGACGGCTGC
Organism: Pseudomonadota bacterium; assembly: GCA_023391815.1. Taxonomy (GTDB): domain Bacteria; phylum Pseudomonadota; class Gammaproteobacteria; order Steroidobacterales; family Steroidobacteraceae; genus Steroidobacter. Next base: position 200,388 of record JAEWAF010000086.1, read on the forward strand.
GAAGATTCTGGCGGCGAACGATCCCGATGGCGCAGCCCTCGATTTGCCGGCCGGCCCGTCCGAAGTGCTGGTTATTGCGGATGATGGAGCGAACGCCGAGTTCGTCGCCGCTGACCTGCTGGCCCAGGCCGAGCACAGCGCCGACGCTCAAGCCATTCTCGTCACGACCTCACGTGCGCTCGCCGCAGCGACGCTGGAACAACTGGAAGCGCAGATGCGTCGACTCGGCCGTGAAAGCACGTTGCGCGAGTCGATCAATCACGCGCGTTTGTTTCTCGTCGACTCGTTGCACTCGGCGTTTGAGCTGAGCAACGCCTACGCGCCGGAACATTTGATCATGCAAGTCGCGAATGCCCGCGACTGGCTGCCCAGCATTCGTAACGCCGGCTCCGTATTCCTCGGTGCGTGGACGCCTGAAACCATGGGCGACTACTGCAGCGGCACGAATCATGTGCTGCCGACTTACGGCTTTGCTCGCGCCTACAGCGGCCTGTCGCTGGTCGATTTCCAGAAGCGCATGACGGTGCAGGAACTGAGCGCCGACGGACTGCGCGACCTCGGCCCGACCGCCGTCACCATCGCCGGCCTCGAAGGCCTGGACGCACACGCCAACGCAGTGCAAGTGCGCCTGCGCCAACTCGCGAATCCCACATGAACCCGATTCTGAAGCTTGCACGGCCCGACATCCTGTCGTTGCAGCCGTATCAACACGCGGCCTGGGAGCCGACGCTCGAGCGCATGCACGCCAATGAAATGCCCTGGCGTGCCGAAGGCGATGCGTCGCATGCCGGCCTCAACCGGTATCCCGAGCCGCAGCCCGATGAGCTCATCGCACATCTCGCCCGGCTCTATGGAACATCGCCAAAGAATGTGATCGCGGGTCGCGGCAGCGATGAAGGCATCGATCTGCTGGTTCGCGCGTTCTGTCGCGCCGGCGAAGACAGCGTGCTGATCTGCCCGCCCACCTTCGGCATGTACAAGGTCTCGGCGCGTATTCAAGGCGCTGCCGTGATCGAGGTGCCGCTCATCAAGGAGCGCGGCTTCGAACTGGATGTGCAGGCCGTGCTCGCCGCCTGGCGCGAGAACGTCAAGCTCGTCTTCGTTTGTACGCCCAACAATCCTACCGGTAACCTGCTCGATCGGGCTTCCATCGAAGTGCTGTGCGCGCAGCTGAGCAACAAATCACTGGTCGTGGTCGATGAGGCTTACATCGAGTTCGCCAATGCGCCGAGCATGGTGCAGGACCTGGAGCGATTCCCGAATCTCGTGATCCTGCGCACGTTGTCCAAGGCGTATGCGCTCGCCGGCGCGCGCTGTGGCGCCTTGATCGCGCACGAAGACATCATCAGCCTGCTCGCCCGGGTGATCACGCCGTACGCGCTGCCCACGCACACCATCGACTCGGTGCTGCACCTGACGGACGAAGCGCACGTCGCAGAATCGAAGAAGCGCATCGAACGGATCTTGACCGAGCGAGCGCGTGTCTCCGAAAGCCTCGCCTCGCTGCCATTGATTCGCGAAGTGTGGCCCAGCGATTCCAACTTCATCCTGGTCGATTGCAACGATGCCGACGCCGTCCTGCGCGCCGCGCTTTCAGCCGGTCTGATCATTCGCGATCCTCGCTCGCAGCCGGGCCTGGGCAGCAGTCTGCGTATTTCCATCGGCACGCCCGATCAGAATGATCGGCTCATCCGCGGCGTGGCCCGGGCGTCGGGAGTTTCGGCATGAGCGGCCAACGCGTTCTGTTCATCGACCGTGACGGCACGATCATCGTCGAGCCCGCGGACAAGCAGATCGACAGTTTGCAGAAGTTGCGACTGGTACCGGATGTAATCGCGGCCTTGCAGCGCTTGCGCGACGCCGGCTACACCTTGGTGATGGTGAGCAATCAGGACGGCCTCGGTACAGAGAGCTTTCCGGAGCCGACCTTCCGCGAGCCGCACGAATTCCTTCGCGAGTTGCTGAGCTCGCAAGGCATCATCTTCGCCGAAGAATTCATTTGCCCGCACAAGCCGGCCGACAACTGCCACTGCCGCAAGCCGAAGACCGGGCTGCTCGATGATTATCTGCAAAACCATCCGATCGATCGCGAGCACAGCTATGTCATCGGCGATCGTGAGACCGATCTGCAGCTCGCCACCAACCTCGGCATTCAAGGCATCCGAGTTCGCACGGAAGAAACGCCGGGCGACACATGGCCGGAGATTGCAGCTCGCTTGACCGCTCAGGCTCGCATCGCCTCCGTGGTTCGGAAGACCAAGGAAACCGACATCAAGGTCGAAGTGAACCTCGACCGCGAGTCTCCGATCCACGTCGAGACCGGCCTGGGTTTCTTCGATCACATGCTCGAGCAGATCGCCAAGCATGGCGGATTCTCCTTGCGGCTCACCTGCAAAGGCGACCTGCACATCGACGAACATCACACCGTCGAGGATTGCGCGCTCGCGCTCGGCCAGGCCCTCAAACAAGCGCTCGGCGACAAGCGGGGCATTCATCGTTATGGCTTTTTGCTGCCGATGGACGAAGCGCTGGCGCAAGTCGCCATCGATCTGTCGGGCCGTCCGTATTTCGTGTTCGAAGGTCAGTTCGGTCGAGATAGCGTCGGCCAGCTGCCGACCGAGCTCGTGCCCCACTTCTTCCGCTCGCTCGCGGAGACCCTGGGCGCGGCGATCAATCTGAAGGTTCAGGGCGAGAACACTCACCACATGATCGAAGCCTGTTTCAAAGGCGTCGGTCGTACATTGCGCCAGGCGTTTCGTATCACGGACACGGAACTGCCGAGCACCAAGGGCACGTTGTAATGCAGCTCGCGATCATCGACAGTGGCGGTGCCAACATCGCTTCGCTCCGATACGCCATCGACCGTCTCGGCGTGGCCTCCGAGCTCACGACCGATCCTGACAAGGTTCGGGCCGCCTCGCATGTGATTTTGCCGGGCGTCGGCGCCGCGGCCGATTGCATGGGCCGCTTGCAGAAGATCCCCGGTTTGGTCGATACGATTCGCAAATTGCGACAGCCCATGCTTGGCATCTGCGTCGGCATGCAGTTGTTATTCGAATCTTCCGAGGAAGGCGAAGTACCCTGTCTCGGGCTGCTGCCCGGACGCGTGCGTCGCTTCGCCGATCGCGACGATCTGCCCGTCCCCCACATGGGCTGGAATCAACTGGAGTTCGAGCCGGGCTCACCGCTGCTCCAGGACATCCAGCCCGGCGATCATGTTTATTTCGTGCACAGCTATTCGGCACCGGTCGGACCGCTGACGCTCGCGACCGCGACGTACGGCGAGCCCTTCTCCGCCCTGGTCCAGAGCGGCAACGTGTTCGGCGCGCAGTTCCACCCGGAACGCTCGGCGCGTATCGGCTCGTTGCTGCTGCGTAATTTCCTGCAATTGCAACAGACTCAATAAAGCCATGGAGCTGATTCCCGCCATCGATCTGAAGGACGGCCGGTGTGTCCGCCTGTTCAAGGGCGACTTCGCCGCCGAGACCGTGTATTCGAACGATCCCGCCGAAATCCTGGCCCGCTATCGCGCGTTCGGAGCGCGACGCATTCACGTTGTGGATCTCGACGGCGCCAAGGACGGCACGCAAGCAAACCGCGAGGCCATCGTGAAGTTTGCGGGCGACCGGTCTCTCAAGCTGCAAGTCGGCGGTGGCCTGCGCTCGCTCGAACGCGTCAAAGCACTGCTGGACGCGGGCGTGGAGCGCGCCGTCATCGGCAGCGTCGCCATCAACTCGCCCGATGTGGTGATTTCGTGGCTGTCCGAAGTCGATCCGACGCGTATCGTGCTGGCACTCGACGTTCGACTGGACGACTCCGGCATGCCGATGCTCACGACGCACGGCTGGCAGCAAACGAGCAGCGTCAATCTGTGGAGCCTGGTCGAACGTTTCGTGCGATCCGGCATCGCTCACGTGCTCTGTACCGACGTCGCCCGAGACGGCGCGCTCACCGGCCCGAACTTCGAGCTGTACGCCGACGCCGTGCGAAGATTTCCCGAGTTGCAGTGGCAAGCGTCCGGCGGTGTCGCCACCGCGCGCGACCTGATCGCCCTGCGCGAGTGCGGCGTCGCCGCCGTGATCAGCGGCAAAGCGCTGCTGGAAAACAAGATTTCACCTGAGGAGCTGCGGCCATTCTTGCCAAACGCATCATTCCCTGTCTCGATGTAAGAGACGGGCAGGTCGTCAAAGGCGTGCGCTTCCGCGACCACGTGGTCGTGGGCGACATCCTCGAGCTCGCTCAGCGCTATCGTGACGAAGGCGCCGATGAGCTCGTGTTCTACGACATCACTGCGAGCCCGGACGGACGCACCGTGGATCGCAGCTGGATTCGTCGCATCGCGCGCATTCTGGACATTCCTTTCTGTGTGGCGGGCGGCATTCGCAGCGTGGCCGATGCCGAAGAAGTGCTTGGCGAAGGCGCGGAGAAGGTCTCGATCAACTCCCCTGCCCTGGCCGATCCTGAATTGATCAGCCGGTTGAGCGCTCGCTTCGGCGCGCAGTGTGTCGTCGTGGGCATCGACAGTCAGACAGTCGACGGCGTCTATCAGGTGTATCAATTCACCGGCGATCCGGAACGCACGCGCAACACCGCACGCAAAACCCTCGACTGGGTCCGTGAAGTGCAGGAGCGTGGCGCCGGCGAAATCGTGCTCAATTGCATGGCCAGTGACGGCGTGCGCAAGGGTTACGACATTCCCCAACTGAGCGCGGTGCGAGCCTTGTGTCGGGTGCCTCTCATCGCATCGGGCGGCGCCGGCGCGAAGGAACATTTCGCGAGCGTGTTCAATGCGGCCAAAGTCGATGGCGCGCTGGCGGCGAGCGTGTTTCACACAGGCGCGCTGCCGATTCCCGATCTCAAGCACTATTTGCGCGATAGCGCGATCGAGGTCCGGCCATGAAGCTCGACCAGATCGAATCCTTCGACTGGAGCAAAGGCGACGGCCTGCTGCCGGCCGTCGTGCAGGATGCAAACAACGGCAAAGTGCTCATGCTCGGCTACATGAATCGCGAAGCGTTGCGTAAGACGCTCGGCGAGAAGCGCGTGACGTTTTACAGCCGTAGCAAACAGCGGCTGTGGACCAAAGGCGAGACCTCCGGCCACTTCCTGCATCTGGTCGATGTCGCCATCGATTGCGACAAAGATACGCTGTTGATTACGGCCCGACCGGACGGCCCGACCTGTCACAACGGCACCGACAGTTGTTTTGGCGATGAGATCGGCACCACCGCGACGCGCCTCGCCTTCCTGTCGCGACTCGAGTCGGTCATCGAGCAGCGCGTCAGCGAGCGGCCGGAAGGCAGCTATACCGCCCGCTTGTGGGCCGATGGCCCCACTCGTATGGCGCAAAAAGTGGGCGAAGAAGGGGTCGAGGTCGCGCTCGCGGCGGTCACCCAGAGCGACGACAAGCTGGTCGGCGAAGCCGCCGACCTGCTGTTTCATCTGACCTTGTTGTTGAAGAGCCGGCAGCTGTCCCTCAGCCACGTCGTCACTGAACTGGAGCGGCGCCACGCAGCAAAGAAATAAACTCTAAATCGAGGGCGACCGGGTGCCATGGGCAATGTGTTGATGGTCGCCAACTACGAGCCCGACGTAGGCTACGCCTGGAATTTCATTCAACAGTTCTGGGTCGTGCTCGCCAGGAAGTTCCCCGGTCGCTGCCATCTCACCTATCCTCGCCGGGGCGCGGTCCCGCCCATGATCACCGATGCCGGCATTCAGGTGCATTGGCACAACATGCGTGGCGGGGGTTCCACCGATTTCATCCGGGCGCACCGGATCGAGCACGTCTATCTCACCGACTGGACCGGCCTGAACCCGCTCTATGCGCGGTGGCGATTGGCTGGCGTAAAAGACATCGTCGTGCACGATCATGTGCCCGGCGATCCTCCGCCGGCGCGGGGGTGGCGAGGCACGCTCAAAGCCTCATTGCATCGCCTTCGGTTGATGTCTCCGACCCAGTGTCTCGCGGTTGCCGAACACGTGACGAAACGTCACATCGAGACCTGGTGCATGGATCCCAGTATCTGCGTCACGGTGACGAATGGCATTCGTGCGTTCGATGTCGATCCTTCACTTCGGCCGTCCGTGCGCGAGGAACTCGAACTGCCGTCCGATGCGAAGGTATTCCTCATCGTCGGTCGCGCGACCAGATACAAAGGGGTCGACTTCGCGGTGCGCTGCCTCGCCAAGCTGCCGCCTCACGTACATTTCGTGCACGTCGGTGCGGGTCCCGACCTCGAGGAGTTTCGCAATCTGGCCCGTGAGCTGAATGTGGCCGAGCGCATGCACTTCCTGGGAAGACGGGGCGATGTGCAAAGACTCATGGTCGGCTGTGATGCCGCGCTTCATCCCAGCCGTGGCGAGGCGATGTCGCTGTCCATCCTCGAATACATGTGCGCCGGTCTGCCGCCGGTCGTACCCAGCCTGCCGTCGGTGTCCGTGGCGGTCGAACATCAAGCGACCGGTCTCGTCTACCAGAATCTCAACCTGGATGGCGCGGTCAGTGCACTTCGAACGCTCGCGGACGACGACGGCTTGCGCGCGCGGCTCGGGTC
>JAEWAF010000110.1 GCA_023391815.1 Pseudomonadota bacterium
GATGGAGCCCGATCCGCCGGGCTCCATCGCGTCGACTCCATAATCGAAGCATCAATCGCTAATGCACACACCGGCCCCGGCCGGAAGTTACACTCTGCTCTCGTGATTCATTTCAATCAGGGAGCAAAGGCATGGTGGCAAGAGCGTGGCGCGCCGGTGTGGCGTCGCTGGTTTGCGTGCTCGGCACAGCGGGGGCGCAAGGGGCGGATCAAGCGGACCTGACGACCATCAATCGCATCGTCGATGAAGGGTTCAACCGGAGCGAATTGCCGCTGACCGCGGCCTATCTCACCGATCGCATCGGCGGTCGGCTCACCAACTCCCCGCAGATGCGCGAAGCAGAGCGCTGGACGCAGCAGCAGTTTCGCGACTGGGGCCTCAAGAACGTGCGCACCGAAGGCTTCGAGTTCGGACGCGGCTGGTCCATCGAGAAATCCAGCGTGCGTCTGCTGAAGCCGCGCGTCGCGACCTACAGCGCGATTCCCGTCGCCTGGACAGCGCCCACCAATGGCGCCATCACTGGCCCGATCGTGGTCGCGCCGATGAGCAAGGTCGCCGACTTCGATAAATGGCGCGGCAAGCTGAAAGGGCAGATCGTGCTCGTCACCCAGCCGGATACCGGCGGCGAACCGCTCGTTGCGCCGTTCGTGCGCCTGAGCCGGGAGGACCTGGGCAAGCTCGATGCGTACCGGCAGCCCGTCGTGTCGATGGAGGAAGAGCTCGAGAAGCGCTTGGAGCGCAATCGCTTCGAGGCCAAGCGCGATCAGTTCCTTGCCTCCGAAGGCGCGCTCGCGTGGGTGCGCAGGTCGTATCGTGAGGGTGGCCTGCTGCACGGTGAGGGTTATCAGCACCGGCGCGGTGAGTCGCCGGCACTGCCGGGCTTTGAGCTCGCAGCCGAGCACTATCGTCAGCTCGCGCGTCTGGCGAAGACCGGGACCGCGCCGACGCTCGAACTGATCAGCGATGTTCGTTATCACGACGAGGATCCGAACGCATACAACGTATTCGCCGATCTGCCGGGGCGCGATGCCAAGGCGGGTTACGTCATGGCCGGTGCGCATCTGGACAGCTGGGTCGCATCCGACGGGGCGCAAGATAACGCCGCGGGCAGCGCGGTCGTGATGGAAGCGGCGCGCATCCTGACCAAGCTCGGACTCAAGCCGAAGCGAACCATTCGCTTCGCCTTGTGGAACGGCGAAGAGCAGGGGTTGTATGGTTCGTTCGATTACACGCAGCGGCACCTGGTGTCGCGTCCGCCGCTGGAAGATCCCGCGCGCGTGGCGCTGCCCGTCTATGCAACCTGGAATCTGCGCTGGCCCGTCAAGGCGGGCCCGGATTACGACGCGCTCGCCGCTTATTTCAATCTCGACAACGGCTCCGGAAAGATTCGCGGCATCTATGCGGAAGGCAATGTCGCGGCCACGCCGATTCTAAAGACATGGATCGCGCCGTTCGCGAGCATGGGCGCCGATTCGGTCGTGGCAGCGCCGACGTTTGGCACCGATCATGTGCCGATGTCCGCCGTCGGCATCCCGGGCTTCCAGTTCGTGCAGGACCCGCTCGATTACGGCAGCCGCATTCATCACACCAGCATCGACAGCTACGATCATCTGCGCATGGAAGATCTGAAACAGGCGGCGGTGATCATGGCCTCGATGCTGTGGATGTCCGCCGAACGCGATCAGCCGTTGCCGAAGAGGCCGCTGCCGAGCAAGCCGCTGCAGACCGATCCATTCGAGTACGAAGTCGATCTGCCATCGCCTTGAGACATCTTTGAGCGCCCATAAAGTCGAAGCCCCGCGCAGGGCGGGGCTTCGTGCCGTCATCTCTATCGAACTTGGAGGATGACCCTACTACATTCTTAGGATGACCCTCGAGAGACGCACGGCGGTGGAAGAGCATCGGTTTTCGGCTCCTGGCGTTGGAGCAACGGTCGCTCCGATTCATTCCGCCGATAACTTATCTGCTTCCGATGCGAGTGACGCACGGGCCGCTTGGAAGGTTCCGAAAAAGATTTGTTTCCAGCCGCGGCCGCGTAGTGAGTTATCACGTCGGCCAGGAACCTACGTGAGCTACATACCGTTGTAGGGGCGTGAGGTAACCCGGCTTATCGCCGCACGTGAATATCTTGCGCACTCATTCGACGGACGAATTCGTCAACTGGTCGGGGAGCGTGCGGTTTCTTCCGCGCTCACAGGTCTGGCCCACGACCGATGAAGCCGTGTGCGCGTATGTTCGGGACGCCGCCGCGCGCTCACGCAAGATCCGGGTGGCAGGCTCGGGCCATTCCTCTTCACCGCTCGTTGTGACGCCGGACATCTTGATGTCGATGCGCGATCACCACGGGTTGATCGATTACGACGTCGCAACTTCACGCGCGACCGTCGGTGCCGGGACTGTGTTGCAAGACCTCGGGCCGATCCTGCACGACATCGGCATGAGCATGCACAACCTCGGCGATGTGGATACCCAGACGATCGCTGGCGTGATCAGCACCGGCACGCACGGCTCCGGTCGCACACTCCAGAATATTTCAGCATCGCTCATCGGCGTGCGTGCCATCACCGGCACCGCCCGGATCGTCGAGTGGTCGATCGAAAACGAGCCGGACCTCATCAATGCCGCCCGGGTGTCGATGGGATTGTTGGGAATCTTTACCCGGGTACGGTTGCAACTGCGGCCGACGTATCGACTGCATCGCCGAGAGTATTCGGCGCGTACCGAAGACTGTCTGGCGCACCTGGATGAGCTGGCGGACGCCCATCGCAACTTCGACTTCTACTGGTATCCCCGTCGTGATGAGGTGAAGTTGCGGACGCTCAATCCGCCCGAGGTGCCGCCGCCGAATTTGCCCTACGCGCATTGCATCCCGCCGCAGGAAGGCTTCGCCCACCAGATCATCGCGCGCGAGCGCCAGTTGAAATTCGAGGAGCTGGAATATTTCGTTCCAGCGGAGGCGGGGCCCGCATGCTTTCGCGAGGTGAGGCGACGCATTCTCGAACGCCATCGCAAGCACGTGGCCTGGCGCGTGCTGTATCGGCTGATCGCGAAGGACGACGGCTTTCTGAGCCCGGCGCACGGACGCGACTCGGTGGCGATCTCGGTGCATCAGAATGCCGGCCTGCCGTACCAGGACTATTTCGACGACATCGAGCCCATTCTGCGCGTCCATGACGGCCGCCCGCACTGGGGCAAGAAACATTCTCTGCATGGCGCGGCACTTGCGGCCCTGTATCCGCGTTGGAATGACTTCATGAAGCTGCGGCGACAACTCGATCCGCACAATGTATTTCTGTCCGCGCCCCTGGCTCGGCTGCTGGGCGAGGAGTGAGCGTGCTGAAGACCATCGGTTCCAAACTCTGGGCGATTCCGGGCGGCCACATGCCGCTGCTCAGTTCGGGCGCGGAGCCCCGCGACACCAGTCGCGATGAGTTGTGCGTCCTGAACGCCGGTCATGTCGATGCGCACTTGCAGCTGACGATTTATTACGAAGCGCGCGACCCGGCCGGGCCATATGCATTGAAGGTGGCCGCGCAACGCGTGCGGCATGTTCGTTTCAACGACCTCATCGATCCCGAGGCCCTGCCGCTCGATACCCCGTATGCCGCGCTGATCGTCGCCGATCATCCGGTGGTCGTGCAGTTCACACGACACGACACCAGCCAGGCCGCCAATGCCATCGGCACCACGCTGGCGTTCCCGGGGTGAGCCGATGATCGAGGATCTTTGGTACAAGAATTCGATCATCTACAGCCTCGATCTCGACACCTTCATGGACGCGAACGGTGACGGGGTCGGCGATCTGCCGGGCTTGATCAATCGGCTCGATTATCTGAACTCGCTCGGCATCGATGTCATCTGGCTCGCACCGTTTCAGCCCTCGCCGAATCGCGACAATGGCTATGACATTTCCGATTACTACGGCGTGGATCGTCGCTATGGATCGAGCGGCGACTTCGTCGAGTTCATGAATCATGCGCGCAAGCGGGGCATGCGCGTGATTCTGGATCTGGTGGTCAATCACACATCGAATGAACATCCGTGGTTCAAGGAGGCAAGGAGCAATCCCGATTCGCAGTATCGCGACTGGTATGTGTGGTCCAAGACCAGGCCGGCAGGCTGGAACAAAGGCATGGTGTTTCCAGGCGTGCAGAAGGCTGTGTGGACGCGCGATCCGGTCGCGAAGATGTATTACCACCATCGGTTCTACGACTTCCAGCCCGATCTGAACATGGACAACCCGCATGTGCGTGCCGAGGTTCGGCGCATCATGGGGTACTGGTTGCAGCTCGGCGTCGATGGTTTTCGGGTCGATGCCGTGCCTTTCATTCTCGAGTCGCGACTGAAAGGCGAGCGGCTGCGATTCGACTATCTCGCCGAAATGCGCCAGTTCCTGCAATGGCGCGCGGGCGATGCGGCTCTGCTCGGCGAGGCGAACGTCAAGCCCGAGGACACACAGCGTTACTTCGGCGACGGTCGCGACGGCTTGAACATGATGTTCAACTTCTGGGTCAACCAGCATTTTTTCTATGCGCTCGCGACCGGTGACATCGAGCCGCTGGAGAAGTCGCTCAAGGACACGAGCAGGATTCCCGAGGCGACGCAGTGGGCGGTGTTCCTGCGCAACCACGATGAGCTCGACATCGAGCGTCTGCCCAAGCAAAAACGCGATCGGGTGTTCGCGCGCTTCGGGCCGGAGCGCAATATGCAACTGTATCGCCGTGGGATTCGGCGACGGCTTGCGTCCATGTTGGGGGACCGACGTCACATCGAGCTGGCGAACAGTCTGATGTTTTCGCTGCCCGGCTCGCCGGTACTGCGCTACGGCGATGAGATCGGAATGGGCGAGGATCTGTCGCTGAAAGAACGGGCCGCAGTACGCACGCCGATGCAGTGGTCCAGCGAGCGAAATGGCGGGTTCTCGACCGCGGAAAAGCTCGTCAATCCGGTGATCTCGAAGGGTCCTTACGGCTATCGAAGCGTGAACGTCGATGCGCAACGGCGCGATCCCGGCTCCTTGCTCAACTGGATGATCAAGATGATCCGTGTGCGAAAGGAATGCCCGGAGATCGGTTGGGGCGAGTGGGCGTTGCTGCGCACGGGAGTGCGAGGCGTCTTGGGGCTGTGTTATTCGTGGCGGGGCAATCGCATCGTCGTCCTGCATAACTTCAACCGTCAGCCGCAGCAGGTGAAGGTGGCGCTGGAGGGCGAGGGTAGTGAGCTGCTCGTGAATCTGCTCGAGATGGACGACAGCCGGGCGAACAAGCACGGTCGTCACGAGATTGCGCTGGCGGCTTTCGGTTACAAGTGGTTTCGCGTGGGCGGCCTGAATTACGCGTTACGGCGTCGGCCGCCGGGGCCGCCGGCCAAGCACTGAGGGATCTTGATGCGCATCGGATTTCACGCTTCGCATGAGCAGTTTCCACCGTCAAAGATGCTCGAATACACGATTGCGGCGGAGCAGGCGGGATTCGATTGCGCGATGTCCTCGGATCATTTCAAGCCGTGGAGTCGGTCGCAGGGGCACTCGGGATATTCCTGGTCGTGGCTGGGCGCGGCGATGGCGCGCACGACATTTCCGGTGGGAGTGATCTGTGCGGCCGGTTATCGATATCACCCGGCGGTCGTCGCGCAGGCGGCGGCGACGCTCGCGGAAATGTTTCCTGCGCGGTTCTGGTTTGCGTTGGGCAGTGGCGAGCGGGTGAATGAGGATGTCACTGGGATGGCCTGGCCATCCAAGGCCGAGCGCAATCAGAAGATGAAGGAGTGCGCGACGATCATTCGCTCGTTGCTGAACGGCGAGCGAGTGACGCATCGCGGGTCGGTGACGGTGGTCGAGGGCGAGCTCTTCTCGCGCCCGAAGATCGCACCGCCCATGCTCGGAGCGGCGGTCAGTGAGGCTACGGCGGAGTTTGTCGGCCGGTGGAGCGATGGTTTGCTCACGGTGGCGAGCAAACCGGAGCAGTTGAAGAAAGTGATCGAGGCATTTCGTCGCGGTGGCGGCGAGGGCAAGCCGATTCATTTGCAGGTCGCGCTGAATTGGGCACCCACCGAAGCCGAGGCGCTCAAGGGCGCGTTCGATCACTGGCGCTTCGTGACGCTCGGCGGTGATATCGGCTGGGAACTGCGGTGCCCGGAGGACTACGAAACGGCGACTCGGTTCGTGAGACCGGAGGATATGAGGCAGAGCGTGCTTATCTCATCGGATCTCTCGCGGCATGCCGAGTGGTTGCAAGAGTACGCGCAGTTGGGTGTCGACTACGTGTACTTGCACCAGGTCGATCTGAATCAGGTGGGATTCATCGAAGCCTTCGCGGCCAAGGTTTTGCCGCAGTTCAGGAAGTAACAACTGAGAATTGCAAAGTGGCCCGGGAGTTTGATGGATGAAGAGGGCCTCGGTGGCCTGCGCCGCCGGGAATGCCCTATCTCCTCCCGGCACCGCGCTCGCCCGTCGCGCGCATTGCGCTCCTGGGCGCACGTCCCTTCTATGAGCTTCTTCGTCAAGCGTTCCGATCGATCTCGACTCCTCAAGGCAACCCTGGCCCGGTGGGTAGTGACGATCTGACGTAAGCAGTGTGCACACTACGGCACTCCCGGCGGCGCCGATACGTCACAGCGGCGTGACACGTGACTCTCCTCCGACGCGAGGGCCCAGTAAGGGTCGGAGCATCGATGTGTTTTTGGGGGGCGGCGTGCTCGGGCCCGATCAAGGCGGAGACACGAAGCGTGGCTGCGGCTTCGACCGTACGTGCTCCGTTCCGGCCTTCTCCCTTGCCAAACGAATCTTCTCACTGACACCGCTTCGGCCCCATCGCGAGCTTCACATCCCTGGGAATTGAATATTCCTTCGCGATGTACTCCGAATCGAGCAATCCCAGCTGCTCTCGCTGCACGACATATCCCCAATACGCCTCCGCGGCTTCCATCACGAGGCCTTTGCGGACACTCTCATCCGATGCGCGGGCCCGAGAAGTGACATCCGCGTCGTATTGGCGTAACGCGTCGAGGGTCTTTTGGAGCTTGCGGCCTGCGAGGCCCAGGGAGGCGGCGGCCTCGCCGGCGAAGGGGAGATCGAGAGGATTGTCGAATCTCGGCACGCGGCCATTATAGCGAGCCGCGCCATGGAATAGGCCCGTCAGCGCCCGTCCGATGTGCTCACGAGGCGTCGGTATTGTCCCAGGTGGCGGATGGCGTGTTGTTCCTTGCCTTGCACTTCATATAAGCGCGCCAGGTTGAAATGCCCATCGGCCATGGAGGGATCTTCGCTGATCGCCGCTTGATACGCCTCGATGGCGTCGTCGATCTGGCCGAGGTCTTCGAGCACGACGCCCAGATTGAACATCAGCACCGGATCTGTTCCGCATTCCTGCACGCCGCGGCGATAAACGATCTCCGCCTTCTTTTCATCGTGACGCGAGTGGAGCAGGCGGCCTAAGTTGATCCACGCACTCACGTAGTCCGGCTCGAGCTCGACAGCGCGCTCATAGGCAGCCTGAGCGGCTTTCGCATCGGTGTCTTCGAGCTGCAGTCCTTTCTCAAACCACTCATCGGCGGTCTCGGCGGGTGGCGCTTCGGGCGCGGACTCTTTGTGCTCGACGACCCGAATGACGCCGTTCTCGACGCTCACATCGAGTCCCAGCACGTACTGACCGTCATCGACCTGGAAATGATTCTTGCCGTCGCGAACCACGACGCGATCGCCGATCGCGCTGATGCTCAAGCCGGAGAGCGGCATCTGTTCGGGCAGATGACGCCGCAGATCCTCGAGCGAGCGATTGATGCGACGTCGCGAAATCTTCGCTTCGAGCAAGGCGCGGGCGGCTCGTAGGACGATGAGGTCTTGAAACGAAAAGCGCAGTTGGCGCTTCGGGCCACGCGCGGGTTGCACGAAGCCGGTTTTGATCAGGCCGCGGATGGTGCTGCGAGACAGGCGCAACACCCGTTCTACATCTTGAACAGTAAACGTCTGCACTGCAAAGCCCGCCAGGGCGGTGGATACGGCGAGGTCGCCTCAAGGACGACCGGCCGGGGATACCACCTCAGCCCTCAGCGCTTGCTGGCCTTACGCGCAGGCTTCTCCGCCTGTTCGACTCGCTTCGGGGCCTTCCGTGGGCCGAGCTTGGCGACGTTCGCCTTGGCCGTTTCGGTCTTGGTGAGGCTGGCGCGCAGAGCCTCCATGAGATCGATGACCTTGCCGCCCGTCTCGGTCGGGCCTTCGGCCACGGAGATTTCCTGACCTTCGACCTTCTTCTGGATCGCCGCCTCGACGCGGGCGCGCACGTCGTCGACGTATGCGGTGGGGTCGAATCTCTCGGTGGTCTGTTGCTCGATCAGTTGCTTGGCGAGCTTCAGCTCCGGTGCTTTCACATCGGGCTTGGTCACATCGACTTCGGTGGCCGCGCGCACTTCGGTCGCGAAGTGCAGCTGTTGCATCGTGAGCACATCGCCGACCGGGCGAAGCGCGACCAGATAGGACTTGCCCCGCGCCGCCCAGCGGCCGATGGCACAACGTTTTGTGTCCTTCAATGCTTCATTCAACAATCCATAGGGTTTCGCGCCGCCTTTGTCGGGCGCGAGATAGTAGGTCTTGTCGAAATACACCGGATCGATGGACTCGATGGGCACGAACTCGGCGATGTCGATGGAATGCGTACCGATTTCTTCCATCGCCTTGATTTCTTCGTTGCTGAACTGGACGTACTGATCCTTGGCGAATTCATAGCCCTTGATCATGTCGTCGCGTTCGACCGTCTGGCCGTCCTTCAGGCACACGTACTGTTGTTTCAGCCGCGAGCCACAACCCTTGTGCAACAGGTTGAAGGAAATCGAATTCGCCGTCTGGGTCGCGGTGTACAGCTTGACCGGGATCGCAACCAGACCGAACGAAATCGTCAATGAACCGATGGAGCGCATGGCCATGAGGGGTACCTTTTCGACCGACTTCGCGCCGGCACGACTCTCACTTTCGGGCTTTACTTCTGAAGGCTTTCGCAAGACTCTGTTTCGCCGAGAGAACATCATGCCACCGGTCCCCGGTTTTTTCCAAGCGCGAGAGCACATTTCGCAAGGTGAAGTGACCGGGCTCCGCGGCTTCCAGTTCATCCCAGGTGAGCGGCATGGAGACCGGCGCCCCCGGTACCCCCCGGGGCGAATACGCCACGTTGAGTGTCTTACCACGCACGTTCATGTTGTAGTCGATGAAAATTTTGCCGGTGCGCTTTTGCGTGGCCCATTCCATCGTCACATCGCGCGGATGCTGTTGGAGGATGTGGCGGCCGACCATCTCACAAATTTCCCGGGCGCCCTCGAAGGTCACGGTCCGCTCGATGGGCACGAACACGTGCAGACCGGTTTTTCCCGACGTCTTCACCACGGCACGCAATGACATCTCCTTGAGCAGGTCATTGATCCAGAACGCGACGCGCTTGCCCATGGCGAAGCCGCGTTTGTTGTATTCGGGCTCGGCGCCCTTGGCTTCGAGGCCCGAATAGATGTACGGGTCGATGTCGAACACCAGGTAGTCGGGATAGTTGAGCACCGAGGCTTGCATCGCTTCGAGCGAGCTCGAGTAGTCCTCGCTCTTGCTGAGCGAGTCTTTCCCGACGTGCGCGCGCGAGTGCCAGACATGGAATTCCAACGTCCCAAGCTGCCCGAGCCACAGCAGGGTCGGCAGGTTGTGCGCGAGAATGTAGTCGTGCGCGCCGCCGACATGCTCGGAGAAGGTCGTGACGATCTCGACGAACTCCGGCCGTTCCTGATCCCAATGTTTCTGGAAAAATCGTTCGCCGCCGATCCCTTCGGGCATGCGGATCAGAGTAAGCGGGCGGTCGCGCAAATGCGGCAGCATATAGGGCGAGATGCCGGCCAGATAACGCAGGTATTCACGCTTGGTGACCGCGGGCGATTTTGTCTCGGGATCGGCCGGCCAATATTCGCGGTCCAGATTCGTGAGACGAATCTTCACGGTGCCGGTGCCATGAGGCACCGCGAGATCGAGCCGGTTCGATTTGCCCTCGAGCTGTTCGAGCACCGACTGAATCTCGTTGTTCGGGGTCGCCTTGGGGCGCGCGTTTTTCTTTTTCGGCGGCCCGGTCGTGACGGTCTCGACAGCGAGGTCATCGCGCAGCCGATGGAAGACCGGCGCCCGCAGATAACCGTCCTCGGTCCATGCTTCGAAGCTCACTTCCGCGACGAGCTTCGGCTCGATCCAGGTCGCAGGTCCATTCAGCGGCGGCTTGGTGGAGAACGGGTTGGTCTTTGTCGCAAGCGCGTTCAGTTGTTTGTAGACGCTCGCGAGCGAAGCGTCGTTGAAGCCCGAGCCGACGTGGCCGACATACTGCAGCTGATCTTTGTTCCAGAAGCCCAGGAGCAGGGCGCCGAGCGAGCGACGCTGTCCTTTGCCGGCGGTGAAGCCGCCCACGACGAAGTCGTGCGTCGTGAAGGACTTGAATTTCAGCCAATGCGGCGAGCGTCGGCCGGACTGGTAAACACTGTCCTTGCGCTTAGCAACCGTGCCTTCGAAACCCGCGGCGAGCGATGCCTCGTGCAACTCCTCGCCATTATCGGACGCATGAATCAGTTGCAGATGGTTGCCCGTCAACAAACATTGGGACAGATAGCGGCGACGTTGCTCATAGCTCGAGCCGCGCAGGTTCATGCCTGCGAAATGCAACAGATCGAAACAAATGAAGATGACGGGCGACTGCCGCTGCGCCTCGGCCAGCTCCTTGGGACCTTTGCTCTGGGCTCGATTCTGCAGGACGTTGAAGGACGGTTTGCCGTCGGCGTCGAGCGCGACGATCTCGCCATCCAGAATCATCGAGCCCACATGTTGAGCTTTCAGTTCGGCGACCACTTCGGGAAACAACGCGGTGTAGTTCTGACCGCGTCGCGACTGCAGGTACACCGACTCACCGTCGATGAAGGCGATGATGCGGTAGCCGTCGAGCTTGGGCTCGAAGCTCCATCGTGCATCGGACACCAGATTGTCGCCGGGCTCGGCGAGCATGGGCTCGATCTCGTTCGGCATCTTCTCGAACGGCCCGATGGGTGCGAGCTCCATCGCGGCGAGCCGCTCACGATTCGTGCTCTCGGCCACATCGTCCAAGGTGTCGCCGGTCAGCACCGAGGTGTTGTGGGCGAGCAGATCGTCGCCACCGATGAAGCGATCCTTGTGCTTGATGAGCAGCCATTGCTTGTCGGTGCTGGTGCGAACCAGGGCGAACGAGCCTTTGAGCTTGATGCCGCGAAGGAAGATGCTCAGCTTGCCTTGGCGGTATTCGCGCCGCAGGCGCGCTTCAGCCGTCGCGCGATCGTCGAAGGAATACTCGGCGCCTTCATCGGGCGAGTACACGCCGCAGTCCCAGACGATCACATTGCCCGCGCCGTAATTCTTCTCCGGGATCACGCCCTCGAAGGAGGCATAGTCGAACGGATGATCCTCGACCTCGACCGCGAGCCGGCGTTCGCCGGGCTGTAACGAGGGGCCCTTCGGCACCGCCCAGGATTTGAGCACGCCGTCCAGTTCCAGCCGAAAGTCATAGTGCAGCCGGCGGGCGGCATGTTTTTGCACGATGAACAGCAGCGGCCCCTGCCGGTTCGTCGGCACGGCGGGGGCGGGTTCGGGCGTCCGGGTGAAGGAGCGCTTCTGCCCGTACTTTTCCAGCGGCTTGTCCACGGAGCGTTTCATGCTGCGATGATTCTGTCCTGTTCGAAGAAGACGCGGAAGCCGGCCCGGAGCCGACATCGTCGCTCGTACAAAGTGCAATTGTTTGAACTTCGACCACCGATCGCGCATTGAACGGGCGGTTCCCCGCAACAGGTGCACCACCGAATGGCCGCCGCCCCCTGTCTCGCCCCCGACGCGCCGCTTCACATCGTGAGCAACGCAGGCTCCGGTTCGAAGGATGCGCACGAGGCCCGCGAACGCATCGAGGCCATCCTGTCGGCGGCGCATCGGCCCCACGAGTTCATGCTGATCGAGAATCCGAACGAGATCGGCAAGGTCGCCAAAAAGGCGGTCGACGCCGCGGTTCGCAGCGACGGTGCGGTCGTTGTCGCCGGCGGCGATGGCACCATCAACGCCGTCGTGCAGGCGGTGCTGCCCGCGCGGCGGCCGTTGGGCATCATTCCGCAAGGCACGTTCAATTATTCGAGCCGGGCGCACCATATTCCCCTCGATGCCACCGAAGCGGCGACGGCGCTGCTCACGGCGAGGCTCAAGCCGGTGCAGGTAGGCCTGGTGAACGATCGGGCGTTTCTTGTGAACGCCAGTCTCGGCCTGTATCCGGAACTGCTGCAGGATCGCGAAGAATACAAACGTCAATACGGGCGGCATCGCTCGGTGGCGATGTGGGCGGGATTGAAGACCTTGTTACGTGAGCATCGGCAGCTGCTGGTCGAAGTGGAACACGAGCAGGGCAGCGAGCATCTGCTCACGCCGAGCATTTTCGTCGGCAACAACGCGCTTCAGTTGGAACAGGTGGGCCTCGATGAAGCCAAAGACGTAAAACGGCATCGTCTCGCGGCCGTGATCGTCGAGCCAGTGGGCACAGCCGAGCTGCTGTGGCTGGCCATGCGCGGCATGTTGGGCCGGCTTGGCGATGATGAGCGCATACGCAACTTCCCATTTCGGAGCATGTCGGTGCGATTGTTGAACGACGGGCGTCGTCGGCCCATCAAAGTGGCCGTCGATGGCGAGATCTTCATGTGCCAGCCGCCGTTGACGTTTCGAGTCGCGGATCAGCCCTTGATGCTGCTGGCCCCTTCGGCTGACGAATGACCCTGCTGCAGATTTCCGATCCGCACTTCGGCACGGAGCAGCCGCCGGTTTTGGAGGCACTGGCGCGCCTAGCGCACGAGATTCGGCCGGCGGCGCTGCTGATCTCCGGCGACATCTCCCAGCGTGCGAGGCGGGCGCAGTTCGAGGCGGCTCGTGAGTTTGTCACTCGTCTTTCGCCGCCCGCCGTCGTGGCGATTCCCGGCAATCACGATATTCCGTTGTTCAATGTTTTCGCGCGAATGTTTGCTCCGTATGCGGGCTTCGTACGAGCGTTCGGTGCGAACCTGGAACCGGAATGGCACAGCGAAGACTTCCTGGTGATCGCCGTGAACACGACACGGCCATCCCGTCACAAGGATGGGGAAGTCTCGCCCGAGCAGATTCTGCGAGTCTCCAAACGATTGGCGGCGGCGACACCGAAGCAGATCCGGATCGTGGTCACGCATCAGCCGGTGCACGTCCTTCGGGGCAGCGAAATTCACAACCGGCTGCACGGCCACGCCGAAGCGATTCGAGCCTGGTCGAGTGCCGGCGCGGACATCATCATGGGCGGGCACATTCATCTGCCGTTCGTCGCGCCACTGCACGAGCATTACCCTGAGTTGCATCGACGTTGTTGGGTGGTGCAGGCGGGGACCGCGGTGTCGACGCGCGTACGTGCTCGACATCCGAACTCGGTCAATCTCATCAAGCGCGAAGATGCGCAAACTGCTCTTGCGGAACGTTGGGATTACAGCGCCGCGGGCAATGAGTTCCATTGTGTAAAAGTGGAACGATTAAATTTGGATCGCGGCGGGCACTGAGCGGAACTTCCACGCGCATGTGCGCCGACCGACCCGCTTCACGTGGTCAGGTCGCCCACAATTCAGCCGCAATTCAGCATAAAAACGTCGTGAGCCGTCAGCCTCACGTCAGTTTCATGCGTTCTAGTAGTAGTCAGGTCACCCGTGAGGGTCGCATGATGAAAGTACGATCGTTGCATATCGTTGGTGTGATTTGCATGGTTGCCGCGATGAGCGGTTGTGTGAGCTACGGCAATACGCATGCGCTGGTGACGCCGGTCGGTGCGGTCGGTTATCACACGTTCAAGCCGCAAAATTCCGAGCCGGCCGTACCGTCCGAGTCTAACCCGAACCGGGTTGCCGCCACCAACGCACAGAACGATGACGTCGAAACCTAACTGTCGGGCGACAGTTCGATCCGCTCCGCCTCGAGCAAACGAAGCATCGAGGCGGTGACTCGCGATTCCAGATCCGCTTCTTTATCGTCCGCCGCGCGCCCTGGCGCCGGCGGACTCGCCTTGGCCAGCGCTTTCGTCACCGACGTGACGGTGTGCGCCGAGCTCAGTACGTTGCACACTTGCTCATCGAACGCGCTGAGGGCCGTCGCGTGTTTGCCCGGGCGCGATTCGGTTTGAATGTAAGCGGCGTCTCGTCGAAGTTGGGTCATGACAGCAGCCCTCCGCAGCGTACGGTCAGGACGCGATGGAGGCGGCGCAAGTTCCGTTCGACACTCAATAACCGCGAGCGCGATCGACGAGGCCCGTGACCGGCTGATTCGCCGCGTACTGTCGCAGCTTCTCGGCGATCTGTTTCACGGCGGGCCCCATCGGTGTCACAGCCGCGATGTGCGGAGTCATGTGAACTTTGGGATGCGTCCAATATCGATGCTGAGGCGGCAGCGGTTCCTGTCGAAAGACATCCAGCGCCGCGCCGTTCAAATGCCCGTTGTCGAGCAGTTCCAGCAGCGCTTCATCTACGATCAACCCGCCGCGCGCCACGTTGATCACATACGCGCCCCGCGGCAACAACTGGAGCGTTTCGCGATCGAATTTGTCCTGAGTCGCGGGAGTCAGCGGCGCAAGAATCATCAAGGTGCGCGTCGCGCGCATGAACGCCTCGAACTGATGCGCACCGTTCGCCTCGGAAAATAAACGTACGTTCGGCTCGCCCGCGGTGCTCGAGCGCGAGAACGCGTTTACTGGAAACCCATCCGCGGCAAACGCTTTCGCGACCTGGCGTCCGAGCACGCCCAAGCCAAAGATGCCGACGGGCCAGTCCTCGCGATAGGACTCCGGCAAAGGTCTCCACACGCCCGCGGCCTGTTGGGCGGCGTAGTCGTCGCGTCGCTGCATCCAGCGCAGGACTTCGAAGCGGCAGTAATCGGCCATCTGCTCGCCCATGCCGGCGTCTTCGACCCGGATGATCGGCAGCTCGGCGGGCAGGTTGGGATTGTTCAACACATGCTCGACGCCCGCGCCGGTCGAGAAGAACGCTCGCAGCTTCGGCTGGTCGATGAAGAAGCGCGGCGGCGGCGTCCAGCCGACCGCGTACTCGGCGGGCTCGGTGAAGCCGGGTTGCCAGATATCAACCTGGGCATCGCGTAGTTGCGCGGCGAGGGCGTCGCGCCAAGCCTGCGCTTTATGACTTCCGTAAACGACGACGATTCGCATGCGCCGGGGGTACCCGTGGGTTTTTCCGCGCCATTTTAGCGGCGCGCGTATTGCCGCAACACAAGGTCCATAGGATCGCTTGTACTGCAGCGGCACAGGGATTATTGTCCGATCCGGCGCGAGGGATGCGCGCGTTGCTTCCAACTTTAACTAAGTCAGCGAGTTACGGACACTTCAGCCCCGATTCATGACCGCATCCGACGTCGCCGTATTGCCCATCTCTACCGGTTTCGGTCTGGCGACCGAGCCGTTCGTCGATACCACGGACGAGAGCTTTTTCTTCCCGAGCGATCAGCACCTGCGCGCGCTGGAATTCATGGGGCACTCGCTGTGGACCAAATCTCGGCTGGGCGTGGTCACGGCCGATAACGGCTGCGGTAAGAGTCTGCTGATCAGACGCTTGCTCAAGGATCTGGATGAGCGCGTGAACGTCGCCACGGTCCAGCGCGAGCACATCGGTCCGCGCGAGTTCCTGCTGGAGATCCTGCGGCAGTTTGGGTTTTCACTGGGCGATGACGACAAGACCGATCGTCGCCGGTTGCTCGAACGCTTTCTTGCGCACCAGGCCGGCACCGGTCGCTTGTGCCTGCTGATCGTCGAGAACGCGCAAAGCATGCATCCCTCGGTGCTCGAGGAGCTGCGCTGTCTCGCGGCCGTCGAGCACGACGGCGTGCGCGTGCTGAAAATTTTGTTGCTGGGACAACCCGCGCTCAACCTGGTGCTGGAATCGCCGCGCATGGTCGAGCTGATGACGGGCAACGTCTCCCGGTTCTCGCTGAACGCGTTTACCGAAGACCAGACCGCCGCCTACGTAGCGCATCGACTGCGCGCGGCCGGTGCGCCCAATCCCGACAGCCTGATGCCATACACGCTGCTGCCCCAGATTCACGCATGCAGCCTCGGTATCCCGGCCAACATCAACAAGCTATGTCAGCGGGCGCTCGTTCATGCGCGCGAGGAAGGGGCCGGGCTGGTCACGAGCTCGGCGCTGGACAAGGCGATCGAGGATTTGGGCTGGGTCCGTCGCCGATTGCGCATGGAGACCGCCGTGCTCGAGCAGGTCGCGGCCCTCGCATCGAGCCCGAGCCAGGGCAAGCTCGTCATCACCGTCCAAGGCGAGCCGGATCGGGAAGTCCCGCTGAAGTCCGACCGCGTGCTGGTGGGGCGGGGCGAGGAGGCCGACGTGCGCATCGACTCGGTGTTCATCAGCCGTTATCACGCGCTCATCGTCCGAGATGGCAACCGGGACCTGCTGCTCGACCTCGGCAGCACCAATGGCCTGGTGGTGAACTCCCGGCGAATTCTCCGCCGGGCGCTACGCCACCGTGACCTGATTCAGGTCGGCCCGGCCCGCGTCATGTACGTGAATGAACAAGCCAACAATGCGCAGCCCGACCCCAGCGAGACACTGTGCTTCTCGCGGCCCGGCTTCCCGGCCGCCGCGGGCGAAGATGAGGCCAGCACCTTGCTGGCTTTCGGCCGCGCCGACCCGTCGACGTAGCCCGGATCAGGGCGTCGCCCGTCACCCCGGTTCAGCGCTCCGCTCGGGCCAAAAAATGCCGGCGAGACGGCAGCTTGCGCCATGTTGCCGCTGTCAGTAGAGTGTCGCCCTCCCAAACGCCGTCCCCTTCGAGTCCACTGATCCTGTGCCGGTCAGGCAGACGGGAGGGTGCGCGTGCGCGGGTTTGGCATCCTCAAGCAAGAAGAGATGAGACAAGTGGAGCGCTGGCGCGTACATAAATTCGGCGGCTCGAGCGTCGCCGATGCGACTTGCATGGAGCGCGTGGCTCGGATTCTGGAGCAGGATCCGCATCCGCGACTGGGCGTGGTCCTTTCGGCGTGCCGCGGCGTGACAGACGCGCTGCTGAATCTGGTCATTGCCGCCGAAAAACAGGAAACAACGCTGGCCGAGCGCATCGAACAGCTGCGCCATCGCCATCAGGTCATCGCCGACACGCTGCTGCCGGACGGCGCGCGCGTCGAGTACATGGCCAAGCTCGAACAGGAATGCCGCGACATCGCCGGCATTCTGCAGACCGTGCAGCTCATTCGCTCGGCGTCGCAGACCGTTCGCGATCTGATCGCGGGCTACGGCGAGATCTGGTCCACCCGGTTGTTTAGTGCGTATCTGCGCCATCGGGGCCGCCGTCCGGGCGCCGTGCAGTGGGTCGATGCGCGCGATGTCGTGTCGGTCGAATGGGGCCCGCTCGGCCCGACCGTGCGCTGGGAAGTGTCGCAGGCGAATATGGACCGCATCACGCCGTCCGATCCCGCCACGCTGATCATCACTGGCTTCGTCGCGCGCGACCCGAACGGTCTGCAGACCACCCTCGGCCGGAACGGCAGCGATTTCTCCGGCTCGATCTTCGGCGCCTTGCTGAACGCGGAAGAAATTCACATCTGGACGGACGTCGACGGCGTGCTGAGCGCCGATCCGCGCCTCGTGCCAGATGCAAAGGTCATCGACTCGCTCTCGTACAACGAAGCGATGGAGCTCGCGTATTTCGGCGCCAAGGTGATTCACCCCCAGACCATGGCGCCGGCGGTGCGTAAGAGCATCCCGATCTGGATTCGTAACACCTTCGCGCCCGAGAAGGCCGGCTCGCTGATTTGTGAGAAACCGACGTCGCAGATCGCGGTGAAGGGCATCACCTGCATCGACAAGATCGCGCTGGTGAACCTGGAAGGCGCCGGCATGATCGGCGTGCCAGGCACCGCGCATCGGCTGTTCGGCGCGCTGCGCGATCACGGCATCTCCGTGATCCTGATCTCCCAGGGCAGCTCCGAGCATTCCATCTGCTTTGCGATCCCAGAAGGTGAGGCTGCGCGCGCCGAAGCGGTCGTGCGCCAGGCGTTCGATCGCGAACTGCGCGAAGGGCAGATTCAAAGCGTCGAGGTCGATGTCGGCTGTAGCATCCTCGCGGTCGTGGGCGATGGCATGGCCGGCTCGCACGGCGTCGCGGCCAAAGTGTTCGGCGCGCTCGGTTCCGCGGGCGTCAGCGTGCGTGCGATCGCTCAGGGCGCCTCCGAAAGAAACATTTCCGCCGTCATCGATGGCAAACATTCATCGCGCGCCCTGCGCTCGGTGCATTCGAGCTTCTATCTCTCCCCGCACACCGTCTCGATCGGCCTGATCGGCCCGGGTACCGTGGGCGGCGTGCTGCTCGATCAGATGGCTTCGCAGGTCGAGCGCTTGTCGCGCGATCTGAAGCTCGATCTGCGCGTGCGCGGCATCATGAGCTCCAAGCGCATGCACCTGTCGGATGCCGAAGTGCCGCTCTCGGGCTGGCGCGATGCGTTCAAGACGAAGAGCGAGGAGGCGGATCTCACGCGGTTCGCCGAGCACGTGCGTGCCGATCATCTACCGCACGCCATCATCATCGATTGTTCCTCCAGCTCCGAAGTCGCCGCGCGCTATCCGGCGTGGCTCGCGAGCGGCATTCACATCGTGACCCCGAACAAGAAAGCGAACAGCTCGGAGCTGGAGTTGTACGCCCGGCTGCACGAGGCGCGTCGTCAGGGCAATGCCCACTACCTGTATGAAGCAACCGTCGGTGCGGGCCTCCCCGTGATCCAGACGCTGCGGGATCTGCGCGACACCGGCGATCAGATCTGGCGCATCGAGGGCATTCTCTCCGGCACGCTCGCCTATCTGTTCAACGTGTGGGACGGCTCCGAGCCGTTCTCCTCGGTCGTGCGCACGGCGAAGGCGAAGGGTTACACCGAGCCGGACCCGCGCGACGATCTGTCTGGTCTGGACTTCGCGCGCAAGCTCATCATTCTGGGGCGCGAGATGGGACTGCGTTTGGAACTGGGTGACGTGCAGCTCGAAGGTCTGGTGCCGCCGGCACTCACCCAGTGCTCGCCGCAAGAGTTCCTGGATCGCTTGCCCGAGTTCGACGCGCCGATGGCGGAACGTCTCAAGGCGGCGCGCAGCCGCGATCGCGTGCTGCGTTACGTGGGCTCGTTGGATGCCGCGACCGGCAAGGCCTCGGTGGGGCTGGTCGAGCTGGAACGCTCGCACACCTTCGCGAACATCAATCTGACCGACAATGTGGTGCGGTTCCTGACCTCACGCTACAACCAGAATCCTCTGGTGGTGCAGGGGCCGGGCGCGGGTCCCGAAGTGACCGCGGGCGGGGTGTTCGGCGATCTGTTGCGCGTGTGCGCGTATCTGGGAGCACGGCTTTGAGCAGGCAATCGGCAACGGCCTTCGCGCCCGCGAGCATCGGCAATGTCGCGGTCGGTTTCGATGTGCTCGGCCACAGCTTCCAGTCGATCGGCGATCGCGTGACCGCGCGTCGCGTTGCAACGCCCGGCGTGAAGATCACCGCGATCACCGGAACTACAGTGGATCTGCCGCTCGATGCCGAGAAGAACACGGCCGGCATGGCGGTGTTGAGCATGGTTCGCGACCTGAAGCTCGACTTCGGCTTCGAGCTGTCGATCGAGAAGGGCATTCCGCTCGGTTCGGGCCTCGGCGGCTCGGCTGCGTCCGCCGTCGCGGGCGTGGTCGCGGCGAATGCGTTGCTGCCGAAGTCGCTCACGCTGCTGGAACAGCTGCAGTTCGCGCTCAAAGGCGAACAGGTGGCGAGCGGCTCGCGTCATGTCGATAACATCGCGCCGTCCTTGTTTGGCGGACTCGTGCTGACGGTGGGAATCGACAATCCGAACGTCAAACAGATCCCGGTGCCGCCGACGGTGCGCTGCGTCCTGGTCCATCCGCACATGGTGCTGAATACGCGCGAGGCGCGCTCGATCCTGAGCAAGACGGTGTCGTTGTCGGATGTGATCTGGCAGACCGCCAACATCTCCGGCTTCATCACCGGCTGTTTCACCGGCGATCTGCAATTGATTCGTGAGTCGCTCGAGGACGTGATCATCGAACCGCAGCGACAAGTGTTGATTCCCGGCTTCCAGGCGGTGAAGCAGGGCGCGATGAGCAATGGCGCGCTCGGCTGCTCCATCTCCGGCGCCGGCCCCACGATCTTCGCCTGGTGCGAGCATGAGCATGCCGAGCGCGTCCGTGACGCGATGGTGGCGGGCTTCGCGGGCGTGAAGATGGACAGCGATGCGTGGATTTCCACGCTCGACGCCGTGGGTGCGAGAGTAGTGGACTAACGGAACAGAAAGTAGCGGGTCCACAACTATTCCTTTCCGTTCCATGCACTACATAAGCACTAGAAGTTCTGCTGTTAGCGCTTCGCTGAGCGAAGCCATCGCCCGTGGCATCGCGCCGGATGGCGGCCTGTATGTTCCCGGCGAGTTCCCTCACTTCAACACCCGACAGTTCGACGGCGTCACCGAATTGCCCGAGATTGGCGCGCGTCTGCTCGCGCCGTTCTTCGAGGGCGATGCGCTCGCCAGCGAGCTCGGCGCGATCTGCCGCGAAGCATTCAACTTCCCGGCGCCGCTGGTGACGCTCGATCAGGCCCCGCAGCCGGCCTCCGTGCTCGAGCTGTTTCACGGCCCGACGTGCGCGTTCAAGGATTTCGGCGCGCGCTTCCTGGCCGCGACCATGGAGCGTATCCGTCGCAACGAGCCGAAGAAGCTCACCATCCTGGTCGCAACCTCGGGCGATACCGGCGGCGCGGTCGCCGCGGCGTTCCACAACAAGCCTTGGGTCGATGTGGTCGTGCTGTATCCGAAGGGCCTCGTGTCCGACCGACAAGCACAGCAGCTCGCCTGCTGGGGCGGCAACGTGCGCACCTTCGCGGTGAAGGGCACCTTCGATGAGTGCCAGCGCATGGTGAAGGAGGCATTCCTCGATCCGGCGCTCCAGGAATCGCATCAGCTGTCTTCGGCGAACAGCATCAACATCGGCCGTCTGCTGCCGCAGATGGTGTACTACGCCGCCTCGAGCCTGGAGCTGTGGCGACAGCTCGGCCGGCGTCCGAACTACATCATTCCGACCGGCAACCTCGGCAATGCCATGGCTTGCGTCTGGGCGCGCCATGTCGGAATGCCGATCGGAGAGATCGTGCTTGCGACCAACGCCAATCAGACCGTGACGGATTTCCTGCGCTCGGGGGAATGGCAGCCTCGACCGAGCGTGGCGACCCTCGCCTCGGCGATGGACGTGGGCAATCCGAGCAATATGGAGCGGCTGCGCTCGCTGCATCCGGACTTCGAGGAGCTGCAGGGGCAGCTCGGCGCTTCGAGCGTCGATGACATCGAGATCCGCGGCACCTTGCGTCGTGATTCGCACGAGCTCAACCGCGTGTGGTGTCCGCATACCGCCACGGCCGCGAAGGTTTATCGGCGTATGTTGTCGCGAGGCGCGCGCGGGCATTGGGTGATCGTGTCGACCGCGCATCCGGCCAAGTTCAACGATATCGTCGAGCCGCAGACCGGGCAGGAAGTGCCGGTGCCGCCGGCGCTGGCGAAGCTGCTCTCGTTGCCGCGGCAGGAAAAGGAACTAGAGCCCTCGCTGTCGGCGTTACGGACGCAATTGCAACAAAACTAAGACCGCATGCAGCTTCCCGAGCAGATTCCGTTTTGGGCGATTCCCGCCGCGATTGTCGCGGCGGTGGTCGCGCTCCTTGTCTGGCTGTACCTGCTGGTCCGCGCCTATCGGTACCGCAAGGCCATCGACGCCGCGATCGCCAACGTCGCGTACGAGATGTTGAAAAACGTCCTGATCCCGAACGGCAACGGCGGGCAGATCCACGTCCATTATCTGCTGCTGACGCAGCGTGGCCTGCTGGTCGCGGACCTGCTGGATCGCCCGGGCGCGATTTTCGGCGGCGATCAGATGCTCGAATGGACGGCGATCGGCAAGAAGCAGCGCTATACCTTTCCGAATCCCCAGCACGCGCTGTATGACCGAATGGCGGCGGTCCGCCTGCTGACCGGGGAAGTGCCGGTGGAAGGGCGGCTGTTGTTCACGGTGCGCAGCGACTTTCCGAAGGGCAAGCCGCGCAACGTGTTACGGATCGATGACCTGACCGATGATTTCCCGCCGGTCGATAAGGCACGCGGAAATATCACGGCCGCGTTCGGTGACGTTTGGGCGAATGTCAAACGTCACGCCGAAGCCAACCCTATTTCCTGAGAGAAGAGCCTCCCCCCAACCCCCCACCCCCTGGGAGGGGGGGGTTACAAAATAAATTTTT
>JAEWAF010000045.1 GCA_023391815.1 Pseudomonadota bacterium
GCCAAGGTCAGGGTCAGGGCCAAGGTGAAGGTCAGGGCCAGGGTCAAGGTAAAGGTGGCCAGCAAGGCGGCGGCGGTGGCGTGGGCGGCGGAGCCGCCGGCGGCAGCGGCCCGAACACGGTACCGGCTGGCATTCCCGACGGCAGCGACGACGACATCGTCGCCCGCCAGTTGCGTGAGGCCGCGATGAATGAGACCGATCCGGAGTTGAAGGAGAAACTCTGGCAGGAGTATCGCAATTATAAGAAGGGGACCTGAGCGGTCTCCCGTGCTCGATACAAAACAAAACTGGCGGATCGATGCGGCGTCAATGGGGCAGGTAAGGCACAGCGACAAGAACGGCTCAGGTTGAAAGTTATGAAGCGCACGCTTGCTCTATTTGTCCTGTCGGTGGCCGCGCTGGGCGCGGCC
Organism: Pseudomonadota bacterium; assembly: GCA_023391815.1. Taxonomy (GTDB): domain Bacteria; phylum Pseudomonadota; class Gammaproteobacteria; order Steroidobacterales; family Steroidobacteraceae; genus Steroidobacter. The sequence continues at coordinate 411 of JAEWAF010000045.1, forward strand.
GGATGCGTCACTCACGAAACCCGCCCGCAGCAGCGGGTCAAGGCGATCCAGGCCGCCACGGAGATTCCTCAGGAACAGTTGCTCGACGTCGGCGTGCGCCTGTTCGAAGAGAACGTTCCCAAGGATGAGAAGAAGATGGAGCAGGAGCACATCTTCCCCGAGGTGCGCAAAGCCGAAGCGCGCTACCTGCCGATGCAGCTACGTAACACGCTCGAAGGCACCGGCCAGTGGGGCCAGGTGCGCGTGATGCCGCAGGACGCCGAGGCACTCGATGTATATGTCTCGGGCAAGATCATCGAATCGACCGGCCAGGTACTACGCGCCGACATCACCGTCACCGACGCGACCGGTCGGCAATGGTTCAAGCGCGAGTACACCCAGCTCGCGGACACGCGCTCATATAAGGATCAAACCGGCAAGCCGCGCGATCCTTTCCAGAATCTGTACAACACGCTGGCCAACGACATGCTCATGTATCGCCAGCAGATGACCGCGGCCGATCTGGAAAACGTTCGTCGCGTGTCCGAGCTGCGCTTCGCCTCCGACCTGGCACCGTACGCTTTCAGCGACTACATGACCCAGGACAAGAAGGGCGTGAAGCAGGTCGTGCGGCTGCCGTCCGAAGACGATCCGATGTTGCAAAGAATGGATCGAATCCGCGAGCGCGATTACGCGCTGCTCGACACGATCAACGAGCACTATTCATTGTTCGCTGAGAACATGTCGGAGCCGTACACCAACTGGCGCCGTTACAGCTACTCGGAGCTGGAAGCGAAAGACGAAGCGAAGCGCTCGGCGATCACTCGCAAGCTCCTCGGCGCGGCGGCGATCGTCGGCGGTCTCGTGGTCGGCGCGGAAGCGAATACATATGCCGGGCAGGCCGCCGCCACCGGCGCGATCTTCGGCGGCGCCTACGCCGTGAAGAGTGGCTTCGACAAGGGCGCGGAAGTGAAGCTGCACTCGGACTCGTTGAAGCAGCTGGGCGAATCGTTCCAGGCCGAAGTTCAGCCCATGGTGGTCGAGGTGGAAGGCCGCACGTTGCAACTCAAGGGCACGGCGGAAGAGCAGTACACCGAGTGGCGGCGCTTGCTCAAAGAGCTTTACGAAAACGAAACCGGCGTGGCGGTGCCCGTCGCGCCAGTGCCGCGGGAAGCGACGTCGAAGGCGGCGTCGTCCAAGCCTGACACTGGCGGATAACGCCCGCCGCCCCATCCAAGCACTTACTCGTCATGCTGGAGCGCGGGCAGGAACTGTCTGCCGATCTCATGCTGGTGCGCCGTCTCGGCGCGGGCGGCAGTGGCGAAGTCTGGTTGGCGCAAGAACGTGAACGCCGCGGCTTGGTCGCGGTCAAGATTCTGTCGGCAGAGTTGGCGCAAGACGTTGCAACCTGCGCGGCTATGCACGACGAGTACGCACGCGTCGCGGCGCTCGGCCATCCGAACATTCTGCGAGTCGATGGGCTGCGGCGGTCGGCGCGTTACGCGTGGGTCGCGATGGATTACGCCGCGGGTGGCGATCTAACACGACTGCGCGGTCGCGGTTGTAGCGAGATCCTGCAAGCGACGATTCCGATCGCGTCGGCACTGGCGACAGCGCATGCCGCGGGCATCGTCCATCGGGACTTGAAGCCCGCGAACATTCTGTTGAGCGCGGACGGCACGCCGCTGTTGGCGGACTTCGGTGCATTCACCGGAGGCTCGCCGTTCAGCGCCAGTCCGCAACAGCTCGACGGTGCGCCGGCCAGTGTCGCGGACGATATGTATGGTTTTGGCGCGCTGCTCTACGAGTTATTGTCGGGTTACCCGCCGTTCTACCCGGACGCGGCGGCGGCGAGCGACGTAACGCGTGAGCCAGCGCCGCTGCCGGTCCACGTGCCGCCGGCTGTCGCGCAGCTGGTGATGACGCTGTTGGCGCGTCGGGCCGAGGCCCGACCTAAGGATATGGGGAATGTCGAAAGAGATTTGCGCGCGGCGCTTGCGAGTCCGCCGCCGCCTGCGATGATGAGCGATATGAACGAGCCTGCTCCTATCAAGCCTGCCTCGGTGAGGATCGAGCCGCCTGCTTTGCGGCCGCCGCCGGGTCAGGGCGAGCCTTTGCGTAGCGAATGGCAACGCACGACCGGCCCGCGCGTCAGTGAGGACGATCTGCGCCGTCAAGGTTTCCGACGCGGCCTGGGTGCCGCGCTGGTGGCGCTGGGTGTGGTTGCTGTCGCAGTCGTGTTCTTCGTTCTGCCGAAGGTGGTGGAGCGCGAGCAGCCGGCGCAGAAAGCTCCAGTCGCGGCCGTTGCTCCCAAGCCGGCAGAGAAACCGGCCGAGCAGAAAAAGGAAATCGATTTCGCGGCCCTCGCCAAGGCCAAGCAGGCGGCCGAAGAACTGCGCGGCGCCCTCGACGAACGTCTGCAGAAGCTCAATGCGCGTGCCGCCGCTCAATGGGGCGGCGAAGAATTCAATCGCGCGAATTCATTGCTGGCCGCCGCCGATCAGGATGTGGCCGCCCGCGAATACACCGCCGCCGAACAGAAGCTCAATGACATTTCACCGTTGCTCGACGTCGTCGAGAAGCGCGCGCCGCAAGTGCTGGCGGAGCAACTGAAGGCCGGCGCGCAGGGCTTGAAAGAAGGTCGTTCCGAAGACGCCAAGGCTGCATTCGAGCTCGCGCTGAAGATCGAACCGAACAACCAGGTGGCTGCGCGTGGCTTGAAGCGTGCGGGCACGCTGGATCAAGTGCTCGCGCTGCTGACCAAAGCGGAAGGGCTTGAAAAAGACGGCAACGCGACCGCCGCGCTCGAGAGCTTCCACAAAGCCCTGGCGCTCGATGCGGAGGCGACCCGAGCCAGCGAAGGCATCGCGCGTATTACATCTCGGCAGGCCGCCGATGCATTCGCGAGCGCGATGGCACGCGGCTACAGCGCGCTGGCAGCGACAAATTATTCGCAAGCGCGCGAGGCGTTCGAAGCCGCGCGTCGCATTCGTCCCGATGCGCCGGAGATTCCGCAGGCGCTGAGACAGATCGAGCAAGAGCAACGCACCGGCGTGATCGGCGTGAAGTTGCAACAGGCTCAGCAGCTCGAGTCCCAGGAGAAGTGGGCCGAGGCGCTCAAGGAATATCGCAGCGTCCTCGAGCTGGATTCGACGGTTGCCGCCGCCAATGACGGTGTCGCTCGCACCTCGCCTCGCGCCAGCTTGAACGAACAGCTCGAAATGTATCTCACGCAGCCCGAGCGCCTGTTCAGCCAGTCGGTGCGGGCGGTGGCGAAAGAAACATTGGCGCGCGCCTCGAGCATCGCCAATCCCGGCCCGATCCTGAGCCGCCAGATCAAGACCCTGGGCGAATGGCTGGCGCGCGCCGACGTGCCGGTGGCGGTCTCCCTGCGTTCGGACAACATGACTCAAGTGACCATTTATCGCGTTGGTGCCCTCGGAGCGTTCGAGCAACGTTCCCTGGATCTGGTGCCCGGCAGCTATACCGTGGTCGGCACCCGACCCGGCTATCGCGACGTGCGACGAGAGATCAGCGTGATGCCGGGAGCGGCGCCGGAACCGGTCGTGATTCGCTGCGAGGATAAGATTTGAGCGAGCTGATCGTTCGCGAGTCGTTGGGTGAGCGCCGCTTCACGGCCACGGATTTTCCTATCGCCGTGGGCGGACAGGGCAGCGCCATCGTCATGGCCGGCCGCCCCGAAGGCGCGGAAGCTTATTTGGGAATGCACGAGGATCAGCTGTTCGTGCAACCCGCCGACGGCGCCGAAGTGCTTCACAACGGCGTGCCGGTGCAGAGCTCCACCTGGCTGCGCAGCGGCGATGTGATCAACTTCGGCGCCGCGCGTCTGCGGCTGCTCGCGCAACGAGACAATCAGCGCGTCGTCGAAGTCGACGACGGCAGCAGCGGTAATATCACAGCGCCGCCCATCATCGAGCCGTCGGCTCGTTTGCAGGGAGGCGAAGGCGATGCCGAGCGCATCGATCCGTTGCAGTTCCGTCCGAGCGGTCCGGTCAAGGCCAAGAGCAAGTTCTCGCTCGATCTCAAGAAAATCATTGCCGGCGTGGCGGCGGCGCTGGTCGCCGTTGTGCTCTGGTTTATTTTCACTGCCACGTCGGTGAGCGTGCGCACCGATCCGGCCACCGCGAAGGTCGATATCCAGGGCACCTTGCCGGCGGTGCACTTCGCCAATCGCGTGCTGGTGCGACCCGGTGATTACCTGATCAAGGCGACGCAGGAAGGATATTCGCCGGCGCAGCTGCAAGCGAAAATCACCAGCGAGAACAATCAAACATTCGCGCTGAAGCTGCAAAAGCTCCCCGGCCGCGTGCGCGTCGACGTGCCGTCGCAGGCTCGCGTCACACTCGACGGTAAAGAAATCGGCGCCGCGCCGGGTGAGTTCACGATCGCGCCGGGCAAACATACGATCGCGATCGCCGCCGCTCGCTATCAACCGTTCTCGGGCGAATTGGAAGTGGTCGGTGAGGGCAAGAGCCAGACATTCGCGCCGAAACTGGTGCCGGCATGGGCCGAAGTCACAGTGAGCTCGGAGCCCGCCGGCGCGAAGCTGTTCGTCGATGGCGAAGAGCGCGGTGTCACGCCGGTGACGACACAGATCCTCGCCGGCAATCATCCGGTCGAGCTGCGCATGGACGGCTTCAAATCGTGGACCACCGACGTGCAGGTGAAGGCCAACGAGCCGATGAAGCTCGGCCCGGTGCGGCTCGGGTTGCCGGATGGCAAGCTGGCGCTACGTTCGGAACCGTCCGGCGCGAGTGTTTCGGTCGGCGGCGTGTATCGCGGCCAGACCCCGGTATCGTTGGAACTGCGGCCGGACATCTCACACAACGTCGTGCTCACGTTGCCCGGTTACGAAGCCGCCACGCGCGAAATTTCTCTTACGGCGGGTGAGAATCGCACGCTCTCCGTGCCGCTCTCGGGTGTCTTCGGCGAAGTGACCGTGGCGGCGCTGCCGGCGGATGCGGAAGTGTTTGTCGACGGCAAGTCCGTCGGTGCGGCCAATCAGAAATTGCGACTGGTCTCGACCACGCACGAGGTCGAGATCCGCAAGACCGGGTTCGTCACCTATAAGACGAGCATCACGCCGCGGCCCGGTGTATCGCAGAAGATCGAGACCACTCTGCTCACGCCGGAGCAGTCCCGAATGGCGGCCACGCCGGCGAACATTCGTGCCAAGGCGGATCAGGGGCTGGCGCTGAAGCTGATGCCGGTCGGTGCTTTCACGATGGGCAGCCCGCGTCGCGAGCCGGGCCGTCGCGCCAACGAGGGCCAGCGCGATGTGCAATTCAAGCGGCCGTTCTACATGGGCGTGAGTGAAGTCAGCAACGGCCAGTTCCGCAAGTTCAAGGCCGACCATCGCTCCGGCATCATCGGTCAGCACACGCTCGATCTGGACAATCAACCCGTGGTAGGCGTGACCTGGCAGGATGCGGCGTCGTTCTGCAACTGGCTGTCGCAACAGGAAGGCTTGCCGCCGGCGTACCAGAACAAGGATGGCCGCCTGGTCGCCGTGCAGCCGCTGACCACGGGCTATCGGCTGCCTACCGACGCCGAATGGGAATGGGTGGCGCGCTACGAGGGTGGCGGCAAATTCCGTCGTTATCCGTGGGGCGATTCGCTGCCGGTCGCGCCCCGGTCGGGAAATTACGCCGACGTGACCGCGCGGTTGATCGTTCAGGATGTCATTCCCGATTACGACGACGGCTACGCCGCGGCGGCGCCGACCGGCAAATTCCCGGCGAGTCCTCTGGGCCTGTTCGATATCGGCGGCAACGTCGCCGAATGGGTGCACGACTACTACACTGTGAGTCCGGAGAGCGGCGGGGTGGCCATCGATCCCACCGGCCCTGCCGATGGCAAGCAGCACGTGATTCGCGGCTCCAGCTGGAAGCAATCGAGTGTCACGGATCTGCGTTTGTCGGCGCGCAGTTTCGGTGAGAGTCAGGCCAACGACGTGGGCTTCCGCGTCGCCCGATATGCGGAGTGAGTGAGGGGCAACCTATGAAAGCGCTACGACTGCTGACCCTTTTGGCTGTGTGTTGCGCGACCGGTACGGTCACGACGAGTTGGGCGGCCGAGCCCACGCCCGCCAAGGCAGCGACACAGGCGCCGGCCAAGCCGGGCGATGCCAAGCCCGCGAACGAATCCGCGGCACCGAAGGGCGACGAACCCACACAAGCTCAGCAGGGCACCAAGACCGAGCAGGACGAGGCCGCGCAGGAGGCGAAGGCCGCTACCAAGCCCAAGTCGTCCGGGAAGGGCGGCTCGCCGGAGCGCTTCGTGCCGTCCGAACAGGTGCGCGCCGATTTCGACGTGTCCTTCCCCATCGATATCTGATTCGACAGGACTCCATCATGGTTACCGCCGCCGCCCCGGCTTCTCGCTCTCCCCGCACGGCCACTTATCCGAGCGAGTTCTTCGTCACGCTGATCGCGTTGATCGCGACCATCGTGGTCGTGCACGCGCTGTATGTGTCGTGGATCCGTCCCACCGGTGACGAGATCGTCGCGCAGGAGCAGGCACGCTTGAAGGCGGACAAGGATTACGTGCCGCAACGCTCGTTCTTTCTGGTGATCAACGCCCCCGAGCAGGAAGTCGAGATCATTCACTTCATCTGGGCGCTGCTCATCCTCGGTTACAAGGCCATCCTGGTTCGTCGCGAGCGCCAGCTGCTGGATCGCGAGCTGATCCACGTGCCCGAGGGCATCAAGGTCTTGCCCGAGGATGCGAAAGACTATTCACGCCAGCTGGAAGCATTGCCGGCCCAGGACAAATCCATGCTCGTGGTGCGCGCGTTACAACGCACGCTCGATCGGTTCTCCGCCACGCGCAGCATCCGCGACTCGGCCGAAACCTCGAAGTCGGTGTGCGACTCCGAAGCCGATCGTCTCGACTCGGGCCTGGCGATGGTTCGTTACATCGCCTGGGCCATTCCGGCCATCGGCTTCATCGGCACCGTGCGTCACATCGGCGACGCGCTGTTGCAAGCTCATAAGGCGGTCACCGGCGACATCACCGGCGTGACCTCGGGCCTGGGTATCGCGTTCAACGCCACGTTCGTCGCGCTGCTGCTGACCCTGATCCTGATGTTCTTCCTGCACCAGCTGCAACAGGTTCAGGAGCAGTTCGTACACGACACCGATCATTGGATCGATCAGCATCTGATCCGGCACATGCAGGTGAGGTAGTGCTAGCCCTGGAGCTCATCGATGCGGCATTGATCGTCGCACGAAAAAAAGAAAACGGGGGCGAGAGCGTCGATGTCGTCGCGGATGCCCCGGGCGTCGCGTTGCTGGAAGATCAAACGACGGTGACCGGGCTGGACGCGCTTCAGCGCGTGCGGGTGAAGCCGCTGCTCGCGAATACCAATTTCTGGCGCGCCTTGAGCATACAGCCCCTGACCCGTCCATCGCGAGTCGCCGGCACGACGGCCGACATCGCGTTCGCGCAGGCCGAAAGTTTGCTCGGTCGCTTCAAGCAGGACAACGAAGGAGTATTGCTTGCGGTGCCCGCGGGCTACACGCGCGAACAACTCGGTCTGCTGCTCGGTGTGATCAATGAGACGGGCGTGAGTGTGGCGGGTCTGGTCGACGCGGCGCTCGCTGCGTGCAGCCTCGAGCCGGTGCCGGCGCGAGTACTGCATCTGGATCTGGAGCTTCATCAAGCATTGCTCACCGTGCTCGAATATTCGGGCGGTGAGTATCCCGGTCTGAAACGCAGCCGCTACGAAGCTGCCCTGCGCCACGGCTTGCTGGGCATTCAGCAGACACTCGCGAAGTTCATCGCCGAGAGCTTCGTGCGCAAAACCCGATTCGATCCGATGCACGAAGCCGCGAGCGAACAGCGACTGGTCGATCAGTTGCCGCAATGGCTGAGCGAATTGCAGCAGGCCGAAACGGTCACGCTGTCGTTCCAATTCGGCGAGCGCGAGTTGCAGCTGGAGATGGAGCGCGCGCAGCTGATCGCCGCCGCCGAGCCTCACTATCTCGAATTGCTACGTCTCGTGCAGAACGCGCGCGTGGCCGGCCTGCCCATCGAATTGCGTGTGTCCCAGCGGGTCGCGGCGATGCCGGGTCTGCTGGATCGTCTGAGGACGCTGCGCGATTGCACGATTCAAGTGTTGCCGCCGGCCGCCGCCGCATGGGGCGCGCTTCAATATGAGTCGAGCATTCGTCGCGCGCCGGACTCACTCGCGCTCGTGTATCAGTTGCCTGTCCCACGCGCGGAGACTGGCGACGAGCAATCGTCCGATATCGACGCCACGCCACCGCAGCTGCGACCCACTCATGTTTTGTTTCAAGGCCGCGCCTGGAGCATCACCGAACAGCCGCTGACCATCGGTTGGGCAGTCGACGGCGGCAGGCGTGCGCTGGTATTGCCGAGTGCTTTGCCGGGCATATCGCGTGCTCACTGCACGGTCGTGCGGCGTAACGGCGCCGTCATGGTCGAAGATCACAGTACCTATGGCTCGTTCGTCAACGACGAAAAGGTGGCAGGGCGGACGGCGTTGACGGTCGGCGATCGACTGCGCCTGGGTTCGCCCGGCGTGACGCTCGAGATGATTCAACTGGTAAGCGACGATGGCACGCCGCAAGACTGAAGTCTTCAGCATGTCGTTTCTCGATTGCATCACCTGTGCATTCGGGTCGGTCGTGCTCGTCTATACGTTGATCAATGCCCAGGGCGGTCTGCGGGCGCAGACCATGGACCAGACCCAGCGCGCCGAAGTCTCCAAAATGGAACAGAAGGTGCTGGAGGGTTATCAGAAGCTGGTGGTGCTGCGCAACTCGATGATCGAGACCGAGAAGGAGTCGGTGCGCACCGAAGGCATGGGCACCCGCGTGCTCGAAGAAACCGAGCGCCTCAAGCTGGAGCTGGCCGATTCAGACAAAGAAACATTGTCCCGGCGCGAGGCCATCGAGCGGCTCAAGGCCGATTTGAAATCGCTCGAAGAAGGCAATCGCCGGCTGGAAGGCGCGAGCAAGGATCCGAGCGCGACCGGCACGCGCGTGCGCGGCTTCGTCGGTCAGGGCGATCGTCAGTACCTCACCGGTCTGAAGGTCGGCGGCGATCGTATTCTGCTGTTCGTCGACGTGTCCGCCAGCATGCTGGATGAGACGGTGGTCAACGTCCTGCGCATGCGGAACATGTCCGATGCCAAGAAACTCATGTCCGCGAAATGGCGTCGCACGGTCTCGACCGTCGAATGGCTGGCCGCGCAAATGCCGCTGGAAGGACAGTTCCAGATCTACGCCTTCAACACCAAGACCTACGCGCTGGTGCCGGGCTCGGAAGGCAAGTGGCTCAAGACCAATGATCCCAACGCGCTGACCGAAGCTCTCGACAAGCTGCGCAAGACGGTGCCGGCCGACGGCACCAGCATCGAGAACGCGTTCATCGCGTTGAACGCGCTCAATCCGAAGCCCGACAACGTCATCATGGTCACCGACGGTTTGCCGACGCAGGGCGCGGCCGCGCCACTGATCCGCAAGACCATCGACGGCGACGCGCGACTCAAATTGTTCGAGCGCGCCTTCGCGAAATATCCGCGCACCGTGCCGTTCAACGTCATCCTGATGCCGATGGAAGGCGACCCGATGGCGCCGGCGGCGTTCTGGGTGGCGGCACGCGACACCGGCGGTTCATTCATGAGCCCGTCGAAGGATTGGCCATGATCCAGACGCGGAGCACGAAGCATGGGTAAGCGGGCGCGCCGCGAAACGGAAGTGTTCAGCATCTCGTTCCTCGACTGCATCACTTGCGGTCTGGGGTCGGTGGTGTTGCTGCTGGTGTTGAGCAATATCCGGACGCCGAGCATCGAGCAGTCTCAGGACGACCTGCAGGAACAATTGCTGAGCCTGCAGGACGAGCTGATCGAGATCGAAGGTCAGGCCGATATCCTCAATCGCGACCTGAAGGCCAAGCAGGAACAGTTGTCCGATGAGAAACGTCGTATCGCACGGCTGCAGGGCGACCTGAGCGAGGTCAGGGGCAAGTACAACGCGTCCAAGCAGGAAGCCGACGTGGCCAATCAGCTCGAAGGACGGCTGGCCTCGGCGCAGCAGACCCTGACCGAGGAGATGAAGCGTCTGCTGGGCGCGGGATTCCGCCGCAAGAAGGACGACGCCATCGGCGGAATACCGGTAGACAGCGAATACATCATCTTCATCATCGATACGTCCGGCTCCATGTTCAATTACGTGTGGCCGATGATGCTGCAGAAGGTGGAGGAAACGCTGAACGTCTACCCGCAGTTGAAGGGCTTCCAGGTGATGAGCGACGAAGGCACCTACATGTTCAGCGGTTATCGCGGCAAGTGGATTCCCGATACGCCGGCGCAGCGGCGCACCGTGATCGATCGGCTGCGCACCTGGAACGTGTTCTCCAACTCCAGCCCCATCGAAGGCATCGTCGAGGCGATTCGCACCTATCACTCGAAGGACAAGAAAATCAGCCTGTACGTATTCGGGGATGAGTTCACCGGCTCTTCCATCGACTCGGTGGTCAAGGGCGTGGATATCATCAATCGGGAGGATGCGACCGGCGAGCGCCGTGTGCGCATTCATGCGATCGGATTCCCGGTGCGGCCGGACGCGCCTCAGTACACCAGCATCCGCTTCGCGACCCTGATGCGGATTCTTTGCCAGCGTAACGGAGGCTCGTTCGTCGGCCTGCAGGATCCGCAGCGTGGCGGCGGTCCCCGCATTCGCATCGGCGACAACGACGCCACGCCGACACCGGGCGAGTCAGTTGCCCGGGCATTCACTTCGGGCTCAGCGCCTTGAGGTCATCGTGAAAGACAATCGTCTGCTGTCTCGCTCGAGCTCATGGCTGCAAGCCCGCCGGCGGCAACTCATAGCCGCGGCCGCGTGCGGCCTTGGCACCGCGCTGGTGCTGCTGGCGGGCTGCGGTCCGGTGAAGCTGGTCGCGAGCACCAACATTCCGCCGCCGCTGGTGGTGAAGATTCCGATCGGCGTCGCTTTGTTCGTGCCGGCCGAATTCGCCAACTACGTGCACAAGGAAGAGCGCTGGAGCACCAAGTGGCACGTCGAGCTGGGCAAGGCGCAGGCCGACGGCATCACTCGCCTGATGAACGCGATGTTTGAACGCGTGGTCCCGGTGGATAGCGTGAACGCAGGCACCCAAGTGCCGGGCGGCGTGGCTGCGATTCTCGAACCGAGCATCGAGGAATATGCATTCGTCACGCCGCGCGACGCCGGCTCGCCGTTCTATGCAGTGAGCATCAAATATCGGGTGAATGTTTATTTGCCCGACGGCAAGCTTGCCGATTCGTGGGGCTTCACGGGTTATGGCACGTCGCCGGCGCAAGGCCTGTCGAGCGAAGCGCCGTTGTCGACCGCCACCGCGCTAGCGATGCGAGATGCGGGAGCGAAGCTCGCTGTCGAATTCCGCGAGCAGGCCGTGATGCGAGGACTGTTGCCAGAATCGGCGACGGCCGATGTGCCTGTGACGCCTGCAGCGCCGGGCGCATCGCCGAGCGTGAAGACGTCGCCGCCGAAGGAAGAAAACAAGGCCGCCGCGCCAGGTGCCGCTCCGACAGCGCCGCCCGCGACCGATCCCGCAAAAGACAAGGACAAAGAGGACGCCTCGAAACAGCCGTCCGAGACGACTCCGTCCGAGACGAATCCGTCCGAGACGAAACCACCCGATCCGGAAAAGAAGGACGCGGAGAAGAAACAGGACGTGAAGCCGCCCCAGCCAGAAGCGCTCGCGCACACCTCGGCGTGAGCCTAGGACTGACTTTCGTCGTGCTCCTGTTTACGAATCCTGAACACTTCGCGATTGACCACGCCGGTCGTCTCCACCGGCTCGCCGTTGACGAATTTCGGCCGATAGCGTGATGCGCGGATGGCGTCCAGCGCCTCCGACGCCTGGCGTTGTGAGCCGTTCTGCTCGATCACTTTTGCGTCCTGCACATCGCCCGAGCCGGTGACGGTGAACTCCACCGACACGAATTTCTCGTCGGTCTGCGCCGGCGGCAGCTGACGATTGCGCATCGCCAGCGGCGGCGTCGGATAATAGACGCGTACTGGGAAACTCAAGCGCGCGCCCGCCTCTTCGGGAGGCACCTTGTCGGCATTGGCCACCAGCGTGGCAGCGCGCCGGTAGTAGGTGAGTGCCTTCTCCGGCTCGTGCTTCACCTGATACCAATCGCCGAACTGAATCAGCGTGTCGGCCAACACCGTCGGCGGCGTGTCGGAATGCGCGTCGAGAATCTTCAGCGCGCGCTGAAGTGCCCGCTCGCCATCGGTGCTGATGAACTTGGGATTGATGCTCCGTTGGTCCATCGGCGGCGCATCCAGGTGATTGGAGCGCGATTCCATCGGCTGGTAGTAGCCCGCCGAAATGAAATACACCTCCTGCACATAGCTGCGCGCCAGGGAACGCAGCGGCAGGACCAGTGCCGGGTCGTTCTTGCCCAACTTCTTTTCGACAATCTCATCGCGGCCCGATAGCGATCCCGCGCGAACATGAAGTTCCCGGTGTCGACGTACCAATCGCCGACCATGCAATACACCGGCGACAGGCGCGGGTCATTCTCGCCGTAAGTGCGCTCGCCGATCCGTTCCAGATACAGCATCTGTTTCTGGCCGTCGGCGCCGCGCCCGACCCGGGTCAGGCTGGCGGCGAGTTGACGTAGCAAGCCCTCCTGATTCCGATCGAACAGGCCGAACGAACGCCGAATGATGGCGACCGCGCGCTCCATGTACGGGATGGCTTCCTCATGGCGTTCGAGCAACGCCAGCGTGTAACCGAGGCCGCGCAACGGATCGATCGCGGCGGGACCGGTGCCAGAGCCTTGCGATTCAGTGATCTGCACCGCTTCGCGATAGCTGGCTTCGGCGCTGGCGCGATCGCCACCGTTGAGTTGCGCGTTGCCCAGGAGCGTCAACGCGCTGGCGAGCTGCAACGGATTGCGATTGTCGGCGCGCGCGTGCTCGACCAGACGGCTCGCTTCCTCGATGGCGGCGGACCAGTCGCGCTTGTCGTAAAGCGCCCAGAACTCCTGCTGGGATTCCGGACGCGGCGGCGGCTCCGCGGCGTTTGCGATAATCAAGCACGTGAGGCCGAGCAAGCCGCTCGTCGTAACCGTTCCAAGCACGCGCCTGGCCGATCGCTTGATCCTCATTACCCACCCCGCCGACTCGTCAACTCATCATGTTTGCTGCGCTCCCGTCAGAGGCTACGACGCGCCGCCCGCAGGCACAAGTCCGCGGTTACTTGGTGAACAGGTAATGTGAGACGAACCATTCACGCCCGCCCCGATAACCCCACAGCTCGGCGCAGGCCATGAAGAACACGCGCCAGTACACCCACCAGCGGCGCATGTTCTCCGCGCCGTACGTGGCCGAGAGAATCGGCTCGATGCGCGCCCGATTCGCGTCCATGTTGTTGAGCCAGCACTCGGCGGTGCGGCTGTAATGCATCCCGTCGACGCGCCAATGGTCCGAAATGCGCAAGTCGCGCTGGAAATAACCGAGCAGGTGATCGCTCGGCATGATGCCGCCGGTGAAGAAATAGCGCGCCATCCAGTCGTTCTCGTCGCGCACGTCGAACGGATAGGCGTAGTCGCGATGAGTGAAAATATGCACGAACAGCGTGCCGGCCGGCTTCAGCCATGAGCCGATACGCGCCAGCAGTTGTTCGTAGTTGCGCATGTGCTCGAACATCTCCACCGACACGACGCGGTCGAAACGCTCGTGCTCCAGTGCGAGATCGTTCATATCGCAGGTGACGATCTGAATGTTCTTCAGCCCGCGGCTGGCGGCCCGAGCTTCGATGAACTGCTTTTGAGTGCGCGAGTTCGATACGCCGATAATGCGCGCATTCGGATAGCGCTCCGCCATCCACAGTGTGAGCGAGCCCCAGCCGCAACCCAGCTCGAGGATCTCCTCGCCATCGGCGATGCGAGCACGTCGGCACGTCAGCGCCAGCATTTCGGCTTCAGCCTCGTCCAGCGAAGCGACGCCTGGCTGGAAATAGCAAGACGAATACTTCATGTGCTTGCCCATCACCATCTCGAAGAACTCGCACGGCAGCTCGTAGTGCTGCTCGTTCGCCTCGCGCGTGTTGATCGCGATCGGGCTCGCTTTGAGCTGCGCGATGAACCGCATCAGATGACGTTGCTGCGCCTCTTCACTGGTGCGCTTCTCTTCGCGCAGTCGATCCGCCAGCAGCCGGCGAATGCCGAAGCGCACGATCGAGTCCGGCAGGAGATTGCGCGCGAGCAGGCGGAAGGGCAGAGAGATCGCGGGATCGGCGGGGCGCGGGGTGACGACTGTTGCTGTCATGGGAAACTCAGTGGCGGTTTGTGGCTCGATGGCGTGCGATGAACGTGTCTAAATATGAGTTTCAGCGAAGCATGGTCAGTCGATCTTCCTTCGCTGATTGTTCCGCGAAGCAGGTAGCGGAATGAACATTGACGTGCGCTGCTGATATTCACGATAGCGCTCGCCCTTGGAGCGCAGCGCCTGCTCCTCGGTCGCTTTGACGCCGGTGACGTTGATCAGAAAATGCAGCATCAACGCGGGCATCGCCAGCGCCAACCCTCCCCACGGGGAGGCGAGTGCGAACACGGCGTAGCCGATCCATACGGTCCATTCGAAGAAATAATTCGGGTGCCGGGAGTAACGCCATAACCCTACATCGCACACGCGACCCTGATTGGATGCATCGCGCTTGAATGCGGCGAGTTGGCCGTCGGCGATGCTTTCGCCGATCAAGCCGATCAGCCAGAGGGTGAGGCCGGCGGCTTCGAGCAGGTGCAGACTCGGCTCGGGATTCAGGCAAGCGATGAGCAGCGGCACGGCCAGGATCACGTTCAGCAATGCCTGCAGCTGAAAGAAGCCGAAGAACTTGGCATTCAGATTGGCCGCCCAGCGCTGGCGCAGTTCGACGTAACGACCTTCTTCCGGCTCGCCGAGGATGCGTTTCGCCAGATGACTCGCGAGCCGCACCGACCACAGCGCATACATCGCGGCGATGATCCACTTGCGCGGTTCCCATCCTGGTGCGAGCGCCGCGTATAGCAATGCGAGCAGCGCGAAGTTTGCGGACCAGCCGATGTCGACGTAGCTGAAGTTTCGATTGCGAATGCCGAGCAGCCAGAGCGCGGTCATGATTAGAAACACGAGCAGCGTGCCGAGTGCGACGAGCAGCAGCGGATTCATCTCGCCGGCTCGCTACGAGAAGTGAGAATGTCACTTGCGGGTGCGCCGGGGGGCAGCTTGTGTAGTTGCCAGAGCACGTAACTCGCCATCGCCATGTTGCCCAGGGCCATGATGGCCACGAACCACACGACGCGCGACAACAAGCCGCGCTCCTTGAAGCACACCCAGACGAAGAACGTGACGAAACCGTAGTAGGCGTCGATGAGTGTGGCGATCGTCCAGTGCCGATCCGGCCCGCGCGCCCAGCCCTGCCATTGCCAGACAGGCTGCTGATTGCTGGCCCACACGGTGTAGGCGAGCAGAGACAGCAGAATGGCTGCAAACAGGATCTGCAGCAGG
The DNA here is from genome assembly GCA_023391815.1 of Pseudomonadota bacterium. Taxonomy (GTDB): domain Bacteria; phylum Pseudomonadota; class Gammaproteobacteria; order Steroidobacterales; family Steroidobacteraceae; genus Steroidobacter. The sequence continues at coordinate 15,941 of JAEWAF010000045.1, forward strand.
GCTCGGTTGGTCATTCGATCCTCGGGGCCGTGGCTTCGTTACGGGCTGGCCTTTGTTTGACTGGGGTATTCGCGGGGTCTGGGGGGCTGGATGCAGCCCGGTTGTTCGGATGCCCGCGGTTGTTTGTCGTGCGCGTTTGGAAGAGGGCGCGGTGGTTCGCGGCGGCTGTTGGGGCCAGCAGCCACCGCCGACACGTACGTGGTAGGCGCCGACGTTCGGAATGCGAAACGTCGCGTCAGCGCCGCCGATACCTTCGTGGTGGGCTCCGACGTCCGGAATGCGAAACGTCGCGTTAGCGACCGCGACACGCACGTGGTGGGGAGCGACGTCCGTATGCGACCGTCGCGTCAGCTCACCGTCGAACCCTTCGTGACGATGCCGGCGTCTGCGCGCTATTTACCGCCGGTGGCGAGGTTCGGAATGTGCCATCCCGCTTCGACCGCCTTGATAAACCGGCTCTGCTCCCCGGAGCAGGTGCTCGTTGCTTAATCGAGCAGGCCGGCGACTCTGGCCCTAATCACATCCCCGCGAGTTACGCGGCGGGGCGCAGTGTTTGTTCGTTCGAGCGAGCGGTGGAAACGGCGGTGGCGGCCGCTGGAGTGGCTGCGGCTTTTGCTCGCGCGACATCGCCGCTCAACGTAAACATCCCCACCGCATCCAGCAATGTTTCCACCTGACTTCGCAACGACTGCGCGACTGCCGCAGTCTCTTCGACGCGGGCGGCGTTCTGATGGGTGTCGCCGTCGATGCGATCGATGGCTTGATGGAGCTGAGCGATGTCATCGCTCTGGGTGCGGCTGGCCGTCGCGATCTCTTGCATGATGTGAGAAACGCTCTCCACCGAGGCGAGGATTTCTTTCATCGTGTCGCCGGCGCCGTTGACCAGCGCGGCGCCTTTCTGCACGTCTTCGAGCGAAGCCCCGATCAATTTCTTGATCTCGTTCGCGGCCGTGGCGGAGCGTTGCGCCAGGTTGCGCACTTCGCTGGCGACGACCGCGAAGCCGCGACCCTGTTCGCCGGCACGGGCGGCTTCAACGGCGGCGTTCAGCGCAAGCAGATTGGTTTGGAACGCGATGTCATCGATCACACCGATGATGTCACCGATCTTCCGAGACGAGTTGGTGATGGCCTGCATCGTCTGCACGACCTGACCGACCGCTTGATTACCACGCGACGCCACTCCGCGCGCGTCGTTGGACAAGCGCTCGCCTTGCAAGGCGTTGTCGAGATTGCGTTGGACGTTGCCCTGAACCTGCTGCGCGCGTTCGGCCGTCATCCGTACGGCGGACGACTGCGACGCCTCGCGCTGAGCAAGCTCGTCGTTGGAGTTGGCGATCTGCTGGCCGGCGCTATCGATCTCCCCGGTCACTTCGCGAATGCGCTGAACCAGATTCTGCAGCTGCCCGCGACTGCCGTTGAACGCATTCAACAGCTGAGCAATCTCGTCCGTGCCGCGCGCGGGATAGTTCGTCGTCAGGTCGCCTTGCGCGAGCTTGCGCATGCGAGTCATGAGCGCGTCGAAGCCGCGCAGGTTCGACCAGTAGAAGGCTCCGATCAGATACACGGCGACCGACAGGCCGATCAAAGTAATCGCGAGCAGCAGGTTTCGCTGACGTTCGAAGCCCTCGATGCGAACCGCGAGCAAGTCATCGAGCACGGCAGCGGTTGCCGTCGAGACCGACAATGTTTCCTCGCTCAGCTGGCCGCCAACGCCCGGCCGGGCGGCAGCCAGGTCGCCTTTGCGCAGTCTTTCGGCCTGCGTCGTGAAATCGAAATACGCCTGTTCGAGCTTGCGGCCATCGAGTTTGGCAGAGAGCAACGGGTTCGCGCCGGTCGCGCGCTTGATGGCGAGGACGAGCGAGTCGCGATAAGTCGAGGCGCGCGCGGCGATGAACTGAATAGCCACATCGTCATTGGCGGACACCGTGCCGGCCGCCTTGATGTTGAGCGCCAGGGCGTCGAAACGGGCGGCGGTTTCCGCGAGCTTCGGCGCATAGTCCATGACGATGGCCATGGCGTAATACGAATCCAGATCCGGATCGAGCGTCAGCTTGGAGTTGTCGCTGATCAATCCGTACAAGGAGAGGGCCTGCGCGGCGGAGTCTTCGAGCGCGTCGCCGCTCCAGCTCGTTTGCAAGCGGCGCAGCTCCTGGTCGACGGCGAGGGCGTTGTCCTGCGACTCGTTCAGAGCCCGCGCCTGATCGAGCGCATCCGAGCCGGCGGTCGTCGCGCCGTTGCCGTCACCGGCGCGCCGGGCGGACAACGATCCCATGAACTTGTTCATGGACTCGAGGAACGCGGTGCCGAGCTGCTCCTGCCGTGCGAATTCAATGTTGCTCTTGGAATAGCTGACCACGCCGTACACGGCCACGCACAGCGGAACCATGAAGGCAGTACTGATGATCGCGAACTTGATAGGCAGGCGCGCCACCTGCATCAGCCGGATGCCGGGCGATAAAACTCGGTCCAATGTACTCGACATACGTGCTTTTCTTGGTTCGCGGCGAGCTTGATCCGGGCGAAGCTCGCCCATCCCCGGAATCGGCGGGCGGGGGGCGATCTTGAGAGAGGCCGCGCCGGAGTCGGCATAGGGGCGGCGGCTTTTGTGATCCGGATCACTCAGCCCCGGGCCGCAAGTCCGACGGAACCCGACAACCCGTCCAGTGCGTTTGAACCCATCGACCTCCTGCAGCGTACAAGCGTCAGAACATGAGCGACGACCCGCTTTGGTACAAGGACGCGATCATTTATCAGATGCACGTCAAGGCATTCCAGGACGCCAACGGCGACGGCATCGGCGATTTCGCCGGCCTGGCGCAAAAGCTCGACTACATCCAGGAGCTGGGCGTCAACACCATCTGGCTGTTGCCGTTCTATCCGTCGCCGATGCGCGACGACGGTTACGACATCGCCGATTACACCAACGTCCATCCCGACTACGGCACGCTCGAGGACTTCCGCCAGTTCATCCAGGAAGCGCACCGTCGCGGGCTGAAGGTGATCACCGAGCTGGTCATCAATCACACGTCCGATCAGCACCCGTGGTTTCAGGCGGCCCGGCTCGCGCCGCCGGGCTCGCGCGAGCGCGAGTTCTACGTATGGAGCGATGACGACAAGAAGCTCGCCGGCACGCGCATCATCTTCACTGACACCGAATCGTCGAACTGGGCCTGGGATCCGGTCGCGCGCCAGTACTACTGGCATCGTTTCTTCTCGCATCAGCCCGACCTGAATCACAACAATCCGGAAGTGGTCGAGGCGGTGATCCGCGTGATGCGCTTCTGGATGGACATGGGCGTGGACGGGATGCGGCTCGACGCGATTCCATATCTATGCGTCCGTGAAGGCACCAACAACGAGAACCTGCCCGAGACGCACGCCGTGCTGAAACGCATGCGGGCCGCGATGGACGAGAGCTACACCGGCCGGATGTTTCTGGCCGAGGCCAATCAATGGCCCGAGGACGTGCGCGAATATTTCGGCGACGGGGACGAATGCCACATGGCATACAACTTCCCGCTCATGCCGCGCATCTTCATGGCCGTCGCGCTCGAGGACCGTTACCCGATCGCCGAGATCATCCGTCAGACACCGGACATCCCGGATAACTGCCAGTGGGCCATCTTCCTGCGCAATCACGATGAGCTGACCTTGGAGATGGTCACCGATCGCGAACGCGATTACATGTACAAGATGTACGCCGCCGAGCCGCGCATGCGCGTGAACGTCGGCATTCGCCGGCGTCTCGCGCCCTTGCTGGGGAACGATGTCGATCGCATCAAGCTGATGAACAGCCTGCTGTTGTCCATGCCGGGCTCGCCGATCATTTATTACGGCGACGAAATCGGCATGGGCGACAATATCTATATCGGCGACCGCAATGGCGTGCGCACCCCCATGCAATGGAGCATCGACCGCAACGCCGGCTTTTCGCGCGCCGATCCGCAGCGCCTCTATCTGCCGGTGATCATGGATCCGATCTACGGCTATCAGGCCGTCAACGTGGAAGCGCAGAGTCGCGATCCGTCGTCGCTGCTGAACTGGACGAGGCGCATGCTGGCCGTCCGCCGGCAGTTCCAATGTTTCGGTCGCGGCTCGCTGGAGTTCGTCCGGCCGCAGAACCGTAAGATCATCGCGTACGTGCGCAGCTGCGGTCAGGAAATGATCCTGTGCGTCGCGAACCTGTCGCAGACGGCGCAGGCGGTGGAGCTCGACCTGTCGAAATACAAAGGCCGCGTGCCGGTGGAGATGCTGGGTCGAAACGCGTTCCCGCCCATCGGCGACCTGCCGTACTTCCTCACGCTGCCCGCGCACGGCTTCTTCTGGTTGCAGTTGAGCGAATCGGCGGCGCCGCCGACATGGCACGTCGAAAGGCTGCCCGCCACGGAGTTGCCGGTGCTGGTGTTGACGGAAGGGCTCGCGACGTTCCTTGCCGAGGTCACCAAGTCCGCCAACGGTGGAATCATGCGTCGGACCTTGCAGCAGCTGGAGAACGAAGTGCTGCCGGAATTCATCGGCGCGCGCGGCTGGTTCTCGCACAGTCGCAGCGAGATCGCTTCGGTCCGTCTCGGGCCGCGGACGTTGTGGCGTTATGAACAGCGCTCGTATCTGCTCAGCTTCGTCGATGTCGACGGCAAGGCCGGGCGTCGTCGCTACTTCATGCCGCTCACCATCGGCTGGGAGGATGGCGCCGACAGTATCCTCAGGACCGCCGAGTGGACGCTCGCCAAAGTTCGCGAACACGCGCGCGCCGGTGTGATGATCGACGCGTTCGCCGAGCCGGTGTTCTGTCTCGGGCTGATTCAATGCATGGCGAACCAGCAGACCACGCCGTTTGCCGGCGCGGACCTGCGGTTCGAAGCGCGCGTACCGTTGCCCGCGTTGCCCGAGCCCGATCTGCAGAGCGTGCGGCACGTCGGGACCGAGCCCACCAACACCAACATCGTGATCGACGAGGCATTGTTCCTGAAGGCCTATCGTCGTGCCGAGCCGGGGCCGCATCCCGATCTGGAAATGTCACGTCTGCTCACCGAGGCCGGCTTCAAAGCCATCGCGCCGATGCTCGGGCATGTCGTCTGGGACGCGGAGGTCCCGACGCTGCTGGTCTCGCTGTTCGCCTATGTGCGCAATCAAGGCGACGTGTGGAATTACGCTCTGAACCATCTCGAGCGTCATGCAAGCTTGCTGTCGTCGCAAGACGCGAGCGTGCCGGAAGCGCCGCATGCGTTGTTCACGACGCAGATGCAGACGCTGGGCCGGCGCATCGGCGACATGCATTCGATCCTGTCGCGCGCCACCGATGTGGCGTTTGCGCCGGAACCGATCCGCTCACAGGATCTGTCGCGCTGGTACAGCGCCGTGCAGTTCGACACCGAGGCGGTGCTCAATGCGCTGAATCAACGTCTGCCGACCTTGACCGAAGACGTGCGTGCCCGGGCCGAACAGTTGATCCATGCTCGCGAGCGTTTGTTCACTTACATTCGAGAGCTGACCGCCGCGCCCATCGACGGTTTGCGCACTCGCATCCATGGCAATTTGCATCTCGCGAAAGTGATGTTGGCCGCGGATGATTTCCTGCTGACAGGCTTCGAGGGCGACACGAGGTTGCCGCTGGAAGAGCGGCGTCAGAAAGATTCACCGCTGCACGATGTGGCGAGCGTGCTGCTATCGTTCCGATACGCGCATACGGTGGCTCTGGAACACGCGATCACGCGTCGGCCGGAGTTGCGCGAGCGGGTCGAGCCGGAGTTCGCGCAATGGCAGTTCCTGACGACTCGCGCCTTCCTGCAAGGCTATCGCCGCGGCGTCATCGAATCCGGCATTTTGCCGAGCACCGAGGCGGCCACGCAGCGACTGCTGAAGCTGTTCATGGTGATCCGCTCGGTGCAGGCGTTAGGTCACGAGTTGGAACGCCGGCCCGAAATGCTGCTCGCGGCCATCGACGCGCTGTATGAACAGCTCACGGTTTCGTTCGAATAGCCGGCGTCACCGATCGAAGCTTTCGGTGGTGTAGAGCCACACTTGCATGTCGGAGGGCCAGAAGCTCGCGGGCCATCCGGCTTTCAGCTTGAGATGACGAATGAAGTCCCGCGGGCCGGGCAGTTGCTCCCAGACCGCCGGAAGAAACGTGCTCCGTCTGCCGCCGCTCTGAAGAATCACCCCGTCGATTCCGGGGCGTAGCACGTCCAACAGCTCTTGCTCGCTGCGCACTTCACAGGGCACCGGCTCGCTCAACACGGAGATCTCGATCCCCGTGTCGTCCCACTCCGAGGGCGTGAGCGGAGGAAATCTCGGATCGGCGAACGCGGACGCGTAAGCGTTGTTCCAAACATCCACATGCAACGGACGCGTTGCTTCGATGGTGCCGCAACAGCCGCGCAGATCCTCGCCGACGCGCAAAGTGACAAACGACGAGCCGAGTCGAGTCAGATCCGCATGCAGCGGCAACCCATCGTAAGGGGCGCGCTGACCGGTAGGCAAAGAGGCTTCGATGGACGTACGCGCCAGTGACAGCAACTCAGCCCGTTGCGCGGGGCTGAGAGTCATGCGACCGACTCGTGGAGCGCGAACGCACCGTAGCCCACCACTCGATTGCGATCACCCGCAGTGTCGCCGGAGTTGCAGCGGGCGATCTCCTCGATGCGCGCGTCCCGCTGCCGAGCCAGAAACGTGAGGCCATTGATTCCTATGCATCCGCATGCTTGCTCGCCCGTGAGCGTCGCATCGTTACGCAGGATCGCAGTGCTCGTCTCGGCGTCGACCGCTCGTGCCTGTTCGTAGGGTAAATAGTGGCTCAGATCGGAGCTGACCAGCACCAACGTTTCCTCGTCGCCCCAAACATCCGCGAGCGCGGCGGCCACGGCCGGCGGGGAAGCCGACCCCAACGCGACCGGCAACAGCGTGAAATCGTCGAACATCATCTGCAGGAACGGCAGTTGCACCTCCAGACTGTGCTCGCTCGCATGAGGCGAGTCGGATTCGATGACGTGCTCATGCGCGAGAACGCGCGCCTTGAGTTCGCGATCCACCGGCACCATACCTAGCGGAGTTTGGAACGCCTCGGCCGTGGGCACGGCCATACCGCGCAGATAGACGCGATGGCTGGGGCCGACGAGCACGATGCGACGAATTTGCCTACGCTGATGTGAGACTCGCGAGTACGCAGCGGCGGCGATGACGCCTGAATAGACATAGCCCGCGTGCGGCACGATCAACGCCTTGGGCAGTGGGCCGGCAGCGGAAGGCGCCTGTGCTAAATATTCCGATACCACATCGCGAAGTTCCGTCGGATCGCCCGGATAGAACAGGCCGGCGACGGCGGGGGGTCGAACCTTCGTGCTCACCGCGTTTCCCACTGCGTGCAAAGGGCGCATGATGATTGAACGACTCAGATATATACGCCGGTCCCGACAGCGATGAAAGCGCATCCCACTAGCCATTGGCACGTATTGGAGGACGGTCGCGTTCAGTGCGACGTGTGTCCGCGCGAATGCCGCATGCATGAAGGTCAGCGCGGCCTGTGCTTCGTTCGCGGCGTCGAAGCCGGCGAAGTGAAGCTCTACACGTACGGTCGCTCGAGCGGCTTCTGTGTCGACCCGATCGAGAAAAAACCGCTGAATCATTTCCTGCCCGGCACCTCGGTGCTTTCGTTCGGCACCGCCGGCTGCAATCTGGCATGCAAGTTCTGTCAGAACTGGGACATGAGCAAGTCGCGCGAGATGGATACGCTCGCCGATCAAGCCACGCCGGAGATGCTTGCTGCATCGGCCCGACGATTGGGATGCTCCAGCGTGGCGTACACGTACAACGATCCGGTCGTATTCATGGAGTACGCGATGGACGTGGCCGACGCCTGTCGCGAAGTCGGCATCAAGAGTGTCGCGGTCACCGCAGGCTACATGAGCCCGACGCCGCGCGCCGAGTTCTACAAGCACATCGATGCCGCGAACGTCGATCTCAAGGGCTTCACCGAGCGCTTCTATAAAAAGATCTGCGGCGCCGAGCTGGCCCCCGTGCTGGAAACGCTCGAGTATCTGAAACGCGAAACCTCGGTGTGGTTCGAGATCACGACCTTGCTGATTCCCGACGAGAACGATTCGGACGCCGAGCTGGATCAGATGACGCGTTGGATCATGGACCGGCTCGGCCCGGATGTGCCGTTGCATTTCACCGCGTTCCATCCGGATTGGAAGATGATGGACAAAGCTCGCACACCGGCGGCGACGCTGACTCGTGCAAGAAACATTGCGCGCCAGAATGGATTGCATTTTGTCTACACCGGCAATGTGCACGATCCATCCGGTGCGAGCACCTACTGCGTCGGTTGCGGCGAGCGTCTGATCGAGCGCGACTGGTACGAGCTCGGCGAATGGCAGCTCGATGCCGGTGGCAAATGTCTGCACTGTGGCACGCAGCTGCCCGGCGTGTTCAATGGCGCTGCGGGAAAATGGGGCGCGAAGCGCATGCCGGTGCGACTGGCCGCGATGGCGCGCTGATGTTCAAAAACCCGCCGGTGACGATCACCGGCGGGTTGCATGGTTCCGGGGCTCCAGGTCGCTTTAGACCTTCCTTCAGAATCGCCACTGTCCGGTCAGCCAGAACGCATTCGAATCGTCCACGTCTTCCAGATCGATCTTTTCGTACTCGAGCTTGGCGTGCAGGCGATCGAAGAACGTCATGCCGACGCCGACGCCGTACATCAAGTCTTCGCCGCTGTCGCTGCGATCGACATCCAGATCGTCGATGTCGCCGGTGAGCTTCAGATCGTAGATGTAATAACCGAGCTTGGCGGACAGCTCCACCGGTCCGAGCGGCAGGGTGCCGATGATCGACGGCGCGAAGCCGGACAGCTCGGCGCCGAACTTGCCGTGATCGCCGGTGCGGGTTGTGAAGTCGTCCTCGGGTCGGCCGAAATCGATATACGCTGCCTGCAAGGAAATATAAGGATTCAGACGCCAGCCGATGAACGCCTGCCAGGCGGTGTCGTCGTCATCCAGGCTCTTGACGGCTTCATCCACGCCATCGACCCCATCGATCTCGATATTGAACTTGCCGACGCCGCCACCGATGTAGAAACCTTCGTCGTTCTCAGGTGCCGCGTAAGCCGCCCCCGTGCTCAAAGCCAATAACGTCGTCGCGATGATTGCGCGGTTCATGCACACACTCCGTTTAGCAACTGTGTGTGCAAAACGCTTGTTTGCTGCGGCAGTTCCCTGATGCGTGGACGCTACTGACCGAATACCCAGCGTATCAATTCTGCATGCACGGCTTCGCCCGAGCCGCCTTGCGCGCCGGGATGATTCACGATGATGACCACAACGTAAGTTTTGCCGGAGGCGGCGTTGACGAAGCCGGCGAGCGCGCTGACGTTGTCGAGATGGCCGGTCTTCAGACGAATGCGCCCTTGCATGCCGGGCGATTTGAATCGGTTACGCAATGTTCCATCGGTGGCGGACAGCGGCAGGGACGCGGCGAACTCCGGCATGAACGGGCTGTGCCACGCCAGGTCCAGCATCTCGCCCAGACCGCGGGCGGTCACTCGCTCGGCGCGCGACAACCCCGAGCCGTTATCGAGCACGAACCCGGGCATGTTGATGCCGCGATTCGAGAGCCACGAACGAACGGCGTTGCGACCGCTTTCGACGGTCGCGGGCGGTCCATATTTCTCCGCGCCCAAGGTCAGCATCAAGTGCCGCGCCATCACGTTGTTGGAATATTTGTTCACCAGCCGGATGATTTCCGCGAGCGTCATCGAGTCGTGCTCGTACAGCAGCCTGGCGCTGGCCGGCAATGTTTCTATTCGCATCTCGCCGTCCATCGCGCCGCCCGATTGCGTCCACAACGTGCGAAACGTACCGTACGCGTAGTCGGGAGCCGTCATGATCGCGCGGCCGATCGAGAAGCTGCCGCAGGATATCGGCAACGTTCCGCCGACTACGACCGTGTTCGGGTGGTCGATGGGATCGGGCGTGCTGAACGTGACGCCCGAGGTGTAGCACTTGCCGCTCACCAGTCGCACCTGATTTTGCAGGTCGAGGTTGACGGGCAGCGGATTGACCAGGATCAGCGGTCGTCCGCGCTGCTCGTTGGCGATGAGCGTGAAGCGCGAGGTCTGGAAGTTCACCATCAACGCGTCCGGCAGCACGTTGTAGCTTCGGAACGGTTGTGAATCGAACTCGGCGCGAGAGCCTTCGGCCGGCGCGAAATAACTCCGATCGACCACGAAGTCGCCGGTGATCTTGGCCAGCCCCTGCTCGCGCAGGCCCTGCACGAAGCGCCACCAATGCTCGGAGGTCATGTACGGATCGCCGCCGCCGACCACGAACAGATCGCCGTTCAGCACGCCGTTCGCCAGGGCACCGTTGCTATAGGCACGAGTCTTCCAGGTGTAGCTCGGACCGAGCGAGTCCAGCGCGACGTAGGTGGTCAGCACCTTGATGACCGAGGCCGGGCTGCGTGGCTGGCTGTCGTTGACCTGAAGCACCACCTCGTTGGTGTTCGCGTCCCGCACGTAGATGCTGACGCCCTTGGTCGGGATGCCGACGCGGTCCATGACGCGCAGGACAGCGGGCGGCAGTTGCGAGTCGCGGGCTTGCGCGAGCGAGTGAAATCCAACAGCAGCGAGCGCGGCCAGCGCGACGAGAGGTTTGAGCATTCGGCGACGAATCGGAACGAGCGGCAAGCGGCGGAGGACGGCGATTTTAGCAGCGACTTCGCCATGCAGCGCTGCAAAGTCGGGCCGCGATGTTCTTCTGTACGGGTACGCCGCATACTGCGCGCTCTTTCGGCGGTGGACTGATGGGCTTCGACGATGCGGCGACTGTGGAATACCTTTCTCAAAGGCCTGGCGGCGGTGCTGCCGCTGGCACTCACGGTCTACGTCGTGTTCTGGCTGGCGAAGACCGCCGAGTCGGTGCTGGGCGGGCCGCTGCGTGCCCTGTTGCCCGCGGACCAGTATTGGCCGGGGCTCGGGCTGCTGGTGGCTTTCCTGCTGATCCTGGTCGTCGGCCTGTTGGTCGACGCATACATCGTGCGGCGGCTGTTTCGCTACGGCGAATCGATCCTGGCGCGCATTCCCATCGTCAAGACCATCTTTGGCGCGTTCAAGGACTTCAGCCGGTTCCTGCCGGCCGGCGGCAAAGGCCGCGACTTGAAGCGGGTGGTGCTGTGGCGCTTCGGCAGCGCTCAGCTGATCGGCTTCGTCACCGAGGAGCAGCTCAGCCCGAAGCTGTTCGGGCCGAACAACGAGGATCTGGTCGCGGTGTACTTTCCCATGAGTTATCAGATCGGCGGCTACACCTTGTATCTGCACAAGGACGAGCTGCGCGAGACCGAGCTGTCGGTGGAAGAGGCCATGCGCCTGGTGCTGATCGGCGGCGTCACCAGCCAGCCGGTCGCAGGAAACGGATAGAGCCGGGCGCCGCCCGCGGTTTAGGTTGGAGCGAATGCTCATCGGTCACATCCCGGTCCGCACGCCGTTTCCCTGGCAGGTGCTGCTGGACTATTACTCGCATCGTCTCACGCCCACTTTCGAGTCCGTCGAAGGCGGGCGCTATCAACGCTCGGTCGGCAAGCGGATCGTCACTGTGGAGTACGAGGCCAGGCCATCGCGGCTGATCGTTACCGCGAACGGCCGGGTCAACGCGGAGGAAACATTGGCCGCGGCCGCCCGACTGTTCGATGTCGAGCACGATCACGATCTGATTCATGAACATCTGCATCGCTCCAAGCCGCTCAAACAACGCCTGGCGAATCTGCCGGGCATGCGGCCGCTAGGCGCCTGGTCGCCGTTCGAGCTTTGCATCCGAACCATTCTGGGACAGCAAGTGACCGTTGCCGCCGCCGGCACGCTCATGCGGCGATTGGTGGAGCGATGTGGCTCGATCACGCCGGAATGCGTGGTCGCCGCGGATGTTTCCAACATGGGCATGCCCGGCAAGCGCGCGGCGGCGTTGCAGTCGTTTGCACGAGCCATTGTCGAGGGACGAGTGGATTTTTCGCAGCCGTGGGCGCAAGTGGACGCGGCATTACAAACATTGCCGGGCTTCGGTCCCTGGACGCGTTCGTATCTGGCGATTCGTTTGGGCAGGGATCGGGATGCGTTTCCCGCTTCCGATATCGGTTTGATCCGTGCCGCCAACGTGGCAACGCCCGCCGAGCTGCTCAAGCTCGCCGAAGCGTGGCGGCCGATGCGCGCTTACGCTGCCATTTATCTGTGGGCGGTGGCCGCCTGACCCGATGGGCGAAACCAGGGCCGCAGGCCGCCGTAAAAACACCTGAAATCAGCTCATCTCCAGCCTTGCGCGCGCCATCTTTGTGATGGCGCTCTCGACCTGCCAAATCCTGGCCAACGAGTGCCAATTCTTGTCACCTGCGCACTGTCACATGAATTGTGGCGGGTTTAACAATTTGACAATCTGACGCGCGCCAGTTGAATCGGACTGCTGTTACGATTTCATCATTCACTCCGTAACAGGACGCCGAGCGACGGTTTGGTCGTGTCCGACGCCAATCTTCGACAAATACGCGTGTTGCATCTGGTGAGCGCCGGCGGCGTCGCCAGCGTCTTGCAGCCGTCGCTGTTCATGCCGCTGCTGACACGCTTGCCTCGGCAGCGAGTGAAGGCGCAGGTCGCGTGCCTGTCGCCGGGCGCCGTGCCCTCCGCGGTGCTACGCCAGAATGGCGTGCCCACATTCGATCTGGCGCTGTCGCGCAAACGGTTCTCGCCGAAAGCGTTCCAGGAGCTGGTGCAGTCCACACGTAACTTCCGGCCGGATGTCATTCAGGCGTGGGGGCACACCGCGCAAGTGATATCGACGCTGCTTCGTAAGCGCTGCGATTGGAAGCCGCGCCTGGTGTGGAGTGTGTCCGATACCACGCCGCTCGCGAAGAACGCCGGCTTCATCGATCGGCAGAAGCTGAAGTATGCCGCGAAGTTTGCCACGGGCGCCGATCGCATCGTTTACGCGTCCGAGTCCGGTGCATCTCAACATCGTCGCGTCGGCTTTCCGGATGGCGGTCATGAAACGATTCCGCCCGGGGTGGATGCGACGCGCTTCAAGCCCGATTTCGCTGCCCGCCGCAAGCTGCGTGAAGAGCTGAGCCTGCCGGGCGAAGCCTTCGTCATCGGCATGGCCGCGCCGTTTCAGGCCGAATATGACCACGCGACTTTGATCCGCGCCGTCGGCGACTTGATCAAGACCAATCCAAACATCGCGCTGGTGCTCGCGGGCCACGGCGTGCAGAAGGGCAATGCCCCGTTGATGGCACTCGTCGGTGGTGGCTCGCTATCCACTCGCGTGCATCTGCTGGGCGAATGGTCCGACATCAACGGGTTGTACAACGCGTGCGATGTTGTTTGTTCCAGCGCGGTCAACGATCAGTCGCGCATGAACGTCGTCATGGCAATGCTGTGCGGTGTGCCGGTGGTCGCCACGGGGATTGGCGCGCAAGGTGAATTGATCGGACAGCATGGTGTGGCGATCGAGCCTGGCAGCCCGACGGCGTTTATCAAGGGCATCACTCGCGTGATGCAGCTGACGCCGGAGAAACGAACTCATATGGCACAAGGCGCGCGCAAGCACGCGTTGGCCAATTACGTTTACGTACGCTCGCTGCAGAAATATCTGCAGCTGTACTACGATTTGATCGGCCGCCAGTCGCTCGTGACCAAGGATCTGCCCGCGCCGGAGATCGACGCGACGCTGACGGTGCCGCCGGCGTTGCCGAGCGAAGCGGAGATGAATGCGGGCAGGCGCAAGCCGGTCACGGTCGTCGATCTGTCCGATCCGGACTCGCTGGAATCCAAGGTCAGCGAGCAGGCGGCGGAAGAGCTTCCCAAGTGGCGTGTCGAGCAGGAACAGGAGCGCGCCCGGCGCGAGGCCGAGGTCGAAGCGAAGGTCGCCGCCAGCAAGTCGGTCGGTGACGTGCTGGAAGTGTTCGAGAGTCGGCAGGTGACGCTCAGCAGCGAGTCGCCGATGACCGAGCGGGCGCGGGGCGTGGCGGACGATTCTGAAGAGTTGTTGTCGCCCGACATCCTGGCCGTCGACGCGCCTGCGCCGACGCCGCGTGTTTCGAATGCGCCTTCGGGTGCGAAGAAATCCAGCGCGCCTTCGGCGGCGCAGGCCGCGCCTCAACCGGATGCGGCGAAACAGGCCGCTCTAAAAGCTGCGCGCATGGCCGCGCTTCAGCCGATTGCGCCGCCCCCGAAGCCCACGGCTGCGCCGAAGGCTGCGTCGGCTGTGACCAGGCCGCCGGCGTCATCGCCCATGACACGTCCGCCGGTCTCGACGCCTGTTACGCGTCCGCCCGCTCTAGCGACGGCGTCCTCTGAGTTTTCGACGTCACCTGAATCCGCGCCGTCGAAGCGAATCGATGCCGCGCCGCTTGGGCACGATTTGGTGTTGCCTTCGGGGTCGATCGAGTCCGCGCCGCTTGCGGCTGAGTCGATGCTGTCGACGACGCCGTCGGCCGAGCTGGCGTTCACCAATGTCGGAGGAAAGGCAGACATCGCCAGCACACAGCCACTCGAGGCCCTGCCCGAAGGCACGCAGGCCGGTCTGGCTGCGCTGAAGCTTCCCGAAATCGCTGATGTTTCCTCTGCGACCGCGAATCAGAAGCTCGACATCGGCAGCACGCAGCCGTTGGGAACGTTGGCACAGGACCTGGCCAACGCGGCGCTGGCCGGCGAGGATCTCGCCGATGTCTTCATGCCCGAACTCTCCAAGCCCGCCGCGACGGCCGCTGCGGCCAAGGCGATCGATCTCAAGCCACTCGACCCCACGCCGGAGCCACCAATCGCGAACGGCAGCATGACCGAGTTCGGCGAGCTGACATTGCTCGCGACCGGCGAATGGCAGGCGATGCAGCGCTCGGACGCCAAGGCAGAATCCAAGGCTGAAGCAAAGGCCGAATCGAAGATCGAAGCCAAGGCTGCAGCGAAGCTCGAATCGAAGGGTGACGCGAACACGGGGCCGGTCAAGACCGCCGAACTCAGCAGCGCCGAAACGTTGTCATTGATCTCGATGCCGGCGGCGAGTTCTGACGAACTCACCTTGCTGCCCGAGCCGGAAGCCGAGCCGAAGCGCGCGGCCAACGGCAAGTAGTAACGCGTCCAACCCGCTTGCCAGCGCAGCCGTTGCGAACCGGCCGTCGTTCAGCGACAACCGTCGCGCTCGATCCGCGATCGCCGGCCTACTTCGCCTTCGCGAGCGACGCCGCATCCTTCGCGAGCTGCTCAATCGCAGCCCAATCTCCCGCACGAATCTTGTCCGCCGGCGCAACCCACGATCCGCCAACGCACGCCACATTCGGCAGCGCCAAGAACTCCGGTGCCGTGGCGCGAGTGATGCCGCCAGTCGGGCAGAACACGACTTCCGGGAACGGCGCGCCGAGCGCCTTCAACATCCCGATGCCGCCCGCCTGCTGAGCTGGAAACAATTTGAACGTGTCGTAGCCCCAGCCCAGGCCGGCCAACAATTCCGTGGGCGTCATGATCCCAGGCAGCATCGGGAACGAAGCCGCACGCGCGGCCGCAGCCATCTCGGCAGTGAGTCCGGGGCTCACGCCGAACTGAGCACCCGCATTTCCCGCGGTGACGAAATCGCCAGGACGCGCGAGCGTCCCGACCCCGACCACCGCATCCGGCACCGACTTGCGCATCGCTTCGATCGCAGGCAACGCAGCCGGCGTGCGCAAGGTGACTTCCAAAACACGCAGACCGCCAGCACTGAGCGCGCGCGCGAGCGGCACGGCGTGATCGATGTGCTCGATCGTGAGCACCGGAATAACAGGAGCGAGCGCGAGAATGGATCGAATGTTCATGGAAGAGCAGTGACTTCTAACGAATGACAAATAGGCTCAGAGAGTGCCATAAACCGAAGCGGCACCCGCTTCGGCATCGCCCGCGGCGCTTCGGAAGGTAGCGAACAATTCTCGCCCCACGCCAAAGCCGTTGTGACTCAAATCCGGCCTCGGTACGACGCGACTGCGCAGCACCGCCTCGGGCACCTTCACCTCGAGCACGCCGGTGTAGCTGTCCAGGCGAATGATATCGCCATCCTGCACCTTCTCGAGCGGCCCGCCCGCGAGACATTCCGGCGTCATATGAATCGCTGCCGGCACCGCGCCCGATGCGCCAGACATCCGGCCATCGGTCACGAGCGCGACTTTGAAGCCCTTGCTTTGTAGCGAGGTGAGCGTCGGTGTCAGCTGGTGCAGCTCCGGCATGCCGTTGGCGCGTGGCCCCTGATAACGAACGACGACGACACAATCGCGTGCCAGCTCGCCGGCTTTGAACGCCTTGATCACATCCTCCTGATCGTTGAAAACGCGCGCGGGGGCTTCGACCACACGATGTTGTGGCTGAACGGCCGACGTCTTGATCACGCCGCGACCCAGATTCCCACGCAGCACTTTCAGTCCGCCATCGGCGCCGAAAGGGTCGGTGATCGGACGCAACACTTCGCGATCGCCGCTTTGCTCCGGCGCCGGGCGCCACTGCAAGCCATCCGGGCTCAGCCACGGCTCGCGCGTATAAGCATCGAGGCCCTGACCGACCACGGTGATCGTGTCCTGATGTAACAACCCCGAGCTGATCAGTTCGCGAATCAGGAAGCCGATACCGCCCGCGGCATGGAAGTGATTCACGTCGGCGGCGCCGTTCGGATAGATGCGCGCCAGCAACGGCACGATCTCGGACAGATCGCTGAAATCGTCCCAATTGATGTTGATGCCCGCGGCGCGCGCCATCGCCACGAGGTGCAATGTGTGATTGGTCGAGCCGCCCGTGGCCAGCAGACCCACGATCGCATTCACGATGGCACGCTCGTCGACCGTCTCGCTCAAGGGCAGATACTCATCACCAAGCGCCGTGATCTTGGCGGCGCGCCGAGCGGCCGCGCTCGTGAGCGCGTCGCGCAGCGGAGTGTTTGGAGTGACGAAAGCGGCGCCCGGCAGATGCAGGCCCATCACCTCCATCATCACTTGATTGCTGTTGGCCGTGCCGTAGAACGTGCATGTACCTTGCGAGTGATAGCTCTGCGCTTCCGATTCGAGCAGCGCGTCCCGACCGACCTTGCCTTCGGCGAACAGCTGGCGAATGCGCGCCTTTTCTTTGTTCGGAATGCCCGAGGTCATCGGTCCGCCCGGCACGAAGATGGTCGGCAGGTGGCCGAAGGTCAGCGCGCCCATCAACAAACCCGGCACGATCTTGTCGCACACGCCGAGACACAGCGTGGCGTCGAACATGTTGTGAGAGAGCGCGATCGCCGTGCTCATCGCGATCACGTCACGACTGAACAACGACAGCTCCATGCCCGGCTGACCTTGCGTCACTCCGTCGCACATCGCGGGCACGCCCCCGGCGAACTGCGCGACTGCGCCGACTTCGCGCGCCGCCAGCTTGATCAACTCCGGAAAGCGCTCGAGCGGTCGGTGTGCCGACAGCATGTCGTTATAAGAGGAAACGATAGCTAAATTAGGCCAACGCGCGACGCGCAGTTTGTCTTTGTCCTGCGTGTCCATCGCCGCGAAGCCATGCGCCAGATTGGTACAAGACAAGCCCGCGCGAGTCGGTTTGTCTCGGCGCTGCGCTTCGCGCATGCGTTCCAAATAGGCGTTTCTAGTGGGTTGGCTGCGCTCGCGAATCCTCTCGGTTACGGCGCGCACGCGTTCATGCAGGGGTGCGCTGGTCTTCATGTGTGCTGTTTTCTGACTCGCCACGACTCGATCATGGGGCGCGATTCTAGCGTCTCACGCGGCGCATCGCTGCGGACTCACGCTATCATCCGCACCGAACTTTGGAATCGCGGCCCGCCCGCTGAAACAAATGTCCACAAAATGTCTCGCCGTTTGTTTGCGGGTGTCACTGTAGGACGCTAACTTAGCGGGCGCGATCGAGGATTTCCTGCAAGGCGTCAGTATTCATGCAACCTCTCCCGACTTTCGATCTGGTCCTGTTCGGCGGCACTGGCGATCTGGCCATGCGCAAGCTCTTGCCCGCGCTGTATCGACGTAAGGCGTCCGGCCACCTGTCCCCCAAATCGCGCGTGCTCGGCGTGGCGCGCAGCGAGTTATCGCGCGAGGAGTATCTCGCACAGGTTCAAGCAAGCTGCCAGACGCATCTGGGCAAGGACTACGACACACAACGTTGGGCAGAATTTTCACAACACGTGGACTATCTGAAGGTCGACGCCTCGTCCCCGGAAGACTTCGCCGGCCTGAAGCGCAAGCTCGAAGGTTGTGAGGAGCACGTGCGCGCGTTCTTCCTGTCGACCGCGCCGGACTTGTTCGCGCCGATCTGCGAAGGTCTCGCGACCCATCGGCTGGCCACTCCGAACTCGCGCGTCGTGCTGGAAAAGCCGCTCGGTCACGATCGCGCGTCCTCGGCGCAGATCAACGAACGCGTCGGTCGCATCTTCAGCGAGCAGCAGATCTTCCGTATCGACCACTATCTCGGTAAGGAAACAGTGCAGAACCTGCTGGCGCTGCGTTTCGGCAATACGCTGTTCGAGCCGCTGTGGCGTCGGGGTCGCGTGAAGCACGTGCAGATCACGGTGGCCGAAGAGCTCGGCGTCGAGCGACGCGCCGGCTTTTATGACGAGACCGGCGCGTTGCGCGACATGGTTCAGAACCACCTCTTGCAACTGCTGTGCATTATCGCGATGGAGCCGCCGGCCACGTCCGATCCGGACGCCATGCGCGATGAGAAACTCAAAGTGTTGCGCGCGTTGCGTCCCATGCAAGGTCGCGATGTGTTGCATAAAACCGTGCGCGGCCAATACAAGGCCGGCGCGTCCGGCGGTAAACCGGTGGTCGGTTACCTGGATGAAAAGGACGTGCCGGAGAACAGCAAGACCGAAACATTCGTGGCCCTGCGCGTCGATATCGACTCGTGGCGCTGGGTCGGCGTGCCGTTCTATCTGCGCACCGGCAAACGGCTGCAGGAGAAGCTGTCCGAGATCGTGGTGACGTTCGAGGATGTGCCGCTGTCGATCTACGAGCGGCCGGACACGCCGCAGGCGCTGAACCAGCTGGTCATCCAGCTGCAGCCGGACGAAAGCATCGAGCTCACCGTGCTGGCGAAGTTCCCCGGCGAGGTCATGCGGCTGCGCCCGGTCAATCTGAGCCTGGATTTCTCCGAGACCTTCAAGGCACCGCGCCTGGATGCCTACGAGCGGCTGCTCACCGACGTGCTCAAGGGCAATCTGACGCTGTTCATGCGGCGTGACGAGCTGGACGCGGCGTGGCAATGGATCGACCCGATCCGCGAAGCCTGGGAGCAGTCGGACGAGGCGCCCAAAACCTATACCGCCGGCAGCTGGGGCCCGGCCGCCGCCAGCGCCTTGCTGGGCCGGGATGGCTTCGCCTGGCGTAACGAGCTGTAATAAGGGGAGTTGTGGCGTCAGTGAGATCTCCATGAGCTGGGTGCACGAACACCGCTTTCCCGACTCGTTGGCGCTCGCGCACGCGCTGTCCGGTGAGATCAAGGTCGATCTCCAAGAAGCCATTCAGGAGCGGGGTGCGGCCAGCCTGGTGGTGTCCGGCGGGCGCACGCCCACCAAGCTGTTCGAACAGCTGCGCACCGAAACCCTGGACTGGTCCAAGGTCTGGATCACCTTGGCGGACGAGCGCTGGGTGGAGACCACGGCGTCCGCGAGCAACGAAAAACTGGTGCGGGAAACCCTGCTGACCGGCCCGGCCGCGGCGGCGCATTTCGTGGGATTGAAGAATCCGGCCCCGGCGCCCGAGGCCGGTGCCGATTGGGCCACTCGTGCGTTAACCCGAGTGCCGCATCCGTTCGACGTGGTGCTGCTGGGCATGGGTGACGACGGCCATACCGCGTCGCTGTTCCCCGGTTCGCTGGCGCTGGCCAAGGCGCTCGACCGCTCGGTTGCGCCGGGTTGCGTGGCTATCAACTCGTTGACCGCGCCGCATGCGCGGCTGAGCTTGAATCTGTCGGCGCTGCTGGACTCGCGCCGGATCATTTTGCATATCGAGGGGGAGTCGAAGTGGCAGGTTTATCAGCGCGCGAAAGCGGCGGGGCCGGTGGCCGAGTTGCCAGTGCGCTCGGTGCTGCACCAGAAGGAAGTGCCCATGGACGTGTACTGGGCGCCGTGAAGAGCCGCCGCACATGAGCCGGATAGCGATTCCCCCGCGCATGATCGCGGACATCGGCGGAACCAACGCACGCTTCGCGTTGCTCGACGGCATGGATCGTCGCGACGAAGTGGTGCTGGCGTGCGCCGACTATCCCGATCTGGTGTCGGCGGCCGAAGAATATTTGCAGCGGGTGGGCGCCAGGGTGAGCGGTCGTCCACTGGAAGCGGCGATCGCGATCGCGGGCCCGGTCACCGGCGACATCATTCGCATGACCAATCATGTGTGGCAGTTCTCGGCCGCGCACACACGACAACAACTGCAGCTGCGTCGTCTCATCGTCCTCAACGACTTCACCGCGCTCGCAATGGCTGTGCGCCATTTGAAGGGCAGCGATCTCGAGCAGATCGGTGGCGGCAAGCCGCAACCGAACGCGCCGATCGCCGTCATCGGTCCGGGCACGGGCCTCGGCGTTTCCGGATTGATTCCAGCCGGCCAGCATTGGATTCCGCTGCAAGGCGAAGGCGGTCACGTGACCTTGTCCGTGATGAACGAGCGTGAGGCCGCCGTGCTTCAGCAACTTCAACAGCGTTTCTCACATGTATCGGCCGAGCGCGTGATTTCCGGGCCGGGCCTGGTGACCTTGTACGACGCGCTGTGCGGGGTCGAAGGCGTCGTTCCCGAAATGCTGACGCCGCCTGAAATCACCAAGCGCGCGCAGGAAGGCACCTGTCGGCTGTGTTTCGAAACAGTCAGCATGTTCTGCGCTTTGCTCGGCACCATGGCGGGCAACCTCGTGCTCACACTCGGTGCGCTCGGCGGTGCATACATCGGCGGCGGTATCGCACCGGGATTGGGAACGATGTTTACCAGCTCGCGCTTCCGCGATCGTTTCGAAGACAAAGGTCGGTTCACCGATTACGTCGCGCGCGTGCCGACGTATGTCATACGCGCCGAGCTGCCGGCGCTGCTGGGCCTGGCCAGCGCGTTCACCGACCCGGGCCCGCGCCTGGAAGCTCAGTAACGAATCACGCGAGATCGCTGGCACACTCATTGCAACTGCGGTAGGCATCGGAACATCGGTTCCTCCTACTAGTGCAAGTGAGCGTGCAGCGTGCGTGTGCTCGTCATCGCTGAATCCGCCGATCGTGCGGAAATCCTGAGGTCGGGAGTGCGGCTGGCCGGTCATGAGCTGACCGAAGTGCTGCCTCTCGATAGTGCGTTGTCGCCCGCGCTGGAGCGAGGCAAGCCCGACGTGCTGCTGCTGGAGGCGCGCTCGCCCTCGGTGGATCTGCTCGATCGTGTGCTCGACGCGATGGGCTCGACCGCCGTGCCCTTCGCGGTCTTCGCGGGCGATTGCACGCCGCAGGCTATCGAAAATGGCGTGCGCGCCGGGGCCGCGGCCTTTGTGGTCGACGGGCTCGAAGCGACGCGTGTCCCCGCGATCCTGCAAGTCGCTCTGGCCCGTTTCGATTACATCGCCGGTCTGCGTAGCGAGCTGGGTCTCGCCCAGCAGAAGCTCGCGGAGCGAAAGTTCGTGGAGCGCGCCAAGGGCCTGCTGATGAAGGCGCGCAATCTGAGCGAAGACGAGGCGTATCACACGCTCCGGCGCATGGCGATGGAGCGCAACCGTCGCATGGGCGACGTGGCCAAGTCGGTCATAGAAATGGCCGAGCTGCTGAATTGATGGCGGCCCGACCGCGGCTCGGGCCTTTCGAGTTGGTGCACGAGCTGCGCCCGATGCACCAGAACAGGTCTGTTTCTAGAGTTTCACCAGGCTGCTGACTTCCAGCAGCCGATGACTCGGCACGCCGAAGTGAATGGCGGCGAGCTGGCTGTTGCGGCCCATGAGCGCGAACAGTCGTTTGCGCCACAGCGGCATGCCCGAGCCCGAGGTGAAAATCGGATTCTCGCGACCGACCACGTACACCGTCGAATCCGGCTCGTACGGTTCTCCCTTCTCTTCGGCGCCGCGCAGTGCCGCGACGACGTTCGGCGTCTCCATGAATCCGTAGCGCGCGATGATTCGGCACATGCCATCGCCGAGGCTCTGAACTTCGATGCGTTCCTCGGGTGGCACGAACGGCACTTCGGGTCGCACGAAGGTGAGCAGCACATTGCGTTTATGCAGGACGCGATTGAACTTCAGATTGTTCAACAACGCGCGCGGCATGCCGCCTGCTTCGGCGGCGAGATAAACGGCGGTGCCTTCGACCCGCGTCGGCGGATCTTTCTCGATCATCGCGATGAAGTCACGCACCGGCATTTGTTCACGAGCGATCAACCACGCCAGCGTGCGACGACCTTCCTGCCAGGTGCTCATCAAAACATAAATGACGACGGCGACCGTGACGGGCAGCCAGCCGCCATGACCGAACTTCAACAGGTTGGAGAAGAAGAACGACAGTTCCACGATCAGGATCACCGACAGCAGCGCGATGATCGTGCGGTTGTGCGGCTCCATGCGTACCCGCAAGAGCATCATCACCAGGATGGTGTCGATGAGCATCGTGCTCGAAATGGCGATGCCGTACGCACCGGCCAGCGCGCTCGAGGAGCGGAAGCTCAGGATCAGCGTCAGCGTGCCCGCGAACAGCAGCCAGTTCACCGACGGCACATACACCTGTCCGATCTCTTCCTCCGAAGAATGCAGGATGCGCAGGCGCGGCAGATAGCCGAGGTTCAACGCCTGACGCGTGATGGAGAACACGCCCGAGATCACGGCCTGCGAAGCAATCACCGTCGCGCAGGTCGCCAGCACGATCACCAGCGGCAGCAACCAGCTCGGCGCCAGCAGATAAAACGGATTCTTGATGGCGGTGGGATCGGCGAGCAGCAGCGCACCCTGGCCGAAGTAGTTCAGCACCAGCGCCGGCCAGACGATCATGAACCAGCCTTTGCGGATCGGCGAGCGGCCGAAGTGACCCATGTCGGCGTATAGCGCTTCGCCGCCGGTCACCGCGAGAAATACCGCGGACAGCGTGACGAATCCCATTGCGCCGTTGTTGATGAAGAAATGCACGGCGTAGACCGGATTGATCGCGAAGATCACGTCGGGCGATTCGGCGATATGGCTCGCACCGAGCACCGCGAGTGTCAGGAACCAGATCAGCGTGATCGGTCCGAACATTCGTCCCATCGCGCCGGTGCCGTGTCGTTGCATTAGAAACAACGCCGTCAGAATCAGCACGGCGCCTGGCAAGACGAAGCGCTCGAGTTTAGGGGTCGCGATCGTCAGGCCTTCCATCGCGCTCAACACCGAGATGGCCGGCGTGACGAAGCCGTCGCCGAAAAACAGCGCGGCGCCAAACAAACCGACCGCGCTCACCGGCGCCCAGACTTTCCAATTGGTGCTCGCGGTGGACACCAGGGTGCTGAGTGCCAGCACGCCGCCTTCGCCGCGGTTGTCGGCGCGAAGCACGATGCCCACATATTTGATCGAGATGACCAGCACCAGCGACCAAAGGATCAAGGACAGCAGGCCGAGAATGTTCGCCTCGTTCACGGCGATGCCGTGCTCCGGATTGAAACATTCGCGGAGCGCGTAGAGCGGGCTGGTGCCGATGTCGCCGAACACCACCCCCAGCGCAGCCAGGACTAATTTGCGATCCGCGCCGATACGGTCACCGTCGGCGGAGTCGGATGAGCGAAGGCCCATGATGTTGTTGTTACACGCTAAGCGTGGCGGCAGCTGCCAAAGGCGCGGGATTCTAGAGGATTCGGAGCGGTCCGGCGAAGCCGGACGGCGGCTGGGTCGATGGGGTCAGTCGGCCAGCCGGGCCAGCCAGGGGGCCACCACCATGCCGAATGCCGCGCCGACCACGGCGGTGATGCCAAGACGAAGGTAGTCGATCGAACGGCCACCCAGCTCCGCAGCCCCTTGCGCTACCAGGTTGCTGGTGATGCCCGAGCTGTCCAGCCAGCTCATGAGCGCCACGGCGAGCACGATGCCGCCGATGATGCCCGGGATGACAAAAGCGAGCGTGCGCCGCCAGTTGCGGGTCAGCGACTGCATCTGCTGCTGCCATTCCAGCTCGAGCCGTCGGCGCGCTTCCAGCCGCTTGCTCTCGTCGATGGCATCGATTTGCGCGAACAGCTTCTGGTCGAAGCCGGCACTCAATTCCGGCGGGGGCGAGGCCTCGACCAGGGCTTCATCCAGCGCTTCGAACTCCGGCAGGCTGCGCTGACACAGCCCGCAACTGCCTAAATGGGCTTCGAACGCCGCGCTGTCCGCGTCGTTCAGCTCGCCATCCAGCCATTCCTGGAGGGCGTCGTCCCACTGTGCATGGTCGTCAGGCTGCTTCATGGCTCAGGCCGCGGCGGCCTCCGCTTCTCGGGTCAGCTCGATTAGGCGCTTGCGGGCCCGATGAAGCAAGGCTTTCACCGTACCCAAGGGCAATCCGAGGCTGGCGGCGGTCTGCTCGTAGGACTTGTCTTCCATATAGAAGAGCACCACGGCTTGCCGATACCGCTCGGGCAACTGGTCGAGCAGCTGGCCGACGCTGACGGTGGCCGAGTCGTCCGCCTCCGGCGCGGCCAGGGCGGCGACGGCGGGGTTGTAGCCGTCCTCGTCGTCGCTCTGGTCCAGGGACACGGTCGGCTTGCGCTTGCGGATTTCGGAAAGGGCGCCGTTCTTGGCGATCGCATAGATCCAGGTCGACAACTGGGATTGACCGGCGAACCCCGGCAACGCCTTCCAGACGCGCAGGAGCACGTCCTGGGTACAGTCCTCGGCCAATGCGCGATCGCGTAACATACTGAATATGAGGCGAAAAACCTTATCCCGATAACGTGGCAACAAAATCGCGAACGCCTCGCGAAAGTGCTTGTTCCGCAGCCGCTCTTCAATGTCGGCGTCTGCCTGGAAAGCTGACGAGGACGTCATTGGCTGTTGGGACGTATGGGGTGGGGCAAAAGGTTGCAGTGGGCTCACTTTAACAATGTGAGCGATTTATTAGTCCTAACACCGCCGCCGTCGACCGGTTACAACAGGTTGTTCACCGACCCTCATAATCGGTCACCCTCGGTGCAACCTTGCAAGGGGTCGGCGGCGTCTCAACCCCATGTTCGGCATTTCGGCTTTTGGAAGGCAACATGCTCAGCGAACTCGTCCCCCTGGTAGCCATCATCTTCGGCGCGGGCTTACCGTTGTCCATTCCGATCGTCTGGATCTACCTGAACTACCGTAAGCGCCGCCGTCTCATGGAGCTGAGCCATACCGAGCGCATGGCTGCCATCGAGCGCGGCATGGAAGTGCCGCCGCTGCCACTCGACCTGATCGACGGCCGGAGCACCCGACGGCGCAGCTCGCTGTTGCCGGGGCTGGTGTGGTTCTTCATCGGCCTGGCGATGGTCGCCGGCACGCTGCTCGGGGACGAGTTGCCCGGCGTGTTCGGCCTGGTGCCGCTCGGTATCGGTTTCGCCTATCTCATCTATTACGGCATCGAAGGCCGTCACGTCGAAGCTCGCCAGCAGGAACAGGAAATGCGCGAGCGCGCCGAGCGCAACGGCCGTTACTCGCAGGGCCCTGCAACCTTGTGAGCTCGGTGCGCATCCAAAAGAAAAAATAGTCCGCCCCAGCCCCGTTCATAACAACTCGTCGATGTGAGTGCGCCGGTCTCGCCGGCGTCAAGGAGACGCTCATGCTCACGATTCGTAACCTGTCGAAGTCCTACGGCACCGTGGCCGCGTTACGCAATGTTTCTTTGCAGATCCCGGCCGGCATGTTCGGCCTGCTCGGTCCCAACGGCGCCGGCAAGTCCTCGCTGATGCGGACCATCGCGACTTTGCAGGATCCCGACTCCGGCAGCATCACCTTCGATGGCATCGACGTGCTGACGAACAAGATGGCGATCCGCCGCACGCTGGGCTATCTGCCGCAGGACTTCGGCGTCTATCCGAAGGTCAGCGCGCTCGGCCTGCTCGATCATCTCGCGGTGCTGAAAGGTTATTTGAATCGCGGCGAGCGTGCCGACGTGGTCGAGGCGCTGTTGCGACAGGTGAATCTCTGGGACGTTCGCAAGCGCAAGCTCGGCACGTTCTCCGGCGGCATGCGTCAGCGTTTCGGTATCGCGCAGGCGCTGCTCGGCAATCCCAAGCTCGTGATCGTCGACGAGCCTACCGCGGGCCTGGATCCCGAAGAGCGCAATCGTTTCCTCAACCTGCTTGCGGATATCGGCGGCCAGGTCGTCGTGATTCTTTCCACGCACATCGTCGAAGACGTGACCGACCTGTGTCCGCGCATGGCGATGATCTGTCGTGGCGAGGTGTTGATGAGCGGTGAGCCCCGCGAGGCCATCGCGGCCATGCGCGATCGGGTGTGGAGCAAGCTGGTCAGCAAGGCGTCGCTGCCCGACTATCAAGCGCGTTTCACCGTGCTGTCGACCCGTTTGATCGCCGGCGAGCCGTTGATTCACGTGTACAGCGAAGCGCGCCCCGAAGAGGGCTTTGCGCCTGTCGATCCGGACCTGGAGGATGTTTATTTCCAGCGCCTGCGTCAGCACGGCGCGGCGCCAGCCACTCGCGCGGCCGCCTGAGTTAGCGCAGGAGGCACGCATGTTCAGGGAATTCTTTCGTTTCGAGCTGGGTTATCAACTGCGCTCGCCGCTGCCCTGGGTGGTCGCGCTGGTATTCGCGCTCATGGCGTTCGCCGCCACCACGACCGACATGATCACGGTCGGCGAAGGCATCGGCAACGCCAATCGAAATGCGCCCTACGTCATACTGACGTTCTTCGATGTGTTCTCGACCCTCGGCATGTTCGTCGCCGTGGCGCTCATAGCACAACCGCTGCTGCGTGATTTCGAGCTCGGCACCGAGGAGCTGTTCTTCAGCAAGCCGTTGAACAAAGCCACGTATCTGTGGGGCAGGTTCGCGGCGGGCTCGTTCATGGCATTGATCGTGATGATCATCACCGGGCTGGGCATGATGCTGGGTTCCCTCATGGCCTGGATCGATCCGCAGCGACTCGGGCCGTTCTCGCTGGCGCCCTATCTGTGGAGCCTGGGCGTCATGATCATTCCGAATCTGCTGTTCACCGGCGCGCTGCTGGCACTGCTGGCCGTGACCACGCGTCGGTTGTTGCAGGTGTTCATCGGCGTGGTCGCGTTCCTGGCGCTGTGGGCGATCGCGAGCGCGCTGACCAAGGACATTCAATATCACACGATCTCGGCGCTCATCGACCCGCTCGGGGGCGAAGCGATCTCGCAGGTCATGCGCTATTGGTCCGTCGCCGAACGCAACACGCAACTACCCGAGCTGAGCGGCTTGCTGTTGTTGAATCGGCTGATCTGGGCGGGCATTGCGGTGGTGATGCTCGTGGCGACGCAGTTGCTGTTCAAGCCGCAGCGGCAGCGCGCGAAGAAACGTTGGTGGCAACGCTCGCGGCAGAGCGAGGAAGCGATTGTTCCCTCGCCGATACAGGCTGCGACCAAGGTGTCCGCCACGTCGCGTGCATTCAATGGCTCGCTGGCCTTCGGTCAGTTCATTCACCTGGTGTGGTTCGATACCAAGTCCGTGCTCCGGAGCATTCCGTTTCTGGTGCTGCTGGCCTTCGGCATGTTCAATTATCTCGGCAGCTCGGCGGCCATGGACAACACGTTCGGCACGCCGATCTATCCCGTCACGGCGCTGATGATGCAGTCCATGCAGGGCAGCTATCAGTTCCTGCTGATCGTCATCGTCGCGTTCTACGCCGGCGACGTGCTGTGGCGAGAGCGCGATGCCAAGCTCGCGGAAGTCACCGACTCGATGCCGGTGCCGAACTGGGTGCCGTTGCTGTCGAAGCTGGGCGCGATCACCTCGGTCGTGATCGCGTTCATCGTGTTCGGTGTGCTCGCGGCGATCGGCTATCAGCTGTGGCATGGTTATACGAGGATCGAGCCGCTGTTGTATCTACAGGCAGCGTTCATCGATGCCTGGCCGTTCGTGTTGCTGGGCGCGCTTGCTCTGTTCCTGCAGGTCGTCAGCAATCACAAGTTCATCGGGTATCTGCTGTTCATCCTGGTGTTCCTGGCGCAGACCGTGCTGGGCCAGATCGGCTACGAGCACAACTTGTATCTGTACGGCGGCGCGCCGGACATGCGGTACTCCGACATGAACGGTTACGGCCATCTGCTGCAGCCGTGGGCCTGGTTTCAGACTTACTGGACCTTGTTCGCGGCGCTGCTGATCTTGCTGGCGAACGCGTTTTGGGTGCGAGGCACGGCCTCGCGATGGAGTCATCGCTGGCGGAATGCTTTGCGCAGCCTGCGCGGGCCGCAAGCTACCGTTCTCGCGAGTCTGGCGTTGGTGTTCGCCGCTACCGGGGGCTGGATTTTCTATAACACCAACATTCTCAACGAATACCTGCCCGAGGATGTGTTGCTGGATCGCCAGGCGCGCGTGGAAAAGGAATATCGGCAGTTCAAGGACCTGCCGCAGCCGCGAATCGTCGATGTGCGGGCTGATGTGGATATCTATCCGGATGAGCGGCGCTCCGTCATTCGCGGCCACTATCACCTGGTCAACAAGCACGACGTGGCCATTCCCGAGTTGCACGTCTACACCAATCCCAGCTCACGTATCGCTGTGGCCACGCCTGCCGGGCTGGTCATGAAGAAGGAAGATCGCGAAGCCGGCCTGCGGATCTTCGCCTTGAGCGAGCCCTTGGCGCCGGGCGCCGCGCTCGATTTTGACTTCACGCTCGAACGCGCCGAACGCGGCTTCACCAACAGCGGCATGCCACGTTCGACCGGCGGCGGCGACTTGCGCTCGACGCTCAACGCCAACGGTACGTTCTTCACCAGCAACGAAATGCCGCATTTCGGTTACGACGAGTCGCGCCAGATCCTGGATCGCAACGAGCGTCGCAAGCGCGGCTTGGGCGACGTACCGCGCAAGCCGAAGCTGGAAGACCGGAACGCGCGTTACAACATTGGCATCGTCGATTCCGATTGGATCAACTTCGAAGCCACGGTCAGCACGAGCGCCGATCAGATCGCGCTCGCTCCGGGTTATCTGCAGCGCGAGTGGAGCGAAAACGGGCGGCGCTATTTCCATTACAAGATGGATCGGCCGATGCTGCCGTTCTATTGCTTCCTGTCGGCGCGTTGGCAGGTGAAGCGAGGCGAGTGGCACGGCCTGCCGATCGAGATCTATCACGATCCCAAGCATGCGTATAACGTCGATCGCATGATCGACGCCACGCGCAAGTCGCTCGATTATTTCACCACCAACTTCTCGCCCTACCAGCATCGGCAGGTTCGCATTCTCGAGTTCCCGCGCTACGCGAAGTTCGCGCAAAGCTTCGCGAACACGATTCCGTTCTCGGAGAGCATCGGTTTCATCGCCAATCTGACCGATCCCGACAGCATCGACTATGTCTTCTACGTGACCGCGCATGAGATGGCGCATCAATGGTGGGGCCATCAGGTCATCGGCGCGGATGTGCAGGGACAGACCATGCTGATGGAGTCGATGTCGCAGTACTCGGCGCTCATGGTCATGGAGAAAGAATATGGGCGCGAGCACATGCGCCGCTTCCTCAAATACGAGCTGGATCGCTATCTGCGCGGTCGCGGTGGCGAGCTGATCGAAGAGTTGCCGCTGATGCGCGTCGAGGATCAGAACTACATTCACTACTCCAAGGGCTCGCTGGTGCTGTATCGGCTGCGTGACGAAATCGGCGAGCAAGCTCTGAATCGCGCGCTGGCGAACTTCATTCGCGACAAGGCCTATCAACAGCCGCCGTACACTACGTCGCTCGAGCTGGTTGACTACATCCGTGCGCAGACGACGGCGGACAAGTACGCGCTCATCGACGAGCTGCTCGCGAAGATCATCTTCTACGACAACCGTGTGGTCTCGGCATCAGTGACGCCGCGCAATGGCAAGTACGATGTGACGATCGAGTACCAGGCCGCCAAGCGTGAAAGCGACGGCATGGGACGGGAGACGCAAATTGCGTTGGATGACTGGATCGAAGTGGGCGTGTTCGCTCGGGAAGAAGGTAAGGGCGAAAGCACCGAGAGGCCGCTTTATCTGGAGCGCAAACACATCACGCAGCAGAGCGGCAAGTTCACGATCACGGTGGATGAGTTGCCTTACGAAGCCGGCTTCGATCCGTACAACAAGCTCATCGATCGGCTGCCGGATGACAATCGGAAAACCGTCGAGACCGCCTCGGCAGCCGTGGTCCCGGATGACGCGCCCGGCAAGAGCTGAACGAACAGCGGCGCAGTCCGGTGAGGGCTGCGCCGCTGTTGTAGTTTCACGTGCGAGGCGGAATCAAACCGAAGCGTCCACTCTGATAGTCGCGGAACGCCTGCTCGATCTCCTCGCGCGTGTTCATCACGAACGGGCCATAACGCGCGACGGGCTCGTGCAACGGCTTGCCGGAGAGCAACAGGATCTCCGCCGGGTCGGTCTCTGCCGCGCTCACGCCGATATTCACTGAGTCGCCCGAAGCGAGCAGTGCCGCCTCACCTTCGGCGACCTTGCGCTGATCGCTGCCGATCGTCGCCTTGCCCTTGAATACGTAGATCAAGCCGCTTTGCTCGGCGGGCACCGACTGCAACAGCTCACCGCCCGGTTGGATGGTGAAATGGAGCATCTGAATCGGCACTCGCGTGTCGATGCGCGCGGTCTTGCCGAGCGACTCACCAGCGATGACGCGAACTTTCACGCGGCCGTCTTCCGTGCTCGCCTGCGGAATGTCCGAGGCACGCAAGGTCTGATAGCGCGGCGTCATCATCTTGTCGACGGCGGGTAGGTTGACCCAGATCTGGAACCCTTCCTGATTGCCGCCTTCGCGATGGAAACGCTCGGTCGGCATTTCGGAGTGGATCACTCCGCCACCCGCAGTCATCCACTGCACGTCGCCCGGACGCAGCACGTCGGCATTGCCGAAGGAGTCGCGATGCTCGTTCTCACCGGCGAGCACGTACGTCACGGTCTCGAAGCCGCGATGCGGATGATCGGGCGCGCCCAGCGGCCCACCGGGCGGCCACTGCACGGGGCCGAGGTGGTCGATCAGCAGAAACGGATCGAAGTGGCTGAAGCCCTGGATCGGAAACGGCCGACGCACCGGAAAGCCGCCGCCTTCGATGGTGCTGACGGACTGCACCACGCGGGCGACTCGCCGCGGTTCGCGGGTTTGACTGGAGGTGTTCGAGGCTAAGGAGTTGGTGGCGTTCATGGGGAGTATCCTGCCACCGATATTGAGGCACATCTCCATGTAGCAAGGCATGACTGTTATCCCCGGGCCGGTCGTCGTCCGATGGCGACCTGCTGTGTTCGGGGCGGCGACGCGTTAATCTCCCGGCTCTTTAATTATGTAGCGCTCCGCGCCCGACTGCCGAGGGATACGATGACCGTCAAAATGCTGGTCAACATCGATGTCGACGATTTGGCCAAAGCCACCGATTTCTATTGCAAAGCTTTCAACCTCCAGGTCGGCCGTCGCTTCGGCGCGGACGCGGTCGAACTGCTCGGCGGCACCTCGCCCATCTACTTACTGGTGAAGCCCAACGGCACGACGGCGTCGGCGACCAGCCGACACTTGCGGTCGTATGCGCGTCACTGGACGCCAGTGCACCTGGACTTCGTGGTCGAAGAGATCGAAGGCGCGTTGGATCGGGCTCGTAACGCGGGTGCCCGGCTCGAGACCCAGGTGAAGACCAACAACTGGGGCAAGATCGCCATGCTCGCGGATCCGTTCGGTCATGGCATCTGCCTGATCGAATTCGTCGGCCGGGGTTACGACGAAATCGCCACTCCTCCCGATCAGAAGCACCGGTAAGGAGGTCGTCGTGGCATTCGTCTGTTGGAAGTGCGGCGCGTCGCTGGCGGACCTGAGTCTGCCGCTGCGCCGCCTGGACGAATGCCGCCAATGCCACGCGGAGCTCCATGTTTGCAAACTCTGCGAGTGGTACAGCATCAGCGTCGCGAAACATTGTCGCGAGACTGTGGCTGAGGAAGTGAAGGACAAGGAGCGGGCGAACTTCTGCGACTATTTCAAACCCCGGCAGGATGCTTACTCGGCCAAGAGCACGGATGCTGCGTCGAAGGCGCAGGCGGAGTTGGATGCTCTGTTCGGCGGAGCTAAGAAGACGGATGAGCCGTCTGCTGCGGATAAAGCTCGGGCTGAGCTCGAAGCGTTGTTTGGGAAGAAGAAGTAGCCGTCCGCTGCGGTTGAGGCTCGCGCTCGCCTCGACCGACATCACCTCGTTCATGGTGGGGCTGAGCTGGAAGCGTTGTTTGGGAATAAGACGGGCTTGTGTTTCAGCGCTGTGGTTCGCGGAGTCCCGGGGTCTCTATGTCCTCCCGGCACCGCGACGCACGCCGTCGCAACGCTTCGCTCGCGCTGACGCGCGCGACGTTGCTGTACCTCCATGTAGCTGCTATTGGACCAACATCCCTGTTGGATCCAATTGCCGGGAGAACATAGGGACCCCGGGCCTCCGCCGTTGGCTTGACGGGCTTTGATGGCTAGAAAGAGAGGAGCGGAGGAGCGTAGACACCGAGTCACGCCGAGATCTCACTCCGCCGGAGGCGGATGCACGTCGTGCGACGCCTGGGCTTCTTTTTCCAGCCACTGCATCACGCCGGACACCATCGGATCATTCAGCCGCCGCGGTAAGCACACGGCGTAGATTGCATATTCCGATGTCACTTCGTTTTCAAACACCTTCACCAGCCGGCCGGACGCCAGTTCGGTGGCGGCGAAGACTTCGGACGCGATCGCCACGCCTTGGCCGGTGAGGGCCGCCTGGAGCATCGAGTTT
The DNA here is from genome assembly GCA_023391815.1 of Pseudomonadota bacterium. Classification (GTDB taxonomy): domain Bacteria; phylum Pseudomonadota; class Gammaproteobacteria; order Steroidobacterales; family Steroidobacteraceae; genus Steroidobacter. Next base: position 48,802 of record JAEWAF010000045.1, read on the forward strand.
CGATCGCCGCAAACGATGCCACGTCGGGCATCGACGCCCTTGGCGCCGACGGCGTCGAGCCAGCGGGCCCATGAACGGTAGGAGTCGTCGTGGAGTAATGTGAAATGGCGCAGATCGCTGATGGTTTTCAACGGCGGTCCGCCTTTCAGCAATCCGGGCGCGCACACCACGATCTCCCGGGGACGGAATAACGGCACGATATGTAACCCCGGGTAATGACCGCCGCCGAACCGAATGGCGATATCCACATCCTCGCGCGCGAAATCCACCAATTGAGCGGTCGTCATCACTTGAAGATCGACTTCCGGGAACAACATAGAGAACGAGCGAACGCGGGCATCAGCCAGCGCGCGTTGAAAGAAGAGAAAGTCGAAATGGTCAGCTTCCGCCGCACGGTCGGCGTCGATACATCCTCGAGTGCACTCGCCAGCCGGTCGAACGCGGCACGCGTTCCTTCGGCCAGGAGCGCACCCTGAGCCGTTAGTCGCAACCCCCGCGGCAGACGCTCGAACAACTTCACTCCGAGGCGATCCTCGAGCTGTTTCACCTGCCGGCTCACGGCAGCGTGAGTCACGTTCATTTCTTCCGCCGCGGCGCTCAGGTTCAGGTTCCGGGCGGCGACGTCGAAGGCCCGCAGGGGCCCCACTGGGATGCGCTTCATGGCAGTCGCAAGGATGGCTAATGGTATGACTTTAAATCATAGATCAGGGACACAAAGTATCGCTATTCGCGGTAAATGGCCAGGATCACACTACGCCTCCATGACCGAGATGCATATCTCAACGGAGGTTTTTATGGACGAGTACCTGTTCATGACCCTGGCCAAGTTGCAAGCCGACCGTCGCAAATTGGAGCGGGAACAGCGCCTGCGGGCGCCCGATCCCGAGCAGCTTCGTCTTGAGTGGGTCGAGCCGGCCGAGACTCATCGGCCCGCGACCCGCTGGTTTTCGCAGCAGCCCTTATGGAGGGAACAGTCATGAGTAGTACGAGAACGTTACTGTCTTTGGCAGCGGCAGTGGTCATCAATGTGACCGCGTTGGCCGCGTGGGAATGGAATGTCACCGAGGCGACCACGCCGGCCGGTGAAGTCACCATCACCCAGATCGAGGAGCCGACCCAGCTGGCGTCATTGGCGCAAACCCGGGTCGACAGTCAGGTCGTGCAGACGGCCCATCGTTTGTAACGATCCAAACATTGCAAGGAGGAGGTTGCCATGGCCTTCGTACTGATCACGTTCACGGCTTCGCTGATTCTCAACCTGGCGGTATTGACCTTGTTGAAGATCGGCCTGAAACACGATGTGCGCAATGGCGGATCGGCCGGAGAGTTTTCCGGCCGATTGCCGTGCTAAGCGACCGCTCGATGTATCGATGCGCGCTGTCGCCCGCTCAAGCCGCTTTGGCGATTCCAGCCACGAGCCGGCCGAGCTTTTCGATGGCGCGCTCGATGGTCGGTGTCCACAACATGCCGCAGCTGATGCGGATGTAATTGCGATAGTCCGCCTTGGCCGAGAACACCAGGCCGGGCGCAATGCCGATGCGGCTGGCCAGCGCGGTCCGAAACAATTCCACGCCATCCACGCCCGCGGGCAATTCGATCCACAGCACGATGCCGCCGCTCGGACGCGCCACGCGAGTCCCGGGTGGGAAGTAACGAATGATCGCGTCGACCGCGCTCTGCGAATTCGCAGCGAGCGTCGTGCGCACCCGGCGCAAGTAACGATCGTACCCGCCGCTGCCGTAATAACGAGCGAGCACCAGTTGTTGCAATGTCGGGCACGCGACCGACGAGAAGAATTTGGCGCGCGCGATGTCGGTATGGAACTGCGGCGACACCGCCCAGCCGATCCGATAGCCGAGCGCGATAGTCTTGGACACCGAGCCGCACGAAATCACCAGTCCCGCGTCGTCATATGCGCGCAACGACGTCGGGCGAGTATTGCCGTAATGCAGATCGCCGTAGATGTCGTCCTCGATGATGGGCACTTCGGCGGCGCTGAGAATCGAGACGATCTCGCGCTTCGCATCGTCGGGCGTGACGCTGCCGGTCGGGTTGTTGAAGTTCGGCATCAGCACGGCGGCGGCAAGCCGTGTCGTGCGTGCGATGTTTCTAACGGCGTCGACGTCGATGCCCGTGCTGGTGTGATTCGGCACTTCGACCACTTTCAGTCCGAGGTATTCGACTACTTGCAACACCCCGAAATATGTCGGCGACTCCACCAGCACCGTATCGCCGGCCTTGCACAACACCTGCAACGACATGGTGATAGCATCCATCGCGCCGCTCGTGATCACCACGTGTGCGGGATCCGCGGGCGCGCCGGCGAACGTCATGCGCTTGGCGACCTGTCGGCGCAGCTCCTCGTGCCCGGGCGGCAGCAAACATTCGCCAGCGTGAGCGGGATGATCGCGCAACACTTCACGGATCAGATTGTTCAGCCGTTGATTCGGGTACAGCGTCGGCGAAGTGAACGCGCCGTTGAGCTGCAGGATGTCCGGCCGGGCCAGCGCTTCACGACAGGTGTCGAGCGTTTCCGCCGCGATGGAAATCGGTCGTCGCGAGCGACTGACTTTGGGGCGCGGGGGCGGCACGCTCGCGCGCGTCGGTGGCCGGACATAGAAGCCGGACTGCGGTCGCGCTTCGATCAGTCCGATGTTTTCCAGGTGCAGGTAGGCCTGCACGACCGTCGAGATGCTGACCTTCGCCGTGCGGCTCATCGAGCGCACCGAAGGGATTCGCTCGTTGCCTCGCAAGGCGCCGCTCGCGATCTGCGCTTCGACCAGGCGCGCGACGCGTTCGTAGAGCAGCGGTTCTTCGGCGGACATAAGCGACCTCAACTGTATTGGTCATGGGTCAGTCTACCTGAGTCTGTACTGCTTGCCAGCCTCAGGTAAGGTGTCCAACCGCGCCAAAGGATTTTTTGATGTCTTCTCCAGCGATCACGACCCGAATGTCGGTGGGCATGCTCGCCGCCTTCGCCGCCATCTACTTCTTCTGGGGTACCACGTATCTGGCGATCGCGGTCGCAATCCGTGAAATCCCGCCGTTCATCAGCGGCTCGATGCGCTTTCTGCTGGCGGGTCTGGCGATGTACATCTGGCTGCGCTGGCGCGATGCCAAGCCGCTCGCCAACGTCGATTTGAAGATGGCCGCGCTGGCGGGCGTGCTGCTGTCGGGCGTGGGTAACGGCTTCGTGGTCTGGGCGCAGCAGGGCATTCCTTCAGGCATCGCCGCACTGATCGTCACGGCCGTGCCGGTCATCGTGCTGCTGTTGGACTGGGCATTCTTCAGCAAGCGCGCGCCGACGCGTCAGGCGTTGATCGGAACCACGGTCGCGGTCATCGGCGTCGTGACCATCGTTACGCACACGCGTTCTCTCTCGGGTGAAGCGCATCCGTTGTATCTGGCGTCGCTGTTGTTGGCGACGATCGGTTGGAGCTTCGGCACGTTGATTCAAAAGCGGGTCGTGCAGCCAGGCACGGTGCTGAGCTTCACGTGCGCGCAAATGGTGTTCGGTGGATTGTTTCAGCTGACGCTCTCGTTCGTGGATCGCGAGTGGGCGCACTTCGATCCCGCCACGGTCACCTGGAGCTCGCTGGCGGCAGTCGCGTATCTGGTCGTGTTCGGCAGCATCCTCGGGCTGAATTGTTATTTGTGGCTGCTGACCAAGGCGGCTGCGCCTAAAGTCGCGACGTATGCGCTGGTCAATCCCGTGGTCGCGCTGCTCCTCGGTGCAGTGATTCTGAACGAGACGCTGACGCCCCTCGTGCTCATGGCGACGGTGCTGGTGTTGGCCGGCGTCGGGCTCGTGCTGTTCCAGGACGTGCTGAAGCCGTCGCGCCTCAGGTCGTTTGTGACACGGCGGACGCCTGCAGTCGTTCCCGGTGAATGACGTACAGTCCGCTCGCGACGATGATGGCGGCGCCGATCAGCATGCGCTGGTTCGGCACAGTCATCCATAACATCCAATCGAACAGCATGCCCCAGGCGAGCGCCGTGTATTCGAGCGGCGCGATCACCGGCGGTGCCGCCAATCGGAAAGCTTCGGTGAGGAAGTGCTGACCGATCGCGCCGGTGACGCCGATGATGACGATCCAGTACCAGTGATCCCATAACACCGGTACCCAGCCGTTGATGGAAAGAGCGCCCGCGAATGCCGCCGTCAGAAACAGTGCCCAGAACATGGTCGCGGTACTGGTCTCGGTCGGCTTGAGCACTCGAATCAGCACCACGCCCAGCGCATAAGCCGCGGCGGAAGCGATGGCGGCCACGCCGCCGAGCAGCGCCACTCCACCCACTGCCATCCCGCTACCGCTCGGCTGCACGACGACGACTACGCCGGCCATGCCCGCGATCACGGCGAGCCAGCGATGCAAACCGACGCGCTCGCCGAAGAACGGCACGGACAACGCCGTGATCAACAGTGGCCCTGACATGAAGATGGTGTATGCGGTAGCCAACGAAAGCCGGCTCACCGCGTAGACGAAAAAGTACAGCGTCGCGACCTGCAGGACGCCACGAAGCAGATGGAGTCGCCACCGATTCGGCACCAGATCGCGCCACCGCCCCATCGTGCCCGTCGCGAGCAGCAGAAATGGAAGCGAGGCGAGGCCGCGAATGAAGGTCACCTGCATGGCAGGATACGTTTCGGCCAGGCGCTTCATGCTCAGATCCATGACGGCGAAAGTCGCCACCGCGGCCAGCATGCTGAGAATTCCTCGGACATTACTCGCGGGCATAAGGAACCTATGCTACGCGACACGCCGCAACGCGGCTAGAATGTTCCTTGCTATTCGTTATCGAGTTTCAGTCATGCGCCAAGTGTTTATCTGCGATGCCATCCGCACTCCCATCGGCCGTTACGGCGGCACTCTCGCCAACGTGCGTGCCGACGATCTCGGTGCGATTCCCATCAAGGCGTTGATGCAGCGGAATGCCAAAGTCGATTGGGCCGCGGTCGACGATGTTTACTACGGCTGCGCCAACCAGGCGGGCGAAGACAATCGCAACGTCGCGCGCATGGCCGCGTTGCTCGCCGGTTTGCCCGACGTGGTGCCCGGCGCGACCATCAATCGTTTGTGCGGTTCGGGGCTGGACGCGGTGAATCTCGCCGCTCGCACCATCCGTTGCCACGAAGCCGAGCTGATCATCGCCGGGGGTGTGGAAAGCATGACGCGCGCGCCGTTTGTGATGGGCAAGGCCGACAGCGCGTTCTCTCGGACCGCGAAGATCGAAGACACGACCATCGGCTGGCGCTTCGTCAATCCGTTGATGAAAGCGAAGTACGGCATCGACTCCATGCCGGAGACGGCCGAGAACGTCGCGGCCGAGTTTGGCATTGCTCGAGCCGATCAAGACGCGTTCGCTCTGCGCAGTCAGCAACGCTACGCACGCGCGCACGCCGCGAAGTTTTTCGAAAGCGAGCTCACGCCGGTCGAGATCCCGCAGAAGAAAGGCGATCCCATCAAGTTCATCGCTGACGAGCATCCGCGCGAGACCTCGCTCGAAGCGCTCGCCAAGCTGAAGGGCGTGGTGAAGCCGGATGGCACGGTCACGGCGGGTAACGCGTCCGGTGTCAACGACGGCAGCTGTGCAGTGTTGTTAGCGAGCGAAGAAGCTGCGGCGAAGTATGGTTTGAAGCCGCGCGCACGGGTGATCGCGACGGCGACCGCTGGTGTTGCTCCTCGAATCATGGGCATCGGGCCCGCGCCAGCGACGCTCAAGGTGCTGAAGCTCGCCAAGCTCGAGATCGGCCAGATGGATGTGATCGAGCTGAACGAAGCGTTCGCGGCGCAGGGCCTGGCGGTGACGCGCCAGCTCGGCCTGCCGGACGATGCCGAGCATGTGAATCCGAACGGTGGCGCGATCGCCATCGGTCATCCGCTGGGCGCGAGCGGTGCGCGTCTGGTCACCACGGCGCTGAATCAGCTGGAGAAGACGTCGGGTCGCTATGCTTTGTGCACGATGTGCATCGGTGTCGGGCAGGGTATCGCGATGGTGATCGAGCGCGTGTAGCGCTCGTTCTACTGGCAAGCGGCCTGGCAGTCGCGCAGCTCCGCGCGACAAATGCTCTGAGCATCGCGCTCGTTGCGGTAACAGTCGTAGCGCATCGACGCGATATTCTGTTGCATGACATCGATGCAGACGTTGTAGTGCTGTGTGAACCGATCCTTGAAATTGCCCGGGCCGCGCCGGCCCGGGTTGCGGAAATAGCTGCAGAAGTAGGTGTAGTCGGGATTGCGCATGGTCATCGGGTCGCGCCCGCTGTTGGCGGCCTTCTTGGAGCACTCCTGGCGCGCCTGGCGCACTTCGCTGTTGCAAGTCCCGTTGGAGATTTCACACTGGCTGATGCAGGCCTTGCGGGCGGCGTCGGCGGACTTCGGCGCCTTGGCGGCGTCTTCAGCAAAACCGACGCTGAGCCAGGCCAGCGCCACGCATAAACTTCCCAAACGAACCACGGCTTTGCCGTTCATTTTCTCGTTGCTCTACGTTCGATGGCGGCCACGATACCATCGCGCGGGCCGATGTCGGGCGACCTTGGACATGAGTACTAGTTGAACGAGGGATCGGGCGTCCTGCCGCGACCCTCGTGCGAGCTGAGCGAAAAGCGCGGTTTTCGCTCGCTCGCCGCCGCCTGGGGCGGCGGGGTACATCCTTGTACCCAGGCGCATTTCGCTGGCATGGGGAGTATTCGTTGGAACCCGCGGAGTGATCGCTGGTCTGCTTGGTATCCGCAAATATTCCTCGTAGCGACGGGTCCCACTAGTTGAACGCCGGGCCCGGCGCGTTATGCTGCGGCGTGTCCCGTCCGCGACTGTCACTGAAAGCGCACCTCATGAGTCAACAGTCCGAAGAGTGCCTGCCCGAGTCGGCTCAATCCGAGCAGAACGAAGCGTCCGGCGCACGCATCCTGCATATGAAGGGGCGGCAGTACGACCTGCAGAAAGCCATTCAGCAGCGCGCGCAGGAATCCGTGGACCGTGAAGCCGCGCTCGACAAGGAGCAGCGCCGGCCGAAGCCGCTGAAGTGGGGCATCGCGCTGATCATCGCGGCCATTCCGATCGCGCTGACCCTGACCGCCGCGGATACGTTCCTGCGCGCTTTCCACAGATATCTCGATGTGACCGTGGAGACATCCAACAGGCAGGCTGAAGAGCAAGCTGCGGCGGCGGCTGCGGCCGCGGCGGCCGCAGAGGCGCAGGCGCCGGTCACATCGAATGAGCCGGGCGTCGTGATGCTCTCGCCGCTGCTGGTTCCTTCGGACAACAAAGCGGCGTCGTCGGCCTCGCAGTCTCAGACCTCGCCCGCGCCCGAACCCAAGAAATAATGCGCTCGTTGGGGCGTCGCGCGTGGGCCGCGACGCTGGTTCTAATCGCCCTGGTCGGCGGCGCGCTGCTGTTTGTTCGTCAGTCTGAATCCCCTGGCAAGGTCGCCACTCCCGCGACGCCGAGCATTGCGCACGCAACTGGTCCGGCAACGTTTGTTGACGAGTCCGCCTGCGCGGGTTGCCATGCCGATGAAGCGAAGTCGTGGCACGGCTCCCACCACGACCTGGCGATGCAGGAGGCGACCAACGACACGGTGCTCGGCAATTTCAACGATGCGAGCTTCAGCAAGGACGGCGTCCATACCCGCTTCTTCCAACGCGACGGCAAGTACTGGATCAACACCGACGGCGCGGACGGGAAACCCGCCGACTTCGAGGTCAAGTACACGTTCGGCGTCGAGCCGCTCCAGCAGTACTTGATCGAGCTGGATCGGGGCCGGCTGCAGGCGTTTACGATCGCCTGGGACGTGCGAGCGCGGCGCTGGTTTCATCTCTATCCCAACGAGCGCATCGATCATCGCGATCCTCTGCACTGGACGCAGCCATCGCAGAACTGGAATTTCATGTGCGCGGAGTGCCACTCCACGGACCTGAACAAAAACTTCGATTTGCAAACCGGCAGCTACAAGACGAGTTGGAAGCAGATCGATGTCGGTTGTCAGGCGTGCCACGGTCCTGCGTCGGCGCATCTCGAATCGCCGGCGCCGGGCAAGAAAGATTTCCTCGTGGACTTCGCCGGGCCCGATGCGAGCGTGCAGATCGAAACATGCGCTCGCTGCCACTCCCGGCGCTCGGTGATCTCCGCTGACTATCGTCATGGCGAACGGCTGATGCAAACCCATCTGCCGGCGTTGCTCACGGACGATCTGTATCATCCGGGCGGGCAGATTCTCGACGAGGTGTACGAGTACGGCTCGTTCCTGCAATCGAAGATGCATGCCAAGGGCGTTCGGTGCAGCGACTGTCACGAGCCGCATTCGTTGAAGCTGCGTCGCGAGGGCAATCAGCTGTGCGTCGGTTGCCACAGCGCGAGTACGCCGGCGGCGCGGCCCAGCATCGATACGTCGGGATTGCACAAGAAAGATTACGACTCACCCGCGCATCACTTTCACAAGCCCGGCGCGCCAGGTTCGCAGTGCGTGGATTGCCACGCGCCGGCGCGCGTGTACATGCAGATCGATGCGCGTCGCGATCACAGCTTCCGCATTCCGCGACCGGACTTGCCAGGCGGGCCGAATGCTTGCAACGAATGTCACAAGACGCGTGGAGCGAAGTGGGCGGCCGAAACAATCGCCAAGTGGTTCGGCTCGACGGGGCACCAGGAGGCGACGTTTGCAGAAACGTTCGATTGGTACCGGCAAGCACAGGGTGTCAACGGAGTGCGTCCGGTTCGCCGGGCCACAGCCGAACTGGTGAATCAGCTAGCTCACATCGCCACCAACACTGGCGTGCCAGCCATCGTCCGTGCCTCGGCCATCTCGCGGCTCGCGACTTACCCCGGTGAGACTGCGCTCGATGCGTTGAACTCCGCTGTTCGTGATGCAGATCCGCTGGTGCGTGCGGCCGCGGCCGATGCATTCAGCGCCTATCCGCCCGCACAACGATCGGGCCTGTTGCCACTCATGGCGGATTCCATCCGTGCGGTCAGAATCGCGGCGATCGCATCCGCGCCGCCGGAAAGTTTGAGTCCGCCGGCGGTCGCTGAATATGAGCAAGCTCAACTCGCGAACGCCGACCAGCCCGGCGCTCACCTCAACATCGGCAACCTGCGAGCGTCGCTCGGTCAGGCGGCCGAGGCTGAAGCTGCCTATCAAACGGCGATTCGTCTCGATCCCGGCTTCGGGCCGGCCTATCTGAATCTGGCCGATCTGAAGAGCCGCATGGGTGACAACGCGGTGGCGATTGCCGTGCTGAAGACCGGGCTGGAGGCGCAGCCGAAGGAGGGGCCGCACTCCGCCGCGCTACATCACTCGCTGGGTCTCGCCCTGATTCGTGAGCGTCGTTACGAGGATGCCATCGTCGAGCTGAGGGCTGCCGCCCGGGCCGCGCCGGCGGAAACGCGATACGCCTATGTGCTCGGGGTCGCGCTGTACGACACGGGTAAGAAACAGGACGGCGTTCGGACACTGGAGAACGCACTCCGTCTCCGCCCCTACGACCGGAACCTGCTCACTGCGCTGGCCGCGTATGCACGACAGGCCGGTGACGAGCAGGCCGAGAAGGCGTACCTGGGAAGCCTGTCGCGGGCCGTGCCGTAGCATTTCTGCTACCCTGCGCCCCCTCCCGGGCAGGGGATGCGAGATCAATGATCGTCGACTGGCTGCCGACTCCTTCGCAGCACTTTCTGGTCAGCGCGGTGGCGCTCCTCGTTTATATCCTCACCAGTCGCGCGCTCGATCAGCGACGTGCGCCGACGTCCGCGATTGCCTGGGTGCTGGGACTCGCGCTGGTCCCCTATGTGATGCTGCCGCTGTACTTGTTGTTCGGGCAGCGCAAGCTCAAACCGGTTGCGATTCCCTATGCGGGCGTGGTCGTCGAGGGCCCGCATTGGGCGGCGGAGTTGATCGAGAGTTTCGGCCTCGCGCCGCCCTCGTCATGTAACGTTCGAATGCACGCCGACGGCGCTCAGGCGCGCGACGCATTGTTCAAGCTCATTGACGACGCGCGTCGGAGCATCGATATCAGTACCTTCATCATTGGCAACGACGCCTTCGGTCGTGACATCGTCACGCGTCTCGCCAGCCGTGCGCGGGAAGGCGTGCAAGTGCGGCTGCTTCTCGACGGCTTCTTTGCCATCCTCGCGCCGCGTCGTTCCATGAAGGAGCTACGACGTGCCGGCGCGAAAGTAGCAGTGTTTCGTCCGTTCTTCGGCCTGCGTCGTCTCGGTCCCCGTAACCTGCGGAATCATCGCAAGCTGGTCGTGGTCGACGATCGTTTCCTCTGGTGCGGCGGTCGCAATCTCGCCGCCGAATATTTCCTCGGCGACGAGCGGGGCCACCTCTGGCCGGATCTTTCTTTCGATCTGGAAGGGCCCGTGGCGGCGGCCGCGGGTCGACAGTTCGATCTGGATTGGAATACCATACATCTGCGCACTCCCATTCGCGAGCGCGTAGCGACGGACATCGAAGGCGGCGAGCTCGCGCAGTTTCTTCCGAGCGGGCCGGATCAAGTCGAGGACACGGCGCAATCGCTACTGATCGACGGTTGTTATCGCGCGCGACGACGGTTGTTGATCGTCACGCCGTATTTCGTACCGGACGACAGCTTACGAGCGGCGATGCGCTTGGCAGCGCGTCGGGGCGTGAAGGTGACGATTGCCATCCCACAGCGCTCGAATCATGTGTTGGCGGACTTCGTGCGCTCGCGCCCCATGCGCGATCTGGCGGCCGCCGGCGTGGAATTTCGTCTGCTGCCGCGAATGGTTCATGCCAAAGCGGTCGTGATCGATGAAACACTCGCGATGTGCGGCTCGATCAATCTGGACCTGCGCAGTCTGTTGCTCAACCACGAAGCCGCGGTGGTGTTTTATGGCAGGCAGACCATCGACTGGCTGGCCGACTGGATCTCGGCCATGGCGGAGCAGGGCGCGGTATATCGCGCGGAACCGCCGGGGTTGCTGCGTGATATCGCCGAAGGCGTATTGCTTACTGTTGCCTTTCAGTTGTAGGGCCGTCGAACGACAGCTTCAGTCCCACCATCTCGGCCGCTCGCACCACATCGACCAGGCGCGTGAGCTGCAACTTCTTCATCATCTTTGCCCGCTCCGACTTGATGGTGCGCTCGCAGGCGCCCACTTCCACGGCCACTTGTTTGTTGAGCTTGCCTTCGGCGATGCCGGCGAACACGGCTCGCTCCCGATCGGTGAGTGATCTGTAGCGCTCGAGCAAGTCGCGGACTTCGCTGTACGCGGCGTAGCGCCGCAGGGCGACTTTCCTTGCGTGATCGATTGCTTCCAGCAATTGCTCGCTACGCACTGGCTTGGTCAGAATGTCCAGGGCGCCCGACTTCATGACCCGCACGCTGATGGGAACGTCGGCGTAGGCGCTGATGAAAATCACCGGCAGCACCGAGGCATCGCTCATCAGCCGATCGAACATCGCGAGCCCGTCGCCATCCGGCAGGCACAGATCGAGCAGCAGGCAGCCCGGCGAGTCGCCCACATCCGTGCACTCGAATTCGGCAAGCGTGGCATAACCCACCGCCTGAATGTCTTTCGAGCGGAACAATCTGAGCAGGCTGGTACGAAAGCTTTCGTCGTCGTCGATGATATGAACGACGAAACGTTCCGCCGCCGCGTATTCGCGGTCGTCCGCGCGACCGTCCCCAGTTTCCATCCGCCTTGTCCCTCTGTCCGACAATGTTTGGTTCACGCCGCCTGCAGCGGAATCGTGAACTTGAAGGTGGCGCCTCCGGTGGAGGTTCCCTCCTGCCAGATCTTGCCCCCATGTGCGTGCACGATAGTGCGCGCGATCGCCAGTCCCAACCCCATGCCTTCCTGCTTGGTACTGAAAAATGAATCGAAAATCCTGGGCCGATATGCCGCCGCGATGCCCGGTCCGGTATCGGTGACCGTGATGGCCGCGGAGTATTTGTCATAACGGCAGGTCGTGACGTCGAGGATACGCTCGGTCGGGCCGTTTGCGGTATTAGAGGCCATCGCATCCATGGCATTCATCATCAAATTCAACAATACCTGTTCGAGGTGGATGGCGTCGCCGCGGACCGGTGGGATCTCCTTGTCCAGGGAACTGCGCACTGTGACCAGTCGCTTGCGCGCGACGGGCTGAATCAAGCTGAGTGCCGTCGAGGCGACCTCGTTCAGGTCGAGCATGGTGGTTTGCAGCTCGCGGCGCTTCAGCAGCGAATGCAAATGACGCACGATATCGTTGGCTCGCAGATCGTCCCGCCGGATGTCGGCGAGGATGCGGCGAATTTCCTCCAGCGGCGGCTGCGGCTCGCTGAGCAGGTTTTCGGCGGCATCCGCGTTGGTCAGAATGGCGCTGAGCGGCTGACTGATCTCGTGCGCGATGGAGCCCGCGATCTCGCCGACCAGGGCCAGGCGCCCGGCATGGGTATCGGCACTGTGGATACGGCGGGCTTCGCGTTGCGCCGAGCGCAAGCGACGGTCACGAATTGCCCAATAGGAAAGTACGGCGCCTTGCGCCACCACCAACAACACCAGCAATGACAACAGGAGCGGTTGCCTCAAGGAATGACGCCGCAAAGGATGATGGCGGTGCGGATCGAGAAACATCCGACTTTGCCCATTCCTCGTATGTACGGCTGTGAGGATTCGGCAACAATTGCGCACCCATAAAAGTTAACTGCACATTACGGCACAGTGGGAATTTCGACGGATCGTTGATCGGATCTCAGTCAGGCAAGGGAGGAAACGCCATGACACGACTGGTATTTCGGGATTTCGATGAGTTTGCCGAAGCGATCACCGGAGTGGACGGGCGCTTTATTCCAACAGCGCGCTCGACCTCCGAATGGTGGTCGGAAGCGGTACGCCCGGGCGCGGTATCGCTACAGCAAATTCAGATCGGCAGCCCGAGCACATTCGCCGGCGACGGCGAGCCGGGGCGTTTCACGCTGGGCCTGCCGATGACCGATCCCACCCAGATTCGTATCGACGGGCACTTTCTCGATCCCGACGGCTTTATCACCTTGCACGAAGATCAGCCCTTCACGTTTACGGGCCAGGATGTCGTGCGCTGGGCGGGCATCAGCGTGCCCCGGGACACGACGCTCATTTCCATGGATTTGTTGAATACCGCGCGCGCTGGCGGCGGTCCGCGCACTCGTTCCGCGCTGCCCTATCTGGATCGTTTGCGCTGGGTCGCCGAGCGGGCGATCTCCGCCAATCTGGATCTCACGGATGCAGCGGCGGTGCGTGCGGTCGAAGAAGAGGTCGCGATCAGTATCACTCACGTGCTCGAACGCAGCATGAAGGTACAGGATCGCCATGTGGGGCGGCCGCAGTTCTCCCGCAGTCGCGTGATCGCCCGCACCTTGCAGCTGATCGAAGCGAACGAAGGCCAGCCGCTGTTCATCGAAGATCTGTGCCGCGTCACCCAGGTGAGCGAGCGCACGCTAAGAAACATTTTTCATGAGTTCTTCGGCGTCGGCCCGATGCGATTGCTGAAGGTTCGGCAGTTGCGTGAGATTCGCGCCGCGCTGCTGCGCGCCGATCCGCAACGAGATACGGTGACGCGCATCGCCGCCCGCTTCGGAATCTGGGATTTCAGTTTGTTCGCCCGCAACTACAAAGCGCTGTTCGGCGAGTCGCCGTCACGCACGCTGCGTACACCGCCGAGCGAGGTGAAGGTCCGTTCGTCGGTCTCGTGGCTGCACTATGCGTCGAGGATTTTTATCGATGACATGCGGCCAGCGGCCCATCCGCATGTCCTCGACGGCAATGGCGACGGTGCCGACGCGCCGCTGGTGATCCAGCCCGGCGACTCGTTCCCCCTGCGGGCCAAGCCCTGAGAAGCGCTTACAGGCTGGCCCGCATGAACAACAGCGGGCCGGCCATCTTCATATCGAAGATGCCCGGATCGTCGATGTCGCGGGAGTCCACTTGCACGTCGAACTGCCGATAGCCCAACCCGAACACCAGGTAGGGGTTCATGCGCCAGGTGAGCGCGCCGCGCGCATCCAGCACCGAGCCGTCGATCTCGTCGAATTCCACCGAAAGATATTGGACGCGGGCTTCCAGCGACCAGCGGTCGTTGAAATCGAAACGACCTTCGATGCCCGCGAGCGGCAGCGGCGTCACGCCCGTTTCGGACTCGCGCACCACGCGACTGCGTACGACCGCATTCGCTTCGACTTCGACGATCTGCACGCCGAAGGTCAGCGCCAGATCGACGCGCTGGGTCTTGGCCACGCTATAGCCGTAGGTGAGGCCGAATGAAGTGAGGTTGAGCGTGCTGGCGACGCGCTCGCCGGGGCGATAGGTCTGATCGTCGAACACGATGGTTTGATCGATCACTTGCTGGGCCGAGCGCCGCAGGCTGAAGCCGCTCAAGCGAATCAAGTGACGCTCGCCCGGCAGCAGCGTGAGCTCGACCAGCGGCAACAGCTTGTTGTCGTCCAGTCCGAGATCATCCTCCGCATTGATCAACGTGCCGGGCGTGGCCAGGGTCGGATCGACCCGAATATCGGTGTCGAGGTCGCCGCTCAGCGTCATGACTTCGAGGCGGAACCGATCCTCGATGACATGCGGCTTGGGTTGGGGCGCCCAGTCCGGCAGCTTGTCGTTGGTGGGCTTCTTGTCGGCGGCATGCGCCACGCCGAGCAGGCCGAGCGCGAGGCTCAGGACCAGTGACTGACAGACGACGTGGCGTTCAGAAATCACTTCGGGCGCTCCGGATGCGGTCCGCGATAAGGATGCGCCGGATTATGCCCGCGCGCTCACACGGTCGCGACCCAGTGATCGTCCCAACGGATCGGTTGCGAGCTGGCGATTTTCAGAAACTGTGAACGCAGTCGACTTTCATCCAGGCCGTATGCAGTGCCGTCTCGTTGCGAGGCGAGGATGGAGCCGTCGGCAAGTCGCGACAAACCATATGTTTCCGACGCGGCGATGAAGCCGAGATAACGCTCGTCGCTGATCGCCCAGCACGCGACGCCGTTACCGAAGGGACACGCCGCCGCAATCAGATCGTGAGCTTCGCTGATCGCGACACTCGCGACGTAGCCTTGGAACTTCGGCATCTCATCGGCCGGAGCAGTCAGCAAGCGGAATCGCGCCGGCTGGTTCGGCAGAGCGGGCCGATACAAAGCAACGATGCCCGGCGCTTTATTCTTGTCGTCACCTTCGTACTGCAAGCCCACTGCGGTGATACCGGTGCTGGTCATCGCTACGTGTCGAATGCTCAACAGATGATCCGGCAATCGCCATTGCTCCTTGCGGCTGCCAGTGGCTGCATCGATCAGACACAGCGACGGATCCATCGTCGGAATGTTCAGCTTGCGACGGAAGCTGCGCGGGTGAGTCATGATGCCGCCATTGGCGATCAGCAGCGAACGATGATCGGGCAGCCATGCGACTTCGTGCGGATCGAGGCCGGTGGTGTCGATCTCGCCAACGACCGCAAAGTTGCGCGCATCGCGAACGACAACGAGGCCACGCGCATGCTCGTAGTCATGTTCCGGCGTGAAGATGAAAGAACCATCGGCTGAGTACGCGCCGTGACCCGCGAGATGACGACCTGACTGTGTCGTGAATACCGTGCGGACCTGCATCGTCGAGCGATCCAGCTCAAATGCTTGCGTTCCGGGTCGGCGCGCAAAAAACAAAACACGGTTCGGATCGATTGGATGAACGGCGCAACCGTGCGCCCGCATCGGTACGCGAGCACCGAACACTCGTTCATCCTGCAGTGACAAGCCGCCGACGTACTGATCGCCGCGAGCATCTTCATAAGCCGAGAGCAACGTGCCCGTGTGAGCTTTGCTCTTCGATGAGAAGAGCAGACCGCCCGCCGCGACTGCACTCAACGATGCCGATGCCAGCAAGAGCTGACGGCGCGACCACTTCGACGGGCTGGGGTCGGATGTGTTCATAGGGAGTCGATGAACCTCAGCAACGCCTCGCGATCCTGCTTGGACAGATTGCGGAATGCTTCCTGGGCGCGCTCGCCTTCACCGCCGTGCCAGAGAATCGCTTCACTCACGTCGCGCGCACGGCCGTCGTGGAGCAGGCGCGTATGACCGTTCACAGTTTTCTGCAGGCCCAGTCCCCACAGCGGCGGAGTGCGCCATTCGCTGCCGCTCGCGGCGAAGTCGGCGCGACCGTCCGCGAGCCCTTCGCCCATGTCATGCAACAGCATGTCGGTGAATGGATGGATGGTTTGATCGCTGAGCCAGGGCTGATCCTTTATGACGCCGGTCTTGAAGGTGGCGCGATGGCAGGACTCACAGCCCGAGTCGAGAAACATCTGCGCGCCGCGTTTCACGTCGGGTGAATCGAGATTCCGGCGCATCGGCACGGCCAGCATGCGCTGATACGTGACCATGTGCTCGAAGATCTCGTCGCTGATTTCGGGCTCGCCGCCGGTCGGCGCTGCCGCGCATGCCGTTTGCACGGAAGTGCAAATTTGCGCTGGGCGGAATGACGAGGTCATGCCGATTTCACTGGAGAATGCCGCGGCGGTTTGATGCGCGATGTCGGGCTGATTCAACTTCCAGCCAAACCGCCCGAGCACGGCGCGGCCCACGAGCGGATCCCAAACGTGATTCGGTCGGCCCGAGATGCCATTTCGATCGGCATCGTCCGGATCGCTGCGTTCCATGATCTGCGCTTCGGGAATCGCTTCGAGCAATCCCGAGCCGAACACGGCGGGCGCGACACGCGGCGACAACTTCGTATCGGCGGCGAGATCGCCATACGCCAGCTCCTCGAAGGAATATTCCGGCGCGAGCAAGCTGTAAGGCGTGCCATCGCCGTAGGTGCCCGCGATCTCGCGATGGCGGATGCGCAGTTTACCTTCGGCGGGCACGCCGCCGATGCCGAAGGGATTGAAGTTCACGCCATAGTTCGGATCGGCTTGCGGCTCGTTGTTGGCGCCGGGCGTCGGCGTCGCGAACTGAATGACCAGCGATACTGGCTGCTCGTCTTCCTTCAACGGCGGCTGACCTCGGCCATCGTTGTTGTGACACTGATCGCAGCTGCGCGCGTTGAACAGCGGGCCGAGTCCATCGCGCGCCCCGGCACTCGCGGGAGCGACGACCCACGGGCTGTTGAAGAACGCGTTGCCGATGAAAAACTCACCTCGCTGCGCGACCGTCAGATTGTTTGAAGGTCGCGAGAACGCATGGCGCGATGACTCGCTCACGCTCATCGCGCCAGCCGAGTTCGGCTGCAACAGCGCTTCGGTCGACTTGCCTTTCGAGCAGCCGGCGAGCAAGGACATTGCGCTCCATAGCGCCGCGAGACCAATGAGCTTGGGAGTCATCGCGGCCTATTAATCTCCCAGCCCTTCGAGGTCGGACAGGAAGATGTCGATCGAGCGGGCACCGCGCGACAGCGACAGCGCCTGTGCGCGCAACGCATCGATCGCGGCTTGCATGCGAGCTCGACCTTCGGTGTTGTCCGCCAGAATCTCGCGATCGAACGGATTCTTCACCGCGCCCACCGTTTCGCGCGTGCGCGTGAGGCGCGCTTCGATTTCCTCGGCGGCACGCGCGTCCTTGGCTTTCACCAGATCGGCAAGGCTCGGGCCGCTGATCGAGCTGCCATCGGCCCGTTGGTACCGACCGAAATAAACATTCTCGATGCCCCGGGCGTTGGCGCGCAGCTCATCGGCGGTCAGATCGCTGAAGCAGGATTGTTCTTCTTCCTGATCGGACGACAGCAGGGGCACGTTCATGCGTTCGCCGGCCATTTCCACTTCCGACAACGCTGCGATGCCCGTGAACATGCGCTTCAAGCCGGTGTACACGTCGCCGGTGACGAACGAGGTGCGATAGTTCGGCTGCTTCGATTCACGCCACTGCGCGGCCACCGATTCGAGATCGCTGATGATCAGCGTCGATGCCGCTTTCAGATACTTGCCACGACGTGCATTCACATCGGTGGCCGGATCGCCCTTGGCAACGAAGTCGGTGTACGGTCGCTGACCGGCCGATTCCGGCGGCGTGTTCCAATCCTGGCCCCACAAGAGGAATTCGACCGCGTGATAACCGCTGGCGATGTTCTTCTCGCCACCGGATTCGTTCTGCTCGGCGATCAGCTCGGGCGTGATTTCCGGGAAACGCTGGGCGTCGCCGATGATGTTCAGACCGGGCGCGGCGTTGTACTTGTCCAGCGCTACGGCGTCGATGTGGTTCTCGTCGAGCGGCCAGCCGTTGAGCTGTCCTTCCGGGCCGTGCTCGCCGTCGATCGGACCGCCATAAAAGCGGAAAGCCTCGGTATACGCATACGGAATGCGCGCGGCACGCCAGCGCTCGCGCGCGGCGTTCAAGGTTTCCTCGCTGGGATTGGCGAGCAAGGCATCGACGGCTTTATCCAGCTCGCGAGCCGCCACAATCGTGTCCTCGTAGGTCGCCAGCACGAGCCGCGCGTAGTTTTCCAGCACGGGCTGGCGGGGATCCGGCGGCTCGGTGCGAGTGCAGCCGGTCGCTAGCGCCAGGCACAGAGTGGCCGCGGCGGCGGACCTGATAACGGATGCGAGCATTGTTGGGGTCGCTTGGTGGAAGTATTGCGGCCCGCCACGGGCGGGAGACGCCCGATTTTATTCGCAATCGAGAATGACTCGCAATTAAGAATGAATCGGAGCTAGTGACGAAGCGACGGCGGGCGGGAATCGCCGAGCGCCGTCGGGCGAAGACTTTGTCGCCGGTGGAGAATGTGAGTCAGCTCCTCACCCTCCACACCGAGCCGGTCCGCGGCCTTTTCAATGGAGAGCCCCTCGCAAACGATGAGGCTGACGGCCGCCCAGTACAGAGCGGCTTCGGTCCGAGAGTCGTGCTGGCGCTGCATGTTTCATTGCGTCCGTCCCATTGAGCGAGGGACACGCAAGGCAGCATGTTGCGAGCGATCAAAGCTCGGATAAACCGGCACTTATACTGAAGCCGGTCGTGAGGGAGCGCGGTAAATGCCTATGAAAGGGGACAGATTTGCACTCTGTCCCCCGGATGACGTCTCAACGAACGCTGTTAGCGCTCGACTTCGGCGAGGCGCTTGCCGACGAACTGCCAGTTGGCGATCTGCTCGACCACCGCTTTGACGAAGCCGGCGCGGTTCTGCTGATGGTCCAGGTAGTAGGCGTGCTCCCAAACGTCGCAGGTCCACAGCGCGTGACCGCTGGTGATCAACGGATTGTCGGCGTCGTGCGTCGTGGTGATCTCGAGCTTGCCGTCCTTCGCGACCAGCCACGCCCAGCCGCTGCCGAACTGGCCGACGGCCGCTTCGACGAACTTGTCGCGGAAGTTCTCGAACGAGCCGAACGAGGCTTCCAGGCGTTTCTTGATCGGCTCCGGCGGGGCGCTGCCGCCGTTCGGCGCGAGCGAGTTCCAGAAGAAATCGTGATTCCAGACCTGCGCGGCGTTGTTGAAGATCTTGCGCTCGGTGCCGGTCTTGTTGGCGGTGGCCTTGATGATGGTCTCGAGGTCCTGCTTCTCCATCGGCGTGCCGGCAATGAATTCATTCAGCTTGGTCACATAAGTCGCATGGTGCTTGCCATGGTGATGATCCAGCGTGCGCGCCGAAATCGTCGGACCAAGGGAATCTTTGGGGAACGGCAGGGGCATCAATTCGAACGCCATGGCGGGCTCCAGCTAGCGCTAAAACAGTGGGGGTAAAGGCGCCAACGTATCGCGGAGCGCGAAGTTCCCGGCCTGTTCCGGGGTCCTTCGTTACCGTTCGATGACGAGGCGGCCCGACAGAATACCTTCCCCGGGCGGCCCTTGGCCACCCGCCGCCCGCCGCAAGCGGTCGGTTGAGAAGCAGTCAACATGCGCGGCGTTGCAAGAGCGTCTATATTCCGCTTGTTCCGATGGGCGGGCCACGAGACCGACAGAAGATTCGGGCCGGCACGGAGCTCGAGGTTCAACACGAGGAGCAGGGGGCGGGTCCGCGCCATGGAGCGGTCGCCACAATGCACCGGGAGGAGAGATATGGGCAAAGCGACACAGATCGCGGCCATCTGCGCCTTTGGCGTCGTGGCGACGATAGCGACAATAGCGGTTCAGGCGGCCGAGGAGGCTGCGGCGAGCACCTTCGTCACGCTCAAGCTCGAGGGCAGTTGCGACGCCCAGAACACCCGGCTGTGGCTGGTCAATTCACATACCTTCAAGACCATCGCCACCACGGTGCGCTGGCGGGCCGCCGGCGGCAAGGATCTGAGCGAACAGTTCTTCCCGGGACCGAACTCGGTGCGCGAAATCGGCTGCGCCGCCGAAGCGGAAATTGTCGACGCCAAGTTCGCCGACTTCTAACTCGCAAAATCCGCACCGTTGCGGATTCCTCGACGCGGGGCTTCACCGGACTCGAAGCGGCGGGCACGATACGGCTCGTGGCCTGACGATGGAGAGTCGAGTGCTCGAGCCCGCTCAAGACAGCATCACGCTGCCCGATGGCACGTCGCTGGTGTTTCGAACCTTCCGACCTACCGACTCGCCTCGCGCGGCGGTGATCATCCCTTCCGCGATGGGCGTGGCTCAGAAGTTCTACACTCAGTTCGCGCAGTGGCTCGCCCGGCAGGGCTATCACGTCACTACATTCGACTATCGCGGCATCGGTTTCTCCGCGCCTCGCTCGCTGCGTGGTTATCCGATGAATATCTTCAATTGGGCGCGACAGGACTGCGCCACTGTGATCGATATGGTGAAGTCCGCCGTGCCGAACGTGCCACTGCACTGGATCGGTCACAGCCTCGGCGGGCAACTGATCGGTCTCATTCCCAATCGCGATCGCATCGATCGCGTAATTACCGTCGCCACCGGCACGGGCTATTGGCTCGAGAACACCTGGCGCACGAAGTCCGTGGTGTGGTGGCTGTGGTTCATCGCCGTGCCGCTTTCGTTACGCACCGCCGGTTACTTTCCCGGCAAACGCTTGCGCAAGGTCGGCGATCTGCCGCTCGGGGTGATGCAGCAGTGGCGTCGCTGGTGTCTGAATCGCGAATACGTGGTCGGCGCCGAAGGTGAAGAAGTTCGCGCCGATTACGCCTCGGTGCGCACGCCGATGTTGTCGCTCTCGTTCACCGATGACGAGATGATGTCGGCGAAAGGCATCAAATCGCTGCATGGGCTGTACGCGAATGCTCCCGTCGAATACCGCCGCATCGCGCCTCGCGAAGTGGGCGCGCATCGCATCGGGCACTTCGGCTTCTTCCGTCCACAGTTCGAACAAACGCTTTGGCCGCTCGTGCCGCAATGGCTGAGCGTGCGTTGAGTTCGTTTGGTTCAGAGTGGGAGAAAAAAATAGCGTGCGCGAGGTTCATCACATCGCGCACGCCTGCATCCGAGATGGCTCAGGGGGATAATTGACCATCGTCGTAAGCACGTTAAAACCGAAGAGACTCGCGTCCTGAAGACGCTCGGTTCATAAATGCAGGAGCCGTGCCAGCTCTCAGTCGCGCGCCAGTGGCGGAAAACAAGGGGTTTCATGCGCCTGAATCGGCTTGGATGCACTCGTGATGTGCATGGGAGCGCAACCACGCGACGAGGTGGTGCGGGGGAACGCGCCTGTCATCGAATCACGACGTGGCGGGTTGTGGATAGCGGAGGTCGTTTTCCGGATACCTTAAGGCGTGCGTGCTATTGGATAGGCCCATCGTGAGCGGGTCAGATTGACGCTCGATGTCGTGCTCGGGCCCGAACAAGAAAAGGAACAGAACATGGTGAATCGTCGTGAGGTGCTGGCGAGCGGCCTGGCGCTTGCAACCTTGGGAGCGAGCGGCGCGAGAGCCGCGTCCAGCGGCTTCTCAAATTCAGATTACGCCCGAGCCATCGTGATCGACGGCCAAGGGGCAATCGCAGATCCGTACGGTAAGCCCGGTGATGTTCGTCTCTCTGCGCGTGCGCTGGCCGAGATTCGCGCGTCGGGGCAGACGGCCTGCAGCGCGACGGTCAGCGCGGTTGGTAATTCGTTGGATGCGTGGGACGAGACGATCAGGAACATCGCCTCGTCCGACCAGATGTTGCGCGAGAATTCGGATATCGCGGTGAAGGCGCTCAGCGCTGCCGATATTCGCCGTGCCAAGGCCGAACGCAGACTGGCTGTCGTCTACAACACGCAGGACACGTCGATGATTGGCCCCGAGCTCGACCGGATCGCGGTCTTGAAGGGCCTGGGCGTGCGAGCGATCCAGCTCACCTATAACAATCGCAACTTATCCGGGGACGGCTGCCTGGAGCCCGGTAATGCCGGTCTGTCCAAGCTCGGCCGCGCCACCATCGCTCGGATCGAGCAGGAGAAGTTGCTGCTCGATCTTTCTCACTCTGGCCCGCGCACCGTGGCGGAAGCTCTCGCCGCTTCGACTCGGCCCTCGACCATCAGCCATACCGGCTGCCGAGCGCTGAATGACACCCCACGCAATCAATGGGACGCCGAGCTGAAAGCTTGCGCTGACAAGGGCGGTGTGGTCGGCATCTATTGGATGCCGTTTCTGGTCGCCTCGGGCAAACCGACGGGCGCCGATCTGGTGGCCCACATGGAACATGCGGTGCAGGTCTGTGGGGAAGATCATGTGGCGATCGGCACCGACGGCATCCTCCATAAAACTGTCATCGACGATCGTGCACGCGCCGAACAGAAGAAGTTCTTCGACGATCGAGCCGCGCGCGGCATCGCTGCTCCTGGCGAGGGGCCGGACATATTCAACATCGTCGCCGAATGGGACGATCATCTGCGCTTCCGCCACCTCGCCGACGGTCTCGCCCGCGCCGGCTGGAGCAGCGCGAGGATCGAGAAGGTGCTTGGAGGCAATCTGCTGCGACTGTATGGCGAGGTGTGGGGAGATCTGGATGTTCCCGCTTCGGCGGAATGATCCAGGCTCCGGTCACCGACCCTTAGTGGTGTTCAATACAATCGTCGCTCCCTCCAGGCTCGCCGAGGCCGCTTTCACCGTGATCTTTCCTGCTTGATCCGGCTTGCCGCGCACGATCACCAACGCCAGCCCATTGAACGCGTCGCGAACTGGCGCTTGAAACGGCACGAAGCTGGTGGGATCGCCGTTGTCGGTTGCAACGATTTCACCCGGCCCCTCGACAGTGAAGCGGATGGAGTTGTTCGCGGTCGGCGCGGGCAGGCCGTTATTGTCGAGCACGCGAACGGTGACGAACGACAGGTCGAGACCGTCGGCCTGGATGCGCGAGCGGTCGGCGCTGAGCTCGAGCTTCGCTGGCGGACCAGCCGTGCGCACGGACGCCGTCGCCCATTCCTTGCCGTCCTTGTAACTCACGGCTCGCAGTTCGCCGGGTTCGTAAGTCACATAGTCCCAGCGCAGCCGATATTCGTAAGCCGCGCGCTTCTTCCGGCCTTGTGACTTGCCATTGACGAACAGCTCCGCCTCGTCGCCGGAAGTGATCAAATGCACCGGCGTGACTTCGCCTTCACGGCCCGGCCAGGTCCAATGCGGCAGCAAGTGAGCGAGCGGCAGCTCCGGCCGCCAGCGAGCTTGATACAGGTAGAAACGATCTTTCTTGAAGCCGGCCAGATCGATGATGCCGGAGTACGAGCTGCGCGATGAGTAGTAAGGCGTCGGCTCGCCGAGATAGTCCCAGCCGGTCCAGACAAACTCGCCGGCAACATAGGGATGTTGGTCCTGTGCGGCGAAGGCGCGGTCGGCGGAGGAGCCGAAGTCAGCCGCGAACAATTCATAAGCGCTGACCTGCCGAGTCTTCGGATCGCCGCCGGATCCTGGACGCACCGGTCCGCTGATAGTGCCTGGCACAGGGAACTGATACTCACCACGAGTGCTGAGCGCCGACGCGCTCTCGCTGCTAAGAATGACCTTATCGGGGAAGCGCTCACGGAACGCCGGGAACTGACCGGGCAAGCTGCGAATGCCGGCGCCTTGATAGTTGAGGCTGATGACGTCGACGGCCGCGGGCAGTGGCATCTCCGGCTTCGCCCAGTTCATCGCCGTTGTCGCAAGCCGCGTCGGATCTTCTTCACGAACGATGCCGACCAGCTTCGTCGCAATGGCGGCGCCTGGCTCGCCGGTGTATTGCTCGCCGACCTCGTTGCCGACGCTCCACAGGATCACCGACGGATGATTCCGATCCCGACGCAGCATCGAGCGCAGATCCTGCTCGTGCCAGTCCGGGAAGATCAGATGAAAGTCGAGCGGCGTTTTCTTCCGCTCCCACACGTCGAACACTTCGTCCATCACCAGGATGCCCATGCGATCGGTCAGCTCGAGCAGCTCCGGCGCGGGTGGGTTGTGACTCATGCGCACGGCGTTCGCGCCCATGTCCTGGAGCATTTCCAACTGACGCTCGGCCGCGCGCACGTTGAAGGCGGCGCCAAGCGCGCCGAGATCGTGATGATTGTTGACCCCGTTGAGCGGGATGCGCTCGTCGTTCACATACACGCCGGTATTCGGGTCCAGACGCAGCGAGCGAATGCCGAAGCGGGTTTCATAGCGATCGAGTGGCTTGCCACCGCGGGAGAGGGTCGTCACGGCGACGTAACGATTCGGCGTTTGTGTTGGCCGCGGTCCCCACAGCCGTGGGTTCGCAAGCGTTGCCGAGCCTTTCAATTGCGTGCTTTCGCCGGCCGCCACACGGGCATTTTCATGCTTGATCCTCGCGACGACACCGCCGCTGCGCTTGCCATCGCCGTCCAGGGCATAAATGTCCGTCGAAATGTCGACCGATGTCTCGGCCTTCGAATCGTTGTCGACAGTCACAGCCACATCGATCGTCGCCGCTGCTTTCGAAACCTGCGGTGTCGTGACCTGCGTGCCCCAATGGCCCACATGCACGCGATTCGTCTTGGTCAACCAAACATTGCGATACAGGCCGCCGCCCGGATACCAGCGCGCCGAGTGCGGAGGATTGTCGAGTCGAACGACCAGTTGATTCGAGCCGCCGAAACTCACATGGGGCGTGAGATCGAGGCGGAACGAGTTGTAACCGTACGGCCAACCGCCGACGAGCTTGCCATTGAGCCACACGGTTGCGTACGACATGGCGCCATCGATATCGAGAAAGATTGAACGATCGCGGTCGCTCGCCGGAATCTCGAGTTGCTTTCGATACCAGCCGATGCCCCAGCTGGGCAGTCGGCCCATGCCGCCGTACGGGCCTTCGGCGATGAAAGGCCCGGTGATCGCCCAGTCGTGCGGCAACGTGACGCTACGCCAGGTGCTGTCGTCGAAGCTCGCCTGCACATAGGAAACATTGCCGCCCGGATCGCCGGCCGGGCGCTGATATCGGCGAGCGGGATCGCCGATGAAGGCATTGCCCGACGGCATGATCCAGGGCTTGAGCGTCTGCTGATTGGCCGCCGCGACCTTGGCCGCTTCTTCGGGTTTCGCGTCCGCCGCTTTGCCGTCTTCAGTCAGCGTGACGACGGGGCGCACGTCGTACATCAGCGGCGCTGTGAGCCCTGCCGGATCGCCCATCTGAAAGCGCCATCCGGCATTGATCGAAATGCGCTCTCCCGGCGCGACGGTCTGAGCTGTGACCAGCACCGGCGCAACCAGGGGCAGAGCGCAGATCAGCGCGTTACGCCAGTTCAGCAACGGGCGGCCCTCGGCGCCGCGAGGGCGGAAAGAATTTCGCATCGATGGATCCCTGCAAGGACAACTCGGCACACGCGGTAGCCGTCCAGTCATTATGTCAGACAATTGAACGGCCGTCTAAACCCTGGAAACTGCGGCATACTTCGGTCGCGACCGCTGGAGGAGAGTGAATGATTCGTCGGTGTGTGTTGTTGATCGGGATGTGGTGCCTGCTGTCGGGCTCCGTCTCGCTGGCGGACGAGGCGGTCCCCAAGCTCGAGTACGGCATCGAGAACAACATCGGCTACTACGACGCCGCGCTGTCCGCGCGAGCCGATCAATATCAGAAAGAGCAGAGCAAGCTGGATGTTTACTATCCGAAGGGCGCGAAGGGCTTCGCCACCCTCGTATGGTTTCACGGCGGCGGATTGACGGGTGGCAGTCGTTACTTCCCCGATCTGAAGGATCAAGGCATCGCGCTCATCGCCGCGAGCTATCGGCTTGCCCCGAAGGCTCAGCCGCCCGCCTACCTGGAAGATGCCGCGGCCGCGGTGGCGTGGACGCTTAGAAACATTGCTCAATACGGTGGCGATCCGAACAAGGTGTTCGTCGCCGGCCATTCCGCCGGCGCCTATCTCGCGACGATGATCGCGATGGATCCAAAATGGCTCGCCGCGCACAAGCTGTCGAACAAGTCATTGGCGGGCGTGATGGCCGTCAGCGGCCAGATGACGACGCATTTCACCGTCAAAAAACAACGCGGCGACACCGCCCCGCAGCTGCGCCCTATCATCGACGAATACGCGCCGCTGTATCACGCCGCTAACGAGTTCCCGCCGATCTGCATGATCGTGGGCGGGCGCGATCTCGAATTCAAATCGCGCGTGGAAGAGAACGAGCTGATGGCGATCACCTTGCGCAACCTGGGGCACAAGCAGGTGGAATTCTACGAAATGGCCGGACTGGATCACGGCACCGTCGAGCAAGGCGCGATGATCGTCATGCGCGGATTCATGCAGCGGACACTGCAGGCAACGGCGAAATAGCCGCGAGCAATATATCGATAGTAGCGTCGACCACGCGCGGGCGCCGATCGCGGGCATACAGTCCATATTGGACGGTGAGTGGATCCGGAACATCGTCCGACGCAGCCATCGTCCGCATCGTTTCTGCGCGAATCGCTTCCGGTGGTAGCAAACCGATTCCCAGCCCGTTCTCGATGGCGGCTTGCAAGCCCATCACGCTCTGGCTCGTGAACGTAATCCGGTGCTCGCGCCCCGTCGCCGCGAGCGCTTCGATCATTCGTCGACGCCACAGACACGGCGCCCCGAACGCGACCAGATCGAGCGGGCGACCGGGCTGCTGCAGGTAGTCGATCGCGCTGACCCATTGCAGCTGGACATTCCATGTGACCATCGCGTCGGCAGTGCCCACCGCCGACGTCGGCGCAATCATGATGTCCATTGTGTTCTCTTCCCATGACCGCCCCAGCGCCGTGCTGTGTTCGATCACCACATCGAGTTGAACGTCGGGATGCATGCGGTGCAGGCGGCCGAGCGCGACGGGCAAGGCAGAGTGGGCGATCTCTTCGGCAAGACCGATCCGCACGCTGCCGCTGACAGCGTTTTCACGTAGCCGCGCATGAGCTTCGTCGCTCAATGCGAGGATACGGGTGGCGTAGCCAAGGAATATCTCTCCTTCAGCCGTGGGCACGACACCGCGCCCCGTGCGCTGAAACAAGTGACGTTCGAGCAGGCTCTCCAGGCGGCGCATTTGCATGCTCAACGCGGATTGAGTGCGACCGGTCTGCGCGGCGACTTTGCTCAGACTGCCTTGCCTGCAGACCGCGACGAAAGTGCGCAGCAGGTCGAGGCCGATTTGCTCGGATATCATTTTCGTTGAACTCAGATGTTGCCGATACCAGCCTACGCGAAGGTATCGGCCGTCGCTATCTTCCTCTTCCGTTGCCAGAGGAAAGACATTCATGAAAGCGATCAGAGTTCATCGGCATGGCGGGCCGGAAGTGCTGGTTCATGAGGACGTGCCGATAGGTGCGCCCGGGCCGGGCGAGGTTCGCGTGCGCAATCGGGCCATCGGACTGAATTACGTCGATATCTATTTCCGCTCCGGCGTCTATGCGCCGCCGAACCTGCCGTTCATTCCCGGCAATGAAGGCGCGGGTGAGGTCGTTGCCGTCGGTGCGGGCGTGAACGAATTCAAGCCGGGCGATCGGGTCGCATATGTCGAAACGTTGGGTGCATATGCCGAGGAGCGTATCGTGCCGGCGCATTTCGTCGTGCCTCTGCCGAACGCCATCGATTTCGAAACCGGCGCGGCGATGATGTTGAAGGGGCTGACCGCGCAGTATCTGTTGCGACGGACATTTAGAGTCCAGCCGGGTCACAGAGTACTGGTGCACGCTGCGGCCGGCGGTGTGGGCCTCATGTTGACGCAATGGGCGAAGCATCTGGGCGCGACGGTGATCGGCACAGTGGGGTCGGCCGACAAAGCCGAGCTGGTCAGAGCGAGCGGCGCGGATCACGTGATCGAGTATCGAAAGGAGGATTTCGCCGCGCGGGTCAAAGAGATCACGAACGGGCAGGGCGTGCACGTCGTTTACGACGGCGTCGGCAAGGCCACTTTTCACGGTTCGCTGGATAGCCTCCGACCGCTAGGCTATTTCGTCAGCTACGGTTCGGCATCCGGCGCCATCGAGCCATTCGACATCATGCTCCTGATGCAGAAGGGCTCGCTGTTCGCGACGTGGCAGTTGCTATTTACTCACCTGGCGCAGCGCGAAGATGTGCTCGCGATGAGCGAGGAATTGTTCGAGGTGGTGACAAAAGGAGTTGTGAAAGTGCCCGTCCACTCGCGGATGCCGCTGGCGCAGGTGGCTGAAGCTCATCGCCGGCTGGAGTCGCGAGAAACCACCGGCGCGACAGTGTTGCTTCCCTGACTACGTCCGCCGCTTCGCATTCTCCAGCGCATCGATCGTCCTCGGCCAATCGTCCTTCAACAATCTCGACAGCGCCCGATCGGCGAGCAGCTTGCCGCCTGTCTGGCAGCGAGGGCAGTAGTTGGTTTCGTTCTCGGCGTAGCGGATGCGCTGGACGGCCGTGCCGCAAACGGGGCAGGGCTCGCCATATTTGCCATGCACGGCCATTTCCTTCCGAAAGGCCGTGACCTTCTCCGGAAATCCGCGGGCAGCTTCGGTGCGAAGACGTTCGATCCACTCCGTCAGCACGTCTTGAACGGCGTCGTAGAGCCGGCGCCATTCATCGTCGTCGAGCTGCTTGGTCTGAAGCATCGGCGAGAGCCGCGCACGATGCAGGATCTCATCGGAGTATGCGTTGCCGATGCCGCTGAGGATGGTCGGATCGGTGAGCGCTCGCTTGAGCGTGTGATTCCGCTCGCTCATGCGCTCACGAAACACACTGGGATCGACGCCAATCACTTCCAGTCCGCCGCGATCGTGTTCTTCGAGCTGCGCCTCGCCCGCGACGACATGCAGCGACGCGCGCCGCTTGGTGCCGGCCTCGGTCAGCGTCAGCACGCCGTTGTCGAAGTCGAGCTGAAGCAAGGGTCCACGGATCTTGCCGCGATGGCCGGGCTCGTACCAATGCAGGCGGCCCGCGATCATCAAATGAATCACCAGCCAGCCATCGTTATCGAAGCCGATGGCGATGCGTTTGCCGAGCCGACGCAATCGGGTGACGACGTGGCCTTCGCAGGTTTGCGGAGCTGGCTCGGCAGTACGCAGCAGGAACGGATTCTTCAACGCAATCCGTTCCAGCCGGTGCCCGAGGATGCGCGCCTCGAGCGACTCGATATAGACGGCGACGTCAGGCAGTTCTGGCATAGCTGTCTAACGGCCGGGCCTGCATCAGAGTTCGCGCAGGCCGGTCGTGATCGGCAACTTCGCCGCCCGCAGGCTCGGCAGCAGCCCACCGATGAAGCCAAGAATCAGCGCGTAGACCAACCCCTTGATCAGCAGCTGCGGCGTCACGGTAAACGCGAACGTCAGCTGACTGAAGGTGGAGAAGTTCATGGTCGATGCGCGCACGCCGTTGAAGGCGACGTACGACACGATCATTCCGACCGCACCGCCGACCAAACCGATCAGCAAGGCTTCGGCGAGCACCGACGTGATTACGGGCGCTGAACCGAAGCCCAATGCGCGCAACGTGGCAATCTCACGCGTGCGTGACGAGACCGCCGAATACATGGTGTTGAGCGCCGCGAAGATTGCGCCCAAGCCCATGAGGATGGCGATCGCGCTACCGATCGTGCTCACCAGCGTCACCAGGATCTTCGACTGCTCCGCGTAGTACTGCTTCTCGCTGAACACGCGAATGTTGAGGCGCGGATCGGTCGACAGCTCATCCTTGAACGCCTGCATGGCGCTCGGGCTGGTGAGCTTCACGCGCATCGATTGATACGAGGTGCCGCGGTTGTAAGCACCTTGCAGAACAGTGGCGTCGGTCCACATTTCAGACTCGGCCACGCTGCCGCGATCCTCGAAGATGCCGGTGACGGTCCAGTTGGCGTTGCCCATGCGCAGTTGACTGCCGACCGTGAGACCGGCGAACTGCATGCTCGCGCCTTTGCCGACCACCACTTCAAACTTGCCGGGCGTGAAGTTCGAGCCTTCGACGATCTTGAAATTGCGACGCAGCTTCATTGCCTGCGGACCCACGCCGCGCAAAGGAACATTCGCGGCCGTGCCGGTGCTCTTCAGCGGCACATCGACCACGACGTACAGCTCGGGAGAAACGATGGGCCCTTGCTCGTCGCGCAGCGCTTGCTTGGAGTCGGCGATCACGCGGGTCTGTTCCTGCGACAGGCCACTGCCCATTTCGTCGGTGGCGCCATTACGCAGCACGATGGCGACCTGGTCGGAGCCGGAAATTTCCAGCACCGCTTTGAAGCCCTCGGCGATGGACAATACACCGATGAGCACCGTGACCACGCCGGCGATGCCGATGAGCGCCACGATGGACGAAGCCGCGCGCTGAGACATATTGCGCACGTTCATGCTCGTGATCGCGGAGATCTGAGCCAGGGAATTGTTCGACATGTCTGATTCCTTCCTCGCTCAGCTCTTACGCAGAGCGTCGACGATCTTCAGTCGCGACGCTTGAGCGCAAGGGATGGCCGCGGCCAAACCGCCGAGCAGCACGATCAATCCGGCGCCGATGCCCCAGGTCGTGCCCGGCATCCCGAGCACCGGGAAGAACTGCGCGACGGCGGCGCCGATTCCTTTGCTGGCGAGCGCGGCCAGCGCCAGGCCGATCAAGCCGCCCAGGCCGGTCACCAGAATCGCTTCGGCGATGATCATGAGCGTGACCCCCGCGCCTGAGAACCCCAGCGTCTTCATCACGCCGATCTCGTTGAAGCGCTCACGAATCGACTGGCCCATGGTGTTGGCCGTCACCAGCAGCATGGTGAAGAACACCGCCGCGGCCACCAACGTGAGCAGCTTGCCGATGTTGCCCATCTGATTCGCGAAGCCCTGGAAGAAGGCCTTTTCGGTCGCGGTCTTGGTTTCGGTCGAGGAGTTGCGGAACAGGTCGTCGATGGAGCGGGCGATATCGGCCGAGCGCGCCGGGTCTCGCACCTTCACGACCACCCAACCGATCATGTCCCGGATCTCCCGGCGCGATTCGTTGAGATAGTCGTAATGGAAATACATGCTCTGGTTGTCGCCATTGGTGGCCTGATAGATGCCGGCGATCTTCATCGGCCAGACGCTGCTGCCGTCGTCCCGGCGCGTCCAGATGTTGGAGCGTAGAGGAATGGTGTCGCCCACTTTCCACTTGAAGCGCTCGGCGATCATCGGACCGACGATGACACTGGTGCGATCCTGCAGGAACGCCTGTTTCTCCTCGGGTTTCAACTTGTATTCGTTGTACACCTCGAAGAACGTCGGGGCTTCGACCGCGAAGACCGGGATCTGATTGCGATCCTCCTGGTAGATGCCGCCGAACCAGTCCTGCGAGGACGCGACCACGACGCCCTCGACGCCTTTGATCCGATTCAGATAGGCGAGCGGCAGCGATTGCACGAACGAGGTCTTGTGCATCGTGATCAAGCGATCGATGCCGGCGAGCTCGGGGCTGCCGGTCATCGCGACGCGTAGCGTCTGCATCAGGCCGAACAGCAGGAATGCGACGATGATGGAGGCCAGCGTCAGGCTGGTGCGCAGTCGTTTACGGCCCAGATTGGCCCAGAGCAACGGTAAGTATTTGAACATGACGTCACGCTGCCGCTTCGCGGCCCAGCTGACCCTTGTTCAAATGCAGGACGTGCTTGGCGCGCGCCGCCGCGTGCGGATCATGCGTCACCATGATGATGGTCTTGCCCTGTTGTTGATTCAGAGCCTGCAGCAGATCCAGGATCTCATCGCCCGACTTGCGATCCAGATCGCCGGTGGGCTCGTCGCATAACAACAGCGTGGGATCGGAAACAATGGCGCGCGCAATGCCGACGCGCTGTTCCTGACCGCCCGACAATTCGCGCGGCTTGTGTTGAGCGCGCTCGCTCAAACCGACCAGGCTCAGCGCCGCATTCGCGCGCTTGCGTCGTTCAGCGGCGGACAGCTTGGTGAGCAACAACGGCAGCTCGACGTTTCGTTCCGCCGTCAGCACGGGCAGCAGGTTATACATCTGGAACACGAAGCCGACGTGATTGGCGCGCCAGCGGCCCAGATCGCCATCGGACATGGAATCGGTGCGGATGCCGGCGATCTCGATGCTGCCCGCGGTCGGCCGATCGATGCCGCCGATCAGATTCAGCAGCGTGGACTTGCCGGAGCCCGACGGGCCCATCAGCGCCAGGAAATCGCCCTTGGGAATGTCCAGATCGAGGGCGTGCAGCACGTGCACGGTTTCGGCGCCCCGCTTGTAATCCTTCGCTACGCCGCGCAGTCGAACCAATGATTCATCGGCCATGATGTCACTCCGCTTTCTTTTTGACCGGGGCGCCCTCGGCGAGGCCCTCGACCGGTTTCGCTACAAGCACGTCGCCGGAGGCAATTCCCGACAACACTTCTGTTTGCCCGCTACGTTCGCCGCCAGTGCGGACTGCGACCCGTTCCACCGAGTCGTCGCGCACGCGCCAGACGTACGTCGTGTCCCCATCTTTCATGATCGCTTCAGTCGGCACCCGCACCGACGGCCGCGACGCCGTCTGAGCAGGCTCGGCGGCACGATCGTCGAGGAAGCTCACTTTCACTCCCATGTCCGGCAGGATGCGCGGATCCAGATGATCGAACCCGATGCGCACGCGCACGGTCGCTTTCTGACGATCCGCGGTGGGCACGATGTTGATGACGTGACAGGGAATGGTCCAATCCGGATACGCGTCCAGCACCGCTTCGGCTTTTTGTCCGGCCTTGACGCGATTGATGAAGGCTTCGTTCACGTCGACTTCAATCTCTCGCGAATCCATGTCAACGACCGTCGCGATTCCGGTGCGCGTGAAGCCGCCGCCAGCGGAAATGGGAGAAACCATTTCGCCGGGCTGCGCGTCCTTCGAGACCACCACGCCGTCGAACGGTGCGCGCACCAGCAGATCGTCGAGATCCTGGTTGCGCACGCGCACGCTGCTCTGAGCGACTTTCGCTTCGCTCTTCAATGCTTCCAGGCGAGCCTGCAACGCGCCGTACTCGGCCTCCGCCGAATCGAGGGCCTGCTCGCTGACCAGCTTGTCCGCGCGTAGCTGTCGCGTGCGTCGCAAGTTACGTTCAGCTTCGGCGAGCCGCACTTCGACTTCCTGCAGATTCTTGGTCGCGGCCTCGAGCTGACGTTCGGCGAGATCGAGCTGCGGCCGCGAAGTCGTATCGTCCAGACGCGCCAGCAACTGACCTTCCTTGACCTCCATGCCTTCCTCGATCAGTACCTCGCGGACCTTGCCCGTGACTTTCGCCGACACGGTGGCCTGTCGACGCGCGACGACGTAGCCGGACGCATTCAGCACCGAGCCGCCCGCACCGCCGCTGTTCGAAGAGGCGACCGCGGAAACTGTTTCCACCTCGATGGCGTTATCGCGAAAGACGGCCCACGCCGCTGCGACCACGGCCAGGAGGAGCACGGCGGCGATGAACCATTTATAGATGCCACCCTGACGAGTCTGAGCGGTGGGTTCCGGGCTACGTTCGATGCGCAGGCTGTCGAGTGCGTTCTGGTCGAATGACATGGAAGCCTTCAGTCCTTTAGCAACCGCGCGCGTAGCGAACGACGGCGCGGTCATTGGAATGTGTCAATACCCGGGCGAGATCCTGGGCCAGGGGCCGGCAGGCGGCACGGATTCTAATCCCGTGGGCCGGGCGGAAGTAAGGCACGTCGGTGAAAAGCCGCCCGACACCGGTAAGTTGGGTCGATAATCTCCGGGTGACTTCGATATCTGCGCTACCCGCGCGGCAGGACATCGCCAAGTTATGAAACGCCGCACCTTATATATAGTAGGTGGAGTCGTGCTCGTGGCGCTGGCCATCGGTGTGCTGGCCACTCGTCCCGATCCCATCGCGGTGGAAACTGCAGCCGTCAGCCGCGGGCCAGTTGCTGAAACAGTTACCAATACGCGTGCCGGCACCGTAAAGGCGTGTCAGCGCGCCCGACTCGCGCCGCCTTCGGGCGGGCAAATCGCCAGGCTGCCGGTGAAGAAAGGCGATCGCGTGCAAGCGGGACAGGTCCTGCTCGAACTCTGGAACGATGATCTTCGCGCCGAGCTGAGCCTCGCCGAACGGGATGCCGTCGCTTCGCACGCGCGGGCCGAAGAAGCTTGTGTCGCGGCCAAAGTCTCACAGCGCGAAGCCGATCGTCTCTCGAGACTGGTGACACAAAGCCTGGTATCGATCGATGCGGCCGAACGAGCCAGAGGCGATGCCGACAGCCAGGCGGCGGCCTGTCGCGCGACCACTCAAAATATCAAAGTGGCCGAGGCGCGCGTCGATCAAGCGAAGGCGTCGATCGAGCGGACGTTGTTACGTGCGCCGTTCGCCGGGATCGTCGCTGAGATCAATGGGGAGCTGGGTGAGTTCGTCACGCCATCGCCTATCGGTATTCCGACGCCGCCGGCCGTCGATGTGGTTGACACCAGTTGCCTGTATGTGACCGCGCCGATCGACGAGGTCGACGCGCCACGCATTCGTGAAGGCATGCCGGCGCGAGTCTCGCTCGATGCCTTCCGGGATCGAACGTTTCCTGCTCGCGTTCGACGGGTGGCGCCCTACGTGCTCGATGTGGAGAAACAGGCGCGCACGGTGGAAATCGAAGCCGAGCTGCAAGACATTGAATCGGTGGCGCTGCTGCCCGGGTACAGCGCGGACGTGGAAGTGATTCTGGAGGAGCGGGCGGACACGCTGCGAATTCCTACGCGCGCGCTCATCGATGGCAAGCGAGTCTATTTATATGACGCGGCCGACGGGCGCGTTCATGCCAGGGAAGTGCGGACCGGTCTGAGGAATTGGGAGTACGTCGAGGTCACGAGCGGCCTGTCGGCGGGCGATCTGGTGGTGACGACGGTGGATCGCGAAGGCGTCGTCGATGGCGCTCGGGCGAAGCGGGCCGCCACGCCATGATCGACCTGCGCAACATCTGCCGCCACTTCCAGATGGGCGATCAGCAGGTGCGCGCGCTCGATGACGTCAACGTACGTATCGACACCGGCGAATATGTTTCCATCATGGGGCCGTCGGGGTCGGGGAAGTCGACGCTGTTGAATGTGCTCGGCTTGTTGGATCGACCGACCACGGGCACGTATTTGTTGGATGGCCGGGAGACGACTTCGCTCGACGATAAGGAGCTGGCGCACACGCGGGCGCGCAAGATCGGCTTCATCTTCCAGTCGTTTCATCTGATTCCCAGGCTGACCGCGTTCGAGAATGTTGAATTGCCGCTGGTGCTGGCGGGCGTGGCGCCGGAAGAGCGGCGGCCGCGAGTGCAGGCGTTGCTGGCGAGTCTGAGTCTGGAGAGTCGGGCCAGGCATCGGCCGAATGAATTGTCGGGCGGGCAGCGGCAGCGAGTGGCCATCGCTCGGGCGATGGTGATGCAGCCCGCGGTGTTGCTGGCGGACGAGCCGACCGGAAACCTGGATCACGTTTCCGGGGCGGAGGTGCTGGCCGCGATCGAGGGATTGAATGCGAAAGGGATTACATTGCTGGTGGTCACGCATGACGCCGAAGTGGCGCAGCGGGCCAGGCGGCATATCCGGATGAGGGATGGCAAGGTCGTCGAGGACGCCTGATGCGCTTCCGCGATCTGCTTCAGCTTTCGCTCGACTCCGCGGTGCGCGCGCGCATGCGGAGCATCATGCTGTTACTCGCGATGAGCATCGGCGTGGCCGCTGTCATTGCGCTCACTTCGTTGGGTCAGGGCGCGCGCC
The DNA here is from genome assembly GCA_023391815.1 of Pseudomonadota bacterium. Lineage (GTDB taxonomy): Bacteria > Pseudomonadota > Gammaproteobacteria > Steroidobacterales > Steroidobacteraceae > Steroidobacter. Next base: position 84,697 of record JAEWAF010000045.1, read on the forward strand.
GCTACGTCGCCAATGAGTTCCAAGCGCTCGGGACTCGCATGGTCATCGTCATTCCCGGCCGTTCCGAAACGGGCGGCGTCTCACCCGGCATGCTCGCCGGTGAAACGCCGCGAGATCTCACATTGGGCGACGCCCTGGCCGTGCAACGCCTGCCCGGCGTTGAGCGCGTCGCTCCACTCGTGATCGGCTCGGCGCCTGCGTCGGTCGGTGCGTTGGAGCGTGAGGCGCCGATCATGGGCTCCAGTTCCGAGCTGATGCCGGTCCATGGCTTCAAGCTCGCGCGCGGTGATTTTCTTCCTCACGGCGATTTGAGTCGCGACAGCGCCGTTGCCGTCATCGGCAGCAACATCGCTCGTGAGTTGTTTCCCGGTCGCGAAGCCATCGGCGGCAACTTGCGCATCGGCGACCGGCGTTTCCGAGTCATCGGCGTGCTGGCGGATCAGGGTCGCATGATCGGCATGGACTCGCAGGAGTTGATCATCATCCCGGTCAGCGCCGCGCAAGCGTTGTTCAATACCGAGTCGTTGTTCCGCATGCTGATTCAAGCGCACACGCGCGATGACATGACTCGGGTGCGCAATGCCACGATCGAAGCGATCAAGCTGCGGCATCAAGGCGAGGAAGACGTCACCGTGATCACGCAGGACGCCTTGCTTGCCACCTTCGACCGCATTTTCACCGCGCTCACCCTCACTCTGGCCGGGATCGCTTCGATCAGTCTGGCCGTCGCGGGCGTGCTGATCATGAATGTGATGTTGGTATCGGTGAGTCAGCGCACCAGCGAGGTCGGCCTGCTCAAGGCCATCGGTGCGACGCGGGGGCAGGTCACCGCAATGTTTCTTACCGAGGCGATCCTTCTGTCCGTGGCCGGTGCGGTCGCGGGGCTGTTCGTCGGGCTCGGTGTGGATTGGGTCGTGGGCAAGATCTATCCCTCTCTGCCGCTGAGCCCGCCGGTATGGGCCGTCGTGCTCGCGCTCGCGGTTGCCGTTCTCAGCGGTGTGTTCTTCGGGTTGATGCCCGCCCGGCGAGCGGCGCGGCTCGATCCGGTAGCCGCGTTGGGAGGCAGGCGCTGATGCGTTTCGCCGATCTGGTGCGCCTGACGACTTGCTCAGTGCGAGCGCATCGACTGCGGGCCGCGCTGACGGCGTTGGGCATCGGCATCGGCGTCACGGCGGTGGTGTTGCTTACATCGATCGGCGAGGGCGTGCACCGCTTCGTCCTCTCGGAATTCACTCAGTTCGGCACGAACATCATCAGTGTCACGCCGGGTAAGACGAAGACCCTGGGTGGTTCGATCGGCTCGCTCGGCAATGTGCGGCCGCTGACCGTCGACGACGCGGAGGCGTTGGGGCGCGCGCCGTATGTGATATCGACCAACGCGATGGTGCAGGGAAATGCCGAGGTCGAAGCGCTTGGCCGCAAGCGACGAACGACGGTGTATGGCGTCGGGCATTCGTTCGCCGAGGCGTTTCGGTTCGAGGTGGCGGAAGGTGAGTTCTTGCCGGCGGACGATCCGCAAGCGCCACGCAGTCTCGCTGTGCTCGGTAGCAAGATGAATCACGAGTTGTTCCGCGGCGAGAGCTCGCTGGGCAAGACGATTCGGGTCGGCGGGCAGCGCTATCGGGTCGCTGGCGTCATGAAACCCAAAGGCACGACGCTCGGGTTCGATCTCGACGACACGGTTTACATTCCCACCGTGAAGTCGCTCGAGCTCTTCAATCGGGACAGCGTGTTCGAGATCCAGCTTCGACATGAGTCGGGCGTGTCGGTGGATGAAGTCGTCAGCGGCGTGCGCAAGATTCTGAGCGCAAGGCACGGCGATGAGGATTTCACGATCACCACCCAACAGCAGATGCTGGACACGCTCGGCTCGGTCTTGAGCGTTCTGACCTTCGCGGTCGGCGCGTTAGGCAGCATCTCCTTGCTGGTCGGCGGCGTCGGCATCTTCACCATCATGACCATCGGCGTCAGCGAGCGCACCGCCGAGATCGGACTTCTTCGCGCGCTCGGCGCACAGAAGAACCAGGTGCTCGGCGTGTTTCTTTCCGAGGCCATCGTGCTCTCGTCACTCGGCGGCGTCGCGGGCCTACTCGCCGGCTTCGGCATTGCCGCCGCGCTGGATCTCGCCGTGCCAGCGCTACCCGTGAGCTATTCGCCGATGTTCATCATCGCCGCCGAGTCGCTGGCCGTTGCGATCGGATTGATCGCTGGCATCCTTCCTGCGGTGCGCGCGGCTGGATTGGAACCCGTCGACGCATTGCGAACCGACTGACTACGCCAACGCCCTCTGCATCAACAGAAACTGCTCCGTGATCGGCGTCGTCGGCATCGTGAAATAGAACACCGCGCCTTCGTGCGGCTTGCCTTCGGCCCAGATGCGGCCGCCGTGGCGGTCGATGATGCGGGCGACGGTGGCGAGGCCGACGCCGGTGCCTTCGAAGTCGGCGGCGCCGTGCAGGCGTTGGAAAGGCTTGAACAGTTTCTGTTCCTGGGCCATGTCGAAGCCCGCGCCGTTGTCCCTGACGAACAGTGTCGCCATCGAGCCGTGCTGAGTCTGGCCGACTTCGATGCGCGCGTTCTCGGTACGCGACGTGAACTTCCAGGCGTTGGCGAGCAAGTTCACGAACAGGTCGCTGATCAGTCGGCGGTCGCCATGAACGCTCATGCCCGGCTGAATTTCCACCTCGACGTTGCGCGACGGATCCTTCTGCCGCAGGTCCTGCACGATGCTTTCCGCCAGCGCGGTGACATCGATGATCTCTCGATGCAGCGTGTGACGTGAGATGCGCGACAACACCAGCAGCGCGTCGATCAGCTCCGACATCTGCTTCACGCTGCCCTGAATGCGAGTCAGGCGCCGACGCTGCTCTTCGGTCGCATTGGGCAGCGACAGCTCGAGCAAGCCCGCCTGCCCCGCGATGGTCGTCAAAGGCGAGCGCAAGTCATGCGATACGGACGCGGTGAACGCTTCGAGCTCGCGGTTCGCGCGCGCAAGGGATTCATTGGCATCGCGCAGCTGTCGTTGGCTGGGCACGGACAGGATCACCGGCAAGTAGCGCCACAACAGAATCGCCGTCGGCACCGAAGCCGCCGCGGCGATGACCTTGATCAGACCCGCGAGCCAGTAATCGGTGTGCCAGACATTCCACACATTCATCACGTGGATCAGGCCGCAGGACAGGATGAAGATGCCGGAGGCGACCAGCAGCCAGTTGAACGGCAGGTCGCGACGCCGTCGTGCGAGGTAGATCAGCGCGAACGGAATGGTGAAATAGGCCATCGCGATCAGGAGGTCGGCGATGACATGCATCCACAGGATGCCGGGGGTCGACATGTTAGCGGTGTCCATGGGGCCAAAAGTGCTCGCCGCTGAACCAGGACACGGTGCTGTCGGGCATGCGCCTGGCCACTCCTCTTTGAACGCCGCGCATTGTAAGCCGTCCATTCCGGCTCAAAGGCATTCCCGGCGGGGGTTTGTGCTGATCGGCTGTCGCAAAAGCATGACCTCGTTCGTCTTCATTTCGGCATTCAATGCGCGACCGCATCGGACATCCAAAATGCGCAAGCCCTCGGACTGTGACCGGGACTTTTGTCGCTGACTAACTGGTACTTTACGCAGCGCGATTTCGCTGTTCGGATGATTTAGAAAAAGTCACTGAATTCTACCATTGAGCAATGGTGGCGAAGGCATGACCGGGATCTCTATTCAGTTTTCCGAACGGCTTTCAGCGACGGCGAGGGGCCCGCGCGTGGCTTGCCGGCGCCGGCGGGCTATAGAATCGCCGGCTCCGCATAGCGGAAAGTTATTACAAACTGTACCGGCTGGACGGTATATTCACCGTCCAGTCGGTACAGCGAGATTGTCCATGGCGGAGTTGGCGCCCAACACGATGAGCCCGGCCCGGGAGCGCATTCTCGAGGCGGCCGAGCGGGTCGTTGGTGACGTCGGCGCGGCGCGCATGACGCTGGATGGAGTGGCGCAGGCGGCGGGAGTGAGCAAGGGCGGATTGCTCTATCACTTCCCCTCTAAAGAGTCATTGCTGGGTGCGCTGGCCAAGCGCTATGTAGAGAGCATGACCGACTGCGTCGAGCAGGCGAAGACCGGCACGGGCGAGACCGAGGGCCGGGATCTGAAGGCTTGCATCGTCGGCATCCTCGCGCAGCAGCCCCGGGCGAAGATTGCCGGCATGGGCGCGGCCCTGTTCGCCGCCGCCGCGAACGATTTGACGTTGCTCGAAGTGATTCGTGAGCGCATCGCGCAGTACACGAAGCAGATCGAAAGCAGCGATGTGGATTTTGCCCGGGCCGCGGTCGTCACGTTGGCGATCGACGGCCTGATGATGCGCGAGTCGTTGCGCATCTCTTGTTTCACCGAGGAGCAGCGTGAACGTGTAGTGCAGCAGCTGCTGCAGATTGCCGATGAGGCGTATCGCTGAGGCTTGGCCTTAGCGCTCACCAGGTAGTCAAGGAAGCCGGACTCCCGTCCCAAGCCACCCGTGTTCGATCGCCCGAGCGCTTGCGCTCGCGGCCACGTTTTTTAGTTTGTCAGGTAGACGCACATGAACGTCATTCGTCAGTCGATGATGAAATCTCTGGTTGCCATCGCTGTCAGCGCGGTGTTGCTGACCGCTTGCGGTAAGGGTCAGGAGCAGCAGCACGCAATGCCGCCGCCCGAAGTCACCGTGCAGACGGTCGAGAAGAATCCAGTGCCGCTGGATCTCACTTATACCGCCCGCACCGTCGGCTCGCGCGAAGTCGAAGTGCGCGCCCGCGTGGGCGGCATTTTGCTCAAGCGCCGTTATGAGGAAGGCGGGCCGGTGAAGCAGGGCCAGCCGATGTTTCTGATCGATCCGGAGCCGGTGCGCGCGCGCCTGGCATCCGCACGCGCCGACGTTGCCGTCGCGAAGGCCCGCCTGGAAGAGGCGCGTCGCCAGCACGATCGCGTGTTGCCGTTGTTTGAGAAGAACGCGGTCAGCCAGAGTCGTCGCGATGAAGTCGTGTCGGCGTTCGAAGTGGCTCAAGCGAGCCTCGCGGCGGCCGAATCGGCGCAGCGGATGGCCGAGCTCGATCTGGAATATACGGACGTGCGTGCGCCGATCTCCGGCCTGACCAGTCGCGAAGTGATGTCGGAGGGCAGCCTGGTGTCCACCGAGCAGAGCTCCAGCCTGCTGACCAAGATCGTGCAGGTCGATCCTTTGTATATCGAGTTCTCGGTGCCCGAGGCCGAGGCTTCGATCATTCGCGGCTCGCTCGCGCCGGCCAACCACGTTGCGCCGCCGACGGTGCGCTTGCTGTTGGAGAACGGCAAGGAATATCCGGACAGCGCCAAAGTCACGTTCGTCGACAACGCCGTCGATGTGAACTCCGGCACGGTGCGAGTGCGCGCCGTGTTGAAGAACGCGGAGGCGCAGCTGATCCCGGGTCAGTTCATTCGCGCGCGCGTCGAAGGCGTGCAGTTGAGCAGCGTCGTGGCCGTGCCGCGCAAGGCAGTGATGTCGAGCGCGCAGGGCCAGTTCATCTGGGTGGTGAACGGCGAGCAGAAAGTGGAATTCCGACCGGTGCAGGTCGGTCGCTCGTTCGGCAACAACATCATCGTCACCGAAGGGCTCGCCCCCGGCGATCGTTACATCGTCGAAGGCGTGCTCAAGGTGCAGCCCGGCATTCAAGTGAGCGCGGTCGGTCCCGACGCTCCGACCAAGCAGGCTGAGCAACAGCCGGCGAAGAAGGAGACCGCATGATTTCCAAGTTCTTCATCACGCGGCCGATTTTCGCCTGCGTGATCTCGGCGTTCATCGTGATCGCCGGTTTGGGCGGCATGATTTCGCTGCCCATCTCCGCCTATCCCGACATCATTCCGCCGTCGGTGACGGTGGCCGCGACCTATCCGGGCGCGACCGCCGAGACCATCGCGGACACGGTCGCCGCGCCGCTGGAAAAGGAAATCAACGGCGTCGAAGGCATGCTGTACATGAGCTCGGTGAACTCGGGCAACGGCACGCTGATGATCACGGTGACGTTCAACATCGGTACCAATCCCGATATGAACGCGGTCAACGTCAACAACCGTATCCAGGCCGCCGTGCCGCGCTTGCCCGAAGAAGTGCGGCGCCAGGGCGTCGTGGTGCGCAAGGCGTCGACCACGTTCCTGCAGATCGTGTCGGTGCATTCGCCGGATAACAGCGTGGACATGCTCACGCTCAGCAGCTACGTCACATTGAACGTGGTCGATGAGTTGCGCCGTATTCCCGGCATCGGCGACGTGATGATGTGGGGTCAGGATTATTCGATCCGCATCTGGATGCAGCCGGACAAGCTCGCGCAGCTCGGTCTCACGCCATCGGACGTGGCGGCGGCCGTGCGTCAGCAGAACTCGCAGTATGCGGCGGGTCAGGTGGGTGTCGAGCCGATCAGCGAACAGGTCGACTTCACCTATGCGGTTACTGCGCAGGGGCGCATGCAGGCACCGGAGCAGTTCGAGGAGATCGTCGTGCGCACGACCGACGCCGGCGGCATCGTTCGGCTGAAGGATGTGGCTCGCGTCGAGCTCGGCGCGCAGAACTATAGCAACCAGGCGACGATCAACGGTCAACGCGCCGTGATGATGGCGCTGGTGCTTCAACCCGGCGCGAATGCGCTCGCAACCGGCAATGCCGTGCAGGAACGCTTGGCGGAATTGTCGAAGGACTTTCCCAAGGGCATGGCCTACTCCATTCCCTACGACACCATCCAATACGTGAAGGTGTCGATCAAGGAAGTGGTCAAGACGCTGCTGGAAGCGATGGTGCTGGTGTTCTTCGTCGTGCTGATCTTCCTGCAGAACTGGCGCGCCACCATCATTCCGATGCTGGCGGTGCCGGTGTCGCTGGTCGGCACGTTCGCGGCCATGCATCTGTTCGGCTTCTCCATCAACATGCTGACGTTGTTCGGCATGGTGCTGGCGATCGGTATCGTGGTCGACGACGCCATCGTCGTGCTCGAGAACGTCGAGCGCATCATGACGACCGAAAATCTGCCGGCGCCGCAGGCGACCGAGAAGGCGATGGAAGAAGTGACGCGTCCGGTCATCGCCATCGTGCTGGTGCTCACGGCGGTGTTCCTGCCGGTGGCGTTCATGGGCGGTCTGGTCGGCGAAATGTATCGACAGTTCGCGGTGACCATCGCGGTGTCGGTCGTGATCTCCGGCTTCGTCGCGCTGACATTGACGCCGGCACTGTGCGCGCTGCTGTTGAAGCACGATCACATGGTGAAGAACCGGTTCCTGGAAGGCTTCAACCGCTGGTTCGATCGCGTCACTCATCGCTACGAGACCGGCGTGCGTTTCGTGATGAAGCGTGCCGCGCTCGCCGCCGGTGTGTTCGTGGTGATGTTGCTCGCGGTGGTCGGGCTGTTCCGTGCCTTGCCGACGTCGCTTGCGCCGTCGGAAGACCAAGGCTACGTGTTCGTCATCGGCTTCCTGCAGGACGCCGCTTCGCTCGATCGGACCGTGCATGCGATCGAGACGGTGGCGGCCGGTGTCCGTAATCATCCCGCGGTGGCGAATGCAGTGGCCGTGGCCGGCATGGACCCGCTGACTCAGGCGATGAAGACCAACAGCGGCATCATTTGGTTGCCGATGAAGCCGTGGGATGAGCGTAAGAGCAAAGACTTGTCGCCCGCCGCGCTGGTCGGTGCCGTGTTCGGCGCCGGTGCGCAGGTGAAGGACGGCTTCTTCTTCGCGGTCGAGCCGCCGCCCATCGAAGGCTTGTCGATGACCGGTGGTTTCGAGGCTTATATCCAGTCGCGCGGTAGCGGCTCGATCAAGGATCTCGAAGGCGTGACACAGAAGCTGGTGGCCGCCGCCAACAAGCGTCCCGAGCTCGCCGGCACGCAAACCACGTTCAGCGCCAGCGTGCCTCAGATGCGCATCGATCTGGATCGCGAGAAGGCGATGACGCTCGGTGTGGACGTGGGCCAGGTGTTCGAAACGTTACAGAGCACGTTCGGTGCGCTGTATGTGAACGACTTCAACCGCAACGGCCGCGTGTATCAGGTGCAGTTGCAGTCGGAGCCGCGCTTCCGTGCGTATCCGGAAGATATTCGCAACGTGTATGTGCGCTCGAAGAAAGGCGAGCTCGTACCGCTCACGGCGCTGGCCAGCATTCGTGAAGTGACTGGCGCGGAAATCGTCGAGCGATTCAACGCGTTCACGTCGGCGAAGGTCATGGGCGGCGCGGCGCCGGGTTACAGCTCGGGCGATGCGTTGAGGGCGATCGAGGAAGTCGCCCGCGAGACGCTGCCGTCGGGCTACCAGCTCGCGTTCACCGGCACGGCGTATCAAGAGAAGGTCAGCGGCGGCGCTTCGCAGGGCGTGTATCTGCTCGGCGTGCTGATGGTGTTCCTGATTCTCGCCGCGCAGTTCGAGCGCTGGACGTTGCCGGTAGCGGTGATCCTGGCGGTGCCGTTCGCGGCCTTCGGTGCGTTCCTGGCCGTGTTCGTGCGCGGGCTGGCGAACGACATCTATTTCCAGATCGGCATGCTGACGCTGATCGGCCTGGCGGCGAAGAACGCGATTCTGATCGTGGAGTTCGCGCTGATGAAGTATCACGAAGGCATGGGCCTGATGGAGGCGGCCATCGAAGGCGCGAAGCTGCGCTTCCGTCCCATCATCATGACCTCGCTGGCGTTGATCTTCGGCGTGCTGCCGCTGGCGCTGAGCACCGGCGCCGGTGCCAACAGCCGTCATTCGCTCGGCACGAGCGTGATCGGCGGCATGCTGGCGGCGACCTTCATCGCGACCTTGTTCGTGCCGCTGTTCTTCAAGTGGATCGCCGGCGCCAGAGGCGGCGAGGCCTACGACGACGAACATGGCAAAGGCAAGCCTCATGGCGGCGTGCAGCCGAAGCCGGCGGCGCCTCATGAGTCGAATTGAGAGTGATGCAATGAGCAGGCAAATAATCAGAACCGCGGCTCGAGTGACGCTGACGGCGGCGATTGCCGCCGTCCTCGGCGGCTGCTTCGTCTCGAAAGTGGATCCGCAGAAGCCGGAGCTGCCGCTGCCGGACGCTCTGCCTCAGCAGACCATGCAGACCTCGCCGCTGCCGAATCCGTGGTGGACGTTGTTTGGCGATGCCAAGCTCAATGAGCTGATCGTCGAGGCCCTGCAACACAACCCGGATGCGCAGATCGCGGCGGCCCGCGTGCAGGAGGCGCGTTCGTTTCTGCGGATCAGCAATGCGGATCGGTTGCCGACCGTGAATCTCGAGGGCAATGCCACTCGTACCAAACAAAGCGAGTTGAGCCTGGCGCAGCAAGGCCTGGAGAACGTGCCGGGTTTCCAGACGACTCAGACCGCCTACACGGTGCAAGGGACAGTGGCCTATGAACTGGACCTGTGGGGCAAGTATCAGCGCGCTTCGGAATCGGCGCGTGCGCAGCTGTTGAACTCCGAGTATGGCCGCGAGGCGACCAAGCTCAGTCTCACCGGCGAAGTCGCCCGCACTTATTACTCGTTGATCGCTGCCGCCGAACAGTTGGCCCGCGGACGTGATACGTTGAAGTCGCGTGAGGAAGCGGCGGACCTCGAGAAGCTGCGTTGGGAATCGGGCGAAAGCGATGAATTCACGTTCAAGCGCGCTGTAGCGGATGCCGCGGCGACTCGCGTGTCGACGCGTCAGCTCGAATTGCAGGTCGTGCAGTTCACGAACGCGCTCGGCGTGCTGTTGGGACACTCGCCGAAAGCACTGGTCGACGAAGCGATCAGCGTGCAGGGAATCGACTTGCCGGCGGCGGTGCAGTTGCCGGCGTCGCTGCCATCCTCCGTGTTGTCACAACGTCCTGACATCGGCGCGGCCGAAGCGGCGCTCAATGCGTCGGCGGCGGACATTGGCGTCGCTCGGGCTCAGTTGTTCCCGAGCATCAGCATCACTGGCGCGTATGGGTCGGCAAGCCCCGAGCTGGACAGCTTGTTCACCGGCCCGGCGAAAATCTGGTCGGCGACCGGCGGCATCCTGCAGCCCATCTTCCAGGGTGGCCGATTGCGCGCGAATGTTTCTCGTGCGGAAGCGGTGAGAGAGCAGCGCAAGTCGGAATATGCACGCACCGTGCAGCAGGCGTTCCGCGAAGTGCTGGACTCGCTGCAGGGACAAGCGCTCATTCTGGGCGTGCGTGAAGCGAACGATCAGCAGGTCGCGGCCCTGAGCCGGGCGACCGAGCTGGCCGAGCTGCGTTACGCGCAGGGCGATCTTTCCTATCTGGAGCTGCTCGACGTGCGCCGCGGGTTGTATCAGGCGCAGATCGACCTCGTCGCGGCTCAGCGCGACGCGTTGCTCAACACGGTCGACTTGGCGCTCGCCGTCGGCGGCGGGCTGGGCGATCAGGCCGAGCCACTGACAGCACGGAGGTAAGGGTAGGAGTGCCTCCGGCGCGTGCTAACGGTTGCCGAGAAAGCTTCGCTGTGACAGTGTGGTGGGAATAACCGTCACATTGCTCGCAGCGTTGCGCTCCTCGGCGGAGACATCCCTCGTCTTCGCCGGACGTGACCACTCCGAGTGCTTCAACCACTCTTCCAGCTCTTTCGCCGGTAGCGGCCGGCTCATGAAATAGCCCTGCGCCTGATCGCATCCGTACAGGCGCAGGGTGCGCAGATCCGCTTCGTCCTCCACACCTTCCGCGATCACTTTCAGCCCCAGGCTGTGACCGAGCTCGATGGTCGAGCGCACGATGGTCGCGGTCGTCGAATCGCTCATCTGCTTGACGAAGGAACGATCGATCTTCAGCTCATCGACCGGCAGTCGCGCGACGTAGCTCAGCGACGAATAGCCCGTGCCGTAATCGTCGATGGACAGCGCGATGCCCAGCTCATGCAACCGTTCCAGCACGCGCTGCGCGTGCGCCGGATCTTCCATGAAGCCGCTCTCGGTGATCTCGAGGCATAACAGCGAGGCGGGGGTGCCGTAACGATCGAGCAACTGGACGATCAGCTCCGGCAGCTCGCGATTCAACAGGTCGCGCGCCGAGATATTCACCGACACTTGCAGCGGCATGCCGTTCGAGCGCCACTGTCCGCACTGACGAATCGCCTGCTCGAGCACCCACCGCGTCAGCACCTTGATGTAGCCGGTGTGTTCGGCAAACGGAATGAATTCGGCCGGCGAGACGAAGCCGCGGCGCGGATGTTCCCAGCGTAGTAATGCTTCCACGCCTTCGACCACGCCCGAGGTGAGTCCGACCTTCGGCTGGTAATACACGCGCAGCTGATGACCCTCGACCGCCTCGCGAATCTCACTGAGCAGCGACAGATGTTCCTGCTGGTGCGTGTCGTAGCTCGCGTCGTACACCGCATAGCCACCCTTGTTCCGCTTGGCCACATACATTGCGATGTCGGCGTTACGCAGCAGCTTGCCGGTGTTCTCGCCGTGCTCGGGAAAATGAGCGATACCGATGCTGCTGCCGACATCGAGCGGCTGATCTTCGTATCGGATCGGATGCTCGAGCGCTTCCAGAATTTTCAGTGCCACCTTGGTGACGTAACGATCGTCGACGTTTTCGAGCAGGATCGCGAACTCGTCGCCGCCAAGGCGAGCGATGGTGTCCGCCTGTCGCAGTAACGCGGTCAAGCGGTTGGCAACTTCACGCAGCACATGGTCGCCAACGTCGTGACCCAGCGTGTCGTTGACATACTTGAACCGATCCAGGTCCATCATCAGCACGCTCAGCGTCCGGCCGGTGCGGTGAGCGTTCAGGATGGCGTGCTCGAGCCGGTCGTGAAACAGCGCGCGATTCGGCAGGTCGGTGAGCGTGTCGCGATAGGCGAGGCGCAGGATTTCCCGCTCGCGCTCGGCGATGCCTTCGCGCATGTGATTCAGACTGCAGGCAAGCGCGCCGATCTCGTCGGAGCGGGTCACGCTGACCGGGTTGGAATAGTCGCCGTCCTGAATGCGCGCCGCTGCCTTGGTCAGCTGAGTGATCGGCCGGGTGATGTTCATGGCGATGGCCACCGCACCGCCGATGGATAGCAGCATGCTGACGATGCCGAGTGCGGCCAATGTCTGCTGCAAGCGATTGAAGGCTGCGACGGCGGTGGCCACCGAGCGCTGGAGCACGGCGACGAGCGCGCGATCGCCGTGGCGATCGAATGTGATGACTCGCAATTGCTGTTCGTCATCGCCTTCGCCGATGGAATGCACGAGGGCAGCCGCCGGCAGGGCAGGCAATCGAGCGGCCAGGTCGACCGCCGCCGATCCCAGGGTGGAGGCCAGCACGCTCCATTGACGATCGGCGTCGTGTCGTTCCAGGAAGGACACCTGCAGCGAGGTGAGCTGCTGGAGCTCGGACACGACGTTGTCGTCGATCACGAAACCCACCGCGATCCAGGCGGTCGGCGTCGGCGCCAGCACGGGCACGACGACGAGCTGATAAGCGCGGCCGTCGATCACCTCGATCGACGAAGCGCCGCCTTCGCGGGCGGCCCGATCGATCAGCTGCGGAAACTCGAACACCCGACCGCGCGCGTTGCTCGCGATGGTGTCGGCGACGACGCGACGCTCGAGCGACACCAGCAGGGTCATGTCGGCCTTGATGCGGCCGCCGTGATTGGTCAGCGCCGAGACGACGGTGTCCTGATCGTCGCTGGCGATGGCCTCTCGTAACGCGTAGTCCGCCGCCATGACGCGAGCCGCCTGCGAAAGTCGCTCGCGGTTCTGTTCCAGCAGCCGGGCGAACACGCGCTCACCGACCTCCAGCTCGGCGACGATTTTCTCGCGCGCGTTGGTCGAATTCGCGGAGCTCACGACCACATACGCAACGAACTGCACCACCGCCAGCAACGCGACGACGAACACGATGATTCGGGTGCGTAGTCGGCGGATCATGGCAATGGAACGCAGGCGGCGCAGGGCCGGGAACTGAACATGGCGGCAGCCTACGCAGTGCCGAATTCGACAAATGTTAACTCCCTCACAGCCGGGGCCGCCGCGTATCGGCACGGAACGGCTTTGTGATGGGGCTCGCGTCCCGGCGAGCGCGCCTGTGTTTGGAAACTGCGACGGAGGTCGCAACTTCCGACTGGATGCTGCGCGTGGAAAAACATTCTTCGGCGCGTCCGCTTCGTTGCAAAAAGTACAAGAGAAACATTCCAAAACCGGTTGCAAACGAAGCATCCGCGCGTGACCGATCGACGGCACGCGAACTGCATAGGTGGCCCAGGGTTTTTTCTGACGTTGCCCAGGACCTTTCCGAAAGTCAGAAGCGTTGTCTGCATCGCGCACAAGCAATAGCGCGAGAAACATGCGAGGGGAAACATCGAATGCGCGTCACATCGCGAGAGTCAGAGCTCTCTCGTTCCGAATTGATTCGGCGTTGTCGCCAGGTGGCGATTGGCGTTTCATTGGCATTGTCCATTGCCGCGTGCGGCGGCGGAGGCGGCGGCGGTGGTGGGGGCGACCAGCCCAGCGCGCCCGTTCAGCCACCACCGGCGCAGAACCAGGCGCCGAACGTGCAGGCCGGCGCCGATCAAACCATCGAGCTGCCGACCGCAACCGCGCAGCTGAGCGGTTCGGCGACCGATGACTCCTCAACGTCGACCCTGACTTATTCGTGGACCGCCACCAGCGGCCCGAGCGGCGTGACGTTCGGCACCGCGAATGCGGCGTCCACCAGCGTGACGTTTCCTTCCGCCGGGACGTATGTGCTCACGTTGTCGGTCAGCGATGGCAGTGCCACCGGCACGGACACGGTGAGCGTCACCGTGAACCCCGCGGTGTATCCCGCGTCCGATACGGCGAATAGCGACCAGGACTATCACGGCTGGACGAAAGTCACAGCTGCCGATGTCGGCATGAATCAGGCGTTCCTCGACCAAGCCGCGACCTACGCTCAGACCGCCGGCACGGCGATTCCCGGCAGCGCCGGCATGATCGTGCGCAAGGGCAGGCTGGTGCACTACTGGGGCCCGATCGATCAGCGCTTCGATATGAAGTCGACGACCAAGTCGATGGGCGGCATCGCGCTCGGTATCGCGCTGGACAACGGCAGCCTGGCGCTCACCGATACGGCACAAGCGCACTATGGTGCGTTCGGAGCCAAGCCCGTTTCGAACATCGACACCGGCTGGCTGGATGACATCACGATTCAACAGTTGGCCACTCACACCGCCGGCTTCACCAAATATGCCGGCTGGGGCATCTCGGAGAGCGACACCACCACCAGCACCTTGCAGTATCAGCCAGGCACGACCTGGTCTTACTCCGACAGCGGCTTGAACTGGCTGGCTGAGGTGCTGACGACGGTGTTCAACGAGGACCTTGCGACGGTGCTCGGAGCACGAGTGTGGAGCACCCTGGGCCTGAACAGCACGTTCGGGACCGCGACGACGATCTCCGACGTTCATTGGCGTAACAACGCCAACCGCGACCAGGCCGGCATGACGATTCATAACCGCGAGCTCGCGTCCGGTATCTTCGCCAATGCCAACGCCATGGCGCGCGTCGGTCTACTGTTCCTGCGCAAAGGCGTGTGGGCCAACGATCAGCGCATCCTGTCGGAGTCGTTCGTGAAGACGGTCAGCACGCCGGTGGCCGCGAACGCTCGGCTCACCAATCCCCGTCCATCGGAGTTTCCGGGCGCGACCGAAAACTACGGTGTTCTTTGGTGGACCAATGCGAACGGCCAGCTGCCAAACGTTCCGCGTGATGCCTTCTGGGCCTGGGGCCTCGGCGACAGCTTGATCGTCGTCATCCCGAGCCTGGATCTGGTCGTGGTTCGTGCCGGCGCTCAATACGAGGGCGCGGCACGCGATGCTGCGGCGACGCCCGGACAGCGCGTTTGGCACGATACGGAGTGGAACGGCGACTACGCCGTGCTGGCCCCGTTCCTCGATCCGATCGTTCAGTCGGTCACTCAGTAACAGTCGCGCAGGGTGAGTTGAAGGTGCGCGTCCGAATGTTCTTCGGCGCGCGCCTTCGACGTCTCGATATCCCAAAACAGGGTTAACTCGGCCCTCTGACCCGATCTTCCTCCTGCAGGAGGCGACGATGGCCGATGATTCCATGTTTCCGCCGGACGCCGATCCGGACGCGCAAGCCACCGATGAGGGCGAGCAACTCGCGACGCCCACGCAATGGGCGGCGATGACGTTCGAACCCGTGGTGATCGATGAGAGTAAGTTCGGCACGAGCTGGGAGCAGGAGCGGGGCGCCATGGCGCGCGCGGCGATCGCGCTTCTGCGTCTCGACGATCGGGAGCTCACTCGTCGATTCACGGAGCACGAAGAGCCCTTGCTCGAAGCGATGGACGTCTACACCGGTTTCAAGGAGGAGCTGGAGTATCTCAAGACGCACATGGAAGCGCTCGAAATGGCAGCCATGCGCATGCTGTGCGTCGCTTCGCGCATAACACTTCGCTTATAAAGGCAGTCACACGGGCCGACGACGTCGATGCACCGATATCCCGATCAGCAGCGCGGATATCGCCAGCAACCCGCCGACCGCCCACTGGAAATCGCTTCGCATCAAGAGCGAAGGTTTGGGCGACAGATAGGACTCGCCCGCCAGCACCGATTCGATGATGCCGCGAAGCTCTTTCGCCGGCAGCGTCTCGCCATTGGCAAGCACCACGATGGCACGTTGCTGCGAGGGATACAGCGTCAGCAGCGCCGAGAATCCATATTGTTTGCTGGCGATGCTGGGCAGCCATTCGCTGCCGTGATGTTCGAGATGCCAGCCCGAAGCGATCGCCGTGTCGGCGCGCGCGCCGTCGCGCTGTTGTTTGAACAGTGCATCGTACGAAGCGGGCGAGAGCAGAGCCGGATCGCGATTCACATGCAAGGCCGCCCATCGCGTCAGGTCGGCGACGCTCGCGCTGAGCCCGACGCTCGACAGTCTTTTCTCGTCCCAGGGATAACGCGACGCACGCCGCACGAACAGGTGGCCGACGTGAGGCCACGCGACATTCCTGCCAGCGAGTGGGAACTCGAATGTGCTTCCCATCAATCCCGCGGCGTCCAGCACGCGCGTCCGCATGTAATCCGAAAACTTCTCCTGAGTGACGTTTTCGATCATGCCCGCCAGTGCGTCGAAAGCCGCATCGTCCCGACTGAGCAGCTGAGCGATGGTGACCGGCGGCTCGGCGATCGAGTCGGTCAGCGCGAGCTGGCGATGCTCGGCGAGCTGCATGATCGCGGCCGCGGTGAAGGTCCGGGTAATGGACGCGACATGAAACAATGTATGCGCGTTGACAGGCTGATCCGTTCCTTTGTCACGGACCCCGAAGCCGCGCATATAAACCGGCTTGCCGTTCTCGACGATGCCTACCGCCAGGCCGGGAATCGAGAACTCCTGCAGGACGCGCTCGCACGCGGCGTCCAGCGCGTAGACACGGTCGGGTGTGAGTTGGGGCAGCGGATCGGCTACCGGCGAGCCTTCCATAGAGGCCGCGATGCTGGATGTCGCGGCGAGCGCGATCATCGTCAGCAGTGTAGCGGCCGGGCGGCTCAGCATTCGTCGCGATCCGTGATTCCGTGGACTTTGGCGATGATATGCCGTGAGTGCCGGACGCTACTTGGGTTTCGAATTCGGCGCTACCGCCGTCGAGTCCCGACGCACCAGAGTATGTGCGAGTCGTGCCGGTTTCGGCGTCGTGCCGGACAGCACCATCTCCAGCAGTAAATCGGCGGCGCGATACGCGAGCTGATACGTCGGTTGGCAGATGGTCGTGAGCGGCGGCCACACCGTGCGGGCGATGGCCGCGTCATCGAAGCCGGCCACGGACAATTGCGACGGAACGGCCACGCCCATTTCGTGGGCCGCCATGAGCGCGCCCGCGGCCATGTCGTCGTTGCCCGCGAAAATCGCGGTCGGCCGCTTCGGCAAGGCCAGCAGCTGACGGGTCATCTCCAGCCCCGAGTCGAACAGAAAGTCGCCTTGCCGGACATACTCGGGAACGTACGGAATCTTGTGATTCTTCAGCGCCGCCTTGTAGCCGCGCAGGCGCTCGCCGCTGGCGCAATGACCGGGGCGACCGATGATGAAAGCGATACTGCGATGGCCGAGGCCGATCAGATATTCGGTCATCTCGCGCGCGGCGCCTTCGTCGTCGATGTCGACGTAGGGCGAGCGATGTTTGATTTCGTTCGGCGCGATGCGCACGAACGGCAGCGCCTGGGCGTCGAGCGCAGCCATCAGCTCGGCGGACTCGCTCAAGGGCGGCGCGACGATCAGGCCGTCCAGGTGGGTCTGGTTGGCGAAGGTCAGGATGTCCTGCATCACCTCTTCGGTGCGGCCGGCCACTTCATGCAGCAACAGCAGGAACTTGGCCTCGCGACAGCGGGCCAGCGCGCCCCGCTGCACCTCGATGGTGTAGTTGGCGCTGGGATTGTCGTAGACCAGTCCCACCAGGTAGGAGCGACGGCTGGCCAGGCTGCGGGCGGACAGGCTGGGGTGATAGTTCAGCCGTTTGACGGCGGCCAGCACCTGGGCGCGGGTTTCTTCGCGAACGTTGGGTTCGTTGTTGAGCACCCGCGAGACTGTTTTGATCGCGACGCCGGCGGCCTTGGCGACGTCGTTGATGCTTGTTCTGCGCCCGGACATGGGCGCGATGGTAGCTTAGATTTCGCCCCAAATGCGCAGGGCGCTCGGCTCGCCTGTTATCGAAGGATGCGGGCGCCCCCGGATGACTGCCCGGTCAGCTTCGGCCGGGCCGTTCTGAGATACAGGTCCAGGAAGTCGATGCCGTTGTCGATGGGCCGATCGACGAAGAACGTGGTCATGTGCTCCAGGCCCCGCATCAGGTACAGCTCGGCGGGGATCCCATTGGCGTTCAGCGCGTCGTACATGGCATGCGCGTTGTTGTCGCCGACCGTGAAGTCGAAGGTGCCGTGATACAGGAACATCGGCGGGTCGTCGCTGCTCACCAGCGCCAGCGGCGAGGCTTCGCGCCACAGGCCGGGATTTTCGTCATAGGAGACGCCGGTCAGGGCGTTGGTCAGCGGGCCATCCTTGTAGTAGCGAATATCCACCGGCGTGCCGCCGGCGACCACCGCCTGCACGCGCGTGCCTTCGACGAACCATTTATCGCTCGGGCTGGTGACGCCGGCCAGCGCCGCCAGATGCGCTCCGGCCGAGTAGCCCCAGGTGCCGATGCGGTTCTTCAACACGTTCAGGTCCGAGGCATGTGCGCGCAACCAGAGCACCGCCTGTTGCACGTCCTGGAGCTGGGCGGGGAAGTGCCACTGGGGGGCGAACCGATACGACATGTTCAACACCACGTAGCCGCGCTCGGCCACCTTCTGCGAGATGTCGTTCATGTCCTCCCGCGACCGGCCTTCCCAACCGCCGCCATGGATCATGACCACCGCCGGAAACGGCCCGTTGCCTGCCGGCTTATACAAATCCGCCTTGAGTTCCTGCGGCCAGCCTTGCGGGGTGTAGACGAAATCCCGGGTCACGGTCACGTCCACCGGCGCCACCGCCCCGATCCGTGCATTGCTCGGCCTGCCCTCGTGCGAGGCACAGCCCGTCAACATCAACAAGGAAGCCAGCAACGCCTGCCTGATCATGTGCCTCTCCAGCAACCCTCGCGTGCCACTTCGTGCCCTGGAGGATTTCGGAGGCACCCCTGGCGCCGGCCAGTCCGCTGGTTAGAATCGA
The DNA here is from genome assembly GCA_023391815.1 of Pseudomonadota bacterium. GTDB lineage: Bacteria > Pseudomonadota > Gammaproteobacteria > Steroidobacterales > Steroidobacteraceae > Steroidobacter. The sequence continues at coordinate 103,317 of JAEWAF010000045.1, forward strand.
CCCATGCATCCTAAGTCCTCACAAAGACGGCGCCGCCAGGACATCGACCAGGATTTGCTGGCAGCGACGCAGCGCCTGACGCCCGAACAGCGTTTGGATGCCTTCCTGACTCACAGTCGCTTGATGATGGAACTGTTTCAGGCCGGCCAACGCGCCCGTGAGTCGCGGCAGCACAAGCCGACATGAGAACCCGGCGCTCCGGTGAATCAGCGCTGCTGCTGCTCGATGTGGTCGACCTGTTAGCGCGCGAGCAAGTGGGTTACGCAGTCGTGGGCGCCATGGCCGCCTCGGTGCACGGCGTCTTACGCGCAAGCATGGATGCTGATGCCGTGAGCGAACTTCAGAAATTTGCTCGGCCCTTGAGCTAGATCCAAACGTCGTTCCGGGCGGTGAGGGAGCCGCCGGCGTCGCCGGTGTTGATGACGCCTTTGGGTTCGACCAGCATCACTTTGCATTCTTCGGCGGCGAACGGCTGGTGCTCGACGCCTTTGGGAACGACGTAGAGCTCGCCGGCGTGGAGCGGGACTTCGCGGTCGCGGAAGCGGAGGGTCATCGAGCCCTCGATGACGATGAAAACTTCGTCGGTATCGGCGTGCTGGTGCCAGACGAACTCGCCTTGCAGGCGCACCAGCTTGAACTGGTAGTCGTTCATCTCGGCGATCACCTTGGGGCTCCAGTGCTCGCTGAAGCGGGAGAACTTGTCCTGGAAGTTGATGGCCGAGGTGCTCATGGGCAAATCTTCCGCCGCTGCGGCTCGTCCGCCAAGGTGCACTTCCTGACACTGGCGCCGGCACAGTTATTCTGTCGCGGATGTCGGCCCGACGGATGCCGGTGCGTCTTCAAGGGGACGCACCGATCTGGCTCTACTTCAAAGGGAACAACGAAATGAATCGATTACTCGTCCTCGGCGTGCTCGCCGCGCTGGCTGCATGCTCGCCCAAGCAAGAAGCTGCCAAGGAGCCCGCCGCTCCGGCATCCCAACCCGCGCCCGCGGCGGCGGCCGAAACGCCGCTGGAGGCTCCGGCGGGGGCGTACAAGATGGATCCGGCCCACACCAGCATTCTGTTCCGTGTCGAACATCTGGGCTTCTCGAACTATACGGCGCGCTTCAAGCGGGCCACCGGGCAGTTGCAGTTCGATCCGGACAATCTGGCCGCCTCGAGCGTCAACGTCGTCATCGAGGCCAAATCCCTGGAAACGGATTTCCCGGATGCCGCCAACTACGACTTCAACGCCGAGTTGCTGGGCGAAGGTTGGTTGAACGGCGCGAAGTATCCGGAAATCACATTCCGCTCGCTCAGCGTGGAACCGACCGGCGCGCGCACCATGCGCATCAATGGTGAGCTCTCATTGCGTGGTGTGACGCGTCCGATGGTGCTCGAGGCGCGCGTGAACGGCGGCTATCGCGGCCATCCGATGGATCCGAACGCGCGCGTCGGCTTCTCCGCGACGGGCGTGTTGAAACGTTCCGACTTCGGCATCAGCGCTGGCATCCCCGCGCCTGGCACGAAGATGGGCGTGAGCGATGAAGTGAATGTGATCGTGGAAACGGAATTCTCCGGTCCGCCGATGAACAGCGCCACCGGCGAAGGGGGCGCGCAGACTAAGTAAAAAAGCACTGCGCCTCGCAGCGCTCTGCCGTACGATTGCATCGGGCGGACCGATGCAATCGTACGATGTCATGGAGCGAACAATGCGAGCCGGAATGTTTCGATATGCAGTCGCGTCAGTAGTGCTGGTCAGTTCACTGAGCTGTGAAATCAGCGAAGGCGCCGATCCCGGATTTTATATCGGCGCCGCCGGTGGCCGGAGCGAGCAGAGCCTGGACAAGCGGGCCGGCATCGGGCCCACACCGGCCGTGAGCGCGAACGTGCCCCAGCTCGATCCGGTTGTCATCGGGGTGATTCGAGACCGGTTCACCGGGCCGCCGGCGTCCGGCGTGTCGCCGTATCCTCCGACCTTCGCGGTGTTTCTCCCAACCGCGCTCATCGCCGATGAAACCGATGTGGGCTGGAATTTCTCGCTGGGCTATCGGGTCAACAGGTATCTGGCGGCGGAGCTCGCCTATGTCGACTCCGGCGAAGCGTCGCTCACCGAGCACTATGGGCCGGCGGTGAGCTTGTCGCCCGTGCCCTCGCCAGTCACGGAAATCACTCGCAGCTACAGCGTCACCTCACGCGGGCCGGCGCTGTCCGTGCTCGGCTCGCTCCCGCTGAGCTCGCAGTGGGAAGTGTTCCTTCGTGGCGGCGTGTTGTTCGCGAAGCAGGAAGTCACGACCAGATTGGACGCTGAGGGCGGCACGGTGCCGCCGGGCTCGCGGTTGAATCGCGACTTCAGCGACGAAGTTTTCAGCATGGGGGCGGGCGTGCAGTGGGCATTCCTGCCGCGCTGGACGGCGCGGCTCGAATATCAGCGTACCGACACTCTGCAGGCCAACGAGATCATGGGCGAGAGCCGCATCGATCAGGCCTCGCTCAGCGTACTGTTCGGCCTGTAACGATCAGCTCCGCCACACGTCGCCGAACACCCGCAGCAGGTTGCGCCCGAGAATCTTCTCGATGCGGGTCGCGCTGTGGCCGCGATCCGCCAGCATCTGGCCCAATGTTTCGAAGCGTCGCGGTGTATTCAGATCGCTGGCGAACAAGTAACCGTCTTCGGTTTCGCCGGGCGCGGCGATGCCCGCCTCCTTGCGCTGTCGGGTGTTCGCGGCGAACGCATCTTTATATTTCTGATCGAGCACGGCGGGTGAGATGGTGCCGTCGGTGCCGATCGAGACATGATCTTCGCCGGCAACATTGATCATGTGCTCGAGGTGCCGAATGACGTCCGCGGCCGTGGGCTGTTTGCCGCCGTTCAGATACGGCATGAAGAACACACCGGACACGCCACCCTTCTCGGCCACGGCTCGCAATTCCTCATCGGTGCGATGACGAGGATGATTCGCGACAGCCGCGGCGCCGGTGTGAGTGAAAGCGACCGGCTTCTTTGAGACGCGGATGGCATCGGCCGACGTCTGTCGGCCGCAGTGGCTGAGATCGACCAGGATGCCGAGCGAGTTCAGCCGCTCGATCGTTTCGATGCCGGTCCGGCTCAGGCCGGCGTTCGCCGGCTCCATGCAACCGTCGCCGATCAGGTTGCGACGATTGTAGGTCGGCTGGACGACTCGCAGCCCCAGCTGATACAGATCTTCGAGCAGATCCAGATCGGTCTCGAACGCCACCCCATCCTGCACGCCATAGATGAGGCCGGTGCGCTTGGCCTTCTTGGCCGCTGTGATATCCGCGGCGGTGCGTATGCGAGCGAACGTGTCCGGGTGTCGTTCGATGTCACGATCCATATCGAGCATGCCGCGAACCAGGTCTTTGAACGCAGCGTCGGGCGCCGTCGTGCCGACCGGCCCCAGGGTGATGAGCACGGCGGTCAGACCGCTGTCTCGCACGTCCTTCAAATGCGCTTCGCTGAGCTTCTCGCCTGGCTGCATGGTGAGGCTGCCGGGTCCGCCCAAGCCATCGATCACGATGGCGTCGCTATAACCTTTCCACGAGGCGGCGTTCGCCCAGCGCATGGGCAATGCCAGCGCAGCTGCGCCGGTGGCTAGCAAAACGGTGCGACGGGACAGGGTGGGCGCGGTCATTCGCTTCAACTCCGTTGGCCAGTCCGGCTTGTAGACGAGATCGATGTCAATGGTTTGGAACCAGGGCGCGGCACATCACCCAGTCCTGCTGGACTTCGGTGCCGAGCGTGAACGACGTTGTGCCCACGTTCTGGAACCGGCATCGCTCATAGAACCGGGTCGCGTGCGCGTTCCGGTTCCATACGCACAGCCACAGCACCTCCGCATCCAGCGCGGTGGCGCGAGCGGCGAGCTCGTCCATCAATCGATAGGCCACGCCTTTGCCATGTTGAGACGAGTCGACGTAGAACCTCAGGATCTCGGCGCCGCGCTTGCCCGAAGCCTGCGGGCAAGGTTTATCCAGAATCAGCTGTGCGAAGGCGACGAGCTCGCCGTCGATCTCACCGAGCCAGCTCTCGCGCCGCGAGTCCCGGATCTCCGCGCGCTGAATCTCTTCGCCAAAGGACTTGGCGCAGTGAGCATCCATGTTCTCCGGCGTGTTGAATCGAGTGTACGTGTCGCGAAATGTTTTCTCGGCGAGCTGCGCCAGCGACCTGGCGTCCTGCTCGGTGGCGCGGCGAAAGCGAACTGCGGTCATGCTCAGGCCTTCAATCGATAGCCGGTCTTGAAGATCCACCAGATCACGACCAGGCATAGCGTCAGGAACAGGAACGTCATCCCCAGGCTGACGCCGACCGCGACGTCGGACACGCCGTAGAAGCTCCAGCGGAAGCCGCTGATCAGGTACACGACCGGATTGAACAGCGCGACCTTCTGCCAGAACGCCGGCAGCATGCTGATGGAATAGAAGCTGCCGCCGAGAAACGCCAGCGGCGTGACCACCATGATGGGCACGATTTGCAGCTTCTCCCAGCCGCTCGCCCACAGGCCGATGATGAAGCCGAACAGACTGAAGGTGATCGACGTGAGCACCAGGAACGACACCATCCAGAGCGGATGCTCGATGCTGAACGGCACGAACAGCCGCGCGGTCGCAAGGATCACCAGGCCGAGCATGATCGACTTGGTCGCCGCTGCGCCGACGTAGCCGATGACGATCTCCATGGCCGAGATCGGCGCGGACAGCACTTCGTAAATCGTCCCGGAGTAGCGCGGCATGTAAATGCCGAACGACGCATTGGAAATACTCTCCGTGAGCACGGACAACATGATCAGCCCGGGCACGATGAAGGCCCCGTAGCTCACGCCTTCGATCTCAGCCATGCGCGAGCCGATCGCGGCACCGAACACGACGAAGTACAGCGAGGTGGAAATCACCGGCGACAGCAAGCTCTGCACCAGCGTGCGGAACCAGCGGGCCAGCTCGAAGCGATAAATGGCGCTGATGGCGTAAGCGTTCATCGTTGATGCACCAGGCTGACGAAGATTTCTTCCAGCGAGCTTTCGCTGGTGTGCAGGTCCTTGAAGTCGATGCCGTGCTCGCTGAGTTGTCGCAGCAGGCTGGCGATGCCGGTGGCGTCGGCCTGAGTGTCGAAGGTATAGATGAGCTGGGTCTTGTCCGGCGACAGCTCCAGTTGACGATTCGCGAGCTGTGCCGGGATCTCCTGCAACGGCGCCTGCAGATGCAAAGTGAGTTGTTTGCGCCCGAGCTTGCGCATCAGCGTGGTCTTTTCCTCCACCAGGATGATCTGACCCTTACTGATGACGCCGATCCGATCGGCCATTTCCTCGGCTTCTTCGATGTAGTGCGTGGTCAGGATGATGGTGACGCCGCTGTCGCGCAGGGAGCGGACCATGTCCCACATGTCACGTCGCAATTCGACGTCGACGCCGGCGGTCGGCTCGTCCAGAAACAGGATCTGCGGCTCGTGCGCCAGCGCTTTCGCGATCATGACCCGACGTTTCATGCCGCCGGACAAGGACAGGATGGCGCTGTCCTTCTTGTCCCACAACGACAGGTCCTTCAACACTTTTTCCAGGTGCGCCGGATCGGGCGGCTTGCCGAACAGGCCGCGACTGAAGTTGACCGTGGCCCACACCGTTTCGAACGCATCGCTGGTGAGCTCCTGCGGCACCAGGCCGATCTTGGAGCGCGCGGCGCGGAATTCCTTGCGGATGTCGTGCCCATCGGCGGTGACGCTGCCGGACGTGGCGTTGACGATGCCGCAGATGATGCTGATCAGCGTGGTCTTGCCGGCGCCGTTCGGGCCCAGCAGGGCAAAGATTTCACCGCGGCGGATCTCGAGGTCGACGCCTTTGAGGGCCTGAAAGCCGGAGGCGTAGGTCTTGACCAGGTTTTGGACCGAGATGATGGATTGCACGCGGGCTCCGATGCTCGACCAGTCTCGAGTGAGGGGCCCGCATTATAAGGAAGTCACATAGCTCCAGGCGTGCCACCGAAGCACAGCGCAATTATTGGCAATACCGATCGACGCCAAAACGCGTCGATCGGTTGGCCGCCCTGTCACGAATCGGCTCTGACCACGCGCGACCTGGCCAGCACCCAGATGCCCGCCACCACCAGCACCGTGCCGGCGGCAATCCAGACCGTGAAGGGCTCGCCCAGGATCAGCACGCTCAGAATGATGGTGGACATCGGGCCGATCATGCCGATCTGCGCGGTGATGCCGGCGCCGATGCGCTCCAGCGCCATCATCGTGATCAGCACGGGCACGAATGTGCACAACACCGCGTTCATCACCGACAGCCAGATGACCTCGGGCGCGACGATCATCGCCGACGCCGGTTTCAAGATGAAAAATTGCGCGATACATAACACGCAGGCAATGGTGGTGCCCAGGCCGGTGACCCGCATCGCGCCCAGGCGTTGCACGAGCTGGCCGCTGTATACCAGATAGATCGCATAGGCGATGGCGCTGCCGAACACCAGCAACGCGCCGAACGCAATGTCGGGGCCGCCACGCAGATCGTGAGCGAACACCACCAGCACGCCGGCGTAACTGACGCCGAGTGCCAACCATTGCCGCCGACTCACGTCGGCCTTGAACAGCAGCTTGCCCGCCAGCAGCACGATGGTCGGATTCAAATACAGAATCAGCCGTTCCAGGTTGGCGCTGATGTATTGCAAGCCGGCGAAATCCAGATAACTCGCCAGGTAATAACCACAAAACCCGAGGCCGAACAGCGTGCGCCACTCTTGCGCGTTCGGCGCGGGTTTGTTCCGTCCGGACCACCACGAGAGCGCGAGGAACAACGGCAGAGCGAACAACATGCGGTACATGATCGTTGTCACCGCATCGACGTCGTGGCGATAGGCCAGCTTGATGATGATGGCCTTGCAGGAGAACGCGATGGCGCCGCCCGCGGCGAGCAGCACGCCGGTAAGCACTTCACGCCGCGCGGTTGTGTCAGGGGCATGCATGGGCTGGAGTACAATCGGCGGCGCGGTAGAACAACGGCGTTCGAACCGCGATTCTAACGAGAGGATGCTGAGTATGAGCACGCAATTCGCGGGGGGAGAATCGTCATTGGCGATGGGTAAGGCGAGGACCGTGACTCTCATCGGTGCGCCGACGGACGCCGGTGCCGCCGATCGCGGGGCTTCGATGGGGCCTGAAGCGTTGCGTGTGGCCGGACTGCGCGAAGCGCTGGTCGGGCGCGGATTACAAGTGATCGACCGCGGCAATCTCAGCGGTCCCGGCAATCCGGTGCAGGAGCCGGTCGACGGCTATCGCCATCTCGCCGAAGTCACCGAATGGAATCAGCTGGTCCACGATGCAATGTATGCAGCGCTCAAAGACGGTCAGCTGCCCATTCTGCTCGGCGGCGACCATTGCCTGGGGGTCGGTTCGATCAGCGCCGTCGCGCGTTACTGTCGCGAGCGTCGCAAGAAGCTGCGGGTGTTCTGGCTCGACGCGCACGCCGACTTCAACACGCGCGATCTTTCGCCGAGCGGCAACATTCATGGCATGCCGGTCGCGTGCCTGTGCGGCTTCGGCCCGGCGCAGCTGACCGACATGAGTGGCCACAAGCCGGCCATCGATCCGTCGTGGATCCGGCAGATCGGCATTCGCAGCGTCGATCCGCTGGAAAAGCGTTTCGTGCACGAGCACGGGCTGGAAGTCTTCGACATGCGTTACATCGACGAGCACGGCATGCGCCAGACGATGGAGCAGGCGCTGCTCGGTCTCGATGACGACACGCATCTGCACGTGAGTTTCGACGTCGACTTTCTCGATCCGGAGATCGCGCCGGGCGTGCTCACGACCATTCCGGGCGGCCCGACCTATCGCGAGGCGCAGCTGTGCATGGAAATGATCGCCGACACCGGCCGCATGGCGTCGCTGGATGTGATGGAGTTGAATCCGGCGCTCGACGTTCGTAACAAGACCGCGCTGCTCGCGGTGGATTTGATCGAATCGCTGTTCGGCAAGAGCACGCTGATGCGCCGCGCGGCTCCCTGATAGAACATTCAAAGGAAACAAGATGAAGAAGCTGGGCTGGTCGTTGTTGTTCTTGCTCGCGCTGAGCGGCGTCGCGGCCGCCGCGCCGTCGGGCACGTTGCTGGTGCTGAACAAATCCGACGACACCGTGTCGTTCATCGATCTGGCAAACAACGAAGTCAAAGCGACCTTGCCGACGGGCGATGGGCCGCACGAAGTCGCTGTCTCCACCGATGGCAGGACCGCCGTGGTCACGAACTACGGCGACACTGAAAAGCCGGGCAAAACGTTGACGGTGGTCGATGTGCCGGGCAAGAAGGTCGTGCGGACCATCGACCTGGGCAATTACAGCCGGCCGCACGGCATCGTCTGGCTGCAAGGCGATGAAGTCGCGGTCACTGTCGAAGCGAGCAAGGCGCTGCTCATCGTCGGTGTGAACGAGGGCAAGGTGAAACATGCGATCGCGACCGATCAGGTCGGCACGCACATGGTGGCGGTCAGCCCGAAACATCATCGCGCGTTCACGGCCAACATCGGCTCGGGTTCGACCACAGTGATCGATCTCTCGCTTCATCAGCGCATCACGGATGTCGTCACGGGCAAAGGTGCCGAAGGCATCGCGGTCGCGCCGGATGGGAGCGAGGTATGGGTGACCAATCGCGAGGCCAACACGGTCTCCATCGTCGATCCGGCGACGTTGAAAATCATCGCCACGCTCGAGCCGGGCAAGATGCCCATTCGTGTGAAGTTCACGCCGGATGGCACACGCGCGCTCGTCTCCAACGCGATCTCGGGCGATGTCGCGGTGTTCGATGCGGTGACCAAGAAGCAGATCACGAGCATCCCGATGCAGAAGGAAGGCGAGCGGATGCCGCAGGATGATACGAAGCGCATGGCGTCGCAGTTCGGCACCGGCCCGGTGCCCGTCGGCATCCTGATGCCGGATGCGTTGTCGCTCGCGTTCGTGGCCAACACCAACGCCGATACGATCACCGTCATCGATCTGGCCTCGCTCAAGATCGTCAACCGACTCAAAGCCGGCCGCGAGCCGGACGGCCTCGGCTACTCGGTCCTCACGATCAAGAAATGAAATAAGCAACGGCGCGACCGCCGGTGCCGGCGGCCAGCCCAGCGTGATTGAGCGAACGGCGCGTCCCGCCGGCCGCTCGCGGCTTAAACCCAGCGTGAGTCGATCTGCGCTCCGGCCGAAGGCCGGTCGCGCAGATCAGCCGAACAGCACCGGTTTGATCAGCTGCTCGTCGTCGTATTTGAGCGAATTGACGCGCGGGCTCACCGCATGCGCGACCATCCTCTCTTGAGGATAAGTTCGCAGCAGCGACCGAGCGCGCGCGGTCGAGCCGCGCAGCCACGGCTCATACTCATCTTTGTGAAGAATCGCCGGCATGCGCTGCGCCGTATTGTGAACGTCGGCCAATAGATCGTTCGGCGGCACTGTCAGCACCGCGCACCCCTCGATGACGTCATCCTCCTCCTTGTTGACCGTTCGATCCCAAATCGCCGCGACTCCAAACACCGACCGATTCACCAGCCTCGCAAAGTAAGGCTGCAGATACTGCTGCGGCGTGAGCTGCCACCCATAGAACCCCGACAGCGGCAGGATGCACCGCTGATTTCGCCACCACGCACCGCTGAACGCCTTGTTGCGATCGAGCTCGTCGGCCGAGGCGTGCGTCGTGCAAGCCTTGCGCTCGTCGCCTTCGGCCCAATCCGGAACCAGTCCCCAACGCATCATCACGCCTTCACTCTCGCCTTGATGCAGACGCACGACCGGCACGTTGTTGCGAGTGGAAACATTGAAGCTGGGCTCGAATCGCCACCACGCGTGCAGCAGCGGGAACTCACGTTCCACCGCGGCTTGATGCGCTATGACGAATCGCTCGCACATGGGTCTTCGAGAATAAGAGCCGTCTGGTATCGGGAATGTGACGTCTCGCAGATTCCGTACGCTCGACGCTCGTGTTCAGCATCGCCGCACATTGCGGCCGGCAATATTGAAACTGAACTCGCGCGCGGCGCGAACAGGGCCGCTCAGCCGGGCAGCTTGAGCTCGATCAGCTCGGCGCGCACCGACTCGGCGGTTATATATAACTTCGCGAGCGCGATCGGTAGTCGGAAACGACGCGGTCCGATGCTGCCCGGATTGATGAACAACACGCCGTCGCGCTCTTCGACCACCGGCTTGTGCGAATGACCGCTGATGACCACCGACATGCCCGCGGCCGACGGATCCAGATCGATCTGATTCAGGTCGTGCAGCACATGAATGGAGTGCCCGCGAATCTCGAGAAACAACGTTTCGGGAATCGCCTCGGCCCAGGAGCCCTTGTCGTTGTTGCCCCGGACCGCGTCGACGGGCGCGAGCGTCTGCAATTTCTCCAGCACGTTCGGCGAGCCGATGTCGCCGGCATGAATGATGCGGCTCACATCGTTCAGGTGCTTCAGCGCTTCGGGACGCAGCAGGCCATGAGTATCGGAGACCACGCCGATGACGGTTTGGTCGGGCGGGTCGGAAGGGAGCGCGGGTTCCATTGACTGTTCAGCAACGAGCGGCGACGAGCTCGTAACTGTAACGTCGCCGCGCCGACCATGCCAGCGGCGAAAATGCTCAGACCAAGGAGGTGTTCTTCGGTACTCGCACCACCACGGTGCCGGCGATCTTGTCGTGCCAGGTCTGACGGCCGTTGTCGAATACCATCCAGATGAAGCCGAGGCCGGCCGGGATCAGCGACAGGAAACAACCGAGCGCACGCACGATGGCGGTTTCCCACTCCATGTCGCGACCGTCGGTGCGTACCACGCGCAGATTGCAAACGATGCCGCCGATGGTCGTGCCTTTCAATTTCCACATCAGCGCGCCGTAACCCGCGAGCGCGACCAGGAACAGATGACCGCTCGGTTCCAGCCAGTCCACGATGATGGCCACGATCAGCGTGTCGAGCGCGAGCGCGCCCATGCGAATCCAGAAACCCGCGCGCGGTAAGCTGCTGAGCTCGACATTGCTGGGAGCTGCGGGCGGAGCAGGAGACGGCGGCGGAGGCGGCGGCACGGTGCTGCCATCACCGACGAATCCTGCCGATTCGATCGTCGCGTCGGGCGCGGCTGCCGGCGCAGCAGGTGAGGCTGCGGCCACAGTTTGCGCTGTGGCAGCCGCAGCTCTCGAACGCTGCGCCAGTAGCAATGTGTAGACGACGACACCGAAGCCGAGCGCGCCGACGATGTTCGATACGATGAAGCCAAGCACGGGCACCGTGTACAACAGCAGCACGATCAAGCCGCCGATCAGAGTGGCGACGGCGAGATGACCGAACGCACCGATCCCGGTGAATCGAGTGATGCGCCGTCCGATCGCGGCGAGGATCACGGTCTTGCCGAACAGCGCCGCGCAGAACATTCCAAGCACCAGGAAGGGCACCAGCGCCACGCCTATGACAGTAATCAGCGTGAGGATGATCAGAATCGGCGAGAGTACGACGGCGAGGATGGTCGCGATCACCGATTCTCCGGGTCGTTCTTCCAGCGTGGTGACACAGCGCTGCACGCTGCCGTCGAACATCACCGCCATCAAGACATACAAACCCAGGAATCCGAGGGCGAGCCACCACGCCCACGCCACGCTGGAATCGAATGCCAGCGGGCGGCCGTACAGGAGACAGTTCTCGAACCAGGCTTTCAGCCACGTCAGATCGCCGAGGTGCTGACCGAACCCGATCTGTTGTTGTCCGCCCAGGATTTTGGAGGCGGGGTCGCGCGCGATCGAGCCGCCGACAGAAACGGTTTCGCCGTTGACGATTGCGTCAGGACCGAGCTGCACGTTGCCGAACACCGCGACCACGTCCTGGCCCACTTCGCTGTTGACGTACACGTTGCCGAACAGCGCGATAACGCCTTCGCCGACCGGACCGGTCGCGGAGGCATCGCCCCCGATCGCCACGACTGCTTCCCCGACTTCGCCCGCGGAAGTGGACGAGCCCATGACCGCGATCACCGCGTCCGCGTATTCGCCGCCCGGCAGAGTGGAGTCATCGCCGATATTGACGATGACTCGTTCATTCTTGCCGTCGAGACGCCGCATGGCGCGTTCGGCGGCCCGTTGAGCGCGTTCAGCCTCGCGCCCCGCGCGCTCCAGTTCGCGCTGCACGGTGCGATCGATCTCATCCTTGAGCTCCACCTCGACCGGCGGCGTCACTTCTTCCTGAGCGATCGCATGCGGAGCGGCGCCGAGACCGGCGAGCATCGCGATCGTGAACAATCCTAAGAACAAACGTTTCATACGAAACACCACGCGTCCTCAGCGGGCCGCATACAACGTCCGGTAGGCAGCCGCGCTGACACCGAACAACGTTAGATACAGCGCGCCGAGAATGGCCGCGCCGCCATAAACCCACAACGACGGCAGGTCGCGAAAGACTTCGCCGATCGTCATGACCAAGGAAGGAATCCACGCCACGTCGGCGAACAGCGCGGCACCGCGCGCGCCCGGGTTGATCGGATCGATGATCAGAGCCGACGCTTTCAGCACCAGCGTGATCAGGCCGGCCGAGCCGATGATGAACAGCAAGCGGGCCGCGACCGGCCAACTGGAGAAGCTGCCTTGCCACCAAGGCGCGGCGGCACGACGCGCGATCTCCGCCATCACTTTGGATTCGAGATCGGCTGGCGCGCGGCGCAAAGGCTGATCGCGCAGGGCCTTGTCGACGAAGCGCTCCAGCTGTCGATCACGCTGCTCGTTGGGATTGGATGGAGTGTTCATGGTGGCGGCCTCTAGAAACATTCCGCCGTCAGACCGCGGGCGGCGAGAATCTTCGCGAGCGCGGCACGCGCCCGCATGATGTCGATTTTCACTTTGGGCAACGAGATGCCGAGCTGCTGCGCAATCTGGTCATAGGACATCTCTTCGAAGTGATACAGCACCAGCGGCAGGCGCCGGTGATCGGGCAATTTCTGCAAAGCCTCGGCCACGATGGCCCGGCGCGTCTCCGCATCGAGGTCGACGGCGCTGCCTTCGCCTTCGGGTTGCGGGATCTCCATCTCCGCGTCGTCGTCATCGTCGCCGCGCATCTCCGAAAAGAACCGCCAGCGGCGGCGGTAGCGGGTGGCGTGATTCAAGGCCAGGTTGCGAGCCACGGTCTTGAGCCAGCCGCCGGCGGCCGGGCTGGTGCGCAATTGGGCGAAATTCTCGTAAGCCTTCAGGAACACCTGCTGGGCGATGTCCTCCGCCGGGCCGTCGCGGCCCGTGATCCGCGCGGCGGTGGAATAGACCATGTCCTGATAGGCACGCATGAAGCTTGCGAAGTCGTCCTGGCGCTCGGGGGTGTCCGGGGGTTGGCTGGCCACGGTGATGTCGTCGTTTAGCTTGAGAACACCGCGCTGGAGGAGAAGTTACAGCTTTATCGACCTGGGTCCGGGGCCCGGAACACTAGTCGTTTTACCGTGAAAATGCGACGTAATCCGCACACTTACAGGGTCAAGCTTATGGTCAGTCGGAGCCGGGTTGCTTAGACTTTCGCGCGCTTCACGGGCAATGCCGCCCGCCAGACCACCATGGTGTCGCCGGATTGAAGGCGGGGCCAAGCTGCAGTTGAGCTTGTTGAGCTGATGACTTCGACGATACGGACCTTCTTCATCCTGCTTCCCGCTCTGGCGCTCACTGCCTGCGCCGTGCCCCAAGTCAGCGAGCCCGAGACCGTGGCGGTTCGCGCGACCTCGCTGAATCCTGCGTATTCGTCGGTCAACGCCCAGGTGCTGAGCGATGCCGGCAAGGTCGATTACAGCTTCGCGGCCTCGCTCGATCCCGCGGCCTCGGCCGATACCCTGACCCGTCTTCAGTCCTCCTATACCCAGCAGATGGGTAACGAAAGCCTGCGCGTCGGCGATGCCGTGAGCAGCGTGGGCATGTGGGGCACTTCGGTCCGCTACGGCGGCATGCAGTTCGGCACCCGAACCGGGACTCGGGATGACGTGATCAATTCGAACAAGCTGGCCAGCACTGGCATGGCCGTGCTGCCCACCGTCGCCGACGCGTTGTTCGCTTCGGCCGGCCAGGCCGCCCCGGGGTTGAGCCAGCAGAATCTTTCGGTGAATCGTTCGCTGCCCTCGGGTGACCAGGGCTGGAGCCTGGCCGTGCGGGACGCGCTGGGCAATTCCGAATCCGTCGCGGCTCCGATGATCGCGCGGACCCAGCTCGCCGAGCAGGGCTGCTCCGACTTCTCCGTCGGCTTCGGCAAGGTGCGTGAGAACTACGCGCTCACCAGCAATTCCTATGGTCCGATGTTCGCGAATACGACTGTGACCTGCGCCGCGCCGATGGGCTTCACGCTGGAAGGACACGGCGAATATCTGGCGGATGAAGTGGCCGCGCTCGGCTTCGGCGTCGCGCGTCGCATCGGTTCGATCGGCACCGCATCGGTCGCGTTCGCTCAAAGCAATGCGGCGAGCGGCGGCTCGGGCTGGATGTCGAAGGTGGGCTTCGAGCACACCAACTCGATGTTCAATCTGATGTTGCGCTCACGGTTTCAGTCGCGGGAGTTTCGTGACATCGGCAGCATGGCGCTGACCGATCCCATCATGCAACGTGATCTGGCCAGCGTCGGCGTGAACGTCACCGAGCGCTCGAGCCTGTCGGTCGCGTATGCGACGCAAACGACCTGGGCGCGCGAGCGCACGAATCTCATCGCCGTGAAACAGAGCATGGGCGTGGGCCGCGGCACGATGTCGATGAGCGCCGGTCATTCGCTCGAAGACAACTTCGGCTCGTCGGTGTTTATTTCTTACAAGCGCCCGTTCGGCGGGCTCAAGCCGGTGTTCCGACCGGCGGCGGACGATCTCGAAGAGCTGAATCTGCAACTGCCGCAGAGCTCGGACGACATCCAGTAATTCAGGGCCGCCGCGCGACCGGTCCCGCCGGTCGCACCATCTCGATGTGCATGATGCCGTCCTCATCGTACGGCTCGGAGGACTGCACGAATCCAAACGATCCATAGAACTTGTGCAAGTGAGCTTGCGCGCCGATGCGTGTTGGCAGCGTCGGATAAAGCTCATGCATCTTTTCCAGGCCGCGAGCGACGAGCTCCCGGCCGACGCCGGTACCGCGGGCCATTTTGGTCGTGACGATCCGGCCCAGCGAGGGCTCCGGATAACTCACGCCCGGCGCGATCAATCGTAGATAGGCCGCGAGCTGATCGCCCGCCCAGCCCGCCAGGTGCAACGCCTTCAGATCCTTGTCGTCGATGTCTGGATAGGGACACGCTTGCTCGACGACGAACACCGCCTGTCTCGCGGCGAAGATCGCGTGGATTTCCAGCGGCGAAAGCTCGTTATATCGGCGCCACTGCCAATTGATGTTCATCGTCGAACGCGCCTGTATGAAAAGGAAGCTGCGGACGCCTAGTGCGTCATCGCGTAGAGAATGTAATCGATCGCGTATTTGTATGCGCGGTTCGTGTACAGCAACGAGTATTCCGGCACGTCGGCGTGCTCCCAGGCGTCGCCGAGATCCATGTTGAAGTTGATCACCACCATCAAGCGGCCGTCGTCGTCGTAAATGCCGCGCCAATGGGGCGTGTAGCCGTCCTTCTCGTAATTGCGACCGCTGTATAGCGATTGAATGCCGGGAATCTGCACGTGTTCGTTGATGTCGTACGCGACATGAAACACGCCGTCGTCGGGAGGAATGTCGACGATGGCGCGATCCGGAAAAATCTGGTGCATGCCTTGAATGAACGTGGCCCACTCCAGGGTGCCGTGAAAGTCATCGACCATGAGGAAGCCGCCGCGTAACAGATATTCACGCAGCCGTGCCGCTTCCTCCTCGGACAACATCCAATGGCCGACTTCCACCGCGTAGATCCAGGGATGGTCGAACAGCGAGTCGTCCATGATGCTCAGATTCTTGCTCTCGTCCGCAGTATCGATCCGCGTGAGGCGCTTGATGCCGCGAATCAGGTGTTGCTCGGCCTCCGGCCAGTCCGTCAGCCAGCGCTCCCGGCCGCCGAACAGGCTGGTGCCGGTGTACTGCAAACGTATGAACTGAAATTCTGCGTTCGGCCCGGTCGGACCGTTCACGGTGGTATCGGAGGCGAGCGCGGCGATGGGAATCGCGATCAGCGCGAGCAGCCGCCAGGTTGCCCGATCGAGGGCGCGCCGAAACAATGAGGGCGGCGAACTGCGGCTCATGCGAGGCACCATGGCATCAACCTTCTCCGCTTGCAATGGGTTCCACGCCCCGGTGCGCAGGAGAGCAAAATCGCCACATCGCTCCATCTTCAGTATGCTGCGCGCGCCTCGACCCCGGGGCGACAGAGTTTCGCGATGAGCTGGTTACGAATCGCCTTCGGCGCGCTGCTGCTGACGACGAACACCCTGATCCATGTGCCGCCGTTGCTGCTAGTGGCAGTGGTGAAAGCCATCCTGCCCCTGCGCCCTATCCGGCGCGTGTGCGACTGGCTGCTGATGGCCATTGCCGCCAGCTGGATCGGTCTCAACACCGCCATGATTCGCGGCTTCACCAGCACCCGTTTCGTCTTCGACATCGACGCCCGGCTGCAACCCGACGGCCATTACCTGGTGCTGGCGAATCATCAGACCTGGGTCGATATCCCGGTGCTGCAGGCCGCGCTGAACCGGCGCGTGCCGCTGTTGCGCTTTTTTCTGAAGAGTCAGCTGTTCTGGGTGCCGCTGCTCGGGCTGGCGTGGTGGGCGCTCGATTTTCCCTTCATGAAGCGCTACTCGCGTCAGCAGCTGGAGAAGCGGCCGGAGCTGGCGGGGCGGGATATCGCCGCGACCCGGCGGGCCTGCGCGAAGTTCATGCACATTCCAGTGTCGGTGATGAACTTCGTCGAAGGCACGCGCTTCACGGCGGCCAAACATCGGCAACAGGCCTCGACGTTTCAGCATCTGCTCAAGCCCAAGGCGGGTGGCATCGCTTTCGTGCTGGATGCGATGGGACGCGCGCTGCATTCGATTCTGGACGTGACCATCGTCTATCCCGACGGCCGGCCGACCATGCTCGATCTGTTCGCGAATCGAGTCCGCGAGGTGCGGGTGAATATTCGCGAGCGGCCGATTCCGCCCGAGCTGCTCGGTGGCGACTATCAGAACGATCCGGCATTTCGCGAGCGCGTTCAGAGCTGGTTGAACGGCGTGTGGATCGAGAAGGATCGGCTCATCACGCAGCTCCGCGCGGCTTGAGTCAGCGCAGGTACTTCTCGGCCTCGTGCGGCACTTCCGCCGCTTCTTCATCGACGAAGCACCAGGCCCAGCGCTCGTCCGGCTCGAACGACGCGATCACCGGATGATGGCTGTGCTGGAAGTGTTTGGTCGCATGTCGATTGGGTGAGCTGTCACAACAGCCCACGTGACCGCAGGTCAGGCACAGGCGCAGATGCACCCAGCTGCTGCCCGACTTCAGGCATTCCTCACACCCTTGCGTCTTCGGCGGCAGCGGCTTGACGTGGCCGATGTGTTCGCATGACATACAGCTTCTCCGATGGAGTGCTATTGATACTGGACAGGAGTCGTCATGACAACTCGCGTGGCCGCCTGCAATTGCGGACAGCTGAAGGTACATGCTCGCGGGGAACCGACCCGAATCTCGGTATGCCATTGCCTGGCGTGCCAGCGGCGCACCGGCAGCGTGTTCGGTATGCAGGCACGATTCGCGCGAGACAACATCCGTATCGAGGGCACGGCGAAACAGTGGGTGCGCGTCACCGACTCCGGCAATCGGTCCACGCAGTACTTCTGTCCGGAGTGTGGCGCGACGGTTTATTACAGCTTGAACACCGCGCCTGACGTGATCGCCGTGCCGGTGGGCGCGTTCGCCGACCCGAGCTTTCCAGAGCCGAAATTTTCGGTGTACGAAGAGCGCAAGCATGCGTGGGTACGCATGCCTGCGGGCGCGGAGTGTATGAATTAACCCATTCGCCAGATGCCGTCGCCGTCACGGCAGGCACGGCCTTCGGAAGTCTTGCTCTTCTTGCCCGATGTGGCCTTGAGCTTGAACTTGCGACAGCTCTTGGACCCGTCGGAGCTCAGCGGCGTGAGCACGTAGTCGACATGCGTGCGATCGTTGATCCAATGCACGGGACGACCGACCTCGGCCAGTTCGAGCGCGTGGCCGAAGCAACCGCGATCCGCTTCGTCGAGGTCTTCACCAATCTCACGACCGATCAGGCCGCCGAGCACCGCGCCGGCGATGATGGCGACCGTACGAGCGTCGCCCTCGCCGATCTGCGAGCCGATGGCGCCACCAGCGACCGCGCCGACGACGGTACCGATGGTCTTGCGATGGCACGAGCCCTCGCGCACGCCGTAATCACGTTCCCATTCGCGGCCTGTATAGCCGACGTACTGGTGGTCATGGTGCCGATCGTGTTTCTTACGCCAACCGTGCGCCGGCGCATGATCCGGCGGATCGCTCAACACCGGTGAGCTGGCAAGAACGGACGCGCAGAGCAGGGCAGCGCAAGCTGCTTTGAACAGACGGTTGAACATGGAGTGCCCCGGAGGCTTGTTGGAATGGTCGGCCAGGAGCGAATCATACCGGTCCCATTCCCGGCGGACGATGCTGTCGCCAATCGCCGAATCCGAGGGGTCACTGCGTTGACCTGGCAATCAAAAATTTGTGACCGCCTTCGCAGTCGTGGCATCTGCGGGTTGCGTGGGGCTGCTCACTGACTCCGCCAGCCGAAAGCCCACGGTGAAGTAGCCTTGGTCCTCGGGGCCGCGCAGACGGAACCGTTCTTCGAGGAACTCACCGGCATCGCCGTACGAGCCGCCGCGCACGACGTGATATCCAGGCGTCGGGCACGATTCGCGAGCGCTGCCGTCCTTCGGTGCGCCGTCGTAAGTATCGTGATAACAGTCGCGCTGCCATTCCCAAACGTTGCCGCGGAAATCATGCAAGCCGTAGCTATCGGCGGGGAAGCTGCCGACGGGCGCGGTCTGCATCCACTGATCTTTGCCTTCCACCTTGCCACCGCAGCATTCGACTTTGCCGATGTTGGCGTTGTCGTGCGTCACCGCGCGAGTACCGCCGTAGCTCGCGGTGCTGGCGATGTATTCCCATTCGGCTTCGGAGGGTAGGCGATAGTTGTGCCCGGTCTTGCGATTCAACCAATCGATGTAGGCCTGCGTGTCTTTCCAACTCACGCAGACCACGGGATGGTTCTCCGGCTGAGCGAAGCCGGGGCGTTCCCAGTTGCGCTCGGGATCGATGTACCAGCTGGTGCCCTCTTTATAGATGTTGCATTTACGTTCGGAGACGTAACCGGTCTCGCGTGTGAATTCGCGAAACTCGCCGAGCGTGACTTCGTAGTTCGCCACCTTGAAAGGATGCTCGAGGGTCACGGTGTGCGTCGGCCCATCGATTTCGCCGTAGCCGCGATTCACGGTCTTGCCCATCTGGAACGTGCCGGCCGGCACGGTGACCATCGGCGGGCAGCGAGGGCAATCGTTCTTATTGTCCGAATGCGCGATCTGCGTGGTCGCGGCGAAGCCAACGATGGCTGTCCAAAGGCGCGCGTTGTTGTGTGCTCTCATCGGCGTCTCCCCAAAACACCGATCTTAGGCACAGCCGGTTCCGATCACCGGCGCGTTCTCGGAATGCGTCGGTGATCGAAGAGCACCGGTTTCTTGAGCGCACGGCCAATGCTGATCGAACAAAAAAGCCCCGCGCGAGGCGGGGCTTCAATGTCGCGACGAATCGTCGTTGTTGTATCAGGCTCTCTTGCGACGACGCGCAAGACCGGCGCCGAGCAGGCCCACGCCGAGCAGCGCAAGCGTGCCGGGCTCCGGGACAGTGGCCACGGTTCCGCGGCCATAGAGCTGCACGTGAGATAGTCCGCCCCCACGGTTGAACACGTTGACGAACTGCCAGGAGCCGCTCGTGACCGACGGATTCAGCAGATAGACGAACCACTCATCGGGTCGATTGCCGGTGCCGAACTTGAAGCCAATGGCGATCTCGCTCCAGGTGTCCCACAGGCTGGCGCCCAGTGAGAAGGTGCCGGTCGTGCCGTTCTGAGTGAAGCTGCCGCCCTCGATTCCGAGCAGGCCGGAGCCAGCGCCTTCGCCCCTCAGAAAGGCATCCGTCATGGTGTTGCCGTTGATGTTGCCGACCCCGGCGCCCAAGCACGAAGATACTTGAGACGTATCGACGTACATGTGATTGACCGAGGCATCTTCGCACAGCAGTGGCGTCGCCGCCGCCGAGCCGAAGTAACTGAACGCCGAAAGCGCTAGCACGCTGGCGCTCAGGCGGATTGCTTTGAAACTCATCTCCCCCTCCCAAGTACTCGACACGATCGCAGACAAGCAAGGCTCGTGCCTGTTGAGTAAGCAATTGATAGTGGTGCAGGCGAGTCGGAGCATCGGCTGAAGAGTGTAAAGCGCATCGCCACGAGCATAATGCGTCCGGCGCGTTTTATCTTAGTGCCGCTTAGGGGAAAAGCTGCATCTCGCAATGTCTCACACGCGCTTCAACAACCACAGCGGCAGCGTGACGCGATCTACAAATCCGAGGCGGACATACAAAGCACGCGCGCGAGTGTTTGTTTCGTTGACGTGCAGGAACGGCACGATGCCGCGCTTCAACTGTTTCGCGACGAGGAGATTGATCAAGCGCGCGGCGTAACCGCGTCCGGTGAACTCGGGATGGGTGCAGACCGCGCTGATCTCTTCATAGCCTGGTACTTTCATGCGCTCGCCCGCCATCGCGGCGAGCTGCCCGTTGCGACGAAGGCCGAAGTATTCGCCCATCTCGGGAGTGCGACGGCGAAAGTAGCCCGGGAACACCAGCGCGGTGAGTCCCATCATGTCGGGCGTGTCGGCGTCGGCCAGCGGCGAGATGTCGGCTGTGTCCTCGTCGGGGGCGGGAGCATCGTCGCGCCAGATCATCTGCACGATGTTGCCGGAGCCGAGCAGTTCCCAGCCACGGTCGAGCTTGGGGGTGACGCTGACGATGTTGACGATCTCCCCGGGAGCAACCAGCTCGGCCAGTGCTTCAGCCGCGGCGGTCGAGGGCTCCGGCGTGGCGATGAAGGGCGCGACTTCGGCCGGGTAACGTTTGGCGATCGGCCCGCCGATGGCAAAGTGCGCTTGAGCGGTGGTCAGGGCGGACCAGATGGGGTTGTTCAGTGCTTCCGTCATGCCACAATTTTATCCCGGCCGGCGTTTTCGATCACCGGGACACACGCATGATTCATGCGACCATCGGAACGACGCAGCTGCCGCGAATCCGCCGAAGGGCTAAGCTGTCGGGCACCACGAACGATAACTCCGGAAGGACACCCATGTTGATTCGCAATCGGATCGGATCGAGAGCCATCGCCGGCGCGCTGGCGCTGCTGGCCGCCGTGAGCAGCGGTGCCGCCGAGAAGCCGCAATTCCTGAATTCGCCGCGAGCGCTGGAGCTCGATCGGCCGTTCTCGGAGGCGGTGCATGCGGGGGACTTTTTGATTCTCTCCGGTCAGATCGGCGAAGACCCGGCTACGGCCAAGTTGGCGCCGGGAGGCATCGAAGCGGAGTCGCGCCAGGTGTTGGCGAACGTGAAGCGCGTACTCGAAGCGAACGGCGCAACGATGAGCGACGTCGTGAAGTGCACCGTCTTCCTCGCAGACATCGCGGAGTGGGCCGCCTTCAACGAAGTTTATCGTGAGTTTTTCAAGAAGCCGTATCCGGCGCGGAGCGCGTTGGGCGCCAGCGGACTCGCCATGAATGCGCGAGTTGAGTTGGAGTGCATGGCTTACGTTCCTCAGAAGCGCGGCCGCTGAGTTTCATTGGGGCGCATCGCCGGTACGGAGGTGCGTCGACCGCGTCGCCGAGGTGGGGGTACCTCGGCGACTCTGCGGCGGTGGCAAGCCGCCGCTTTCCCCTCTCTTCTCCTTGCCCAACCTCTTATTCTTTCTGCCAGTACAGCGGCGCCAGCTTACGCTGCCCCGTAATCTTCTCCGTGAGTGTCCCGCCCTCATAAATCCGTCCGTTCTGAATCACGAACGAAATATCGTCCGTCACTCGAATATCCTCGAGCGGATTGCCATCGAGCACGAGCAGATCCGCCAGCTTGCCCGCTTCGATCGAGCCGAGATCCTTGTCGAAGCCCATGTACTGCGCCGGCTGAATGGTCGCCGTCTGCAGCGCCTGCAGGGGTGACATGCCGCCCATCACGAAACCCCACATCTCCCAGTGCGAGCCCAAGCCTTCGCGCTGGCCATGCGCGCCGATGTGCACGGACACGCCGAGCTCCATCAGCTTCTTCGCGTTCGCAGCCGAATCGAGAATCGGTTGATAGTCTGTCTTCGGCGCCATCTGGCGGCGAACGGAACGAGGCTGCACGATGTGGGGCGGCACGTACTTCGACAGCAGCGGATGCGCCCAGACATCCGACTCCTGGTAGAACATGAACTCCGCTCCCGGCCCGCTATAAGTCACAACCAGGGTCGGTGTGTAACCGACGCCGGTCTTCGGCCAGAACTGCAGGACGTCGTCGTAGAAATGTTGGGGTGGGTTGTTGTGCTCCAGGCCGGTGTTGCCGTCCGCGATGATGGTCATGTCCATCGGATACAGCGAGCCTCCTTCGGCGACCACCATCATGCCGTTCTCACGCGCGGCGGTGACGACCATCTGTCGCTGTTCGCGACGAGGCTGGTTGTAATTCTTCACCGAAATCGCGCCTTGAGCTTTCAGACGTTGGATGTGATGGCGGGCGTCGTCGATGTTGCCGATGTCCGCGAGGCCCTCGGAACGAGCGCCATACACCACGTCACCGGTCGAAAAGATGCGCGGCGCGGGCACGAGGCCGGCGCGTTGATACTCGGCGGCGGCGAAGACTTCGGTGGCGTTGTTCGAGGGATCGTGGATCGTGGTGACACCCAACCCAAGGTGCGCGAGGGCCGACCAGTTCTGTTGAGGAACGAGGTCTTCGACACCTTGCGGGCCGTGCGCGTGAATGTCGATCAGTCCGGGCATCACGGTCTTGCCGGCCAGATCTAAACGCTGAGCGTCGGCTGGAATCTGCACGGAACTTGCCGCGCCGACGGCGGCGATACGGTTGTTGCGAATCACGATGACGCCGTTGTCGATCACTTCATCGCCCTTCATCGTGATGATGCGCGCACCGGTGAGCGCTACGACGCCAGTGGGTTTATCGGCGGGGCGCGAGCTGCCGAGATCGGCGATGCGTTGGCCATAAACGGGAGCGGCCTCGGTGCCGCTGGCAGTCGCCGTCGGGAAGAGGGCCGACATTTCACCGCGATACAAAGAGGGACCGAGCGTCCACGTCAGCGTGTCGCCGTCGGTCCAGTTCAAATAATCGCCGCCGACTTCCGACGCGCGCACCACACGCACCGACTTCGTTTTCGGCGAGAGATCGAGCGTGCCGCCCGGCGGCATCGGCACGACGTAGACATGGAAGTTCTCGCGAAAGGCCACATACTCACCACTCGGCGACACTTCGATGCGGCTCGCATAATTCGAGCGCGCATGGACGCGACGATCCCGACCTTGAGCATCGACGCTCACCAACTGATGCGCGGGCTCGGCTTCTTTCGCCGGCTCGGCGTCTTCGGTGTAGTAAATCCGATCGGACGAATCCACGAAGTGCGGGTTGCGACCCGTATCAGTGAGCTTCTGCAACTCGCCGCCGGCCGTCGCCACCCGATACAGGCCGGGCGCGACCGACCAATTCGCTGAGGTGAGAGTGCCGCCGGCCGCGCGTTGCACGACGATGGCATCGCCTTTCGGCGTGAAGCGAGGTTGATAGTAGTGACCGGGCTGCTTCGTCACGACGCGTGACTTGCCGCCACCGGCGCCGACGACGCGGATCTCGCCGAGCGTGGCGTCGTTCCAGCGTACGAACACGATGTTCTTTCCATCGCGCGACCAGGAGGGAAACAGCTCGAACGCATTGTCGGCATCACTGGTGAGTTGGCGTGCGCTGCTCCCGCCGACGTCGCGAATCCACAGACGACCAAACGACTCATACACGACGCGCTGTCCGTTCGGCGACACGGTCGCGAAGCGCACCATGCGTGCTTGCACCTGATCGGGAGCGACATCGACTTGGAAGCGAGGCGGAGCGATCGACGCGCGGGTGCCTGTGACATGGAACGGAATGTCATGGACCGCGAGTGCGGCGAGGTCCAGACGCTTGATGGCGCCGCCGGCCCAGAACACGAGCGACTTGCTGTCGGGCGTCCAGTCCATGCGCGGATACAGACCATTGATCGCCCATGTTTCCTGCATGTCGCGATCGAGATCGGCGTACACCAGCTTGATTTCGCCGGAGCGCAGGTCTTGCGTGTACAGCGCGGTCTTCAATGCTTCGGGCGTGCGAAGGCGACGGATGAATGCGAGATAGCGGCCATCTGGCGAGGGCGTCGGACGAACGGCGCCGCCCGGGCCGGTCACTGCGGGGGATATTTCGCCACTGGCGAGATCGAGGCGCTTGATCGAGAACACCTCGCCATTCACGTCTTGAGCATAGGCGAAGCGATTGCCGGGCGTGGTGTTCTGGGTGTAGTACAGATATTTGCCGTCGGGCGAGAACGTCGGTTCGCCGAGCTCTTTCTGATAGTCCTCGTTCGGACGCTTGACGACCTGCACGCCCTCGCCGCCGTCGACGTTGTATATCCAGATTTCGCCCGTGCCCAGCGAGCGACGGGTGGTGAAATGTTTCCGGCCGGCCACGTAACGACCGTTGGGATGCCAGGCCGGGTCGTTCAACAAACGAAAATCTTCCTTGGTGAGCGGGCGGAGCGCATTGCCGTTGCGATCCATCAACCACAGGTTGTCGCCGCCGGCGCGATCGGAGGTGAAAACGATGCTGTTGCCGTCGGGCGAGTAGCGAGGCTGCATGTCCCACGCGTGTCCGGATGTGAGCGCCTTCGCCTCGCCACCATCGACGGGCACCTCGTAGATGTCGCCCAAGAGGTCGAACAACACGCGGCTACCGTCGGGACTCACGTCCACGCTCATCCAGGTGCCCGAGCGCACGTCGATCGGAATTTCGCGGCGCTCGCCGGGCGGCGAGTTCACGTCCCAGGTTTTCTTGGCTTCGTCCGCGGCGTGCGCGGCGGCGGCGAGCGTGGCGAGCAGCGTTCCCAGCAGCAGGCGTGAACGAGGCATGATCATCCTTTCACTGACGAAAGGCCGAAGACTAATGAGCCGGGCCGTGCCCTGCAATGTCGATGCGACGAGGGCTTGTTGTATGCAATCGCCATCGGCCCGATACTTCGCGGTCTGATTCCCTTGTCGAGCAACTAACGTGACTACCTTAGGCACTCCGCTTTCATCGTCCGCCACCCGCGTCATGATGCTCGGCTCCGGCGAGCTCGGTAAGGAAGTCGTGATCGAGTTGCAGCGGTTCGGCTGCGAAGTCATCGCGGTCGATCGCTATCCGAACGCGCCGGCCATGCAGGTGGCGCATCGCTCGCACGTCATCAACATGCTCGACCCGGTCGCGCTTCGTCAGGTCGTCGAGCGCGAGCGGCCGCATCTGATCGTGCCCGAGATCGAGGCGATCGCCACGCCGGCGCTGGTCGAGCTGGAGAAAGAAGGATTCACCGTCGTGCCGACCGCGCGGGCCGCGAGACTCACGATGGATCGCGAAGGCATCCGGCGCCTGGCGGCGGAACAACTGAACATTCGCACGTCACCGTATCGTTTCGCCGATACGGAAGAGGAATATCGCCAGGCCGTTCGGGACATCGGCATGCCGTGCGTGGTGAAGCCGGTGATGAGCTCGTCCGGTAAAGGTCAGAGCACGGTGCGAACCGAGGCGGATATTCCGCACGCTTGGAAATATTCGCAGCAGGGTGGTCGTACCGGCGCCGGGCGCATCATCGTCGAAGGCTTCGTCAAGTTCGATTTCGAGATCACGCTGTTGACGGTGCGACACAATGGCCAAACCAGCTTCTGCGCGCCGATCGGTCATTTGCAGATCGCCGGCGATTATCGCGAGTCATGGCAGCCTCAGCCCATGACTGATATCGCGTTGAAAGAATCACAGCGGATCGCACATGCTGTGACGGAGAACCTCGGCGGTAACGGCATCTTCGGCGTGGAGTTGTTCGTCGCGGGTGACGAGATTTATTTCAGCGAGGTCTCGCCGCGCCCGCATGACACGGGACTCGTGACCTTGATCTCGCAGGATCTGTCGGAGTTCGCGCTGCATGCGCGGGCGATTCTTGGGCTGCCTATTCCAGTCATCCGGCAGCATGGGCCATCGGCGTCGTGCGCACTGCTCGTGGAAGGCGAGTCGAAGAACGTTCGCTTCGAGAATGTCGAGCGCGCACTCACCCAGCCGGACACGGCCCTGCGGTTATTTGGTAAGCCCGAAGTGCATGGCCAACGCCGCATGGGCGTGTCACTCGCACTGGGCGCGAGCATCGACGAGGCACGTGCGAAGGCGAGGGCGATGACGGAAGCGTTGTTGGAAGGCGTGCGACTCTAGCTCGCGCCAGGAAGCGCTGGCCGTTCGAACCAGCGCATCCGATAGGCGTTCATCGCAGTGATGCCGAGTTTCTTCAGCAGGCTGTTGTTGACGACCACGCCCACGGGGGCGCCGATGACGGGCAACAGCTGCGCCAGCTTCGCCAGATCGATGTAGTCGCGATACTCCTGCTGAAACTTGCGCCAGTCGAATTCGTCGATCGAGCTCGGCAGCGTTGCGGTCCGTTCATGCCAACGCTGCATCTGCTGATACACATCGGCGCGATGTGCATCGCTGGAGAATGCGAGCTGGAAGGTGTGCAGCAGATACAGCCGCTCGCGATAGTCCTCGCCCGAGAAGCCGTACAGCGCGGCGATCTCGAACAGCATCTTCAATTTGATGCTAAGAAGTAACGGAAAGTCGGCCAGCCCCAGCAGAAAGCCGCCAGCGCCGGTGATGCCGCCTTCAACCGCGGCTGTTTTCCTGTATCGATCCACCGTCGCACGCACGCGAGTTTCTCGTTCTTCGAGACTGCCCTCGAGCAGCGGTGCCGATGCGGTGAAGTTCGAACCGCCGAGCACGGCCCGCGTCATTTGTTTGATGACGGCGGTGATGCTGGCGTGCACTTTCTCCGGAATATAGCTGTTGATCCTGCGCTGAACCCCGCTGGTCGCGCGATTCCATAGACCGGGAGGACGCTGCATCTGGTGTTGCCAGCGGCGCAGCTCGTCGAGAGCCTGGATGTCGTAGGCGGTCATGGAGCGACGATGCCGCGTTTGTTTCTGCTGTGCAAGACGTGTGGCGGCGACATCAGAAAATCGCAAGCGGTGCGCTACCATTCCTGCCTATGCATCGAACTTACTACAACCAACAAGGCCGCCTCATGAACACACTCGCTCGTTTCTTTACTCGCGTCCTGGCCGTCGTTGCGTTCGCTGTCGTTGGGGCAGCGGCGAATGCGGCGGATCTCACCACGCAGGATTACATCGAGATCGAGCAGCTCTACGCCACTTACAATCACGCGATCGATTCGGGCGACGGCGAGGCCTGGGCGGCGACGTTCACTCCGGACGGCACCTTCAATACTCGTTTCACCGGCAAGGAGGCGCTGGTGGGCTTCGTGAAACTGTGGCGAGAGAACATGAAGGGCGCGAATCGCCGTCACTGGAATTCGAACCTGCGCATCACGCCGTCGGCGGAGGGGGCGAACGGCACGGTGATGTTGATGCTGCTCGACGTGGGCACGAAGCCGCCATCGATCGCGAGCACCGGGCAGTACACCGACGTTCTGGTAAAGACCCCGAACGGCTGGCGGTTCAAGTCGCGCCAGGTGAAGGGGGATGCCCCGCCCGCAGCCAAGTCGTGATCTTCACCCGGCGCGGAACGGCATTGATATTTCTTGTCCGCCCGCGCCGGCAGCCCCGACTAGAATGAATTCGTCATCGGGGAGACTACCGCGTGAATTCGGCGTTACTACGATTCGCTGAGTGGCTGGGCGCAAGCTCGTTCAGCGTGGGGCTGCACGAATCCTATTACATGTATAACTGGATCGAGACCACGCATGTCATGACGCTGATGCTCAGCTTCGGCATGCTTGCGGTCGTCGATCTGCGCATGCTCGGTGTGGCGTTCGCGAACGTACCGGCGTCGAAGATCGCCGAGCGGCTCGACAAGCCCATGCTGATCGGTTTCTCGATCATGTTCATCACCGGCCTGCTGCTGTTCTCCGCCATTCCGGTGCGCACCACGCAGAGTCTGTGGTTTCGTATCAAAGTGATGCTGCTGATCGCAGCGGCGATCAATGCGTGGCTGTTTCGAGGCTACTTGCTGGCGTCGAAGAATTCCTGGGATCTCGCCGCGGTGGCGCCCCGCCGTGCCCGAATCGCCGCGGGATTGTCGCTGGCGTTGTGGTGTGGAGTGATCGTGACGGGGCGCTTCATCGCCTACGACTGGTTCGACTGCGGCAATGACAATCCCGCCTTCGTCGATTGGGCGGCGGGCTGCGTAGCGGCCGAGTAAGCCTCACTGACAGGACAGCCCATGTTGCTTTCATTCTTCGAATGGCTGGAAGCCTCCCGCCTCGGCGTCTTCATGAAAGACCTGCCCGCGACTTTCGCCATCGTCGAGGCGGTTCATCTGATGGGCCTGGCACTGCTTGGCGGCACGGTGCTGGCGCAGGACCTGCGATTGTTGAACGTGATCCTGCGAGATGTGCCGTCGAACGTTGTGACGGAGCAGGCGCACCGCTGGTTCAAGGTGGGCCTGTGGGTGTTGTTGTTGACCGGTGTGCCGATGCTCGCGGGTGTGGCGACTAAGTGTTATCACAACGCGTTCTATTGGACCAAGATGATCGCGTTGGCGATTGGGGTGTTGTTTGTTTTTACGGTGAAGCAGCCTTTGCTTCGTGGTGACCACGTTGCGATCAGGCCCGTGACGTTGAAGCTGATGGCTGTGGCGTCCATGTCGGTTTGGTTTTTAGTTGCCGCGTCGGGGCGATGGATCGGGTTTTCTGGCTGACGGTTGTTCGATCGTTCAGTCGGCGCTCGACTTGCCTTGATTGTGTGTCGGTGAAAACCTGCTGTTCTGTTTTCGCGTCGTCGGAGCCGGAGTCGGAGTCGGAGCCGGAGTCGGAGTCGGAGGCGTTGGTGGTCTGCGTCGCCGGGAGTGACCTACCTCGTCCCGGCACCGCGCCCCCGGTGGCCGCGCTAAC